>CAJTNN010000011.1 GCA_910577585.1 uncultured Muribaculaceae bacterium | reverse complement strand
TTGAATATCAATAATTTCAAAGCACTCTTATGATTTTTTAGTGGACACTAATGATGCCAAAATATTAATTATGATTGCGCTTGAAGAAAAAAATCTCCACATTTTATATTTTTCGTAAAAATTGTCTTTCTCAAACCGCAAAGCCGGGCATCACACTTGCTTCTTCGCGACAGAAGCAGCAAATTATTTGGAATTTTGAGACAAAATCGCCCGATTGATTCTGTCAGTCAACACTTCGCATAGCTGCGACAGTGTTCCATTGAACTTGGTGATTGTCGCTTTTTCTATTTGTATTCCGTACTGAACTTTTATAAATGACAGAAGCGCCTTATGGTCTAATTTACTATATTCCCACGAAGACTCCAAAGTATACCACCCACACTCCGTTGTATCGCATCCGGCTTCTTGAATAATGTCATAACCATTTTCACGTGTATATTCATCTTGCTCCGTAGCGAAATTGCAAATTTCATCTGCCAGAGATTCCAATGTGTCTATTTCAGATATGGGAATATCAAACTTGAATATGGGCTTGGTCAAGACCAATGTATATTCGCCTTGTATATCAAGCTCTGCATTAGATTCGTCATGACTTAATTCGACCAATTCATCTCGCACTAAGTTCGTGAATACTTGCAACGGCTCAATGCCTAAATCCCTAAGTTTTGTATCAGGCGTACAATATATTGCGCGTGAGAATTTCTTGACTAATTCAATAGCATTTTCGTGTGTAAACATATTCCAGTAAAATTGGATATCAGATTTCTGCTATTTCACTTTCTTGGCATTCGTTGAGCCGCATTTGGGACATTGCACAGCCGATGGTTTCAGTATGAAGCCCCCGGAGTGGTGAATGAAGGTATGACCGCAGTCGCAGCACTTATATAGGTATAATATTAGAATAGCTTATTTATCCGATTTGTAAGCTATAATTGCTTCCATTTATTTTATATTTATGACAAATGGAAGCAATTATATTTTATGGATTAGGCTGTAATTTATTTTTATTCCTCTTTGATGTATGGGTGATATAAAGTAGTATCTTCATCATCAACCACATATAGGATATTGGCCTTGGGGTGACCTTCGTCGAAGTGTAGTTCGGATGGAATTCTGTCGAGACAGAATACATATCTCGCATCATCAACAAGTTCCTTGAGTTCGAGATTGGAAACATCTTCTATCTTCTCTACAAAAAGCATTGGAGAACGATCATAGTCCGCTTCCGTCGAGCAGAGACATGTATCTACAAACTTCCCAATAGACTGATCTTTTTGACACATCTCTTCAATGGTCTCCTGCGACAAAGGAAGTTGATTGATGAATGAAGCCCCTTGGGGTTCAAAAAAGCGGTTGAACCATTCGTCGGTTATTTCTTTCCATAACTCAACAAACTCTTCCTTCAGTTTGTCATTGGGAGCAATTCGAATGCCAAGGATAGCGGTGTCGGCAGCTTCTTTAAATGATTTATTTTTAAGAATGTCGACTTTCACGCTTAGGGCGGCTGCGGTAGCTTCCATGTTATCCATACGACTGGATATATCTATGGCAAGATCAATGGCTTTTAGACCTCGATATATCCAGAGGTCACGGTGACCCTCAAGTTCCTCGACTGTTTTATCTACTACTGCTCCACAACCTAAAGCATACAAGAAGGCGTAGTGAGTACGATAGTACGGTGCCGAAAGTCGATATAGTGAAGGGTCGAGTTCATCACTGAGAAAGTCCTTCAATGTTTCGATGCTTCCTTCATTTATGAGGTGCCACACGGTTGCTCTGTAGTCAGCGAGTCTCAGGTCTGCTATAAGTTCCTCTGGAAAGTTCTCAAATTCCTCCGGCGAAAGCTCCGAAAGGTATTTCATGAAGTAGTCAAGCACACACGCTTTGGCGAATGCTTGCTCGGTCGACTGCGTTTGATTGACGTAGTCCAGCACAGCTTGCACATTCTCTGGTGTAATTTTCATTGTTGATTATAAGACTTATTTAGTTTACGGCAAAGTTACAACTCTAAACTGCCACTTCGCGGCAGAGATACGCATTATTCTGAAGACTTTATCTTCTCCACATTCTTTGACTCGCATTTCGGACATTGCGGTGCGGATATTTGTAGAATGAAGCCTCCAGTCCGGTGTAAGAAAATATGACCGCAGTCGCGGCACTTATAAGTTTCTATGACTAACATATCAAATTAGATTGTGTTTGCGAAGGAGTTGACACATTGCCACACCTCCGAAATGAATTATATTACCGTGGATCTCCTGCGGAACGAGATAGAGCGTCTCGCAGTCAATATCTTCATGCCATGCGAGATTCTTCTGCCCCATAGGAGTATGATCGTTGGCGCTCTCCTTTATGGCTTTTACCTCTTCGACGGTCTTGCCGAGTTTCTGCGCTAAGGCGCCAAAAGCTGCCTCATGGAGAACCTCGCGGTTGGGAGATGAAACGAGTTCTGCGAAGTTAGGCAGGGACACCTTATACCACGCAATCTCATCGAAGCGGAAACGACCGCGATCACATTTTAGCCCTTTGAAACCATGCTTGCGCTTGATTTCGCGCCAAGTCAGACTGTGAAGATTTGAGTAGGACTTGTTGGGCGGCGTATAGTCATCGTCCGGGATCCACACCGAGTTGCATTCCTCACCTGTCCAGTGGCCATTACTCTTGGGCCGAGCGTAATACTTCTCCCAAAGTTCATCGAGAGCCGCCTGCACACGCGGGTCAAGCGACCTGAAAGCCCCCTCCTTTTCCGCTGCCGGGCACTCATAGTCCAGCCACGTCAGCAACCCGACAAGAGCCTCCGCCTTCTGCCGAAGGCTCCCTCGGATTACCGTAGTTAATTGGGAAACAAACTTGTCCATGCTGACAATAAATCTCAACCGTTTTTCTTTTGATCGGAAAAGGGTTTAATAAGAAGTGCGGCCAATGAAGCCAATGCTACCGCTGCACCGGCAATTGCACTACGGTTTTTTTTATCCTTTTTAGACTTTTTTTCTTTTTCGTATTTCTCTCTTGATGACATATTTGTATGATGTTAAATTTCTGTATAATCTACATCTTCGACAAAATCGGCATACCATTTCGTCGTTTCCTTTGAAATTGAACGAAGATTGTCGAGTTTTTCCTCCATGAACTCTATTTCTTCCTTGTTTTGGGCTACTCTATTTTCAATCTCGACATATCCTGATGCGAAATTGGAAAAGAAAGCTTCGTCTGTCCGGTATAAATCGCGAGCTTTATTGAATAGCTCTGTGAGAGCCTCCTTTATTTTTTTCTTAGCCTCTTTAAGGTCATTCTGCGCCTTATGTTGCTTATACCATCCATAGAACTCCAAAGCGACCGTCACTCCCACACCTATTTGTCCAATCCATTTAGTGAGCTTACCGGCAAGATTAATCTTGCCCCATGGCTTAAATTTGAAGTTCTTGAAAAATGTATCTCTGATTTTTCCCACCATCTCAGGTGTGATTTTAGTGTTCTTGAGAAACCCAGCAGCCTTTCCCATACCATCTGAAAGAAGTGTTTCTTGAAGAGAAGATTGTTTGTCTATTTTAATTGCTGTCCTTTCAAGAATGGAAGATGAAGACTCAGAGCAGACTTGAAGAGCATCCTCGATTTTACGTATCACTATTGAAAGTGATACATTTCCATCTGTAGTTCCGAGTGATTCAATTACATCACCAATTGTTTCAACAGATGCATTAGTCACATCAACCTTGAAAGATTCCTCTAAACTATCGAGAGTAGACGAAAGTTGACGCTTGTTGTCCATCAACTGTTCACGAGCAATTGATAGTTCTGTGTTCATGTCTCCTTCTATTATCTTAGCTTCTTTCAAAGACTTGCTAATAGGGATTACAGCCTCAGTGGTTACATTTTGGACCGCTTTTATGGAATCTATGGCCATATCAAGGGCCGTCTGCCTTATTGTAGCATCTATATCCAGAGAGGATGTTAGTTCTTTAACTTTTGAACGCAGACTATTTATATTTGAGGCTGATAAATATTTGTCAACATGAGCAAACCAAAGCGACATGTCTTTGTTGCCCGGATTCGCTGCTAATGTTACAATTCTCAAGGCCGATGCTTCGTCAGAAGAAAGCTCCAAAACTCGTTCAAGTCGTTTTTTCAAATTAGCCTTCTTAATCTCCGAGGCTTCTGCGAATCCTTCTGAAGAGGCGTAACCGCAACCTGTTTCGTCCATTTTGTTTATTACAAAAATGGCGTTATCCAATTTGCGCAATCCTCTCATCACTTGCCGCAATGCGTCATTGTGGCTCTCCGGTAAAGGGTTTACAGCTTCGGTAACATAGATTACTATGTCCGCCTGAGATATAAATTTTTCAGTGATTTGAGACAAGCGTACCTTTTGGCCATCCGCTATTTTTTCTTTTGTACCGAAAAGCCCCGGAGTATCTATGAAGCGGAACTTCTTATCCATAAATTCAGTCTCGTATTCAATGATTTCATCAGATGATTCATTGGTAGAGATTTTCATGTTTTCAGGAACTTGGCCCAAGAGGCCTGCGATGAGTGTAGTCTTCCCATCGGAAAAGCTTCCCAACATTGCAATGGTTATGATGTCCCGGTCAAGCATTAGCTTGGCCTGCATGATTTTTTTTATGAAGTCAGAGACATCAATACCAGAATCGTATGCCCGAGAAAAAATCTTCTCAGCTGTTGATAATGCTTCAGTTATTCTGTTCATTAGCGTAAGGTAAATTTTTGATAAATAATATTTAAGGCATCCGACAAATCATTGACAGATACAATCTCATTTTCAATGATTTTTATGGTTTGTAGCCGGCAATCGTGAAGATTGGATGTAATGTGAGCTGTAGCTATGCTAATTCTTTCATTTGCTGATTCCTCACAGATTTTTATCTCTTTGCCGATAGCTTGTGCGGTCTCACCTTTTCCGCCATCACTCATTAAACCTTTTCCAACAGCACCAACAACAGCACCTATACCCGCTCCTATAATTGTACCCAAGCCCGGCGCAATCAAAGATCCAATGCCAGCTCCTGCCGCTGCAGTTCCTGCCATAGTGCCAACTGTATTGCATACATCGGCAAGACTTACCTCCAGATTCTCGAATGCATCGTCAATATCCAAATCTAATTCATTTAATGAAAATTCTGGTATTTGGGGGACTTTTAGCATTATATCTTTGAACTCAGAGAAATGTTTGTCGAGATTTGATTTAAGTCGGCAGATAATGTCTGTCAAAGTACTTTCAATCTCCGTGTTCAACGTGCATTTGGCTGTCGAAGCTACCGATTTTGCTCTTCTTACTTTGTGACTCTTGTCACTTTTTGAGTTGACTATATTCACTAAGTCAGACTTTAGTTTATTGAGTATTCGGTTCGTCTCAGAAACAGGACGTTGCTTGACATCCCTGATTGAATTGTTGAACAATGATTTGACGCTATTTTTGAGAGAATGAAGTCGAGATATAAGATTCTCAATATCGCGACTTTGAGCATTCTCAATGTCTTTAAACATGCGTATTCCTTTGGTCTTAAGGCCGGCAATCTTTTGTCGATTGGATTCCAAGATAACTTTTTCAAAGTTATCTGAACAATCATTCATCAAGGATATCCACTCTTTAATGTTGCTGAACTCCAAAGCGCTGTCAGAATCTTTGAACAATCGAATGGCCTGATTATGAAGATTCTGCCATTTGATGCTGTGTTCAAAGTCGCTTGAAACTGACAATCCAACTAATCCATGCAGTAACAGACCACCTTGATAAACATTTCCAAGGATATCACATAGAACTCCTTGTATCTGATTCTGCAAATCAATGTTCTTATCAGTTTTCAATGTTTCAGGGAGATCGTTTAACTGCTCAGGGTCATAATCATCTAATGAATTGCGAACATTATATATAGAATAAACCCTGCTCCAGTCAGAAAGATATCTACCAATTTTTTCGGCGATTTTGGCATCAGGCTTTTTGTTTTTGCCCTGAACATAGAAGACCACATGGGCTTTTCTTAATGCCTTCTCGATGACATTTGCATATTTTGCCTCATCTCCCTCAATTCCAGGGACATCTATCAAAGTTACTTTTTTGCCGTTTATTGTAATAGCGTACTCAGTTGCGTCTTTAGTATAGTCGGCTTGACCATCTCCGACTATCTCACTGTGAGTCCAAGATTTGAGATCTTCTACCCCATAGTTAAGGCGTAAGGTTTCAATCAACGTGCTTTTGCCTGCATTAGTTTCTCCGAAAAAAGCAACCACCATATGATCCCACACAATCTCATTTTGAATTAGCTTGGTTAGCTTCAAGAATTCCTCAAGAAGCATCCTGAGCTGCGATATATATTGATTACGCAAATCAGCAAGTCGAGGATGCTTGAATGTCGTTGCTCCAAGTTGACTTATTTGGCTTTGGCAGAAACCTGTAATTGAATTTAATTCCTTCTCTATGGTTTGTTTCGAATCCATTTTCTCTGTTGAATCAGTGTAATTACTTTCGTTAGCCTTATTATTTGAAGATTTTAAGGATGAAATCAAACTTACCAATGCCTCGGCCTTCTGCTGAGGGCACTCTCTTGGATTAAGAATTATTTCTTGATTTAGCGACATAATAGGAACGCTTATTACTCTGAAAAAATTGCTTGAATACTTGTATAGTAGTCGTGATACGATTGAAGAATCTTATTGCCTTTTCGCTTTTCCACCATACCCAATATGATGGAAATAGCTGCTACTATTACGGATATTCCACCACAAATAATGCCTGTCCACATCCATTGAGTTGCTGCCCATCCGGGATTTGTTGTTGAAAAGAGCGAGATCATCCATCTTACGAACCACACTACAACAGATAAGCAACCGCCAATCCCAATTATGCCCAACGGTGCTTGCCATGCTATTTTAAATTTTTCACCCGCTTTGGCATAATGATAGGCCCACTCATCTGAATGATAATCCATCAGTTCGTGATAATAGTTCTCATAAATTCCCGCAATGAGATCATTTTTTCCTATTATATCCCTGTGCTTAACGAGTTTATCTGCGAGTTTATCAAGCGTTTCTGCAAATTCTGCTTGTTTTTCAGCGGCACGCGAATTCTTGAACATCCACCTCGTTGCCTTTTTGAACCAGTTGTCACTCTGTTCGTCCGGATTAAAAAGTATTTTGCTAAGATTCTTGATTGCCGTCGCTTTTACCACTGCCTTAGCCGTTCCTCCTGGGAGAAGCGCAATTTCACATACGCTTTGTGCCAATTCATTAGATGCTTGTACAAATAATCTTTCTCCTTCTTTACGATTTACAAGCAATTCCCATTCAATCTTTGCCTTTGTAAAAAAGATGAAATTGTTAAGCATCAAACCGGCCTTTGCTCGGATTTCATAAGCATTCTCCTCATCTTCGCAATGCACCAAGGCATTTTTAAGATTCTTAAAGAAGAGGTCAAAAGAACTTCCACACAAATCAGGTTTGGTAATGTATTTGATAACCTGAACCTGAGCTTTAAGCGCAGAGGCAACAGATTGATTAGCTTGCACAGCAAGACTATTCAGGCATTCTACAACTTCGTCAGTCGTTGACACATTTGCTAATGTGTCAATAGCACGTGTTCTAAGTTGCACTTTATCTCTATCCATCATGATTCCGTCAAATTATCTTCTATTTCTTTGGCTCTTTCCGGAGTTATTCCCAATGAATTGCGAAGTTTGTCAAGCAGACGGCGTTCTTTGGAAGATATTTCGCCATCATCTTCCAAACAAGCCTTGAATTCATCAGCATACTCCTGTTCATCAGGGGTAAGCATCCGCTGTGAACTTAGACTCATTTCCAATTCTTCTGCTCTCTTCTCGGAGATTCCCAATGATTGACGCAGTTTATTGAGCAAACGACGCTCTCTGTCAGAAATTACTCCGTCATCTTCCAGACATGACTTAAGTTCAGCCAGATATTCCGACTCATTTGAGTTGGCTTGCTCCTTACTGCTCTTTTCAGTTTTTTGTCCGTTGTTAGAACCTGCCCCCGATTCTATGATGTTTTTATTATACTGACGAAGTTCAGATATTTCAGCGGCTCTATCTGCATCATTCCCTATAAACTCAGACGCGTGATCTATGTCTTTAAGGAAAATGCGATATGTGGATTCATTCTCTTCCTCCGTTATGGATACTAAATGCTTTGAATAGTGGATGAGCGCAAGTTGATACCAGTAGAAGTAATCAAGCTCTCCATCTTCGTACTCTTGATAGTGAGCCAAAAGCACCTTTTCAGCTTGAGCGAAATCTTTTTCATCGGTACATAGGCCGGCTACTTTCTTTAGCGTTTCAGACCAATCAGCAAGCGTCTGATCATGCTTCACTTTCCTATTTTTCATGCAGTTCTGATTCTCGAAAATTGTCTCCTTAAGATCCTTGATCTGCTCAGCAAGATCAGAGTCTTTATCGACTAATTTCCAGGCTTTTTTGATGGATTTCACGGCGTATTGGATGAGTTCGATGCCATCATCTAATACTTCATCATTTATTGCCATCAGGTTGCAGGATTGTGCATCCAGATAGTAGTAAAATACATCTTTCTCTTCATCTTTGTACACCTCATTGACCAATTCGTTTGCTTCAGAATATTCTTCTGCATCAATCAATTCATTGTACTTTGATATGAATTCATCAAAGGCGTCATTATTCTCGTCGGATGAAAACAAGGATTTAGCAAACCCTGCAACATCTTCCACAGTGCCTTTGACACCTCTTTCTTCTATATATCCTTGAGCGAAACCTTTGGCAAGGTCCCCTAATAAACTTGTCCAGCCCATAGTTTGATTGAATTAAAGTTGGTGGTTAGTCTAATTTAGAGTAATCGAAATCGTTTTGGTTGCAACAGGCTTTGGCGTAGTCAAAGGCATAGAGTCGTTGGTAGGCCTCTTTGATTTCCTTGGCTCCGTTGCAGAAAGGATTGGTGCAATGTATTGCAGTGGTTACAGTCACGGCCATCTCAGGAGTGAGGACCGTGCCGTTGGTGCGCTTGATGCGCTTGGGTGTTATTTTGAATACTCGTGACATGATTGATCGGTTTTTGGTTGGATTATGAAAAAAATAGGACGCTTCGACTATTGTCTGCTGTCCATCATTCAATGGGCTTGCCGCAGCGCGAGGCTTGGGCAATTCCGGCCAAGGAACCCGTTATCGAATGGAAGTAGACTGATAGTCTCACGTCCATTCGCTATATGATGAGGATGCACCAATATATAAAAGGAGTGAGCATCAGTCGCTTCGTCCTCGATAAAATCTGGCCGGATTTTCTTGAATGGGACTCGGCAATAATGCTTTGCGGTATCTATCTGATGCTGTAGCCCTCTCTTGAGCTTGCAAGTTGCATCAGAATTTGAATATGCAAAGTTAATCATTATTTCTGACTGACGCCCACTCCCGGATATGTTAGACAACATAAAATACAATTAATCGCTCTTTTTTAGTATTTTAAAGTATATTAGACCACATATAATCAAAGATAGAACGTCTTTGAAAATATAGCCCGGAGTTGTAGTCGGCGGTATAGTAAACAAGATTGCCAACTCAATAGCTAATCCTCCCAATAAAGAGATGAATAGCCGAAACCAAAATGATTTGAATATTTCCATTACTTGCTGTAACGCTTTAGAGATTCTTCTGCATACCACTTCATATCATCGCGCAGCCACTGAGGCGACAAAACCTCTGCATCCGGGCCAAGGCGCAGTATCTCATGCTGAAACTCATATTCAGGCCGCAACATGAAACCATAATCAGTATATTCAGCCTTACGCACGATTATTTTCTGGGAAGGATGCAGCGGCGTCCCTTCGAAATAATTACGCTGTCTGCCATATACTCTGACCATTACCTCCTCAACATCAAGATCGGGGTCGACAAAAACCCCCACCACCTCCGAAAAAAAATCGTTGAGCTCTTCGCCATTGTCCGGCACAAAAATCTTGTCAGTTATAGTAATGCTCACAATGCGGTCAAGAGCAAACGTCAAGTGACAATCCTCGCCAACTTTGCAGCCGATAAGATACCAGCGGCGACGGTATTGCTTGAGTCCATACGGCTCTATTTCCCATTCGGTGTCCTTATTGGGTTTATTATAGCTTCTGTAAGTAATTGCCAATACCCGATTGGTTGAAATTGCCTCTAATATTACCGGCATGAATTCCATCCCGCCGGGAGTATCCTCATATACAATTCGGTTCTTCAAACTCTCGTTGCTCATCAGCTGGTTGTCGATTGCGAGACCATTGAAAAGCCAGCTTGTGAATGATGGGTGTTCGAGCGATGAAATGTCCTGAATATAATATGTATTAGTAGCCCTGTCGCAGGCGATTTCAACACCAAAGAGGTCGATTATGGCCTCACGATGGCGATGGAAAGTGCGCTCCGGTATCTCTGTCTCATGACCGGGGTTAAGTGCATAATTCCTGAGCCATAGGCCATTGATTTCGTCAAGCGAGATATGTCCGGCACGCCGAATCGTATCCACGAGCCAAACATATCTGCGAATTAACCTTACCGATGTAGCCATATTTCAGTCTGTTTTTGATTTCTGACGGCAAAGTTAACACAATCTTTTGCCACTATGCGGCAGAAGCAAAATTTTCTTTAATGGAGAAGGAAACAGGGGGGGACATAGCAACAGGAGAAGTGTTCCGTTGGATTTTGAGAGGTGGCTTTCCCGGAGCCTTCACTGCGAATCGCGTGTTTTGCAAGCCATTTTTTGTTAAGTAGTTGCGAAGAATTAATGAACAAATTCTTAGCAACTACTTAGCGTTTTAAATTGACCAGCTACTTACCAATTTATAAGTTCAGGTTTCAACAAAAAATCCATCAGCCCTATTGTAACGATGCCGTCCTCGTTGCGTTTGGGCTTGATATGATCTTTGACAATGATTATCTTTTTGAAAGAGTCAGCTATGTGCAAAAGGGAGGCCGATTCTTGACGCTCCTTCGCATCTGTAGGCATCAAAAATGCTGACTGAATATAGTACCGTTGGCTACCTTGGTTCGCTACGAAGTCAACCTCGTATTGTTTGCGGATAGCCTTGCCCTCTTTATCCGTAGTGCGATGTTCCACAACACCCACATCAACTTGGAAACCACGTACCTTTAGTTCATTATAGATGATATTCTCCATAATATGATTTTCTTCCTGCTGTCTGAAACCAAGAATAGAATTGCGAACACCAACATCGGAAAAATAATACTTAGCAAGCGTGTTGATATACTTCTTGCCCTTAATGTCATACCGTATTGCCTTCTCTATAAGAAATGAGTCCGACATATAGCCAAGATAATTATCTATCGTCTTATTTGTCAATGATACATTCTTAAGACTTTTGAATGTATTAGCCAACTTATTCGGATTCGTGGGTGAACCAATGGCTGATGCAATTACTTGTACCAGCTCTTTCAGTTCAGTCTCTCCCCGGATGTTGTATCTCTCTACTATGTCATTGACATACACTGTAGAATACAGTCGTTTCAGATAGTCTTCTTTCTTCCTTGGCGTTTCTAATGTTATCACGTGCGGTAGCCCACCATAGGTATAATAATCCTGCCATGCTTCAAGTGGGTGCCGCTCATCGACAGACATAAATTCTGCAAAAGAAAGGGGATACACATGTATCTGATCTCCTCTCCCTCTAAATTCCGTAATAATATCAGAAGACAAAAATCTTGAATTGCTTCCAGTTACATAAATATCGGCGTTGTCAATCTTAAGATAACTGTTCAGCACATCTTCAAATTCGGAGACATGCTGAACTTCATCGAGAAGAATGTAGTACATATTGCTGTCTTTCAGTAGAGAATCTATGTGGGCAAGCAACGCATCGGGATTACGCAAGGAGATATTTCGCCTATCTTCCAAATCAATCTTAATAATGTGGTTGTCATCCACTCCCTGCTCTTTCAAGTAAGAAGCGAACAATTTAAACAATAGGTATGATTTACCAGAACGGCGTAGCCCGGTAATTATTTTTATCAGCCCATTATGCCTACTGTCAATCAGCTGATTAAGATAGTAATCTCGTTTTAT
Source organism: uncultured Muribaculaceae bacterium (assembly GCA_910577585.1). Taxonomy (GTDB): domain Bacteria; phylum Bacteroidota; class Bacteroidia; order Bacteroidales; family Muribaculaceae; genus Lepagella. Next base: position 62,577 of record CAJTNN010000011.1, on the reverse strand, counting down.
AATCATAGTTGTATTCCCAAAAGTCAGCATATATGCCATCTTTTAGGAATACAAAATTAGTAATAACATTATTTCGAACCAAATACGTACTCCAAAAAAATGACATTTATGCTGATTTTTAGGAATAACACTATTGACAATGGCCTTAGCGACTCACCACATCTTGCTATCTTTTTGGGGCGGCGATTTGGCTCATATTGTGTAAAAATTTAAGGTATTCGCCGATTTAACCAATTCGTCGGCTATCTCCTCGGAGGAGAGTTTGATGTAGTCCATGAAGGTCTTTTGGGTTTAAATAGTCAATTGATTATGGATATCCCTACTTAGCAACTACTTCGCTAATTTTTGAAAGAGACTTTGCAGATGGCGATTATTGCCAATGTCATTAGTTCAGATACCGGTATCGCCAACCATAAGCCGGAGACGCCTGTTAATTGAGGCAGTATGATGAATCCCGGTATCATCAGGATGATGCCCCTGAGCAGCATATATATTATGGAACGCATAGCACGTTCACAGCTCTGGTAGTATCCAATAAATGTTATATTGAGTGCAAATGGCAATGCGCATAACCCAAGCAGCGGCAATCCCTCTCTTGCAATCCTGTAGGCAGCTTCTGAGGAATCGATGAATATACCGGTCAGTATTCCTGACCCGCTCCACATCACCAGAGATATTGCCATGCCGCAGAAGATTGCAGTCACCAATGCCACATTCAAGGCCTGACGCACTCGCACAGTGAGACCAGCTCCATAATTGTAACTGATAATAGGCTGGGAAGCCTGCGCCACAGCATTGCTTATGGAGAATATGAGCGGAAACAGATAGCACCCGACACTGAATGCAGCCACACCATCTTCACCCAGAAATGATAAAAACATGTAATTACCCGTCACCATCATCACACCCATTGCAAGTTCGGCGATGAAAGTGGCGAAGCCGATTTTCGCCATGTATCCGGTGTTTCTGACAGATAGTCTGAGAGACTTCACAGTGAGCCGCAGGGGATAGAACTTCAACTTGTCGGAGAAAAAAATGAAATAAGCCACAACCATAATTCCGGCTACTATACAGGAGATTGATGTAGCCATAGATGCCCCCTTTATCCCCAATCCAAGAGGATAAACCATATACCAGTCAAGGAAAATATTTAAGACCGCCGCCACAATCTGCACACTCATCGCATAACGTGGAGCACCGTCAAGACGGATGAGCATCATTCCGGCGCACTGCAGATAGAAGAACACCAGACCCGGAAGCAACCATAACAGATAGTCAGTGGCCAGCTCTTCAAGAAGCGGGCTGCAACCGAGCAGATACAGCAGTCGGCGTGTGAACAGCAATGAACACAGTATCACAGCCCCGAATATCACACCGCCCGCAATATATGCCTGAGTCATTATGATTCTTGCAGCCTTCACATTCCCCTCGGCCAGACGTATACCTCCGATTACCGATGCCCCGATTCCGAACATTAGTCCTATCCCTGTACATATCAAAAATATAGGCGCAACGATATTGATGGCAGCAAGAGCATTGCTGCCCACCCCATGGCCCACAAACATGCCGTCGCATATGTTTAACACCGAATTAAAGAACATGCCTACCAAAGTCGGGAAAAACATGGCCATGAAGAGCGGTCTTATTCCGGCGTTTCTGAAATCAAGTTTATCTCTTTCCATACAGACGATATTTTAGAATGCAAAGTTACTGCCAATTCCAAAATTATCAATAGTATAAAAATAATCAATAGTATAAATATGCACAAGCCGAATACTTAAGTAAAAAATATGTTATGCAACATGCCGGCAGACTTTAATGCGGCATATTTTGGCATGTTTAAGAAATGTCACTAAATTTGGATTTTATTAATCTCTGATTGGGATTATGCCACTGCTGATGGTCAAGCCGGTAGAATACATCTCATTCGATGGATTCTGCACTGACCTTGACAATGAAGTTGTTTAAACTTACTTCAATCTCAAACTTACTTCAATCTTAAACTTACTTCTAAACTTAACCTTACGTTGCTTATGAAGCAGACTTACTTCTTATCACGATGGAGAACTCATCGCCTGCTGAGTGCCGGCGCAGCTGCACTGATTGCCTTGGCTGCATGGCAGAATGCCGGAGCAAGACAATATGTGTCGCTGCTACCCAACTATGAGTCGGGCGTGAAGAATGGCACCGAGCTGATGTATTGGTCATGGACACAATCTCCACAGGATGTGCACCATATATCCGACCTTTGGGCCGAACCAACTTCGGCGATGTTTGACAAGGCAGAGTTCCGCAACTGTATCTTTCAATATGTGGCCAACGACTGCGTGATTCCCCTCACCCCGGCATTCACACTTGGCGACGCCGACGATGCGGGACGCATGGAGCTGCATCTGGCACTTGATGCCGATGGCAACTCACCATGGGATGTGGCTCGAGTGGAGATATATGGTGTGAATGCCTTCAATCCGCTCTATAACCCCAATCCAGAATTCAGTGTCAACGGTGTGCGCGCCGTGCTGCCTAATGATGATACCCGCGACTATTACGGAGTCGACTTCCCCGAGGGTACACCCAATCCCACGAGCCTTCTTTTCGAGACTCCGGCGGGTAGCCGCGTATCATTCTGGGATATGAAGATATATCTGCGCGGTGTGCCGGAGGTCCCCGAAGGATATATCTACCGGAGCCGCAGAGTCTATGGCGAGAATGATACCTTGAGATTCCCTGCTGTGAAAATCGGCACCCTCGACCCGGCTGCCACCGACAGACTTCAGTGCTCAATTCTCAACTCCGACGGCGAAATTGTGGCTTACTCCAACGAGGCGCCCGAAGGTGAGTTTGCAATCATTTCGGCTGATATTGAGGAGGGCGCCTACAGAGTATGCTACCACATGCCCGACCCGAACCTGGCCGGAGTTGACCGCTGTGTCCCCGACCCGGAAGATGGACTGCTGCTTGAAATCGAACCCACTTTCAGCGGCCTCTGCATCAATGGTGCCGAGGCAGGAGATTTCGCATATATCCCCACCGAGGTTGAAGGGACCGATCTGAGCTGGGATAACGCCCGCCTCACCGGACTGCGCGATGGCGTAGAGGTTTGGTGGAGAGTGACCACCGCCGATGATGTTACAGCCGATGCTGCCTCAGATGCCATTCCCGCAGGCTTCACCCGTTATGACGATGCCACAGGGATACGCCTCACCGGCGGCGACCGTCTGCAGCTGATACTATCCAAGAACGGAGTCAGCACCGCCATACGCACCCTCCCCTATGCCTCAACCGGCGCTCCCACCGCAATAGCCGCCATAAAATCCGGCTGCTCTGAAGCAAGCTATTGGCTCACCGACGGTACCCAAGCCGATCCCGCGCGCGTAGCCCCCGGCACCCTGCTGATAGAGCGCCGCGAAGGCCAAGCCCCCCGCAAGATAATAGCAAGATAATGCGCAAGTCAATAGCGCGATATCCCATTGTGCTATGAACGAAGTGAATAGTAAAAAATCTCCCTCCCCAAAAAAGAAAGCGGGAAAAAGAGAATAATTGCCCGGCGCCCAACAAAAGGGGCACCGGGCAATTCCGCATTAATATCTGTATAGAGCTAATATCTGTATAGAGCTTTATATCGAGTTACACCAGTTAAGGAAGTATTACATCTGCTTGAAGCCCTCATTGACAAATCCGGCAAGCTTCTCAGCATACTTCTGGGCAGCCTCGCTATCCTTCAGCGCACCCTCGAGCGCACGCTGGCGTGCCTTGGCAGCCTTGCTCTCGCTCACCACGTAGAACACCTCAAACTCATAAGTGCCGTCGGGCAGAGTCTTCACCAGAGCGAAGCTCTCCTGCATCTCGCCGCGGATCTCCTTCTCCACCAGACGCTCGTAAGCGGCAAAGAAGTGGTCGAACTCAGCATCAGTGTTGGCGCCATCGGCAAAGATGTCGGTCATCGCACGACCCTTCAGAGCCGAACCGGCCTGCGATGCATACGAGATCATCGCATTGTTGGATGCAGCCTGATAGCCATTGTTCTTGGTCTTGGTGCGCGACATGCCCACGATTTCGCGTGCATCCTCCTGGTCGTTGTTGAGAAGCTCATAGTGCTTCAGAAGGCTCACCTCCATGGTGCGGCTTCCCACCACATTCCACTTCTCCTTCTTGTATTGTTTGAGTTTCTTCTTGTACTCTTTCTCGAGCTCCTTGTTGAGCTGTTTGGCGGTGTCGGCATACACCGGGGCCATCATTACGAAGGCCATCAGAATCATAATAATCTTTTTCATAATGTAAGGATTTTATGTGGTTAAACGTTTATCGGAATAACGGTTGCTAAAGAAGTTGTTTAAACTTTTCCGTAAAAAAGTCACACCAACCTCAGTATCTCATTTTCTCAGTCTTCTTCCCTGAGGGGGAGATGCGCAGATTCATCGACTTGACTCCCATACGGTCGTCGTTGCGGCGAGCCTTGACGAGCCATTTCGAGAACTCCTCGGCATCGGTCGACGGAGGTGCGCCTGCATACTTAAACTTCACTGCCGGGGGCGAGAAGGGTTCAGGCGAGAATACCACGTAGACCTTATTGTATTCCTCACCCTCAGGGGCGGTCATTATGAGTTCATCGACTGTGCCGAAGTCATTGCCACGGCGCGGGTCGAAGAATACGTAGTCGTAGCCCTTCTTGGTGCGAATCTCATTGACTCCGCCTGTGGCGTAGGGAAGAATCGCAAACACATTGTCGGCCTCATCAGCCAGGAATACCGCCAGATAGCCGTTGACAGGCGCCGAGAAGTAGAGATACATCCGGTCGCCATGGCGGAAATCGGTGTCGGCATTGCGTTGGTCAGTGCCGTTGCGCAGCACGAGCGACTCGAACTCAGAGGCACGGTTGCTCAGGGCCTTCGCGCGTCCCTTGACCTTGCACTTCACCACCAGCGTGGCATCATCATCGAGACTGATGTCATATTCAGGTTCACCGATATCGCCGAGCCATTCACCCTTCACTTCAGAGAAAGATAGCGAGAGGAAATGAGTCGATTCAGAATCGCCATCAATGTGCTCGGTCTGCATTACATTCTGGCCTACGATGACGCCGAACTCCTTTTTCAGTGCCTCAATTCGGGCACCCTCGGCAGCCAGCCGCTTGCACTCGGCGGGAGAGTGGCGTCCACCGCCGAGAAAAGTGTACTCACCCTCTACGGTCTTCACATCGTCGGCCTTGGCAGCCGACACCATGCCCATGAGGCACAGCAGCATCACGCAGAGGCGGGGGATTAGATTGAGTTTCATGATTAACGTATAAGTTATTCAGTATTGGTCGTTCAGACGAGTGGGATGGTAAGTATATCTCAAAAGCTTAAACAGTTGCTAATTTTTGAGAGATACTTCAATCTCCGAAGTGTTGGCTTAGGGTTTAAGCTTCTTCGAGTCCCATGAGGTCGAGAGGGTGCCCGAGGTGGCCACGGTGGGAGTCTGCGGTTTGCCATTCACAGTCTCAGCTGCCTGACGCACATTCTTGATGACATCATCGGCCAGCTGACGCAGCGAGGTGTTCCCCTTCGACTCCTGGAGCTTCTTGAGCAGGAAGTATGAGAAGAGGCCGTGGCCCTTCTCCCTGTATGGCATCGCAGTCTCCTTGGCCGAGGCAGCTGTGAGGATAAACATGTTCCCCTCTGCTGTGGCCGGACGTGTGGCGAACGCCACACCGCGCGCCTTGTTGATCATCGAGCCGTCGCGGTCGGTGCCGCTGAAGCAGGCATCCACAAACACCGAAGTCGAGGCTGCCTGCATGTCGCCGAGCGTGGAGTAGAACTCCTTCATCGGTATCATGGTTGTCATCAGCAGCGGATTGGCATCCACCGGCATCATATAGGCCTCCATGGTCTGCTCATCGGGCAGCCCATGACCGGCATAGAAGACGATAGCCTCGGCATCCGGTCCGGCACCCTTCACCTTGCGCGACAAACGCGCCAACGCATCGCGCACCTGATTGCCAGTAGCATTATTGACAGCCACTATATTCTCTTCAGGCACACCCAGTGTGCGGGCGCAATATTTGCGGAAAGTGTCGCCATCATGGAGCGCGCCAAACACGTCATCGGCCTGCGCGTAATGCTCATTGGCTATAATCAGAGCAAATAGGTTGCCGGCCTTCTTGCCGGTGACCGGTATGTTGACATCCACGTCAGAATCGATAAACACCGCGACAGGCGCTGTGTCGTCGGCTCCGCCCGATGTGTCGTCGCCAGGATTGAGTATCCCGGCCAGATCCACATACACGTGCGGAGTCTGATAGTTGGCCGCATCCTCGGCATTATATTCATACTTCTTGCCGTTGACCACATAAGTGATTGAGCTCAGCACCGGCTTATTGTCGCGGATGATGAAGCGCGGAGTGCGCAGTTGGGCCGATGCCCAGCCGGCCTTGAAGCCCTCGGCCTCCTGATTCTTTACCGGCACGCGCACTGTAGTAACCCCATAGGGGGTGTCGATGCGGTAGACCTCATTGTCGGGGTCGTAGGGTGAGAGCCGCATGTCGGTCACCACCAGGCGCGATGCATACTTCTCGAGATATTCCCGTTCTGCCTGCTTAAGCAACTGCTCATATCGGGTCTCCGCTCCACCTGAATTAAGGCGCTTGCGGTAGTCGTCGATTTTCTCAAACTCACCGCGTCGGGCCCACTGGCCGAGTTGTTCGGTGATGAGCGGAGCCGCAAACTCTTCGAAAGTCGGCACCTTGGCAGCCGTCGAGGCTGGGATTGCGCTCTGTGCGGCATCAGCCCCTCCCTCGGCAGCGATCATGACAGGCATCGAGTTGAACGCCACACCCTGACCTCCGAACGCCATGATCTTCTTATTCGTCTCATCGAAGTTATCGCGGTCGCCCAGCGCGGCGTAGGCCGAAGCCAAAGCCCGCAGAAAGGTCATGTCGGAAGGGGTGTTGGCCAGCACATGACCGAGCGCGTTGACAGCCGAGTTGAAATACGTGCGCGACTGGCGGCGATGGCGTGTGGCAGCCTTCTCATCCTCCTCCATGATGGAGGCATTATAGTGCGAGGCCCCCAGATTATAGTAGCATCGGGCCAGCGCCTGATTGATTTCGAGACTGTTGGGGTGGGTTTCGGCCAGACGCAGATATTGGTCTACCGCCGGGCCATACTCTCCGGCCCGCTCAAGCAGCTGCGCCTGGAGATTGATAAGTTTCTCCTCATTCGGGTTCAGAGCCAACGCCTTGTCGAGCAGCGGCTGCATGCGGTGGGTGAGTTTGCCGTCAAGACAGGTCTGGATGGCCAGGGTCAGCATCTGCATGTCAGTGGGATAGCGAACTGTGCCATCCTCGAGAACGGTCAGTCCCTCCTCATAATCGCCCGACACCAGACAAGCCTGCGCATAATACTTAATCACATTCTGGCGCTGCGCCTCATCGCCCGAGTCGAGATAGAGCCGGAAATAGCGTTTGGCGGCCTCAGTGTCCTGAGCCTGTGTGGCGCCGTAAGCAGCGCAATAAGCCAACTGCGGGAAGAGGCGCTCATCGCGCTGGAACGGCGCCGCGCTCAACCTCGGCATACTCTGCGCATCGACATAAGCGCGCGCGAAGTCAGCCTGGCGCCCGGAATCGCCTTGACCGGAGTAATACACAGCGCCATGGGCCATGAGAGGATTGAGGTCGACGATGATGCTTGTGGCACGGTCGATGTCGGCCTGCAGCTCAGCCACCTCCAGGGCGGCCATCGCAGCCTCATTGGCCTCATAGGCCGCCGGATACAGGTTCGACTCCAGCTCACCCTCATAAAGCATGAACTTCACAGTCTTATAAAGCTCAGAGGCCCGCTCGCCACGCACCTCCGCTTCAGAACGCACTATTATGGAATCACCCTCAGCCGAGGTCAGCGAGTCGCACACCTCAGCCCCCGCCACCGCTCCGGACGGAGCGGTGTCAGGAGAGCCGAGAGTGATGGTGGCGGCTGCTGTCAGCCCCATCAGCGAGGCGATAGTGAATATTGTCAGATTTCTCATTATCAATAAATAAATCAGAAGGCATCGACAAATGTGAATTCAGCCGTGATGCGGCGGAACTCCGAGCCCTTGTCCTTGCTTACCCCGACGTTGTAATCATAGCGGGTGTCCATGCCCGAAAGAGCCTCGACGTTGCGGGTGAGATAGTCCTTCACGGCCGCAGCACGCAGGAAGGCAAGCTGCTCGTTGGTCTTGATGCCGTCGCGCTGGTTGACACTCAGGGTGGTGAGCTGGCCATCGATTGTGACAGGTTCCTGGTCGAATTCGCCCAGCGAACCGTCGTAGGGTATGCCGCGCACGATCGGAGTGGCGTCAGCGGTACCCGAGATGCTCACATTCAGGCGTTTGCCCGCCTTGAGATACTGCGCGAAATCACCCTCGAAGGCCTGTTTCACGATATTGAGCATCGAGGTGGCAGCGCCCGACTCTGAGATGCTGTATTTGCCCGGCTTGAAGTCCTCTACAGCCGAGAACTCCGGCTCTACCTGATAGGTGAATTTCACCAGATAGTTCAGAATCTTATTGCCATCGGCATCATAAGCCGGCACTACCTGCGAATCGACCGTGATGTTGGTATGGTCGGATATCACGTTGTTCTTCTTTGCCTCGGCCACAACCTGCTGCTTGACCTCCTGGAGGCGAATCTCCTCCATCTGCTGCTGGCGGATGATGTCGAGCGACACAAAGTCGGTGTCGCCCCCCAGCATCTCCATCGGTCGGCGGTCAAGATTGTCGTAGATATACTCCTTGCCATCCTTGTTATTGAGGAATCGGGCGTAGATGAGCTCGAAGCTGTCGTCTGGGAGCACACCATACTGTGCGTCAGAGACTGTGAGGTCGGCCGCCGAGGTAATCGAGGCCACATCAGCCTCCGGCACCGGCAGATAGATCTGCGGCAGATTATCGAACTCCACGGCCAGCACGCCGTTCTGGCGGTCGTAGTTGCCGAGTGATATGTTTGACATGGCCAGCATGTCGCCGGCCAGAGTGGTCGAGATGTTATCCTCGATGAGGCGGCGCTGCTTGCGGATAGACTCATCGTTGACACGGAGCTGATACTCCTCCATCGTCTCACCCGGCTGCATCTTGAGCCATGAGGCCATCTGCTCATCGACTGCATCGCTCACGAGGCGCGAATAATAGGGCTCGAGGTCGGTGATACGACGTGCATTAAGGGCCTTCTCGGCGCCGAATGCCAGCAAGGGTTTATGCTCGGCATCCTCGAGAAATGCCAGGTCGCGCATCCCTTCGGCCTCCACGTCGATATGGCGGCGGTCGGTGGTGCGCACGAGGTTGATAATCTCGATGTCGGCTGGCGAGGTGGCCACGGCTATATACTTGCCGTCAGAATTGAAATCGCAAGCCAGGGCATCGCCGAGGTCGTCGATCATGGTGCGCACCTCGAAGGTGCGTGTGTCGTAGATTGAGAGCAGACCATCAGAGGTGAGCACCGCCATGGCCGATGCATCATTATTGAAGACCACATCATTGACCTTGATTTCGGCATCGATGCGGGTGCGGATTCTCTTCTCCTCGAAGTTATAGACCACGATATCCTTGCCGTTGACCAGCACGAGGTAATAACCGTTGGGACTGATAAGCATCTCCTCAGCCTTGATAGGCACGAGGTCGATGCGGTCGACGGGCTTGAGTTTGCGGGGCTCGAGAATCACGATACCCTTGTCGGTGGCCACTGCTATGCGGCGGGCATCGGGGGTGAAGGTGGCGGCGAGAGGTGTGCCGAGGTGTTTGGCATCAAACTTGGCCTTGCGCAAATCAGCCTGCAGGAGGCTATGGAGAGCCGCATGGCGCTCACCCTTCTTATTGGCGTCGATAAGCATAAACAGGTTGCCGGCCGGGCTGACCTGCAGATTCTTGACAGAGTCTTTGCCTAAGGAATGCAGCACGTCGCCGCGCATGGTCTGCACGTCGTGGAGTCCGGCGGTGTAGGCAGTGGTGGCATAGGGGCGCACCATCTCGGGGGTCTCGGCGCGGCGGAAGGTGTAGTCGCGCTGTGTCTCCTGAGCTGTGGCGCCGGCAAAGGTCAGAGCCACGAGCAGAGCCGCGGCAGCATGGCGCATGTCAGGGTAAAGATTCAGTTGCATATGAAGTAGGTTAGTTGGTTAGGGGCCTCGCTGCCATCCCACATTGAGACCATGGTATAGATGCAAAGTTAATAAATCTGTCAAAAACGACAAAACTTTTAATCCTATAACTTGGCATGACTACTTTTTTTTGTTAATTTTGCACAAAGAGATATGCCATTGTGCCCCTTAGGGGATATCCCCTCTCTTGCACTTGCACCGGGCAAGGTCTCTACTTCACTAACTAACCAATGTGAACAGCCACATTATGAAACGTATTCTTTTACTCTTGACCGCCCTGCTCTTGATAGCGGGTGGCGTGGAGGCCAAACCTAAGAAGCTTACCTCCACATTGAAATGGGACATCACTCCCGAAGGGACGCTGATTATCAGCGGCACCGGCCAGATGCCCGACTGGACCGCGCCTCAAGTCGAGGCCTGGTATAAGGAGGGAAAATGGCAAAAAGTCAAGAAGGTCGTCATCGAAGAGGGTGTGACCTCTATCGGTTTCAAATCATTCTCGCCCGTGGGCGACAAGTTCGTGCGCACTGAGCCGATTGAGCTGCAGTTGCCCTCGACACTTGTGGAGATTGGCGACTTCTCTTTCAAAAACACAAAAATCAAGGATCTCACCATCCCGAAGGGTGTGAAGCGCGTGGGCCTCGGAGCCTTCACAAGCGCTGTGGCCCAGGACTCTCTCGAGTTCCCGACCACAATGACCACCCTTGCCGATGGCGCCTTCATGCGCTGCGAACTGGGGAAGGTAATATTCCACTCTGACGTGGTGGTGGGCAGCGGCGCATTCTTCGAGTGCCGTCCGCTCGAGGCCGTAGACTTCGGCAAGACCTGGACCGAACTGGCCATGGGCGCCTTCGAGGGAGACCATAAGCTCGTCGACCTCATCTCAGCCGACAATATCCGCATGCCCGGCGGCAACCCCTTCATCCGCACTCCTCTCGAACGCAGCCAGGAGGTGCTGGCGATGCTCGGCCTCAATCAGCCCTCGCAGGCGATGGCCGCAAACGCTGCTCCGGCCGACAACGCCGGCTCTGACCAGGGATTCATCTCTGAGCTTGATTTCAAGATTCCGGTGATGGATGGCATCGACCGCGAGAATACATTCGCCCTGGTGATTGGCAATGAGAATTACAGCCGCGAGGCAAAGGTGCCCTTCGCCAACAATGACGCCGAGGTATTCTCACTCTATCTGAAGAAGACTCTGGGCATACCCTCCAACAATGTGCGCCTCATCAAGGACGCCACGCTCAATGACATGCGCTTCGGCCTCAATCTGCTTGCCAAGACTGCCAACGCCTATGAGGGGAATATCAACCTCATCGTCTACTATGCCGGACATGGTGTGCCTGACGAGGCCACTAAGGATGCATTCCTGCTGCCGGTGGACGGCTACGGCGCCGACCCCTCGACGGGATATTCAATCGACCTGCTCTACGAGCGTCTGGCCTCAATGCCCACCAAGGGCACCGTACTCTTCATGGACGCCTGCTTCAGCGGCTCGAAGCGTGAGGGTGAGATGATGGCCTCGGCCCGCGGTGTGGCTATCGCCCCGAAGAAGGCCCAGACTGCAGGCAACCTCGTGGTATTCACCGCCGCCACCGGCGAGGAGACCGCCTTCGCCTACAATCAGGAGGGCCACGGCATGTTTACCTACTTCCTGCTCAAGAAGCTGCAGCAGAACATGGGCGACGTCACCCTGGGTGAGCTCAGCGACTTTGTGACCACCAATGTCAAGCAATATTCAATCCGCGAGAACCAGAAGAGCCAGACCCCCACAGTCAACGCTCCTGACACCATGGGCGAGGATTGGCGCAACATCAAGCTTTAAATAAACTCAATACATATGAAGAAACATATTTATCTCTCGGGAGCTCTCGCCGCCATGGCCATCCTGGCCACCGGATGCACGGCCGATGATCCTGACAATGCCCTGAATCTCGACCAGACCATCACGGTGGATGACAACGGCAATGTGACGACTCCCGGCGGAGGCAACTCAGGCGATGACGCTACAAATCCGCTGACCACGACACGCGTGCAGCGCGTCGGGTACAACAATCTCACCTTCCAGATTCAGTATGACAACTCTGGGCGCCCGGTCAGCATGACCTCTGACAGTTGGTCCGCCAACAGCCACAACGTAGAGTATGAATTCACCTATCAGCTACCCGGTGAGGGCCCGTCGAAGGTGATGTGGTACTATGAGACAGATGAGTATAAAAATGGCCCGAGCAACAGCTATTATGACTCTCAATGGGTGCAGGTGCGCTATGAAACTGTGCTCGATGGCATGGAGTTCGAGGATGGCCGCCTGAAACACCTCATCTATTCTAAATCAAAGTATGAGAATAATGAACTGGCCGAGGTGACAGCCACAGGCGAGGTGACTTTCAGCTACAATAGCTCAGCCCAGCTCACCAACATCAATGTCAACGGCACCGACTACGCACAGGTATGGGATGCCAACGGCGACCTCGTGGAGATCAATTCACCCTATTTCGGCACATCGACGCTGAAGTATGGCGACGTAGTCAACCGCTGGGCCCAGTGGGATCCGACAATGCCGCTGATGGGTGTCTTCCAGGTATTCGGATGGTTTGGCGCCGCTCCGGTGCATTTCCCGACTGAAATCACCACATCCGGCAGTCCTTTCCTCTCTGCCCTTGGCCTGGATGAGTCGCGTGCCGAGTCAGCCTATACACTGTCGCTCGACTATAACATCTCGTGGGAGGGACGCCTCTCGATGGTGCGTGCCAACTGGCTGCTCAACCAGTATACAGAGTGCAGCCTTGATTATATCTCGATGAAATAATCGCCACCACCTCATTCTACACTACATAGGTGTCGGCCCGCAAGCAAGCGGCGAGCTTTCCTCTTGCGGCGCTGATGCCCGAAAACTCTAATCATTATGAAAAAGATACTTCTTTCGCTGATGCTCGGCCTGGCCGGAATGGGTGTGGCAAGCGCACAGTATGACTATAGCAGCGCGGCGCGTCTTGACTCGATCGAGAACGCTCTCTCTTCTGCAAACTCGCGTCTGGCCGAATTGCGTGCCGACAGCATCCATGAGTCGGTGTGGCGCAGTGGCCGATACTTCAACCTCGGCTATTCAATCGCCTCTACAGCCGGCGAGGTCTATGAGGCTGAAAAAGCCAAGTTCGGCATATTTCTCAATAAGGGCACATCCTATCTGTGGCCCCGCAAGAAGCCTGTGGGCGGAGTCGTGAAGTTCGGTCTTGACGCACGTTGGATCGACCTGCAATTTGCGATGTACGACAAGTTCGCACGCCCCGTCTACTCGAGTGGCAGCGGTTATACCAACAACTATCAAGGCTGGACAAGCAACATGCAGCAGCCATCATCGTCTACCTCCACATCAGACCCCAACTATCTGCGCTTCTCTCACATGTCGGCTCTGGTGGGCCTCTGCGGCGTGGGTCCCACAATCACTGTGGCTCCCCTCTCATTTATGGATAATGAGGCTGCCTCGCTGCGCCTGAACGTATACTTCCACTATCAGCCCACCTTCGGCGTGAACTTCTATTCATGGAATCTGGTGAATGCAGCTTCGGCTTCGGCCGCCGTGGATGCCCAGAAGTGGGGCGACGGGAGCGATGTCGAGATTGAGATTGGATACATCAACATGATGGACTTCGGCTTCAAGCTGCAATGGCGCATCTTCGGTCTGGGTGTCGAGGGTCGCTGGGGCTCGGGCAAGATGAACAACTCCACACTAGACCCCTACGGTTATAACAACGGCACATCTTTCTATGGCCAGGGTGTCAGCATGAACAAGCGCGAGGATACCGATGGCAGCTATACCCGCAAATTCGCTGAGACACGTATATACGTAGACTTCGTATTCTGATACGACGGTCTGAAACAATCCGATACGACAACCCCGGTAGCCTCATCACTGTGGCTGCCGGGGTTTTCTGTGACTTATACGTAGTTGCTACGCACCTACTATGTGGCTTACACGTAGCTGCCTAAGGTTATGAGAAGTAAAGGAGACCTCAGCGCTGGCGCAGGTTGGGGAGCAACGCGGCCACGAGTCCGAGCAACGGCATGTATGCGCACGCGTTATAGACGGCATCTATACCCACATGGTCGGCATAATACCCTAATATTGCCGCCGCCACACCTGCCACACCAAACGACAGACCGAAGAAGAGACCCGACACAAGCCCGAGTTTGTTGGGCAGCAGCTCCTGCGTGTAGAGCAGTATGGCCGGGAAAGCTGAGGCAAGCATGAAGCCGGCTCCGAAACTCATGATGACCGTAAGGGTCAGTCCGCAGTGAGGCATCACCAGGCTGAAGGGAGCGGCGCCGAGAATTGAGATCCATATCACCGGTTTGCGGCCGTAGCGGTCGCCGACCGGTCCACCGACAAGTGTGCCGATGGCAGTGGCGGCGAGAAATACGAAGAGTAATATCTGCGACGTCTTGATGCTCACGCCAAAGTGGTCGATAAGATAGAAGGTGTAGTAGTTGGTGAGCGAAGCCATGTAGATATACTTCGAGAATATAAGCACCAGTATGACCGCAATCACAAAGGCTGTGCGTCCGGCTGAAAGTGGACGCGGCACGTGGATGGCCGCCTTGGCCGGATTGCTGCGTGCCTGCGCGAGATAGCCGCCATACCAGCGGCAGATGCGGCGCATGCTCATGAAGGCCAGTGCGGCCACAATCAGAAACCATGCGATATGGCGTCGGCCGTAGGGGGCAACCATGAAGGCCACGAGCAGCGGTCCAATCGAGGTGCCGAGATTCCCGCCCACCTGAAATATCGACTGAGCGAGTCCGCGGCGCCCGTGGCTGGCAAGCGAGGTGATGCGCGAGGCCTCTGGGTGGAGCGTCGATGAACCGATCCCCACGAGGAATACGGCTATCAACACGGTCGTCATCGACATGGCGAAGGCAAATAGTAATATTCCCGCTGAGGTGAACAGCATTCCCATCGGCAGACTCCCCACATAAGGGCGCTTGTCGAAGGCCAGCCCCACCACCGGCTGAAATACCGAGGCTGCAATCTGATATACGAGGGTTATGAGGCCAATCTGGCCAAAACTGAGCTGAAGGTCATCCTTCAGCATCGGATACACGGCCGACACGACCGATTGCAACAAGTCGTTGAAGCAATGCACAGCGCATAGCGACATCAGCACCGGGAAGGTGGCTTCGCGCGATATGGCAGTAAGTTTTTTCAGCAGGTCAGTCATAGGGTCTGGTGATATGGTGAAGTCGGTCAGATGACTTCAGTGAATTTCGGACTGCAAAATTACAAAATATTCCGGCATATTCCGGCCTCCTGCGCTTAATAATAGAGTCAGATAATAGAGCCGGCGGTTACCACAACACCTTTAAGTTTAGGAAGGGACTGAATATTCATAATCGGTAAGATGGGAAAGGAATTTAAGGGCGCAGATTTTTTCGCTTAACTTAACGGTTACCTGGCCGCTGAGATAAAAGATGCTCCCCGCCGCGGCTCTGGGTCAAGAGTCCGTGGCGGGGAGCATGCGATAGAGTTCTAATTCAGAAGTGTCTGCTCTGCGGCAGTCCACCCTCCATTATAGCGGAGGGGGTGTATCAATAGTTATCGGCTTTGATTTCGAAGAAGCACTGTGAGTGCAGGCACACGGGGCATACGGCGGGAGCCTTTTTGCCGATCACGATGTGGCCGCAATTGCGGCATACCCATACTGTGTCGCCGTCGCGTGAGAATACGATGCCCTCCTCGATGTTCTTGAGGAGTTTGCGGTAGCGCTCTTCGTGGTGACGCTCGATGGCACCTACGGCGCGGAATTTGCGGGCAATCTCAGCAAAGCCCTCCTCTTCGGCCTCGGCGGCCATGCGGTCGTACATGTTGGTCCACTCGTAGTTCTCACCCTCGGCTGCGTCGCGGAGGTTGGCCATGGTGTCGGGCATCTCGCCGCCGTGCAGGTATTTAAACCACAGCTTGGCGTGCTCCTTCTCATTGTGGGCGGTCTCCTCGAAGATGGCTGCAATCTGCTCGAAGCCATCCTTGCGGGCCTTTGAGGCGTAGTAAGAATACTTGTTGCGGGCCTGTGATTCGCCGGCGAAAGCCTCCATGAGGTTCTTCTCTGTCTTTGTTCCTTTCAGTTCTTTCATGTCTTTATGTTGATTTTTAATGTTGGATTATCTGTTTTTCCAGCCGCCGATGTCGGCAGCGGCCGATGCCATCCGGGCGGATGGGTGTGTTGGAGATTGATGCATACGTCATCACCCGTATTCAGCCATTCCGCGCTATCTGCATCTCTCAGTTGGCATTGCCTCTGGCCGTGCATTCGGGGCAGGTGCCCGCGAAGCACAACTCGGTGGTGGCCACCCTGAAACCCTGCGTGACGGCGCTCTCTATGCCCGGGGGTAGTGCCATATCGAAGATGCGGCCGCAGGCGGTGCATCTGAAATGGCTATGGGGCATCTGCGGCGCGAGGTCGTAGCGAGTCGACTGACTCTCAATCTCAAGCGGGCGCAGCACACCGGCCTCGGCCAACGCATGGAGTGAATTATACACCGTGGTGCGCGACATCGAGGGGAATTCATGCGATAGATGCACATACACCTCATCGGCCGCCGGATGTGTCTTGCGGTTGGCAATATAGTCGAGCACTGCCAGACGTTGTGCCGACGGGCGAACCCCCGCCTTATGCAGCATCTGCAACAGCTCATTGCCGGTGTATGTGGTGGTCTCTGTCATCATTTTTAGAATTAACTAAATTGTAACGATTACAAAGTTAGTAATAATTACAATAACTTCCAAATTTTTCCACAAAAAAAAGCACACCAACTCAAAAAAACCTCGACTTCACCCAAATAAAGACAGGGGGATGTAGTAAAATCGTAGTTTTAAGCCGATTTTGTGGTTTGCAAAAAAAATTGTAAATTTGCTGACTATGAAGTTGTTTAAACTAAACCGCAGTAGAAATTCATACGTTAGAGTAAGAAAGGAGAAACGCCTATGACGAATTTTGATAGCAAGAAACTCACAGAGCTGGTTCTGTATATACTTTGCAAGACTGGTGGGGTTGATTTCTACCATGTTTTCAAGATTCTCTATTTTGCCGAGATGAAACATCTTGCAAAATGGGGTAGCGGCATAGTGCCCGATGAATTTTGCGCTCTGAAATATGGACCCGTTCCCACCCATCTCTATGATGCTGTAAAAGAACTTGGGCAGTCGCGCATGAAGCTTTCAGAGGAATTATCTGAGGTGATTCAGTTTGCAGGAGAAGATGCGCCAAACGTGCTTATTCCCAAGCGAGATGCTAATGTGAATTTTCTTTCGAAGTCGGAGATTGACGCTCTGGATCAGTCCATCATGGAGCATGGAGCCATGACTTTCGGCCAACTTATGAAAAAATCTCATGACGCAGCTTGGGATGAGGCTCACAGGCGTGTACATGGCACCAATGTGATTTCTCCAATATCAATGGCTAAGGTTATGAATGCAGATGAAGCCATGTTGGAATATATTGAAGAGCAGATGCAAATTGAAGCGGCACTCAGATGACAAAAATTTCAGATGCGCTCAATGAAGATGAGCTTTCGCGGTTAGCCGCCCGAACGGTTAAAGTCGGCGATGTCTATGAAATCACGATGACTGATGCAAACGGCATCAAGCCAAAGCCCGGTGATGCTTCAAGAGACAAATATTTTGTCGTACTTGGTTTTGATTCTGAAGGAGTGGCATACGGTGGCGTTATCATCAATTCTCAAATCAACAAGAATCTTCCCGGTTACATCAAGATGTACCACATGCCCATAAAGCAATCTAAGTATCCATTCCTGCGATATGATTCTTTTGTCGATTGCGTCCAGCTAAAGAGGGCCTATCCTCAGAAATTCAACGAATGGAATTATCTGGGCGAGATTGATGAGTATGATGTCGAGCTAATAATAGGTACAATCAAGGAGAGTCCGCGTGAAAGTGCCGCGCATTTGGCTCAATATGGACTCTAATCACTCAAATAGAGTATAAACTCTTAAGTCAAGACTTTCATGGACTATGTCCACCTCTCACGGCAGAGATAGCCGCCCCAGAACCAAGATTTTAGAGATACTTACGAAAAACGAAAGAGATACAGAAACTTCGATATACCTACAATTCGGACGAGGGGAGACATCTTGTCTTATGATTTTTTGCAAACTGCCGGAAAGTGACTATATTTGCAAAAAATTGAAGTTGTTTAAACTTTTTTCAAGTGCAAGGTTAATTAAGATTTTGAGCAGGTTTCGGCTCTCGAAGAGGGAGCGATGCGGGCATCGCGACCGATGAAGAGGGGCGAAAGATGCCAAAATATTAATTAAGATTGCGCTTGAAGAAAAAATACTTCAATTTATGTTTTTCGTAAAAAGTTTAAACAACTTCATTATATCAATGAAAAAACGACCTAACCCGATGGCTTATTTTTTGATTATTGCCGGTGTAGCCGCAATTGTGGCCGGAATTGTCATGCTCTGTAATCCGGGCCAGGATGCCTCATCGGCCGATACAACTTCGATGAGCGCAAACAGTGTGAATGCACGGCAAGAGGCGCCGGCTGCCATGCGGCAGCCTGATGCAGCCGTAGCATCTGAGTCGCTCTCGGCTTCGACATCCGCAGCAGCTTCGGCACCCGCAAATACTGCATCAGCACCAAATTCCGCGACTACCTCCGCATCGTCCCAGGCCGATGCAGAATCGTCGGAATATTCTGATTCTAAAAAGAAAGGGGATGCATTTGAAGATTTCGTATGCAATCTGCTCAATGACTGGCGCCTCAAACTTCTTGACCGCACTCAAGACAAGAAGTCGTCGGCGGGAGTAGTGGCCGAATCATCTAAGAATCCTGACCTTCATATCCAGCAGAAGCGTGGCAATTCGAATATCGATTATTATATAGAGTGCAAATATCGCTCGCGCTGGAATTCGGGAGAGGTACACTTTGAAGGGTGGCAACTCGAAAGATACCGCAAGTTTCAGAAAGCGAATAAACGCAAGGTAATCATTGCCCTTGGAGTAGGTGGCACTCCCGCGAAGCCGGCAGAGCTGATGCTTGTGCCGCTCGACTCAATCCACAACGACCGCATCCGCCAGATCGACAAACAATACGTAGTGTCCCCGTCGCCCGACAATTTCGTCCGCTACATCGACAACTACTTCACCACCGTATTCCAGACGGCCCGCAGCCGCAAACCCCGCGCCGCAGCCGACTGACCCAACGCTTTTAAGGTAAGCAAGGACCAATGGGTAAGATGGGGGAAGGAATTTAAGGGCGCAGATTTTTTCGCTTGTCGCTGCGCGACTGCGCCGCGGATGGAATGGATTAACGCGGATCTCTTTGTGCTGGGGGACACGCGTGTTTGGCAATACGGCGGCGCGTGGTGGCGAGTGCACTGCGCAGGCCCGGACTAAGGGGCTGCGTGGCGAGAAGATTGAGATGTTCGGTGAGCTCGTCAAGCAGCTCTGAATTGGCCCATTCGGCGATGGCGCGGATCTGGCTGATATTGACTCTTTGGGAGAGCTGGACTGACAGATGGCGGGCAAATTCAGACATAACGATGGCAGGGTATGGGTTAAAGAATCCAGCGGGGTGACTTCCGGAGGTTGAAGTTCTCAGAGAGGATTCCGGCAAATGGTGTGGCCAGATGGCGCGCCTCCTGCGGGCAGACCTTGACGCATGCGCAGCATTTGATGCACTTGGCCGGGTCTACCTCCTCGCATTCCGGATTTATGGCACCGGTAGGGCATGCGGCGTAGCACGCGCCGCACCCGTCGCATAGCGATTGGTCGACCGTGGGGAGATACGTGACAGGGTTGGTGGACTGCTGTTGCTGATAAGCGACAACGAATTTGCGGAAATTGGCGATTGATTCAGCCGGCGAGGGCACGTCGGAGAGTTCGGTCGGATTGACTTCGCGCAGCTTATCCTGCAGGATAAGGGAGGCAATCTCCATCCCGAATTTATGGGCGTCAGAGAGGTCCTGCCCATCAGGGCGTCCGGCCGCTATCGGCGTAGCAGAGGTAGAGTAGGAATGTTCACCCACAAAAGCCGCAGCGCCGCAAATCAAGCACCCACCTTCGGCCATAAACCCAGCCAGGTCAGAGGCCGCATTTTCAAAAGCGCGGTTACCATAGATTGCCACAACGATGCATTTAGCCCCATTCCCACGCAGGGCATTGAGACGCAGTTTAGCCAGCGGCGCGATCTTGCCGCCATACACCGGAGCCCCCGCGATAACGATATCACGCTCCGTCAGTTCAATATCATCCGCCGGATTGAAAGTCAGATCCACAGAAGTAACGTCAGTATTCAGCCCCTCAGCCACACCACTTGATACAGCCCTCAGGATTTTGGCCGACGTGCCGGTAGGAGAAAAAGAGAAAGCATAGATGCCCATATCGGATAGTTTGAATTATTGACCGATGGCAAATTTAGCCAAAATTCGCGAGTCGGCCAAAAGCGCAAAAATCAAATCTTTTTCGTAATTTTGCGATATATGAAGGACCATAAAGAAATATTTACTTGAAAAGGATTCCTTATCCCGCAAAATGGAAGATGGAATCAGTTCATTATGGCATTAATACAATGAAGGAAACATTATATACAATATTCACGACCGTTGCCATGTGCCTTGTGTTGTGCATTACAGGTTGCTCTCACTCAGCCTCACGGTATGATTCAAGTATCGATGACGCGGAGAGATTGATGCTGACCGACACCGACACTGCGATGGCAATGCTGGATGCGATAGAGTATAACGATTTGAAGCTCGATTCCACCCGGGCTAAATATCATTATCTCAGAGCTTGGGGCCACCTGCGTCAACGCCGTTCAATGGTCGGTGACTCGTTGATTGTATTCTCTCACAATTACTATAAGGGCCGAGATAAGGTGCGCGAGATGCGCAGTGCCACAGCTTTGGCATGGTACAAGTTTTGGGTGGGCGACATGACTGGTGCAATCAGTCTGCTCGACTCACTGTCCAATCTTGACAACGTACCTGACTCGTTGAAGCTGCAGGCTCTGAGAATACGTGTGCTTCTTGGCACATCCGAATACCAGGGAAACGAACTTATTCCATATGCAAGCCAATTAGAGGCCATCGAGACTGACACACTCAGAAAGATGGAGGCTAACTTCATGCTTGTCAGCGCGTATGAATATGCCGGCAAACTGGATTCAGCCTTAATGCTTACCGACAATCTGATTGACTATGCCCGCAAGAGCAAATGGGGCGACAAGCAATTTATTTTTGAGATAGAACGTGCCCAGATTCTGGGAGAGATGGGGTGCCACAAAGAGAGTGATGCCACAATCGAAGGGATATTCGCCAAGTCATCTCCCGACAATGGCGCGGCTGATTATCTGCACATGCAGCTTGCCATCAACGCGCTCAATTCCGGTAATCTCAATCGTGCCACCAAGGAACTTGCCATTGCCGACAGTTTTGCAGCGAAATTCAGAAACGATGATGATACATATTACCGCAGTTACAGCAACCTGCTGAGAGCGATGATTGACTTCAAACAAGACGGCAAGATGAAACTCGCCCACGTCAACGGCCTCAACAACCGTCAACGTGAGCGTTACAACCGCGCTAAGGCTTCGCAATGGGAGAGCGAACGCAGTGCATTGCAGCAGCAGAGCCGGGCTTTGGCGCTCAAAGCTGAGAGCCAACAGAAGACGGTCATTATTCTTGTCATCGCGCTTGTGGCTCTCCTGATATTGGTTAGTGCCGTATGGATTATGCGCCATCGCCGTCAGCGTGAGCGCGAAAATGAGGAGCGGGCGGAAGCATTGCAGAAAATGGTCGATGAACTTAAAGCTTCTCCATCCCAGGAGCACACGGGAACCCATACTCCCGGTGCACTACGCCGCGCCATGCTCCAGCAACTGGGCATCCTCAAAATGGTCGCTGAGACTCCGACGGAACAAAACCGCGAGATGCTCCGCAAAATCTCTTCAATCGAAAGTGATACCGGTGGAGAACTCGTCAATTGGAATAACGTGTTTGAGCTTATCAACACATTATATTCAGGATTCTATGATAAACTCCACACGGCCCACGGCGATACTCTCACTCCAAAGGAGGAACAGATAATAGTGCTGATGGTGGCCGGTTTCTCAACCAAAGAGATCAGTGTTATCACCGGCCAGACCACATCCACCATCTACGTACGCAAATCCTCCATCCGAAAGAAACTTGGAGTGCCTGAGAAGGAGGATATCGTAGCATTCCTCCGTGAGGCATCCGGCTATTAAGACCCATTAAGGCCCTCCCCGGGAATATTAAGATTTTTAAGAAATGCAACCTCTGATTATCAGCAGGTTGCATTTTCCATATTAAGACTTTTGCATTTGGCGTTAAGATTCGTTTAGACGTAATTTTGCACCGGAAATTTAAAACTGACGCAAAATGATTAAGAAAATCTTAACGCTCGCCATAGCTGTAATAATGGCACACACCGCACTTACATCGTGTGGTTGGAATGTCGGTCAGGGTGATACCCGCGACCGCAATATCTGTAAGGCTACCCTCGCTTATCTCCATTCAATTCCGGATGTTGAATACATCGGTCTGGCAGATTCACACGACCTTGAAAATGGCAACTTCCAGGCAGTGGTTATCTATAATGTCGTAGACTCTGTTGGAAACAAAACGGAGTGCAATGCCCATGTCACAACAACCAACGACGGTTCTGAAATACTCTCATGGGAAGACCTCGACAGCCACATCCTCACTGACACCAAACAGAAAATCACCGACAAGATGGAAGAGAAAGGCATCAACCTCGACGGAAGCCTTATTGACGCACTTCTCGAAATAAAAAAACATACACGATGAAACATCTTATCTCAACTATGATTGCTGTACTTGCAATCCTTCCGGCTTTCAGCCGCGATATCAATGGACGTATTCTTGATGAAAACTCCCGGCCACTCGACTTTGTGAACGTGGTGCTATATTGCGATTCCACATATATCGCAGGGGGCATATCTGATGCTGATGGCAATTTCATCATCACTGCTGATAGCGGGTGCGACTTGACTGCCAAAATTTCATTCGCAGGCTATGACCCCGTAATCGAGAATGTCCCCCGGTCAGGTGAGTTGGGAGCAATTATGCTACATCCGTCCACCGTGGAACTTGGCGAGGTCGTGGTCAAGGCCTCGCGTCCTGCCACCACAATGAAAGGAAACGCACTGCTGACCAATGTGGAGGGGAGCTCGCTCGCCTTTGCCGGCACCGCCAACGATGTTCTTGTACGTGTGCCGATGGTGGTTGACAATGGTGGCACCCTTGAAGTTTTCGGTAAAGGCTCTCCGGCAATTTATATCAATGGCCGCAAAGTCAACGATCTTCAGGAACTCTCGCAACTCAACTCCGCTGACATCAAGAATGTGGAGGTCATAACCAATCCGGGAGCGGCTTACGCCGCTGATGTAAAGTCGGTAATCCGTATCCGCACAAAGCCGCCCAAGGGGGATGGCTTCAGCGGCACACTGCGCACCGACAACGGATTCCAGCATTACTTCCGGACAGGCAATTCCATCGACCTTAAATACCGCACCGGCGGACTTGAAGTATTCGCCAACTATGGATGGTGGAGAGGCGACACCCGTTTTGACCGTCTCAATGATATGAACACAAGCACCGCCAATGGCACTTATCGCCAGTTCGTCAGCACAATCGGCAAGGAGTCATATAATGATATGACCGGGAAACTTGGATTCTCATACATGATCAACGACCGCCACAGCATAGGCGCCTACTACCAGAACAGTTGGAACCGTCATCACACTGACGGGACAATACCAAGCGAAATATGGCAGGACGGCTCGTTGCTCGACCGCTATGATTCAGATGTACACAATCTGTCTACCGCCGTTCCACGCCACTATGCCAATCTATATTATAACGGCATTGTCGGAAAGCTCAATATAGACTTCAATGCCGATTATCTTTGGTATAAGAGTCGCGAACTGACATTCAACAATGAATTCAGCGAAATGGGTGATGACCGCGAGGTAAATACCACATCAACCAATCATAGCCGCATGTTTGCTGAGAAGCTTGTTCTGACTTATCCTTTATGGAGAGGGCAGATAGAAGTAGGTCAGGAATATACAGATACCCGCTCCACCAACCTTTTCACAGCCAATATTCCCGAAACTCCTGATGCCGACAATCGTGTGGATGAGAGTAATGTAGCTGCATTTGCAGAATTAGGTCAGCAGTTCGGTCGTTTTATGGTTGGCGTAGGGCTGCGTTACGAACATGTGAAATTCAACTATTATGAGATGGGGACACTTCAGAACGACCAGAGCAAAACCTACAACAATCTCTTCCCCTCGCTGAATATCGCCACACAAGTCGGCAAAGTGAGGATGGGTCTGAACTATACGGGCAAGACCGTTCGCCCAGGATATGGCCAACTCGACGGTGCGGTAAGCTACATCAACCGTCTCACATACGAAACGGGCAATCCCTATCTGAAACCCACAAAGTTGCAGACCGTCGAATATATGGCTCAATGGCACCGATTCTTCGCTCAACTCTCTTACACTTATTTCAAAGATGGTGTGTATTATATCACCGAACCTTACGGCGCTGATGGAGAGGCAACAATCATCCGCACTGCCAATCTCGACCACCGCCACTATTTCCAGGCCTTTGTAGGAGGAAATTTCCAAATAGGCATATGGCAACCCAAGGTGAATGTAGGCATGATGAAGCAGTGGCTCAGTCTGCCGGTGAATGGTGAGCCTGTGAAGATGAATACCCCTATATTCATGTTCCAGTGGCAGAACGCAGTAAAGCTTCCCTTTGACATCTGGCTCAACGTCGATGCGCAACTTATGACCCGCGGTTGGGAAAACAACACGCGTCTGACAAACACCCCATGGTATCTCAATGCTAAACTCTACAAAGGATTCTTCAACGATGCCTTCAGCGTGACCATTGAGGCCAAAGACCTGTTTGACTCCACAAAGAATAACTTCTATCTCTGCAGCGATGCCGTGCAGATTCAGCAGAAAAACTATTCTCCCGGACGCTCGGTAATGTTGACCCTGCAATATCGTTTCAACACCACCCGCGACCGCTATCGTGGCACCGGCGCCGGCAACTCCGAAAAATCACGCTTCTAACCCTCTCCACCTCCATCAAACGAAGGAAGTTGTGTAAACTCTTTACTCATTGACGCGCCTGTGGAAGAGCAAGCTGCCACGCTTCTCGATTCCGGTTCGAAAAAATATCACTCTTTCAGCGAGGCGGCAACAATCGTATTGCCGCCTCGCTTTTCCTATGAAAAACTCATCGAAGCGGTCGGAATGGATATTTCCCATACAGAATTTGGCGATGAAGTTGAATTTTGCGAAGTTGAGATTATACAATTAATATAGTTTAACTACGGGTGAAATTTTTCTACAATTTATATGCATGATATTAAAAAATGTATTATATTTGCGCCGATGTTACTACAAACCCGTATAATCATCCTACTTGGCAAATAAAAGTTTATCAATCGATTATACTAACAATCATGATGACGCTATTTGACGGGGAATTTATAGGGTAAATCAAGTTAAATTAAGCAAATTGTCATACTTGGCAACATTGCTTAATTATTTAAGATTGCTATCTTGTTGAAAGCGAGCAATCACTTATTTATTTACAATCTATGGATCGCGAAGCTGTAAAAAATCTAATCAAGAAGGAACTCGGGTATCTCCCCGAGGGCACCGGCCTGGATGAGCTCTTAAGCAAGGCTCACCGCGAAATCTACATGCGCGGACAGGTCATCATCCGTGAAGGCACAAAGAACGCCAACCTCTACATCGTGACACGTGGCATCCTGCGCATGGCCGATATGAATGGCGACCGCGAACGCACTTTCTCGTTCGCTCTGCCCGGCTCTATCGTCACTTCGAAGTACTCTTTCGTGATGGATCTTCCGTCATACTACCGCATGGAGGCTTGCTGTGACACTGAGATTCTGGTCATCAACCGCGATGACTTCTGGGAAGTGGTCAACCGCGACCACGAGTTTGCGCTCTGGATGCTGAAGTATGCACTCGGCGAGTGCTTCTATCAGGAGTATAAGAATGCATCGGTGCACAACGGCACCGCCGCCGACCGCTACCGCCGCATGTTGGCGGACCGTCCGGAAATCACCGACCGCGTGCCTCAGAAGATGGTGGCCTCTTATCTGGGTGTGACCCCCGAATACCTCAGCAAGCTGAAACGCGACTATTTCAAGCCCGGCAATCGCTTCCTCGACTGATATACAACATCTATCACGACATTATATCATCAGGCCGGAAAGCATGGACTACTACATCCATGCTTCCCGGCCTGATTTACATTATAGAGCCGAGCCGGGGACTCAGCCGATAAGATTCACATCGTATGTTGCGCGTTCATATGCACTCTAATTTTCCTGTTGTAGAATCCATTATATAGCCTGCCACACGCACATCCTTTGGCATAAGCGGATGATTGCGCACCAGATCCACCGTCTCACCCACAGCCTCGCAGCCATCATTGAAGCCATGCAGCCAGCTGTCGAGGTCTATGCCGCAGTGCCGCATAAGCGAGATGTGCTCTTCGTCAATGCCGCGCCGGCGCATGAGCTGAAGCATGTGGGAGGCATTCATCCCCTGCACACCACAGCCGCTGTGGCCAATAATCATGATCTCCTCCACGCCGAGCTCGTAGACCGCCACAAGCAGCGAACGCATCGTCGAGTCGAAGGGGTTGGTGATTGTGCCTCCGGCATTCTTTATCATCTTCACATCGCCGTTGCGTATGCCGAGCGCAGCGGGCAGAAGCTCTACAAGGCGTGTATCCATGCAGGTGACGATGGCTATCTTCTTGTCGGGATACTTCGAAGTCTCATATGAGCGGTAGCCGCCGCTCTCCACAAACTCGCGGTTATGCCGCAATATCTCGTCTATCATAGTTAAAGCAAGTATATAAGTATCTTAAGTATCTTAACCCTCAGCCGCATCCGGCCTTACCTCAACAAGGATGCGGCATGAAATGAAGTTGTTTAAACTTTTTAATAGTTGTATAATTACAACGTCGGTCAATTGAGTCATATTGCAGAAACCCGCTTTTTTGCGTACATTTGCACACGCATCGCCTCGCTGCCAGGGATGAGGAAGTCATCTCAATAATGCGCGGCAGGCTTGAGATGCAAAGATTCAACAACTTCAACAATTCATAAATACCGAAGAGAAAAGACTATGATTGAGACAGGCTACAAGATGCCCAACCTTCTCGGCAAGGATGCCGACGGGCATGAGATCCGCATATCTGACTATCCGGGGCGCAAGATAGCGCTCTATTTCTATCCGAAGGATAACACTCCGGGCTGCACAGCCCAGGCCTGCAGTCTGCGCGATAATTATCAGGCATTGCTGGATGCTGGCTATCAGGTGATCGGGTGCTCGGTAGATTCGGCTGAGTCCCACCGCAAGTTTATCGCCAAGCATGAACTCCCCTTCCCGCTCATCACGGATGCCGACCATGAATTGGTCGACCGCGTGGGTGTATGGGGTGAGAAGAGCATGGCGGGACGCAAATATTTCGGCACCTACCGCACCACCCTCATCATCGAGCCCGACGGCACGGTGAGCCATATCCTTCTGCCCAAGCAGATCAAGACCAAGATTCACGCCGAGCAGCTGCTGAATCTCTGAATCCACTGTCTATGATGACGTGGCGGCGATGCTGAGGCTGCCGGTGGAATGCCAAACAGGGTCCCTCAGCGCGTATGGAACTGGCGCGAGAAGAGCGTCAGCACAGTGAATATCTCCAGACGCCCGATCATCATCAACAACGAGAATACCCATTTGAGCCAGCCGGGGAGCGTGTAGAAACCCCCGGCTGCTCCTGTTGCGCCATATCCGAGTCCGTTGTTGCCTATGCATGAGGCCGAGGCGAAGGCGCTGTCAAACACTGTGTATCCGCACGCAGCCATACATAGCGTGCCGGCCACAAGAAGCATCAGATAGATGAAGAGGAAAGCCGACACCTTCTGCATCTGCTCGCTGCTGACGGGGCGTCCGTTGATCTCTATCGTCTTTATATGGCGCGGATACAGGGTGAGCTCCACCTCGCGGCGCAGATTCTTCCAGAGGGCGGTCAGTCGGTCGACCTTTATGGCGCCGGTCGTCGATCCGGCACATGCGCCGGTGAGCATCAGCAGCCATGTGAGCATGATGGCGAAGGCTCCCCATTTCTCGTAGGGGGCATATGAGAAGCCGGTGGTGGTGATGGCGGTGGCTATCTGGAAGAGGGGGGCGAGCAGAGTCTCTCCCACCCCTTTCACACTCCCTTCGGCCAGCAGCGAGGCGGCGAAGAGCACATAGTATACCACTACTATCCCCACATAGGCGCGGAATATATCATTCTTGAGCATCGGGCGCAGATTACCCTTCAGAGCAGTGTAGACGAGGGTGAAATTGACACCCCCTATGAGCATGAACACGGTCACCACCCATCCCACATAGGCCGAATCCCAGGCGGCGATGCTGGCGTTGCGCGTGGAGAAACCTCCGGTCGACATCGTGGTCATGGCCTGGCATATGGCATCGAAGAGATTCATCGGCCCGGCCCAGAGCAGCACGGTGAGCAGGGCGGTGAGCAGGGCATAGACTTTCCATAGCGATTCAGCAGTCTGGCGTATGCGCGGATGCAGCTTGTCGTGGGTGATGCCGGTGGTCTCGGCGTTAAACATCGGCACACCTCCGGCCTGGTTGAGGGCGGGGAGCACGGCGAGCATGAAGATTACGATTCCGAGTCCTCCGACCCATTGTATGAGGCTGCGCCAGAAGAGAAGGCCGTGGGTGAGCGATTCCACATCGGCTATGACGGTGGCTCCGGTGGTGGTGAAGCCCGACATGGTCTCGAAGAATGCGTCGGCCACGGGTAGCACCGCATTGCTCCCCCACATGAAGGGGAGCATGCCGAAGAGCGAGAAGAGTATCCATATGAGCGATGTCACCAGATACCCCTCGCGCCGGCCTATGTTGAGCGGCGCGGCTCCACCTCCGGCCAGCAGCAGGAGTGCGCCGGCCACTCCGGCGCCGCCTCCGGCCACGAGGAAGTGCCACCAGTCGCTCTCACCATAAATTCGGCACACTGCCGCAGGGAGCAGCAGTATGCCGAATTCTATTATCAGCAGGTATCCGAGCACGCGGCTCACCGAGCGGCGGTCGATCTTTATGGCTGATCTTTTTCTGTGGGTCTGAAGTGTCATGCGCTGGATGATTGGGGTTGATTGGTGGCCGGGAGGGAGGGTGCATAGGCCGTAAGGGAGCAGGTAGATTTCAGCGGAAGGTACGCGTGAATTTGTCGAGGGCGCCTGAGAGGCAGACCACTACCACATGGTCGCCACCGCGCAGCACTGTGCTGCCGCTCACGAGGCGCCCCACGCCGTCGCGTATCACTCCGGCTATGTTTATCCCTTTGGGCAGATTGAGATCCATCACGGGGCGGCGTGTGGCTTTCGAGCCTTCGTCGACAATTATCTCGGCCACCTCGGCATCCTCGAGGGCGAGGCAGCGCGGGGTGGGCAGACCACTGTCGAGCAGCATCTGGAAGATGGTGCTCGATGTGAGCAGCTTCTTGTTGACCACCACATCTATATTGAGTGCGTCGGCCTCAGCGATGTATTGTATATCCTCGATTTCGGCGATAGTCTTTGCCACACCGGCCTCGCGTGCTATCATGCAGCCGATGATGTTCATCTCCGAGGATTCGTTGAGGCCGATGAAGGCATCGGCTGAGTCAATCCCCTCTTCGCGCAGCACGTCGATGTCGCGCTGGTCGGCGTTGACCACTGTCACCTGCGGGGCCATCGTGCTCAGACGGCGGCATTTCTCGGGGTCGGCGTCGATGACGGTGATGTCGAATTCGCCGCCTATGCGTTTCACGAGCTGGCGGGTCATGCGGTCGGCACCTGAGATGATAATGCGGCGTATCTGGCCGCTGACGGCGCCGCATTGCGGGGGAAGATGCCCGATGTCGGCCGGAAGTATTGAGATGTAGAGTATGTCGCCGGCGGCTATGCGGTCGTCGCCGTGGGGGATAATCATCATGTCGCGGCGCTTGATGGCGGCCACGTGGAATGGATGCTCCGACTTGGCGAGCTCATGCAGATGCCGCCCGTCGAGAGGTGCGCCGGGGGCTACCCTGACGCCTGCCACTATAAGCTGACCGTCGTGCAGCTCAAACCAGTTGCGACACCAGCAGCGGTGCAACGTGCTCTCGATTTGCCCGGCGGCGAGAAACTCCGGGAAGACCATCGTGTCGATGCCGGTGGCTGCGAATAGCCGGCGTATGTCGTCGGTCATGAAGCCGCTGTTGTCGATGCGGGCCACGGTGCGGGCTGCGCCTAAGGCGCGGGCGAGCTGGCAGGAGATCATGTTGTTGTTCTCCCAGGGGGTGACGGCTATGAAGAGGTCGCAGCCTGCCACGCCGGCTTCGCGCAGGTCGGCCGGCGAGAGGCCGCTCCCCTCCATGGTCATTATATTATAGCGTGCGTCGAGGTCGGCCAGATGCTCGCGGTCCTGCCCTATCAGGAGCACATCCTGATTCTCGAGCGATAGCTGGCGCGAGAGATGCGAGCCGGTGTCGCCGTCGCCGCAGATGATTATCTTCATTCAGCTTTCATCTTATGGGCCTTGCAGCCGAAGCATGAGCTGCCGTCGAAGCAGTGGGTGCAGACCTTCGATTTGGGCAATCCGATTGATTCCACAAGTGTCTCGATCGGATTGAACTTGAGTGAGCTGAGGCCGAAGCGCTCGCGGATCTTCTCTACAAGGGTGTTGTATTCGGGTGTGCCGGTGGTGGCGTAGCGGTCGAGGTTCTTGTTGGGGTCACCCTCGAGTTCGCCGATGATGCGGCGTGTGAGCAGCTCCATGTCGCTCTTCGATGAGGTGAAGCCGATGTAGCGGCAGCCGTAGATGAGCGGGGGGCATGCGATGCGCATGTGCACCTCGCGGGCACCTTGCTTGTAGAAGTCGGCCACATTGTCGTTGAGCTGTGTGCCGCGCACTATTGAGTCGTCGCAGAAGAGCACACGCTTCCCGGAGAGCATGGCGCTGTTGGGCACGAGTTTCATCTTGGCCACCAGATTGCGAGTCGATTGCTCGGTGGGGGTGAAACTGCGGGGCCATGTGGGGGTGTATTTCGAGATGCAGCGGTGATAGGGCACTCCGTGGCCGGCGGCGTAGCCGAGGGCCATGCCGACGCCTGAGTCGGGTATGCCGCAGGCGCAGTCTACATCGGTGGGGTCGCTCTTGCCCATCTCGAAGCCTGAACGGAAGCGGGCATCCTCTACGTTGCGTCCTTCATAGGTGGAGGTGGGGAAGCCGTAGTATACCCAGAGGAATGAGCATACCTGCATCTCGTCGCCGGGGGCGTGTATCTGGCTGACTTCGTCGGCTGTGATGCGCACTATCTCGTCGGGGCCGAGGTCGCGCACATGCTCGTAGCCGAGGTTGGCGAAGGCTGTGCTCTCTGAGGCCACGCACCATGCCCCCTCTTTATGGCCGAGCACGAGCGGGGTGCGGCCGAGGCGGTCGCGGGCGGCGATGATTTCGTTTTCGGTGAGGATAAGAAGTGTGCAGCTACCTTTGATGCGGTCATACATCATCTCGATACCCTCTTCGAAGGTCGCACCTTCGTTGATGAGCAGGGCCACGAGTTCGGTCTGGTTGGTGGTGCCTGAGCTGAGTTCGCCGAAGTGCACCCCTTTGGCTATGAGTTCGGCCTCGAGTTCGGCAATATTCTCGATGTGGGCCACGGTGACAATGCCGAATTTGCCGAGATGCGAGTTGATCACTATGGGCTGGGGGTCGGTGTCGGAGATGACGCCGATTCCCATCGGGCCGATGAACTTGCTGAGTTCACGCTCGAACTTCGTGCGGAAGTAAGAGCTTTCCAGACTGTGGATTGAGCGGCAGAAGCGCTTTTCGGCGGGGTCGTAGGTGGCCATGCCAGCGCGGCGTGTGCCGAGATGCGAATGATAGTCTACACCGTAGAAGAGGTCGGTGATACATTTCTGACGGGCGGCTACGCCCATTATACCTCCCATAAAAATTTTAATTTAGTTGGAGATTTCTTTACCTGATAAAAATAATGATGGGGGCATGTCTGTCGGAAGACATGCCCCCTCACTTGCTTCGATTGACGCTGCAAAATTACATAAAATCTCTAAATTACCCCTTATCATGATTGATTTTTTTAGGGGTCGGCAGAGTGAAGTTGTTCGGTCAACTTCGGTATATCGTGGCGGCGTCAGTCGGATGATGGGTCAGAAGTTCTGCAGTATGAGTGTCTCGCGGGGTGCGAGGGTGAGGTCGGCGGCAATCTCCACGTCGTCGCCTCCGAGCGAGCGGTGCATGCGTGTGCCGGCGGGCAAAATCTCAGCATAGCGGGCCATGTCGAGGGTG
Organism: uncultured Muribaculaceae bacterium; assembly: GCA_910577585.1. Lineage (GTDB taxonomy): Bacteria > Bacteroidota > Bacteroidia > Bacteroidales > Muribaculaceae > Lepagella. The sequence goes on along the minus strand of CAJTNN010000011.1, from coordinate 29,996 downwards.
AGGGGTTCGTCGGTGCCGTTGATCATCACCACTACCTGGCGGTCGCCGAGGCGGCGTTCGTAGACGTATGCGCAGTTGATGGGCATGAAGTGCTTGAGGGTGCCTTTGGCGATGACGTCGTTGGCCACGTCGCGGCGCCATTTGAGCAGTGCCGAGAGGTAATCCCAGGCTTCATTCTGCATCGGGGTGCGGCCGGCGGGGGTGAAGGCATTGATGGTGTCACCCTCGAAGCCGCCGGGGAAGTCTTTGCGGATATATCCGTCGCTACCCTCTTTGCTGCCGTTCATGAGCAGTTCGGTGCCGTAGTATATCTGAGGTATGCCGCGTGAGGTGAGCAGGAAGCTGACGGCCTGTTTCCAGGAGTCGAGCGAGTCGGGTTCCTGGAGCAGGAAGCGGTCGGTGTCGTGATTGTCGAGGAAGGTGAGAATCTTCTCGGGGTTGGGGAAGAGGAAGTCCATGGCGAGATGGTCGTAGAGCCCGTTGAGTCCGGTCCAGGGGGTGGTGGGCTCGTCGAAGAATTTACGGCCGTCGGTGACGAGTTTGAAGTCCATCACGCTGGGGAGGCGCGGGTCGGTGGGGTTGAGGCGGTTACCTTTCTGCCAGAATGCGGAGCCCCCTTCGTTGGAGTACCAGCATTCGCCCACGATGTTGAAGTTGGGATATTCGCGCATCACATCGTCAATCCATGAGGCCATCCCCTCCATGTCGGCATAGGGGTAGGTGTCCATGCGTATGCCGTTGATGCCGCTGCTCTCCACCCACCATATACTGTTCTGGCTGAGATAGCGCATCAGGTGGGGGTTGCGCTGGTTGAGGTCGGGCATACCTTTCACAAACCATCCGTTGACCGTGGCATCCTTGTCGTAGTCTGAGGCGTAGGGGTCGTGGACAGTGCTGAGGCGGAAGTTGGTCATCACGTCACCCTCGGGATGATTGAGCCAGTCTTTCGAGGGGAGGTTCTTGAGCCAGGGGTGATTGAGGCCTGAGTGGTTGAATATCATGTCCATCACCACTTTGAGTCCGCGTTTGTTGGCCTCTTCGATGAGGGTCTGCCATTCTTCGTTGGTGCCGAAGCGGGGGTCGATGCGGTAGTAGTTGGTGGTGGCGTAGCCATGATATGAGCCGCCGGGCATGTCGTTTTCGAGCACCGGGCATACCCATATGGCAGTGACTCCGAGGTCTTTGAGATAGTCGAGGTGGTCGATTATGCCCTGTATATTGCCGCCATGCCGGGCGTTGGGGTTGGCCCGGTCGGGCTGGGCTTTATATTCGAGTCCTTCGTAGGGGTCGGCTACTGAGGCTTTTCCCTGGGCGAAGCGGTCGGGCATGAGCAGATAGAGCACATCTTCTGCGGTGAAACCCTCGTGGGCCTCACCTGACTTGGCGCGCTGGCGAAGCTGATAGTCGATGGTCTGCTCCTGCTTGCCGAGTTTGAAGTGTATCGGCATCTCGCCGGGCTGCGCTTCGGGTGATATCTTGAAGTAGAGGAATTTGTAGTCGGGGCTGTCGAGGCGCACATCCTCGAGCAGCGTCACTCCGGGATATGAGGCGCGCACTGCGGCGTCGGCCACACCGGGGCCTGTCACCATCAGCTGGAGTGTATCGTTGCGCATGCCGGTCCACCAGTAGGGTGGCTCGACATTCTGCACCATCGGGGTGCTTGCAGCCGCAGCCGCGGCCAGAAAAAGACTTGTCAGCATATTCTGTATATATGTGTCGCTTATAGGAACTTATTAGGTCAGCCTGGATTCATAGGGGGAGTGAGGAGAAGGGTATCCGCGCCCGGCCCCTCTTGCGGGGCCGGAGCGTGGATTTTTGTGTGCATCAATAGAGTTTGGCCGATGCCTCGCGGATGCGGCGCATGGCCTCGCGGATGTTGTCGTCGGATGTGGCGTAGCTGAGGCGCATGTAGCCGGGGGCGCAGAAGGCGGCGCCATCCACACATGCCACATTGGCCTCTTCAAGTATATACATCACATAGTCGGCCACTTCGGCTATGCGTGTGCCGTCGGGCTTCATCTTTCCGATATAGCTGTCTACCTTGGGGAAGAGGTAGAAGGCGCCGTCAGGACGGTTGACCTCCCAGCCGGGAATCTGGCGTGCGAGCTCCACGATGAGGTCTCTGCGGCGTTCGAATGCCTGACGCATATCTTCGATGCATTCCTGGCTGCCGGTGTAGGCTGCCTCGGCGGCCTTCTGGGCTATCGATGAGGCGCCACTGGTGTATTGTCCCTGAAGTTTCGACACTGCTTTGGCAATGGGGAGGGGGGCAGCGAGGTAGCCGATGCGCCAGCCGGTCATGGCGTAGGCTTTCGACACTCCGTTGACGATTATCACGCGGTCGCGCACCTCGGGAAATTCTGATATGCTGTGCACTTTGTCCACGAAGTTGATGTGTTCGTAGATCTCGTCGGCAAGAATCAGTATCTGCGGATGCTTGGCGAGCACCTCGGCCAGACCGCGCAGCTCTTCGTATGAGTAGATTGAGCCGGTGGGGTTGGAGGGTGAGTTGAGCATTATCATGCGCGTGCGCGGGGTGATGGCGGCCTCAAGCTGGGCGGGGGTGATCTTGAAGTTGTTGTCGATGCCTGCGGGCACCTCCACACTCACACCCTCGGCGAGTTTCACCATCTCTACGTAGCTCACCCATGCCGGGGTGGGGATAATCACCTCGTCGCCGGGGTTGATGGTGGCCAGAAGGGCGTTGCAGAGCTCCTGCTTGGCGCCGTTGCCCACCACAATCTGCTCGGGCTGGAACTCGATGTTGTTCTCGCGCAGCAGTTTCTCGCACACTGCCTTGCGCAGGCTGAGATAGCCGGCCACAGGGGTGTAGCGTGAGTAGTTCTCATCGATGGCGCGCTTGGCGGCCTCTTTGATGTGCAGCGGGGTGTCGAAGTCGGGCTCCCCTACCGACATGTTGATGACGTCGACTCCGCGCGCCTTGAGCTCGGCACTCTTCTGCGACATCGCAAGCGTGGCCGACACGGCCAGTTTCTGGATGCGTTGTGATATGAAATCCATGTTGATTATGTGTTTTAAATGGCTATATTCTTAATCTGTTTTAATGTTTTACAAATCTTTCACCTCGATTCGGTTTTTGATTTTGTTTAGTTTTGCGAAGATAGGAATTTATTTTAATTTTGTGAATATAATTGGATAATAAATTGAACTCAATCATATTTTTGTTTTTGCGATGAATAGATATTTCGCGCGCCGGATGCGCGCTTTTGAGCAGGCTGCGCGCCGCGGGGGCTCTCTGCCGCTGGCGATGGCTATAATGGTGCTCCTGTTGCTGGGGGCTTGTGGGAAGTCGAATGAGGCTGACACTCTTGAGCTGCTGGCTGAGGTGCCGGCTGAGGCTCAGATGGTGGGGGTGGTGAATCTCAACACTGTGGTCGGCGCCACGGGTGGCGAGGTGAAGGATGGCCATGTCGAGGATGCCTCGGCGCTGGTGGCTCTCAGCACCAAGTCGCTGGATAAGCATAATGCCCGGGTGGCTGAGTGGCTACTTTCGGGCGATTCGGGCCTTGATTGCACGTCGATGGTGGCGTTTCTCTACAAGGGGCAGCCTTATGCGTCGATGCTGATTGATAATGAGGCACAGCTTAAGGCGGGGCTCGATTCGCGCCTGCCGGGTGAGTGGAAGGTGAGCGGCAAGGTTAGCTCGAAGCATCATCTGGCCATACGGGGCGACCGGTTCTGGTTTCTTCCTACGGGCGATGCATCGGCCGTGGAGTCGTTTGCCTCTCTCTCTGAAGTAGAGAGTTTCAAGAGCAATCCTTATGCCGAGACTCTGTCGAAGTCCCAGGCGGGGATGGCTTTCTGGAGCTCTATCGATGGCATGATGCAGGCGTCGTCGCTGTCATTCACCGAGCAGACCACTGCGCGCATGGCGCTGGGGATGTGCTTCAACACGCCTAAGTATGTGGTGGGTGAGGCCAATCTGAAGGACGGGGGGCTGCAGCTTTCGGCTTCGGTGCTTGATGCGAATCTTAAGCCTTCGAAGTGCGAACTTGCTCTGAGCAAGATCGACACCAAGCTCGTGGCGGCGCTGGGTGGCAATGCGAATATGGTGGTGGCTCTGGCGGTGTCGGATGAGCTGGTGAAGCAGGTCATGAAACTGGCGTCGTCGTTCGGTGGCGAGATGCCGCAGCTGTATGCCTCTGCCATCTCTCCGCTCGACGGTACTCTGACTATCGCGTCGTCGGCTGCATCGCCGGCCATGAAGAGCATCACCGAGGGTGGCTACCGCGGTTCTATCCAGACCTCGGGACAGAACAATGCCTCTCTGCTGCAGATTCTTGAGCCTGCGGTGGGGAAGGTGCAGATCGAGGGTAATACCTTCAATTTCGGCAGCGAGGGGTATGGCAACGGTGCCATAAGCCTGGCTGAGGCTGCCAAGAGCTTCGAGGGGGCATGGTTAGGCGCGGCATGGTGTGTGCCTGCGGCCGACAAGAAGAGCAATGCCGTGTGCACCCTCACTCTCTTGCCTGAGGGGGAGAGCCTGAAACTTGCAGTCAACGTGAAATTCTGACTTATTAGATACTCTGACGTGACCACAGACACGATATCCAACGATTACCACATCCAGAGCATCGAGCTCTCCGACATGCTCCCGGAGGTGTTTGTCAATGAGGCCATACCGCATTCGGAGGTGTGGCTGACTCATTGCGTCTTCCAGCGCGGCCGGCATTATCTGATCGAGGCACCCTCGGGTGGGGGAAAGTCGTCGCTGATGGCGTATATCTTCGGTGCGCGCACCGACTACACCGGCACTCTGCGCTTCAACAACCGCGATGCCGCTACATTCGACATGACACGCTGGCAGCTGATCCGCCGGCGCCATCTGGCCTACCTGCCGCAGGAGCTGGACCTCTTCCCCGAACTGACGTGCATCGAGAATATCCGGCTGAAAAACTCGCTGACCGGATTTATCGAGGAGCGGCAGATTGATGAGTGGCTGGAGCGCCTGGGGATAGCCTCGCGCCGCGACACTCCGGCGGGGCGCATGTCAATCGGTCAGCAGCAGCGTCTGGCTATCATCAGGGCGCTCTGCATGCCGTTCGATTTCATATTTCTCGATGAACCTGTGTCGCATCTCGATTCGACCAACAACCGCATAGCTGCCGAAATCATCTCTGAAGAGGCCATCCGCCGCGGTGCGGGGGTGATATCCACAAGTGTGGGTAATCCGTTGTTGTTGCATTCGGCTATCAATGTCAAGCTTTGATACATCTATGAATCTTATTTTCAGACTACTGCGCAAGAATACATCTCTATCCCGTCTGGCAGGGTGCCTGGCGAGCAACCTCATCGGTCTGGCCATCATCGGCGCCGGACTTCAGTTCTATCTCGATGCCCGCTCGATTTGGCAACAGAAGGATTCTTTCCTGAAGTCAGATTATCTGGCCGTCAACAAGGTCATCGGCGCAGCCAACACCTTAGGCGGGGGCGCAAGCACATTCTCTGATTCTGACATCGCTGACCTGCAGGCGCAGCCGTGGGTGGAGCGTGTGGGTGAGTTCTCGCGCGCTGATTTCAATGTGCATGCGTCGGTGGCGCTTCAAGCGCCGGCCGAAGGGGAGCAGGGGCGCTCAATGAGCACAGCGATGTTCTTCGAGGCTGTGCCTGATGATTTCCTTGATATCCCTGAGAGCGATTTCTCATGGCATGAGGGGGCCGAGAGTGTGCCTGTCATCATATCCAAAGACTATCTGGCGCTCTATAATTTCGGATTCGCTTCGGCCGCGGGGCTGCCGCAATTGTCTGAAAATCTTATCAGCGGCATACCGTTGAGACTGACCCTGTCGTCTGACGACGGCTCGCGGCGTGTGCAGATGTACGGGCGCGTGGCGGGATATTCTAATCGCTTCAACACTATCCTCGTGCCCCAGAATTTTCTCGACTATATGAACTCTATACTTGCCTCCGGTCCGGCCCCGGAATCTGCCTCTGCATCACCGGCGGCTCAGGGTGCATCCGAGGCGGCGCAGCGCGGTTCGGGCAAAGCGTCGCATCCCGCGCCGTCGCGCCTGATAGTGGATGTGAATTCGCCGGGCGACGCGGCCATCGGGAAGTATCTGAAGGCCCATGGGCTGGAGGTGGCGGGCGACAAGAGCGCGGCGGGGGCCACCTACCTGCTGCGAGTGGTCACCGGCATCGTAATGGGCGTGGGTGGAGTCATCACGCTGCTGGCCATCCTTATCATGGTGCTGAGCATGTCGTTGCTGATGGAGAAGAATCGCCAGAAGATCCATTCGCTGCTGATGCTTGGATATCAGCCTTACGTGGTGGCGCGTCCATTCTGGCGACTGACAGCCGTGCTGGCCATTTCGGCGGCAGTGCTGGCCACCGGCTGCATCCTGCTGCTGCGCTGGCAATATCTCACGCCGCTCGAGTCGCTCGGAGCCACACCCTCCGGTCTGGGCTGGACGCTGCTGCTCATAGCCGGCCTGACCATCATCATCATCCTGCTCAATTGCCATTCAATCACAGGGCGCATCCGCGCCGCATGGCGTCGATGACCACCCTCGCCATGAGGCTGCGGAATGCCCGATTCATGCCCCATGCTGCCTCTTCGGATATTTTAAGATGTAGAGGCCTTGGATGTTAAATATGGGGAAGAAGTCAAAAAAATTGTGTAAAAAATTCTTTAAAATTCTTTTTTTTAGTTACATTTGCACTGGCTTTGCATCCATTTGTGGAGGCATAACCTTAAAATCTGACTTAAGAGCTTGATTTGCACTCATTTGAGGCGAAACGTCACGCTGACGCCGTGGCGGCTGGCATCAACCACCCTCCCCCACATCTCGCCGGAGGACAAATCATGCAAAGAAGTCTTCGGAAAAATTTAACATCATCACCCGCCAGGAGAACTCATCCAGCATGACACCTTGTAACCCAAAACGGCCCGGCCGATATGCGCCGGCGGCCCGATGCACCTCATGCGCGCACACCTCTGCGCCTAAGAGCTGCCTTCCGGTCCGCCGGGTCGATTGCGCCTATACGCCGGCACATGCCCGAAGAGCCCTCCGGGCCACCTGAGCAGAGAGAGAATAAACAACAATAATCAACAATGTAGAACTAAATTAATTCCTGCATGAAAAACTACAGTTTTCATCTGAATCGGAAATTCTGGGTCACCATCGCTATGGTGATGGTCCTGGCGTTTCCCGCTTTAGCTCAAAAAATCACCGTTCGAGGCACGGTTATTGATGAGTATGGCGACCCGCTGATTGGCGCCACAATCATGCAAAAAGGTACCTCCAACGGCACAGCTGCCGACATCGACGGCAACTTTGAGCTGAACGTTGAACCCAACGCAACGCTCGTCGTAAGCTACGTGGGATATGATCCCATGGATGTGCCCGTGAATGGCAGAACCGAAATCAACATCGAGATGAAGGAGAATGCCACTACTCTGAATGAGACCGTCGTAATCGGTTACGGCTCGGTCAAGAAGTCTGACGCTACCGGCTCTGTGGCTGTGGTGACTCCTGACGACATCGACGCCGGTATCTCTACCTCTGCCCAGGACCTCCTCGTAGGTGCAAGCCCGGGCGTGGTGGTTACAACTTCGGGTGGTGACCCCACAGGCAACGCTACTATCCGTATCCGTGGCGGTTCCTCACTCTCTGCTTCCAACAACCCGCTCATCGTCATCGACGGTGTGCCCCAGACCAACCAGGACAATGCCGGCGGCACCAACGCCCTGACAATGCTCAACCCGCAGAACATCGAGTCAATGACCATCCTTAAGGATGCCTCGGCTACCGCCATCTACGGTTCGCGCGCATCTAACGGTGTGATCATCATCACCACCAAGAAGGGTCAGAGCGGTCGCCCGCAGGTGAACTTCGCTGCCAACTTCCATGTCAACACAGCCCGCAAGACTCTCGACATGATGAATGCAAGCCAGATCACCGACATCTACCGCAAGTATGGCAACGACGCCGCCAACCAGCAGGTTGACCAGGTGCTCGCTCTTGCCGACAACGGTGGCGCAGGCTACGACACTGACTGGCAGAAGGAAGTGCTCCGCACATCTTTCTCTCAGGACTACTCTCTGAGCGTGGGCGGTACTGCCGGTTTCCTCCCCTACCGCGTCAACGCTTCATGGACCGACAACCAGGGTATCATGAAGACCTCTTCAATGCAGCGTACTACTGTAGGCTTCAACCTGAGCCCGAAGTTCTTCAACAATACTCTTTCTGTCAACGCTAACGCAAGCGGTTCTTACGTGCGCACCGGCAACGCTGCCGGCGTAATGGGCACCGCTGTGGGCATGTGCCCGCTCTACCCGGTCTACCGCAACTATCCCACTGTGGGCGCCGACGGCTCTCGCAGCGCGCAGACCATGTTTAACGGCTACTACAACATCATCACCTCTACAGGTTCGCCCGAAACCAACGCTTCGCAGAACCCCGTGCAGGAACTGATGGACCAGAAGGCTATCGGCGAGACTTTCTCAAGTGTCGGCAACCTCCAGCTCGACTACGCCCTCTACTGGGTGCCTGAGCTCCACTTCAACCTCAACCTCGGTTACCAGGTTTCCAAGAACAATTCATGGACCGACACCCAGGCCAACTCTATCATGGCTTGGCGCGGCAACTACACCGACGGTGCAGGCACTCACTACCAGTGGTATGAGCTGCAGCGCAACACCCTGCTCGACTTCTATATCAACTATAAGAAGTATTTCGAGGCCGCTAAGTCTGACCTCGACGTGACTGTGGGTTATGACTGGCAGCACTTCGACTACCACGGCCGTAGCCAGACTTACATCAACACTCTGGGCTACAACAACACCTGGACTGACATCTACAACGGTGGCCAGTACACTCTCGAACAGAACCCGGCTTCTGCCGACCACGTAGGCAAACCCTACAACGACGCTCCGATGTCGCGCTGGGCTAACAACAACCAGCTCGTATCTTTCTTCGGTCGTGTCAACTATATCTTCGACGACGCCTACCTGCTGACTTTCACTCTCCGTGGTGACGGTTCTTCTCGCTTCTCTAAGGAGAACCGCTGGGGTCTCTTCCCGGCTGTGGCTCTCGGCTGGAAGATCAACAACATGAAGTTCATGGAGCGCACCCAGGGCTGGCTCAACGACTTCAAGCTGCGTCTCGGCTGGGGTCAGACAGGTCAGCAGGAGATGGACCAGTACTTCCCCTACCTCCCCGTCTACACCGACTCTTACTCTAACGGCTTCCACTACCTCAACCCCGATGGCAGCGGAACTTGGATCAACCCCCTCTACCCGGGCGCTTATAACCCCGACCTGAAGTGGGAGACCACTACCACCTGGAACGTCGGTATCGACATGGGATTCCTCAACAACCGTATCACCCTCGCTGCCGACTGGTATCTGCGTAAGACTACCGACCTGCTCTCGTTCGTGCCGACTGGCTCTGTCAACACTGCCAACATGATGTGGAACAACATCGGCGCTATGGACAACATCGGTGTCGAGGTCACTGTAGGCGCTAAGCCCATCGTGACTCACGACTTCACTTGGAACACCAGCATCAACGTAGGTTGGAACAAGAATAAGATCACTGAGCTCTCTGGCGGCACTTCGACTGTGGCTATCTCTACCGGCGGCACAGGTTCTTACGACCTCGCTTACCACATGGTGGGTTACCCGGCCTACACTTTCATGGTGTATGAGCAGGTGTACGACAACGATGGCAACCCCATCGAGAACCAGTATGTTGACCAGAACGGCGACGGCACCATCAACGAGAGCGACAAGATCGCTTACCACTCTCGCGACCCGAAGGTGACTCTGACCTGGAACAACAACTTCTCTTGGAAGAACTGGGACCTCGGCTTCTCTCTGCGTGCTTCTCTCGGCAACTATGTCTACAATAAGCTCGCCTACGACAACAGCCGTATCTACAACGTGGCAGCTGCCCAGTATCAGCTCGGCAACCTGCTCGCTGACCGCCCCCTCTTCGAGAACTCTGCAAGCGCTACGCTGCTCCCCCTCTCAAGCTACTTCGTTGAGAACGCTTCGTTCCTGCGCTGCGACAACATCACTCTCGGCTACACTTTCCGCAACCTCATCGACAACCAGCTCACTCTGCGTCTCTTCGCAGCTGTGCAGAACCCCTTCGTGATCACCAAGTTCACAGGCATCGATCCTGAGGAATTCAGCGGCCTGCAGTCTAACCCGTATCCGCGCCCCATCACTACTTCGCTGGGCATCGTGGCTACTTTCTAATCTCCCAAACATAGATAGATATATATGAAAAATATTAATAAAGCATTCTTGGCATTGGGTGTGGCCGCTTCGTCTATCGGATTCTCCGCCTGCGTTGACGACCTCAACCAGACGCCGACCGACCCCACAACCATCACAGATGTGGCCAACGATATGGATCGTGTCTTCGCCGACATCTATCTCCAGTTTGCCACATACGGCGCCAACGGCAGCTCGCCCGTAATGAACTACGACGGCGGTATGGCTACCTTCCAGCGTGCGGTGTTCACCGCTGAGGAGATCCCCACCGATGAGGCTTGCTGGCTCTGGGACCCTGACACATATGGCCAGCTCAACTACGGCTACTCGACTCCGTCGCTGCCCGCCGTGTTCGGCTTCTACTCGCGTATGATCGTCAACATCGCGCTCTGCAACTCTTTCATCCAGCAGTGCAACGACGGCACCTTCACCGATGGTAATTCTGAGAAGGCTCAGCAGTATATCCTGCAGGCTCGCGCGCTGCGTGGCGCTTGCTACTACTATATGCTGTCGTTCTACGAGAATCCTCCGTTTGCCGACGAGACTACCCCCATCGGCGCCGAGCCTTCGCAGCCCGGCCGCGCATGGGTCTACAATTGGGTGACCGAGGACCTCGAGGATGTAGTGGCTACCTGGAAGGCTTCGCCTGTGGCTACTAACTACGGTTTCGTAGGTCTCGACATGGCTGAGTCTGTGCTTGCCAAGATCTACCTCAATGGTGAGGTCTTCTCAGGCACTGCCGACTACGCCAAGTGCTATGAGCACTCTAAGGCTGTCATCGACCGCCTCGGCAACGGTGGCTACTACGGCAATGGTCTGGCCCGCAGCTATTCGGCTCTGTTCGGCTACAACAATGACCAGTATGCCATCGGTGGCGCCAACGCTGTCAATGAGATTATCTGGACTATCCCCGCTTCGAAGGGCGACGGGGTCAACAACCTGACCTCTTGGGCCGGCGCTACATTCATGATCGCTGCCTGGAACGGCACCAACGGTGTGAACGTAACCGTGGCTTGCCCGACTCAGGATGCCGCTTATGCCAACAAGACCGGCGAGGAGCTCCTCTTCACCGATGCCGACGGCGTGCAGCATATCTATGAGTATGTGGCCGATGCCGATGCATTCACTGAGGCTAAGAAGAAATATGACGAGGCTGCTGACTGGGAGAAGACTGTAAGCGAGTTTATCGCTAACGTAGCTTACTCGTTCGACCCCTCTGCCGCCGGCAACGTTTCAGGCACATGGTTCAACGCTACCGAGGGCTGGAAGTGTATGGTGGCACGCAAGTCGTTCGTGCGTAAGTTTGACTGGAACGATGTGCTGATGTCTGACAGCGATGACTCTCGCGTAAGATTCTGGCAGACCTCTGCCCACGGTTTCGTGGCTGAGAACCCCTCGCTCGTGGGCGATGACTGGGGCAACAACGGCTACCTCGCAATGAAGTACACCAACTGGGTATTCAACGAGGATGGCACAATCAACTACGACGCCAGCGCCGCAATCCCGATGACTGCCGAGTATGGTGGCGACTTCGCCGCTATCCGTCTGGCTGAGGTCTACCTGATGGCTGCCGAGGCTATCCTCAACGGCGGCGGTGGCTCTCAGAGCGAGGCTCTGCAGTATGTCAACTATATCCGCCAGCGTGCTATGGGCGACAACTATTCTCCCTGGACTTCGCTCTCTATGCAGGATCTGCGCGACGAGCGCGCCCGCGAGCTCTACACCGAGAATGTACGCCGCACCGACCTTATCCGCTGGAACCAGTGGTGCACCAACTACACCTGGGAATGGAAGGGCAACGTAGCATCGGGCACAAACCTCCCCGAGTACACCAAGTCTTACCCGATTCCGCTGAGCGTTCTGACAGCTTCAAGCCTCAAGCAGTGCACAGGTTATTAATCAGTTAATTCTTAGACAGAAATGAAAAAACTATCAATTATACTGACGATGTTCACTCTGGTGCTCGGCCTCGCTTCCTGCAAGCAGGAGGATCAGCCGCAGTATCACGCACCCACTTCGTTCACCGTCAATACTCCGGCTCTCCAGAATCAGGTGTTCCTCACCTCGTCTGAGATGACCGACACAGAGACTTTCAACCTCTTCTGCTCGCAGCCCGACTACGGCTATTCTGCCGTCTGCAACTATTCAGCGCTGGTGGCTCTCAACCCCGACGCGCCTGAAGAGGATTGGGTGGCACTCCCCAATGAGACCCCCACTTCGGCTGCAATGTCTATCAAGACTTATGAGCTGGGTGTGGCTATCAACAACCTGCTCGGTGTGACCAACCAGGAGGACTTCGATGCCAAGGGTTATGCCAATCAGGAGTTCAAGTGCTACTTCCGCGCTGTATGCGAAATCCCCGGCATCGAGGGTTCACGCATCGTCAGCGGCAATGCAGTGACTTACAACAAGGTGAAAATCCGCTACGCTGAGAAGACTCCGGCTTGGATCTACATGTGCGGCGACTACACTAACCCCAAGACCGGTGCTGCCAACGGCTTCCTGGCTCCCTCTGTAGGCAACTTCGATGTCTACAAAGAGAACTTCGCTCTCTTCGAGCCCCAGGATATGATCGGCCAGAAGCTTTATGTAGGTGTAATGCAGCTCAACCCGAAGGAGGACGCCGCAAATCCCGCTACTTCTGACCCGAACAATGTCGACCAGTGCGCTCAGTTCCGCTTCTTCACCGACCTGCTCGGTTGGGTGGTAGACGCTTCGCTCGGCTCGAATGAGGCTGACTTCTACTGTCTCCCCATCACCGACAAGTATGAGGCCGGCTTCTCAGGCGACATGGTGACTGGTCTCGGCAACTGGGGTGTGTTCATCACTGAGCCCCAGCTCGTGACTATCGTAGTCGACCAGAACAACCTCAAGCTCTATGTCAAGGAGGGTGAACACGAAGTAACATTCGTAGGACGCGATCCGGAATTCAATTGATCTTAAGAATTCAATTAATGCAATGAAGCCCGGCGATGGGCTTAGGCTAAGGAAGCCCACAGCCCATCGCCGACACTTCCTGACTAATTTAAGAATCACTTCCAAATGAAAGCAATAAAATATTTATCGGCTCTCGCTCTGACAATGGCGATGGTGGCGTGCGATGATTTCGACCTCCCCAATCCTCCCGGACAGAGCTACCCCGAGCCTGAGGGTTACTTTGAGAATTCGGGCATCGTCCTCGCTGAGGTCACCGAACCCCTCAACCTCGTCGAGGCCAATGAGGCCAATAAGTTTGTGACTGTGGCCACTATCGAGCAGCTCGTAGACTTCCCCGAGAACTACACTCTGAGCATCGACATGCAGGTGGCTGCCGACAATAACTTCAGCAACGTGGCTACCGTGGCTACTGTCATCGACGACAAGAATGTCACCGTCAACCCCGACCTGCTCAACGGCGCTATCCAGAGCGTGAAGACCAAGGCCCCCGGCACTTATGAGATGCCCGTGCGCTTCGTGGCTTATGCCGAGCTCGGCACAACCCGCATGCGTCTGGGCGGCATCGACGCCACTTACTGCACTGAGACTCTCAAGGTGACTACCCTCAACGCCGACAAGGTGATCGAGGATGCTTACTACATCGTGCCCTGCGACGCCAACGGCAAACCTCAGATGAACAAAGCCATGAAGATGAACAATACTTCTGGCGAGGGCATCTCTGGCTACGACAACCCCGAGTTCGGTCTGAAGTTCGAGGTTCCTGCCGACGCTAACTATACCTTCATGATCGCTCCCCTCTCGGCTGTGGCCACAGGCGACGCTGCCGCTGACACTCTCTTCGGCTGTCTCCCCGCTGAGGATAAGATGAGCGGTAAGCTCGGCGTAGGCTACGCTCCCGGTCCTGTGACCATCTTCGGCGATGTCTTCGTGACTATCAACATGGAGCTCGACTCTTACACCGTAAGCTACGCATTCGAGATGCTCTATCCCTTCTCAGGCAATGTGAAGGTTGAGAACATGATGAAGCTGCACACTGACAACTACATCAACTACACCGGTGTAGCTGCCATCAACCAGCTCCTCACTCTCGCCGCACAGCCCGACAAGAATGGCGACGTCATCTTCAAGCAGTCTGACGCTGAAGAGCCCGTAATCGATGAGAACGGCTTCTTGCAGACAGGTCTGATGACTACCGGCGAGGGCAGCACAATCCGCGCTCCCTACAAGGGCAACTCACTCTACTGGTGCGACATCAACCTCGTGCAACTCACCTATAGCCTCTATGCTATCCGCTCACTGAGCGTGATCGGCGACGGCAATGGCTGGGATGTGGCTACTGCCACTGAGCTGACTCCCTCGAAGGACTTCCGCACTTGGACTGCCACCGACGTTCAGATCGGCTCTGAGTTCAAGATCAACGCCAACGGCGCTTGGGATGTAGACTTCGGCGGCCAGGTTGTCAACGACGCTACCGGCAACAAGGTATACAACGTATACTATAAGGGCAGCAACCTCCCCTGCGAGGCTGGCAAGTACGATGTGACACTCGACTTCTCTAACGTGCCCTACACCGTAACTCTCGTCAAGAAGTAAGCACCGACCCCAAAGAATTTCCGCCACTCCGCCCAAAGCGGAATCCGGAAATCACCATACCAGCCCCCCGACAGGCCAACCTGCCGGGGGGCTCGCTTTATGAACTGATTTAAACTTTTTACGAAAACTAAAAAAGTATTTAAAAATGTTTTCTTCAAGGCCAATCTTTATTAATATTTTGGCATCTTTCGGCCCTCTTCATCGGTCGCAATTGAAAATAGACGAATGCCTTAATCACTTCTCAATATGAGTCAATGCCCGCATTGCTCCCTCTTCGAGAACCGAAACCTGCTCAAAATCTTAATAAATCTTGACCTTGAAAAAAGTTTAAATCAGTTCTATATAAAAGCAAAATGCCCATACGAAAAAGAGCGAGAAAAATAAAAAGTTAATTTTTTTTTCAAATTCTTGTGAAATCAAAATTTATTACTTAAATTTGCAGCGTATTAAGGCCCTCAAGGAGCGGTATTAACTTCATAGGCTAACATCAAAATCGCGAACTGACCTCACGACTCATGACGGCGGACCACGCACTGAGTTGCCGACTCACCACGAAGGCACCTCCCCATAGCAAGGCATTGATACACACCTCCAACCTACGACTAAATAAATTAAGTTTAACCATAAAATCTACTTCACAATGAAGAAATTTTACGCATTCGCAGCAGCCGCAGCCATCGCTATGTCGGCTAACGCTCAGGCTCTCTACATGACTGGCGCCAGCACAGCTGACGCTGACAACGGCGGTCTCCCCGCAGAGTGGGCTCCCAGCAACCCCGCAGAGTTCGAAATCGTTAACGGCAACTTCGAGCTGACTGTCAATGGCCTCACTTCTTTCAAGATTTCTACTACAAAGAGCGATGTAGAGGGCGACTGGACTGGCTTCAACGAGGGTATCCTGACTTGCAACTATGGCGAGGAGCAGGGTGTGACCGTAGATCTCGAACCCGGCACAGGTGATTCTCCCAACATCCTCTGTCCTTGGGAAGGCGACTGGAAAGTAGTTGTAGCCGGTGATTTCTCTACTATCACTATGACTACTGATACTCCCAAACCCGCAGGTGGCATCCAGCTCTACTTCCGTGGCGACATGAACGGTTGGGGCAGCGATGACGCATGGCTCTTCGAGAATGTAGGCGAAAACACTTTCCGTTTCGTATGCGCTGAGGGTCAGCAGATCAATGCTGGCGAAGGCTTCAAGATTGCTGACGCTAACTGGGCTAAATACAACTTCGGTGCTGGTGAGGATCCCATCCTCGCAGACATGGACAACGCTCTCTTCAACAACGGCGGCAACATCACTCTCGACGAAGCTTGGACTGGCACTTGCTACCTCACTATCGACCCCGAGGTTTGCGCTGAATATGCTGCAGGTGCTGTAGCAGTTATGTACCTCGCAACTGACGCTGAGGATGTACCCGAATGGTTCGAAGGTAGCGGCGTGGCTAACGTAGCTATCGACGAGAACGCTCCCGCTCAGTACTACACTCTTCAGGGTGTGCGCGTAGCTAACCCCGAGAAGGGCCTCTACATCGTAGTTAAGGGCGAAAAGTCTTACAAGGCTGTCGTTAAGTAATCTCACTGAAGATACGACTTCAAGCGGAATCCGCGCCCGCTCACCTCACCTGCTGATGTGGCCGCCGGGCTCACGATTCCAACTATAAAACCATCAATTGGAGGATGACCTTTCCGGTCATCCTCCTTTTTACATTTTTTTGAAGATGCCAATCCGCAAATCTCAAACATTTTGACTAATTTTGCGTATTGAATTATATGGAAAATCTGAATCAGAATGAAAAGATGGCCTCGGCTGATGTTATCAACGAGGCCACCAACTCGGAATATAAGTATGGCTTCACCTCAGACATCGACACCGACATCGTGCCGCCGGGTCTGACGGAGGATACCGTGCGTCTAATCTCACGCCTCAAGGGTGAACCGGAATGGCTGCTCGACTTCCGTCTCAAGGCATTCCGCTACTGGCTCACGCTCACACCCCCGAAGTGGGCGCATCTTGACATTCCCGAAATAGATTTCCAGGCCATCTCATATTATGCCGCCCCGAAAAAGAAGGAGCTTAAGAAGAGCATGGATGAGGTCGACCCGGAGCTTATCGAGACGTTCAATAAGCTCGGCATCTCGCTCGAGGAGCAGAAGCAACTCGCCGGTGTGGCCGTAGATGCGGTCATGGACTCGGTGAGCGTCAAGACCACCCACCGCGAGAAACTTGCCGAACTCGGCGTCATCTTCTGCTCTTTCTCTGAGGCTGTGAAGGATTACCCCGACCTAGTGAAGAAGTATCTGGGCTCGGTCGTAAGCTACCGCGACAACTTCTATGCGGCTCTGAACTCGGCGGTATTCTCCGACGGGTCGTTTGTCTATATCCCCAAGGGGGTGCGCTGCCCGATGGAGCTGTCGACTTACTTCCGCATCAACGCCTCGGGCACAGGCCAGTTTGAACGCACGCTCATTGTGGCCGACGACGACGCTTACGTCTCCTACCTCGAGGGATGCACCGCCCCGATGCGCGACGAAAATCAACTGCATGCCGCTATCGTAGAGATTATCTGCGAGGAGAGAGCCGAGGTGAAGTACAGCACCGTTCAGAACTGGTATGCCGGCGATAAGGAGGGGCGCGGCGGAATCTACAATTTCGTCACCAAGCGAGGCCTCTGCCGTGGCCACCGCTCGAAGATATCATGGACTCAGGTAGAGACCGGCTCGGCTATCACCTGGAAGTACCCTTCGTGTGTGCTCAAGGGTGATGAGTCGGTGGGTGAGTTCTACTCTGTGGCCGTCACCAACAATCATCAGCAGGCCGACACCGGCACAAAAATGATACACATCGGCCGCAACTCGCGCAGCACCATCGTCAGCAAGGGTATTTCGGCGGGAAAATCGCAGAATTCCTACCGCGGCCTGGTGCGCATCGACAGCCGCGCCTCGGGATGCCGCAACTTCACACAGTGCGACTCGCTGCTGATGGGCCCCGACTGCGGCGCCCATACCTTCCCGGTGATTGATGTGCGCAACAAGGAGTCGGTGGCCGAACATGAGGCCACCACATCAAAAATCAATGAAGAGCAGCTCTTCTACTGCCAGCAACGCGGCATACCCACCGAGGAAGCCATCGGCCTCATCGTGAGCGGTTATGCCAAGGAGGTGATGAACAAGCTCCCCATGGAGTTTGCCGTAGAGGCGCAGAAACTTCTGCAGATCACCCTCGAGGGTTCGGTGGGTTAATCCGCCCTCCCCTGCTCCGCCTTGAGCCGGCACGCTGCTCCCTCCACCCGCCCTCCTCAGAGAGGATTCTCGCGATGAAGCTGCATCCCCTCCGGCCGGAGCTTAACCATATTGCAAGAAATGATAGAAAGAACCGTAATAGTCGACGGCATAGACCCTCAGACATTCTATGGCGTCAACAACTCAAATATCAACCTCATACGCAATCTCTTCCCGAAATTGCGCATGGCGGCACGCGGAAGCGTCATCAAGGTCATCGGCGAGGACTCGGAGACTGCCGAGTTCGAGCGAAAGGTCAAGGAGATCGAGGCCTATGCCGCCAAATACAATAAGCTCACCGATGAGGTCATCATCGACATCATCAAGGGTGAGCCGCCAAAGGCGGTAAACTCCGAGGGGGTCATCATCTTCGGACAAAGCGGGCGCCCCATCGCGCCGCGCAATGCCAACCAGGCCCGGATGGTGAAGTCATTTGAGGAGAACGACCTCACTTTCGCCCTCGGCCCGGCCGGCACCGGCAAAACCTACATCGCCATCGCCCTGGCTGTGGCGGCGCTTAAAAACCGCGCCTGCAAACGCATCATCCTCTCGCGTCCGGCCGTGGAGGCGGGCGAGAAACTCGGCTTCCTGCCGGGCGACATGAAGGATAAGATCGACCCCTATCTCCGGCCACTCTACGATGCTCTGGAGGATATGCTACCGGCTGTGAAACTGAAGGAGTATATGGAGTCTGACACCATACAGATCGCGCCGCTGGCCTTCATGCGCGGCCGAACCCTCAACGATGCCATCATCATTCTCGATGAGGCCCAGAACACCACGAAGCATCAGATGAAGATGTTTCTGACCCGACTGGGTGTCAACGCCAAGATGATCATCACCGGCGACGCCACTCAGATTGACCTGCCACGAAGCGTGCAGTCCGGCCTTATGCAGGCGCTGAGAATCCTGCGCGGCGTGAAGGGGATCGGCGTCATCGAGTATGCCAAGAAGGATATCGTGCGCCACCCGCTCGTGCAGCGCATCGTCGATGCCTATGAGGCGCGTGAGGAGAAGGTGGATAAGGAATTTGAAGATAAACTCAGCGCAGCCCCCGCCGGGGAGGCGCACGGCAGAGACTGACCGTACTTTTTCAGTCTGACACCACGTGATGATCAATATAGGAGACACCGTAAGATACCTCAACTCAGTGGGCGGAGGCGTAGTGACCCGCATCGACGGCAAAATCGCTTATGTCGACGACAACGGCTTCGAGACCCCGTTTCAGACCAAGGAGCTGGTGGTGGTGCTCCCGGCAGGCCACGAGAAGCCTAAGGGGGGCGCCAAACTGATGTTTGACCAGGAGGCCTTCGATGAGGGTAAGAGCCAGAAGCGCAAACCGGCCCCTGAACCCACCCTCACCAAAGACACCACTCCGAAGCCTGCCCCACTGCCGCCGGCTCCGGAGACTCCGCATGGCGACCGCCTCACCATCTCGCTGGCCTTCGAGCCTTCGGATGTGAAGCGTCTCTCAGAGGCTACATTCAATGCAGTGCTGGTGAATGACTCCAACTACACCCTGCAGTTCTTCCTGGCCGGACGCGCTCCGGAGAGTGCTTCGTGGAATGTAATCTACCAGGGGGATGTGCAGCCAAATGAGCTCATCGACCTGGCGCAGTTCACCCACTCCACCCTCGGCCGGATAGAGCGTATCGTGTTTCAGGCCATAGCTTTCAAGTCGGGCAAGGAGTTCGACATCAAGGACCCCATCGGGGTGATACGCAAACTCGACCTTACGAAGTTCCATAAGGTGCATTGCTTCCGCCCCGGACGCTTCTTCGAGGAGCCTGTGCTTGAATTCCCCCTCATCACCTCCGACAGATTCCAGAAACAGTAACCACATCATGAAACTCAAGGATAAATTCTGGACATACCCCGCAGAGGCCGAGAATGGACGGCGACTCATCATCACCGGGCGCGATGTGCCGGCCGACATCATCTCGGCCGGAAAACATATTTTCCGGCTCACTGTCAGCTGGGACTATACGCCGCTCCCCGACGGGATGCCCGATGAAGAGGATGCCCGCCTGATGGAGCAGGCCACCGACGCTCTTCTCGACGAGACACGCCGCGACCCGGCCGCAATCCTTACCGGCATATACACCGGCGACGGACGCCGAGACTGGATCTTCTACACCCGCTCGCTCCACATCTTCCGCAATATCCTCAACCGTGCCCTCGCCCCGCTGCCGCCGCTGCCGCTGAGCATCGAGGCCGCCGAGGACCCCGAGTGGGAGGAGTATCTCGACATGAGGGCCCAGACCTACATCCCCGACGAGGATGACGCCGACTGACCCCTGACATCAAAAAAACAATAATCTATAAAATCAATCCATATGCTAAAACTCAGACTGACCTCCTTGCTCGCCTCGGCTGTGCTGGCAATCACCGCATTGCACGCTCAGGTCACCAGCGAGCCGACTCCGCTCTATGACAACAGCCCGGATGTGGTGATCTATTTTCACGCTGATCAGGGCAACAAGACACTGAAAAACCTCTCGGAGTCAACCCCCATCTACGCTCACACCGGCGTAATCACTTCGGCTTCGAAGGATGACACCGACTGGAAATACGCCACTGTGTGGAACAAGAACCTCGACAAATACAAGATGACCTATGTCAGCCCCGACCTCTATTCGCTCAACATAGGCAACATCAAGGAATTCTATGGCATTACAAACGACTCTGAGGTGGTGCGCAAACTCGTGTTCGTGTTCCGCAACTCCGACGGCTCGAAAGAGGCCAAGACTTCATCGGGTGGAGATATCACCCTCGATGTCATCTCGACAGCACTGCAGGTGGAGTTCTCTTCTGACGCCGCCTCATCTACCATCACCCCCGAGAATCCCACCGTCAACTTCACCCTCAAAGCCAATAAAGAAGCTGACCGCATGTGGATCTCTGTCTTCACCGAGAAGATGATCGAGAAGGAGAATGTCGACCAGCTCGACTTCGCCTACACCTTCACCAAGCCCGGCAACTATCTTATCTACGGCAATGTGGAGCTCGACGGCAAGGTCACTTCAAGCACCATCAAGCTCACTATGGTCGAGGCCTCTGAAGAGATGGACTACCCGGGCGGCACTCCCAAGATGGGAGCCGTGCGCGATGCCGACGGCAATGTGACTTTCTGTCTGGCTGCCCCGCTCAAGGAGTGTGTGGAAATCGCCGGCGAATGGAATGGCTACGAGCCCGCGCCGATGTATAAGACCGATGTCGACGGCCAACGCTATTTCTGGACCACAGTCAGCGGTCTGGAGGCCGACAAGCCCTACCCCTACTACTATGTCGTGGATGGTGTCTATAATGTGGGCGACCCCTACGCTCGCCTCGTGCTCGACCCCAACAACGACCGCTACATCTCGTCGAGCGTATATCCCGACATGCCTGCCTACCCCTCGCAGGTGACCCAGAAAATCTCTATGGCCGTATATCAGGAGAATATCAACGACTTCGACTGGACCGACGATGACTTCGAGCCCGTGCGCAAACAGGACCTCGTGATCTACGAGCTGCTGCTGCGCGACTTCACCGGCACCGAGGGCAAGGCCCAGGGCAACGGCACAGTGCGCCAGGCCATCGAGAAAATCCCCTATCTCAAGAGCCTCGGCATCAACGCCATCGAGCTCCTGCCTATCAATGAATTCAACGGCAATAACTCATGGGGCTACAATCCCAACTTCTATTTCGCTCCCGACAAGGCCTACGGCACTCCCGATGACTACAAGGAGTTTATCAACAAGTGCCACGAAGAGGGTATCGCCGTCATTCTCGACATGGTCTTCAACCAGACCGACTGGCAGCACCCCTGGTATGTGATGTATCCCGCGGGTCAGAACCCGATGTACAACGCCGACGCGCCTCACGCATACTCTGTGCTCAACGACTGGAACCAGGGTCATCCCCTCGTGCGCCAGCAGTGGAAGGATGTGGTGAAATACTGGATGGAGGAATATCACGTCGACGGTTATCGCTTCGACCTCGTGAAGGGTCTGGGCGACAATGACTCTTACGCCAACAACGGCGATGCCGCCACCAACGCCTACAACGCCAGCCGCGTGGCCAACATGCGCGCTATCCAGGAGGCAATGAATGAGATCAACCCCGACGCATTCTTTATCAACGAGAATCTCGCCGGCGCTCAGGAGGAGAACGAGATGGCTGCCTTCGGCATGCTCAACTGGGCAAATGTGAATGAGGCCGGTTGCCAGTTCGCAATGGGCTATATCACCAACTCCAACCTCAACCGCATGTATGCCAAGAATGACGGCCGCACTGTCAACTCTACCGTAGCCTACCTCGAGTCACACGATGAGGAGCGTCTGGCCTACAAGCAGATCAAGTACGGCCAGACTCAGGTGAAGAATGACCATGCGCTCGCTTGCCGCCGCCTCGGCTCGGCTGCCGCTCAGATGATTCTCGCCCCCGGTGCCCACATGATATGGATGTTCTCGGAGATGGGCAACGCTCAGACCACCAAGACTGCCAACGGTTCTAACAACGTCGACCCGAAAATCGTCAACTGGAATCTGCTCGATGACCCGGCCAACCGCACCCTGATGGAGTCGTATGCCGAGCTCATCTCTATCCGCACCGCCAACCCCGAACTCTTCGACGTGACTGCCGACGCCACATTCTCTATGGCCTGCAACACCTCGAACTGGGCTAAGGGTCGCACCCTCATCTCGGCCACTGCCGACAAGCAGCTCATCACTGTGGTCAACCCCAACCTCACCGGCGAAATCACCGTCGAGGTTCCCTTCAGCTTCACTTCGCAGGATAAATACACTATCGCCACGAAGTCGTATGCCACCAATCCCACATTCTCTGTGGCTGACGGCACTGTGACTCTGCCGGCCAACTCATACGTCGTGATCGCTTCGACCAACATGAGCTCAGTCGATGAGATCGCCGCTCCCACCGACGCCCAGCTCATGGCGCGCGGCGAGAATGGCTCAATCGCCATCGACAATGCCCCCGCAGGCTTCCAGATTTACGACCTCAGCGGCTCACTGCGCCACAGCTCGCAGGCCGCAGCCGCCAACGTAGCCATCGAACCCGGCCTCTACATCGTGCGCAGCGGCGCCGAGGCCTGCAAAGTACTCGTGAAATAATGAGCAATGAGTAACGAGCAATTACTAATTAGAAAAACGGCTCTCTAATGGCGCCTCACTAATCACTGCTCACTACTCACTAAGAACAAAGACCCCTAAGGAGGGACGTAAGCAATTTTAAAGCTTACGCCCCTCCTTTTAACTTTTATAAACCAATAATTCAGCCACATACGACGTTTATATCACGGTTGCCTTAATGACGATACCCCGGGCAGCGGGGGCTCGCGGGCGCCATGAGGCGTAAGCAAGCCTCCCCCCGGATTTGGAAACATGAATTGTCTAAATTTTGAGTTATATACATTAGTAATTTCTATCACGCCGCGCGGGCCAGCATTGTTGCAGACCTTGACGTGGCGCCCAGGCCCGGACGTCGCGATGACGCCCGGGCCTTGTGGTTTATTTGTGTATCTCTCAATTTTTGATTAAATTTGCGGACGGTCCAAATGCCTAACGGCACCGCGCACCGCTCCTGCGGAGCGACTTGCGCTTTTGGCCGACGCGCGAATTGTTAATTTGCCTCACATGATAGATATGGATTTCATACCGGTCGCATCTTCGGCCGAGGAGCAGCAGGTGCAACTCGCTTTCCGCGGGCTGCTCGACGCTTATCTGCGCAGCAACCATCGCCGCAAGGTGGAGATCATCGAGAAGGCTTTCCGTTTCGCGCGCATGGCGCATGGTGATTC
Organism: uncultured Muribaculaceae bacterium; assembly: GCA_910577585.1. GTDB lineage: Bacteria > Bacteroidota > Bacteroidia > Bacteroidales > Muribaculaceae > Lepagella. The sequence goes on along the minus strand of CAJTNN010000011.1, from coordinate 6,138 downwards.
GCGACGCCGCAACGGCGACCCCTACATTCTGCATCCGGTGGCCGTGGCCCGCATCGCCGTCGAGGAGATGGGGCTCGGCTCCACATCAATCTGCGCGGCGCTGCTGCATGAGGTGCTCGAGAATCCTGACTATACGCCTGATGATATCCGCGAGGCGTTCGGAGATAAAATCGCTTCTATCGTGGTGGGTATAGCCCGAATCTCGGGGGGTATACTGGGCCAGAATGCCGAGGTGCAGGCCGAGAAGTTCCGCAAACTCCTGCTGAGCATGGCCACCGATGTGCGCGTCGTGCTCGTCAAGATGGCCGACCGTCTCCACAACATGCGCACTCTCGACGCACTGCGCCCGGAGAAGCAGGCACGTGTGGCCGATGAGACTCTCTACGTCTACGCCCCTCTCGCCCATCGTCTCGGTCTGAACAAGATGAAGTATGAACTCGAAGACCTCTCGATGCGTTATAAGCATCCTGATGTCTATGCCGAGATTCGCTCGAAGGTGGTGGAGAGCGAGGCCGAACGCCAGCGCATCGTCGAGGAGTTTGTGGCGCCGGTGAAGCGCCGACTCGATGAGGCGGGGTTCACTTATGAAATCAAGGCCAGGGTGAAGAGCGCATACTCTATCTTCAACAAGATGCAGAAGAAGGGTGTCCCCTTTGAGGAGGTCTACGATATCTATGCGCTGCGTGTAATCTTCGACAATGATGACGACGCGGCCGAGAAACTGCGCTGCTGGCAAATCTATACCTTCTTCACCGACTACTATCAGGTGCATCCCGGCCGACTGCGCGACTGGACCTCGACGCCGAAGGCCAACGGCTACCGCGCGCTGCATCTCACCGCCATGGGCCCCGATGCCAAGTGGATCGAGGTGCAGATACGCTCGCGCAAGATGGATGAGATTGCCGAACTCGGATATGCCGCGCATTGGAAATACAAGACCGGCGAATCCACACCCGAGGGTGAGCTGGAGACCTGGATGAACACCATAAAGGATATCCTGGCCCATCCGGGACCGGATGCAATCGACTTCCTGGAGACCATCAAGCTCTCGCTTTATTCGCGCGAGATTTATGTCTTCACGCCGGATGGCGATGTGGTGCCGTTGCCCTCGGGCTCGACGGTGCTCGACATGGCTTTCGCCATACATTCGCAGCTGGGCATGCACTTCGTGGCGGCTCAGATCAACCGCCGCCTCGTGGGCCCCGACCATCAGCTTGAATCGGGCGACCAGGTGAAAATCATATCATCCGACACCAAACTCCCCGACCCGGCATGGATCGACCTCTGCCACACGGCAAAGGCCCGGCATAAACTGAGGGCCTATTTCCGCAAGAGGGGGACCGACCCGCAGGGCTGACCCCACCCCGACTCACTCACCTCCACTTCTCAGAATCTGACTATGAATAAGATATTCGATAAAGTATCCCTCCTCAGAATAGCGCTGCTGCTGGCTGCCACGGCGATAGTGCTGCTGGTGGTGCCGCGCGCCGACCAGCAGAGCTACAGCTACGAGCTGAATCTCCCCTGGAAGTATCCGCTGCTGACGGCAGATTTCGACACACCGATTCTGCGCGACTCGATGTCGATGCGCCAGATGCATGACTCGATCGAGGCCAACTTCATACCCTTCGCCATACGCGACAGCCAAGCCACAAAGGAGCTGCTCGAACGCTTCTCTACCTCGGTGCGCCCGGATGTGTCGGCGCATGACGCGGCATTGCTCGTGCACTACGTGGGGCAGGCATATTCGGATGGCATCGCCACTCCGGCACTCTACGCCCAGATCAAGCGAGGCAACAACACGAAGTATCGTGTGCTCAACCGTCAGGCCGAGGGTGGTAGCGTGGTCGAGACCTTCGACGGCTCGCATGTACGCTCGCAGAAAGAGGCTTTCGAATATGTCGATTCTCTTTATTCGGTGGCCACCGGGCGCGAACGCAATGAGTTGCCGGCCGGTGTGGCCCGCGCTCTGGGGGCTGTGTTGCTCCCGGACCTATCTGTCGATTCGCTCAACGACACAAAATTCCGCGACCAGGAATACCTGAATGTCAACGGCGCCTTGGGTGTCATCAAGAAGGGACAGAGGATTGTGGACCGCGGCGAAATCATCAACCAGCAGATCTACACCAACCTCAACACCTATCAGGAGATGCTGCAGTCGAAAAACAACACGACCGCCTCACACTCCTACTTCTATATCGGCCAGGCGCTCTATCTGCTATGCTGCTGGATGGTGCTGTATGTCTTTCTGGCCCTTTACCGCCCGAAGCTATTCGCCAACCTGCGCAACATGACATTCCTGACATCGCTCATCACCATCTTCGTGGTCATTGCCACGCTGGTGTTTGAGTTCAACATGCAGGCGCTCTATGTGATGCCTTTCGCTGCAGTGCCGGTGATAGTGATGGTCTTCTTCGATTCGCGCACCGCCATATTCTCGCTGCTGACGGCGGTGTTCCTGACGGCCATCATCGCCACATATCAGTTTCAGTTCATAGTGCTGGAGCTTTGCGCGGGTCTGGCCGCCACATTCAGCATCAATCACCTCTCGAAGCGCAGCCAGCTGCTGCGCACTGCGGCTATCACTCTGGCTGTCTATTCGCTACTGTACTTCGCTCTGGTGCTCGTGACCGATGGCAATCTGCGCCAGTTCGACCCGAGCATGCTGCTGATGTTTGTGTTCAATTCGCTCATTCTATCTTTCGCCTATATCCTGATTCTTATCATCGAGAAACTCTTCGGCTTCACCTCGATGGTGACGCTCGTGGAGCTCTCCGACATCAATCACCCGCTGCTGCGGCGCCTGGCCGAGGAGGCTCCGGGCACATTCCAGCATTCGATGCAGGTGTCGACGCTGGCCTCGGAGGCGGCACGCGCCATCGGCGCCAATACGCAGCTCGTGCGCACCGGCGCCCTCTATCATGATATCGGCAAGATGGAGAGTCCGATCTTCTTCACCGAAAACCAGCATGGTGTCAACCCCCACGCCGGACTGGCCCCCGAGACTTCAGCCCGCAAGATAATCTCGCACGTCACCGATGGTCTGGCACTGGCCGCCAAGGCCAAACTGCCGCAGGTGATACGCGATTTCATCTCCGAGCACCATGGCCGGGGCATCACGAAGTATTTCTACAACACGGCGGTCAATGAGAAGGGTGAGGAGAATGTCAACCGTCACGACTTCGAGTATCCGGGCCCTAACCCGCAGTCGAAAGAGACGGCTATCCTGATGATGGCCGACAGTGTCGAGGCAGCCTCACGCAGCCTTAAGGATTATTCGCAACACAATATCGACGCGCTTGTGGATGGCATAATCGACTCGCAGATCCACGACGGTCTGCTATGCGAGTCGCCACTGAGCTTCAAGGATATCAACACCATCAAGCAGACCTTCAAGAAGCGCCTGGCCACCATCTACCACACCCGCGTGGCCTACCCCGAAATCAAGAAGTGAGCCCACGGCGCCGTCCTCCCTCAAGTATCCCTCAAAAAATGACTAAAGGGTGAACCCTCTTTTGAAGGATACTTAACACTATTTTAGATTTATTTTTAATAATTCCACTCTCCTTGGCGTTTCAATAATATGGGGAGGCGCGAAGCTGACTCGCCGCTGCCTCCGGGGCAGTGGCTCCCGAAGGCTGACGCGCCAAGAAACTCCCCGATTATGCCTATGACTATATTTCTCATCATATTGAGCGTGACGCTGTGGGTGGCCGCATTCGCTTTCTTCGGCCGGAGGATTCTCTTGAGTCCGGCTCTGTCATATTGCGCGCTGATGGCGCTGAGCTTCACGTCGTATGAGGGGCTGCCGCTGGTGCCGGTGGGGAACGCTATGAGTCTGTCGTGGCTCTGCATCACGCTGGTGGTGATGCTCATTATCGTGCTGCAGAATCCGGCTGTGCGCATCCAGAGCCGAGGCACGGGCTATATGCTGCTCGGCGCTGTGGCCGGAATGGCTGTGGGTCTGCTGGGATATACCTTCACCTCAACCCTCAATACGCTCTACGCGATGATGATGGGGGGCACGGCTGTGGGATGCATCCTCGGTCTGCTGGTGTTCACCAACACCCCCGACGGTCGCGCCGTGGCACCGGCCACAGGGCATTTCTGGAGTTATCTGCGCGCCAAGGGATTCCCTGCTCTCGTCACTGTGGCGCAGCTCGGCATAGCGGCCGTAATCCTTATCGCGCGGTTCGCGAGCTGACCGGCCCGCATACGGCGCACCGGTGCGCCCTCATGGCGCCGCTGCGGCCGGCAAGTTGAGCCCCAGCGATATTTATAACCCAATATTGTAAGCTAATGAAGAGACTGATATATTTGATGTTGGCGGCGGCCCTGGCCCTTCCGGCCCTGGGAGTCACCAGCCAGACCGATAAGAAGAGTAAATCGCGTAAAATCACGGTCGAACGCCCTGACTTCGCCCAAATCGAACGCGACACCCAGGATCCGAAGAGTGAATACTACTTCCCTAAGCTCATAAAGATATATAACCGCAATGATACGTCGATGACGCAGGACCAATATCGCAACCTCTATCTCGGCTATCAGTTTCAGGAGGACTACGACCCCTACCGCACATCCCCCTACAATGCGCAGTCCGACTCGCTCCTGGCCATAACCAAGGCCACCAAGGAGCGACTCAACGCAGTGAGCGATTCGCTCAATACACTGGTGAAGAACAACCGCATGTCGGGCCATGAGGCCGAGAAGAAGAAGGAGTATTACCGCACTCTCTACAAGCGCCAGCTGCGCGAACTGGCCACGCTCGTGGAGCTCTCGCTGAAGGATAATCCGTTTGACCTGCGCCAGATGTCGGTGCTCGTGCATGCCTCGCAGGAGATGGGCAACGCCATGAAGGCCAAAATCTGGGAGTATCGTCTGGAGAATATACTCGCCGCCATAAAGAGCACCGGCTCGGGCGAGGATATGGAGAATGCCTTCTATGTCATCTACCCGATGCATGAGTATAATATGATTCAGCTGCTCGGCTACGAGCCCACGGCTGTGGACTTCCCCGCCGAGGGTTTCGACTATATCAGCGTGCGCCCCGACCCGGAGTCGAAACGCCGCATCAGCAAGCCGGCAAAGGGATTCTACTTCAATGTGGCCAACCTCACCCGCCAATACGAGCTTAAGCACCCCGAAGAGGCCGAGGAGGATGCCGCCGATGACGCAGAATCCACCGACTACTCCACCACCCTCGACCCCGAGGAGGCTCTCCCCTCCACCATCCTCTCTCCCGATGAGATTCCCGCAGAATAAACCGATAAAATTAAAATATGGACAAAAAAGAGACTATTGGACCCGGCAAATTCGTGAAATACGAATATAAACTCTACGACGACGCCAACGGCGAACTCCTCTTCGAGACCCCGAAGGATGCTCCCGATGAGCTGGTGTATGGCATAAGCCACGACGTGGTGCCGGGACTGCTTGCCGCCATGAAGGATCTGGCCGCCGGCGATAAGTTTGAGGTGACCCTCCCCCCGGCTGCCGCTTTCGGCGACCGCTATGATGAGAATGTAGTGGTGCTGGAGAAGCAGATCTTCGAACGCGACGGCAAACTGGCCGATGAGGTTGTGGTGGGTGCCGAACTCCCCATGATGACAGCCGAGGGCTACCGCATACTCGGCCGCGTGCTCGACATCAGCGATGCCGGAATAAAGATGGACTTCAACCACCCCTTCGCCGGAAAGACCGTGCGCTACGAAGGTAAAGTGGTAGAGGTGCGCGACGCCACCCCCGATGAGCTCAAACCCGCCGGCGGATGCTGCTGCGGCCACGACCACGGTTGCGGCGACGGCTGCGGCGACCACGGTTGCGGTGATGGCTGCGGCGACCACGGTTGCGGCGATGGCTGCGGCGACCACGGCTGCGGCGATGGCTGCGGCGGGCAGGGGGTAGATGAGTATGGTGAGCCAGGCGGGCAGCAGCGATGTGAGCAGCGGCCACAGCAGCAGAGTGGCGGCGATGGCCGACAGCAGGTAGAGCAGGGGCATACGGCGGGCGCCCATGCGCACCGACAGGGTGCGCTTGCCCACGGCGCGGTCGTCGTCGGTGTCGCGATAGTTGTTTACAATCAGCACGTTGGCGCCCATCAGGCCGAATGCCACGCTTGCGCGCAGCACCTCGCCATCC
>CAJTNN010000010.1 GCA_910577585.1 uncultured Muribaculaceae bacterium | reverse complement strand
CAGAGCGCGGCGGCTGATTGTGGCGCGATTGAAATGAGCGCTTAATCTATTTTATCCGAGATGAATAAATTGACTGATAATCCTTTCATGAGGAAACCTGATCACCCGAACTATAATAGGAGGGCAAGGCATCATGATTATCGGCGCCCGGCTAAGTATCTCATCACCACACTCAAAAATCCGACCATCCCCCCTTTCGCAAAAATCGAGGGGGATCCTCGCATCGCAGCAGGGCAGCAGCCTCCGCAGCCGGCCATCCCCCCTTTCGCAAAAATCGAAGGGGATCCCCGCATCGCAGCGGGGGAACAGGCTCCGCATTCTGTAATCACGGCTACGGGCAATTTCATCTTGGAGGCTTTGAAGTGGTGGCTGGAGAAATATCCGCAGATTGAGGTGGCGGAATTTGTAATCATGCCTGATCATATCCACATGTGCGTGCATGTGCGGAGCTATCTGCCTAATGGGCTCAGCATAGCGATGTCGGGACTGAAGGGGAAGGTGTCGAGTCTGCGGCATGCGGCATTACCTGAGCGGTTCCGCCAGGAGGGGATGGTGTCGGTGTTCGAAAAGGGATTTAATGACCGCATCGCTTATAATGATGAGCACTGGGGGCGACAGATTATCTATGTGAGGGATAACCCGCGCAGATACCTCATCAAGAGGTTATTTCCGGATTATATGTATCGCCGTTGGAGTCTGAAAATCGGCGATGAGGTGTACGTAGCAAAGGGGAATATCCTGCTTCTGAAGGAGCCGGAGCTTTTTGTGGTGAAGCATCATCGCAGATGGAGCGCCGCCGAGAGCGACAATTATCAGACTGCATGCCGCCTGAAAATAGAGAATGGCGGAATTCCGGTCTCCCCCTTTATTCATCCGAAAGAGAAGGAGCTCCGCAATTACGCCATTGAGGATGGTGGATGCTATATCAGAATCTGTGAGAATGGATTTGCTGAAAGAGAGCAGGCCTCGGGGATGGAGTTCAATATGATGGCCGCCGGGCGCCTGTTGCTCATAGCTCCTGCCGCGCATGACTCACAGAAACGCGAATTGAAATACGCCTACGCCAAAGTACTGAATACCCTGGCAGCCAAATTAGTAGAGATGCATGACAAAGGCATATCCTGCATCATCCACGGCTGATTTCAGGAGCCACAGGACTGATGGCGCCCCAGCACTAATTTCCGTATCTGATACCGATGCGGCTGATTTCAGCCGCGACAGGTCTGATGGCGCGGCAGCCTATCAAGTGAGGGAACAGCCGCGTGGCGGCTTAATTTGACACGAGCTGCACCACGATCAGGCGCCCGCCGTCGGCGCCCGACAGCAGTATCTTGCGCCCTTCCGTAAGCTCTACAAACTCACCTACCTTTATCTGGCGCTTAGGCTGCTCCGTGACATCCCACATATCCGGGAGCCGGCGATTGATCAATATCCACTTGCCACCATGGAAATGGAAGTCGCCCACCGGTTTTTTATCTTCGGGGCGCGTGCGCTCGTTGGGGGTGATGAAGCGGTTGACGTGCCACATGTAGAGCGACTGCTTGTCGTAGACCATCAGCCGATAGTTCTCAGGCAGGAATTTGCCATGCGAGGGGGAATAGTAGAGATTCAGCACAGGCAACTGTCCATGATATTCAGTGCCGCAGAAGGGGCAGCGGGGCTTGGTGGAGTTGTCAAATACAAACCATTTAGCCTCACAAGCAGGATTCTGGCAGGGCTGGATAAGATCGGTGGTCTTGACAAGTGCTGTCTCCCACTCATCGGCGGTAGGGCGCTTGGAGGGGTCGTGCAGTCCGTCGATGAATGCGCGGTTGAACAGCTCAGTCAGATATGGGCCGCAGATTGTATAGGGGCGCTTGGTGACATCACCCTGCGGAAGCTCGGCGGGGCTAAGGCTCTGAAGGCGCGGACGATTGCTCTTGTCGGTAGGATGCTCTATGAATAGAGCCTTCGCTCCCATCGAGAGTTCCTCATCCTTGGCGCTGTCGAGATCATTGACTTTTCCGCCACGCAGCGGATGCCGGTTGAGCAGATACATGTAAATCAATACTGCCAAGGCATGACGGTCGGTCTTGATGCTCGGCAGACACTTGCCGGGGTCACCAATCTTCAAGGCGCGGGTCTGCAACACCTCGGGGGCGATGAAGTCGGGGGTGCCCACCACATCCGGCGGATACTTGCCGGGCACCACCAGTCCGTCGCAGTCAATCACGGCAGCCTTGCCCGACTCCGGGTCTACAAGCACATTCTTATAAGAGAGGTCGGAATGCGCCAATCCGGCGGCATGTAGGCGGCGCACCGCACGCGCTATCTGCAGACACATGTGGTAGTGGCTGAGCCATGTACCCTTCTGGGCCGGCGACAGGAATTTATTACGCAGTTTGGCCGAGGCAAACCATTTTCCCTCCTTCTCCTTCCCCTTGAACATGCCATCCTTGAAGAAGAAATGCTTCTGATAGGCCGGGCACACGATGCCGAGTTTACCATTCCACTCCACCAGCTTCGTAGGCCAGCAGAAGAGATTCTCCCAATATTCGCCGCCGATCTGATTGAAAATATTGTCGCGGTATCTGCCCACGATATTCTGCAATCTATCCTTAGCGTTGGCATCCTGCGGCTCACGGAAGAAGCCCACCACATAACTCTTGTCAGGACTGAAATAGACATCCTTCATCGCGCCACTGCCGATAACTTCATCTACAAATTCCACCTGTGTGCCGTCGGTGGCTGTCAATTTTATGGTATTTGCCATTGTGTCTGATTTATAATTCGGTTAAGGCTCAATAGAGTATGGCTATCGTGCGGTCGTCGTGGTTGCCGGGGCTCCAGAAGTCGAGCCAGCGCAGCAGCTGCGACTGGGCCTCCTCGTTATCGTCTGACAGGTCTACGCCACCTATCTCATCATCGGGGAATCCGGTCTGCAGAGCATGGTAGAACTCCTCCCATCGGGCGTAGTCGTTGAGATTACGGTCGGTCTCAAACATGGGGTCTGACACTCCGTCTGTCATCAGGAAAAGGGCCGTGAAATCGGGCACAACCGCCATGCGCAGGCGTCGCGCCGCCGCATCCTGCTCGCGGAAAATGCCGGGCATTGTCAAGAAGCGTGTCTGCCCCGAGAATTCGCCTTCATCAGGCACACCGAGCAACTTGGCAGTCTTGTTGGTCTCATCGTAGAGGCACATCGCGCCATCACCCACCCAGAACGAAGCGATAAACCATCCGAAGTCATACTTCTTGCATATGGCAAACATCAGAGTGGTGTTGAAATCCTTGACCTTGTCGTTGTCATCGAGCGAGGCGAGGCGATTGAGCGCCTCATGAGCCTTGACAGCGCCTTTGAAGACGATATCATATACAAAGCGCGTGACGGCACTGCGGGCCTCGGTATTAGTCGTGTCGCGGCCATACTGCTGTATAGCTGCTTCAAAAGCGGGGTTATCGGCGAGATGACTACGGCAGTGATCTACCGCCGTCTCGCAAGCCACTTCCGAACCTTTGCGCGAGTATTTGGCCGAGCCTGCACCGTCGGCCACAGCCATAATATACCAGTCGGAATCCGGACAGTGCAGCAGTTTGAAGTGATCGTCGCGCGCCTTCCCCTCCTGGGCATGGCTGCGGCCACGCTGACTGGCCGCCACGATATCCTTGCGCGGACTGCCATCGCCGGCAGCCTCTACCTTCACATACTCCTTGGCCTCATCGGGCTTGTAGTATTTTATATTCTTATCGGTGGGAATATTACGCCAGAGATCGCGCGGATTAGGATTGAACGCTATGGGAATCTTGAGCTCAGATTTTTCCTCACCCTCGATTGTGGCATAACGCAGTGTGAGCGAGAAATCACCGGCCGCAGCAGGCTTGCCGTGAAGAGTGCATTCCCCCTCATCACTGATTGCGAAAGTCAGCCCGAGCTCATCGATTCCATCAAGCTCGATGTCGGAAATCTTCTCAGCGGGGAGCTTGAAGCTTGCCGAATAGTCATGCTTCACAGTGCCGTTGGGCAGACGTATGCCAAGACTCTTTATTTCGTTGTCTATCAATATTTTTTGGTTCATGCGTTCCTCTTTATAGTTTTTCCACAGCTGGCTCACTGCCCAGTTGACAAATTCGGCCTTGCCTGACTGCGGGACTCCGGCCTGAGCCATAGCCCGCTCGATGGCTCTGGCGGCCTCGGCGATGTGTGAAGCCGGGCGCCGGTGGCGGGCGGCCATGCGTTCTTTTCTATCCATTTCAAAAAGTGTGAGTTAAATCATTCAACCTAAACCTCGGGCGATATCCATCCCCGCGTCGGAACCGCTGCCGAGCTCACCCTTCAGTCCGCACCACGGGCATTCGTTATGTCTCTCCTCACCCACGCAGAAAATGCCGCCGCATTCACACACCACGATTCCGAGCTGATTGCCGCAGCAAGGGCATGTCGGAGCGCCGGCGAGCATGCGGGTGTTGATGCTTGCCCTGGCTCCGGTGGAGAGAGATGCATACGATTCCTTATCCACCGGGTAAGCTCCCACAAGCTTGAAGAATGAGGAGTCGAGCATCTCGAATCTGCCACCCCTTTCTTCGGCCGGAAAGCGCTTGGCATACTTCACGAGATAGTCATTGCCGGTGGTCTGGCAACGTCCGTGGAGCACCACAAAATTCTCATCTACCGTGCCATAGCAACCATTCGGGTCTACCTTCTCAAGATTAATACCTGAGATGGGAGCAAGCTTCACCTCATCGGCATTCTGCTCGCTGACTGACACACTGGTGGTCTGTATCGAAGCCGTCACCCATTTGAAGAATCGGCTGAACGACTCGGCATCGGTTTCCTTAAGCAGCAGGATGTCATTGGTGAGCTGGGCGAGGGTGAGCAGATTCACATTATCACCGATTGAGACTGCCACAAGGCTGCAATGCTTGCGATAGTGCTCATTCCATCGGCGGAATGCGGCGTGATAGTCGTCGGTGGGATTGCCGTCGGTGAAAAGGAAGATAATGGGTTTCCAGTCACCCTTGACTTCGAGGGTGGTCTTCTGGATAGATACATCGAGGTCATCCATCAACGCCTCAAGTCCGGCGCCGAGCGAAGTGCCTCCACCGATGGGGAACACCGGCGGATAGAACTTATACAGCTCCGTGAGCGGAGATAGCACTCTGGCCTTACCGGCAAAAGCTATGATTGACACAAATACTGTCTCCAATGCATACGGGTCGACGCGGAGATTCTGGATAATGGTCCGCATACCCTGTTGCACCTGCTCGATAGGTGAGCCCACCATCGATTCAGAGACATCGACAAGGAAATAGATTGGTAGTCTGCGCATAATCTGACTTCATTTTATATCACACAATCACATTCACCTCAGCGGGGGGAGGTGGAAGCACCAGGCTTTCGGTGGCACCTATGCTGCGGTTGCCCACACCGATTGAGTCGGACACCCACTTGAAGAATTTCCGGAAGGCAGTACTGTCGACGGTGTCGAGCGAGTAGACCTCATCGGTGAGCGCCTTGAGGGGTTCGGTCTTGGCGCTCATGCCCGCGGCGCAGGCGATGATGCTTGCGAAGTGGCGTTTCTTTACCTCCGGAATCATCTCATTGTATAGCTGTATGTCGGATGGCTTGCCATCGGTCATCAGAAACAGCAGCGGCATCCAGTCACCCTTCTGTTCGGGTGTGCTCATCCGCACCTCGCGGTCTATCTTCTCGCACAGCAGTTTGAGGGCCTGCCCGGTGTGGGTGGGGCCACTTTCGGGGGTGGTGATTTCCGGAAGCTGCAATTCATCAAGCGGGGTCAGCGGCAGAATCTGCTTTACATCGCGGTCATAGGTGATGATGCTGATGTTGACCGACTCAAGCGCAAACGGATCCTGACGCAGACTTGCAAGCATAGCCTCAAGACCTACTTTTACTGACTCAATTGGTTCGCCACGCATTGAGCCCGAAGTGTCGATTAGCAGGTATACGGGTAGACGTCTCATATATTTCGATATGAATTATAATTTCAAGCACCTGATATACAGGCGAGTCTTAATGAAGTTGTTTAAACTTTTTACGAAAAATATAAAATGTAGAGTTTTTTTCTTCAAGCGCAATCTTAATTAATATTTTGGCATCTTTCGACCCTCTTCATCGGTCGCGATGCCCGCATCGCTCCCTCTTTGAGAGTCGAAACCTGCTCAAAATCTTAATTAACCTTGCACTTGAAAAAAGTTTAAACAACTTCAATATTTTTAATTCTGAACAAGCCCCTCGTTGCAGGGCTTATTCAGAATTAATATGGCTGACTGGCGGATTATCTTCACACCACGATGTTCACTTCAGGGGGTGGGGGCGGGAGCTCGCTGAGCTTGGTGGCTTCGGCGCCAGTCTCCTCCACCTTCATGCTGCCTGAGCTCACTGAGGCCGACACCCATTTGAAGAAGGCCTTGATTGTGGCGCTGTCGGCCGTATCGAGCGACACTACGCATTCGGTGATTTTCTTGAGCGTGTCGGTATTGGCACCCGCACCTGCTGCACATGCCACAACCATGCCCCACTTGCGTTTGTTGAATTCGGCAAGTCCTTTGGCGAGATCATCGGTGGGTTCGCCATCGGTCATGATAAACACGAGGGGTTTCCAGTCGCCCTTCTGTTCGGCGGTGGTTTTGGTCACTTCCTGGTCGGCTCTCTGCGCGAGCAGAGCAAGCGCCTCACCAAGGGCTGTGCAACCGCTTGCCTGGATATTGGGCTGCTGGAAGGCTGCCAGCTCGGTGAGAGGTGTGGCCTGACGTGCTGTGCTGTCGAAGGTGATGATGCTCAGATAGGCGGTCTCAAGCGCATAGGGATCCTGGCGCAAGGTAGACAGCAGCACCTGGACACCATTCTTGACAGCCTCGATGGGTTCGCCATACATCGACCCTGAGCAGTCAAGCAAAAGATATACGGGGAGTCTTCTCATTTTCTTGCCTATATTAATTATATTTATTGAGGTATTCCTGAAGCCCGGCTTTCTGTCCACTGCCGATGGCTTCGAATTTCCACTGGCCGGCGCGTTTGTAGAGGCGTCCGAACTCCACTGCAGTCTCGATCGAGAAATCCTCATCGAGGTCATATCGCAGAATCTCCTCGCCATTGGCGGCATTGTAGATGCGGATGAATGCGTTGCGCACCTGTCCGAAATTCTGACGGCGCTCGGCAGCCTTGTGGATTGTGACCACAAAGGTAATCTCATTAACGCGCGGGTCAATCTTGGAGAGGTCGACACGTATGCTCTCGTCGTCCCCCTCGCCTTCGCCTGTGAGGTTATCGCCGGTGTGCTCCACAGCGCCATCGGGCGATTTGAGATTATTGTAGAATACGAAGTATTCATCGGCAAGAATCTTACCGTTTTCGCCGAGAATGAAGGCCGATGCATCAAGATCGAAGTCTTCGCCGGTGCTTGACTGATTGGTGTCCCAACCCAGTCCTATTGTGAACTGTGGAAGCTCCACCGCCACTCGCTGTCCTTTTTCCAAGTTAATCATATTGCATGCTTTTTAATTTGAAACCATCTGCCTGCAGATGATTTCAGAGGTTCTATATTGCAAAGATAAAGAGCAATTCCGCAGGAATCTGAATCTCCGCAATATTGCGGCCTTGAGTCGCCCTCAAACCCGATTTTATCCGCAAGATTGCAATCAGGCTGAGCCGGCTCACCGCATTGCTGGCAGCTGCGCTTTCTAACCTACATACTTGTCTACAAAGAATTGGAGTCCACCCTTATAGCCGTTGCCGATGGCCTCGAATTTCCACTGGCCGTTGCGACGATACAGGCGACCGAACTCCACAGCCGTCTCGATTGAGAAATCCTCATCGAGGTCATACTTGGCAATCTCTTCATTTGTGAGCGCATTGTAGATGCGTATATAGGAGTTATGCACCTGGCCGAAGTTCTGGCGGCGCTGGTCGGCCTCATGGATGGTGACGGTGAAGATAATCTCCTGTATGCGGGGGTCAACCTTATCGAGATCCACAGTCAGTGTCTCATCATCGCCACCGTCGCTATTGCCGCCGGTGAGGTCATCGCCCGAGGATTCCACAGCCTTGTCGGGAGAAATCAGATTATTGTAGAACACAAAGAACTCATCAGCCGGAAGCTTCTTATCGGCCCCCAGCATAAATGCCGACGCATCAAGGTCAAAGTCAAAACCGGTGCTTGTATTCGGATCCCAGCCAAGACCCACCCCCACCTTATGGAGACCGATCTCAATACGCTGGCCTTTCTGAAGATTAATAGCCATAAATAGTCTTTTTAGATATTTAGATTTTAAGTATTGACAAATCATAGTTTTCTTATGCAGCGCACTCTATACCGGGCATGCGTCTGCAGAAAACTTCGGCAAGGGGGACTAATCCATCACTCATTTATCAAAGGTGTAATATCCCGGAAGCCGATTGCAAATATAATCAAAAATATCGAAGAGCCATCCACATCAATCCAATATTTTGTAACTTTGCAGAAATTATAGCATACTGACATAGCCTCGCCCCTCATGGCATAGAGAACTGCATGAGGAGGGCATGAAGTCGGCTAACTTCATAAATTCACTATGGACAACAAGACATTCTGGAATCTCGCCTCACATATATACACCCCCTTTCAGGAACGACGTCACCGGAAATTATATAGCTCCATGGCCGCTCTGATTGCACCTCTGATTGATAAATCAGCACGGGTGCTTGAAATAGGATGTGGCACCGGGCAGCTGACGGCTCAATTGGGTGCGAATTGCGCCGAATGGGTCGCCACGGATTTCTCTCCCAAGATGGTGGGCCAAACACGCAAGCGTCTGCATAGCGTGGATAATATCACCTTCCGCACCGAAGACGCCACCTCGCTGACATGCGCTGATGGTGAATTCGAGGTGGTAGTGATAGCTAATGTGCTGCATATCATACCTGAGCCTGCGAAAGCTCTTGCTGAAATTGCGCGGGTGCTCCGTCCGGGAGGATTACTCATCGCCCCAACCTTTATCTACGACGGCCACGAAAACCGTCGCCAACTCCAGCTTATGCAACTCGCAGGCTTCCGCACCTATCACCGCTGGAGCCCCGACGACTACCGCAGCTTCATAATCGCCAACGGCTTCCTCCCCCGGCAGCAACACCTCATCCCCGCCTCTCCCCTCTCCAACTGCCTCCTCATAGCCACCCACCCAGAATAAAAGCCAATCCTTCCAATTCCCATTGATTGAATCGAAATAATTCGAATAATTTTGCCGACACTTATAAAATTACTATATTTGCCATTGAAGAATAGCAAACTGTCCTCTTTCAGAAACTTACCTATTCCTGAAAGATAGTCAGCAAGATTCCCTTTGAAGTTGTATAAACTTTACACCTTGATATCTGAATCTACACCTATAAAAAACTTAGCATATGAAAAGATTCCTCTTACTACCGGTGCTTCTATGCTCCACATGGATTGCCCATGCCTACGACTTCTCGCAGACTCATCAGCAATCATCGGAGTCATACACGCTCTTCTATCAGTTCAATCCAGATGGAGAGAGTGTGGCCGTGGCACGCCCCCCTCAGCCATATAACGGCACATGCATTGAGATTCCGGCCACAGTCAGCCATGATGGAAAGACCTATGATGTGACGGCAATCGGAGCCGAAGCTTTCCAGAAGGCCTCAGTCATTGAAGTCAGACTTCCAGATTCTATTACAGACATCGGCGTCTACGCATTCGACGCCTCATCGCTGGCCCGCATCAAAATGCCGGCAAATCTCCGGGAGATTGGCAAAAATGCATTTTCATCGACCAAACTCTCAATTGTAGAGCTCCCCGTAGGGGTAACCACAATCGCTGACAATGCGTTCTATAGTACTCAGATTACATCAATCAATCTTCCCTCAACACTGCAGTATATAGGTTCTGGCGCCTTCTACGGTCACCTCATGACTGAGATTGATATTCCGGGGAGCATAGGTGTAATCCACGCCTCATCCTTCGCCGGAGCCGGCTCGACGCATATCGAAAATGTAAAAATTGGAGAAGGCATAACAGCAATCGAGGAATATGCTTTCAATTTCAGCTATACAAAAAATGTGGAGTTCCCCTCGACTTTGCAGTCTATCGGCTATCGCGCATTCAGAGAATGCAATCTACAGGGGGATATCACTATACCCGAGGGTGTAAAAAATATCGGAGGACAGGCATTCTTCTATAATACTGCCATGACTTCTGTCAAGCTTCCCTCGACACTCGAGGCACTGGGCGAACAGGCCTTCAACAGCTGCAGCAGCCTTGAATCAATCAATTTTCCTGCCTCAATCGGTATAATTCCAGAAGGCTGTTGTGCGGATTGCACCAATCTTTCGAAAGTTGAGATTGAAGAGGGTATCACCCATATGATGGGCTATGTATTCGGCAACTGCAAGAATTTGACCTCTATCGACCTACCTTCATCACTTGAATCCTTCACAGGTGATAAGAATCTGCCCGGAAGCACCTTCTTTGGCTCAGGGCTGACATCTTTCAATTTTCCCCCGAAGGTGACTGAGATTCCCTCGCACTTCTTTGCAAATTGTCCGAATCTCACCACAATCGAAATTCCTGACCATATTCAGACCTTAGGCGATAATCTCTTCTATAACTGCGCGGCCTTGAAGTCAGTGAGATTGCCTGAACATCTGACAGCACTCAATGCCGCTATATTCCAATATTGCGGAGCATTGACTGAGATTACATTACCGGCTCAGATTACCGCCATTCCTCAGAATCTCTTCCTCGGATGCTCCATGCTCAAGGAGATTATAATTCCTGAAAAGGTGACCTCAATCGGCAAATATGCCTTCCAGGATTGCAGCGCGCTCACCGAAATACGGTTCCCATCGGCAGTGACAACAATTTCCGGTGGTGCTCTGATGAATTGCACATCACTGAAAAGTGTCTATTTCTCACCTGCCATCACATCTTTTGGGGATTCACAACTGCTCACAGGCTGCACTTCGCTCGAAAATGTATTTATGCCTATCGGCACACCTCCCTCTGCTCAAATCATAGGCCCCGATAACGCGGCCACCCTTTATGTGCCCACCGGCTCTAAAGAGGACTATGAAGCGAGCGATTATTGGAACATTTTCAAGGCTATCGTTGAGATGGATATGGATGATATCACTTTCACTGCCTCCACTATGATTATCGGCGATGGCACAGTTTCGATAAATGGCGAAAATGCCACCTATACTCCGACAAAAGTGACTCAACACCAGCCGGCTACCATTACCATTGCTCCGACCGATGGATGGCAGATAGAGAGTGTGAGCCTCAATGGAGTTGACATCACCAATGAGCTTGCTGATAATACCTACACTATCGAAAGCGTCGACACCAACTACACGCTCGAGGTACAGTTCAAGCGTAATCCTGTAGATGTCGTAGTCTACTCGGGTGAATATGGAGTGCTGACAATTCCGGTGGAGTATGGCGCTGACTTCAACTTAATGATTGAGGGTGGCGGCGATTGGACGGTGACAAGCGTGCTTGTCAATGGCATTGAGCAATCAGAGGCTTTTGATGAGACAAAGATGGTTTCGCTCCCGAAAGTGACCGCCCCACAGGAGATTCGCATCACGTATATGAATGCCACTGGTGTAGCGCAGATAGCAGCTGCTGGAGTACGCATCTATTCAAGTCAATCCACACTGCATATTGATGGTCTTGCGGCCGGCGAGGGCTACAATGTATTCACTGCTTCAGGCATTGCCGCCACTTCTGGAGTATCCACAGGGGCGCCCATAAATCTCATTCTTAATCCAGGTGAGGTATATGTTGTAATGACCACTTCAGGCATCACTGCGAAAGTTGCCCTATAAGACAACCATGATTTTGGCACAGGTACGTCTGTGCCATATACAATAAAGATTCCTCATCTGCATGCCGCAAGGCTATGCTGATGGGGAATCTTATTTTGGGGAGGATGTATATGGGGAGATTCAGTGGCGGTGGTGGCGGAGGTAGCGGGCGAGGCCGTAAACGTAGCGGCCGAAGCCGGGATGATAACCCAGCACACGCTCAAACCAGGAGATGCGGCGATCAGTCCATTTCACTACGAGGCCTACGAATATCATTGCGAAGAGTGTGCCCGGTCCGACCACATTTATCAGCCAGCGGCCAAAGAAGATGTAGCCGAGCACTACGGCTGTGCACACGAGTGTGGTGTCGACAATAATCTTCGCTTTCGGGAATGCCATGCCACACCATTTGCTGATGGCCGCAGGCACACCCTCGCCGGGCATCGTCACCGATCCGCAGCGTACCTCAAAGGCTATCGATACCCCCAGGATGATGCAACCCGCAAGTTGAGCCACTATGCGCCCGGCAAGTGAGTCGGGGGTCAGCGGCGCGGTGAGCCACATGTTGAAGTCGAGCAGAAAGCCGAATATAGTGCCTACCACGAGCTGACAGAGCTGCACCCACTCAAAGCGACGGCGCAGAATTATAATCTGCACCACCACGAGCAATACATTCATCAGATTCGTGTAGTCGCCTACCGTAAGACGCGGAGCCATACCATCGGCTCCGGCAAGCGTCATAGCCATCGGTATCGACGAAATCACGCTGCTGCCGAGACTTGAGCGTATGGTCAACGCCACTCCGAAGGTCATGCCGAAGAGGGCCACAAACAGCCATAGATGCTGCCACAAAAATGATTCAAGTTTATAGCGTGAACCGCACAAGGTAAGCCGCCCCGTGTCAATCGGAGCATCACAAACATCTTTTTTCATCTAAATCAGCGCAATATCAGAGCGGTGGCCTGGGCATTGTCCATGCCAGGCATCGTCATGCCCACACCGGCATTGACGTATGTCGGGTCGCACACCGTGTATTTCTCGCCATTGATCATCACATGGTCACCCTTCACATCCTGCGATGCAAACTTCACTGCCGTGGCCATATGCCCCGGATAGAGTATCAGCGCCACATCGGCTCCGGCAAGTTTGCGCACGAGATGAGAGAAGAGAATCGAGCGATCCTCGCAATCACAATAGGGATAGAAAAGGGACTCCTCGGCAAAGAAGGCACGGTCGTAGCCCCACACCACCTCGTCATATTCATATTCGAAGGCTGTCTGCACCCAGTTGAGCAGACGCTTCACCACATCAAGCTGCTGCACATCGGTGAGCAGGGGCTGCATCTTCTCCTCTACCTGACGGCTCACCATATCGGTCAGCGGTGTCTGGGCATACATTCCCCAGCGCGACATCATGTCGTAGTTGACCT
Organism: uncultured Muribaculaceae bacterium; assembly: GCA_910577585.1. Lineage (GTDB taxonomy): Bacteria > Bacteroidota > Bacteroidia > Bacteroidales > Muribaculaceae > Lepagella. The sequence goes on along the minus strand of CAJTNN010000010.1, from coordinate 66,635 downwards.
CTGAAGTGGGATACGTGTCGAAGAAGTCTATCATATTCTTGTTCACGCTCAGATCGCAGGCAAACGATGAATAGCGACGCGACTTCAGATGACGCGGCTCCGTGGGGGATAGATTTACATCCGGCAGACGGTCGATGATAAGCGAGAGAGCCTGCTCTTCGGGAAACTCGAGGTCGCAGATATCTATCTTGTCGACCTTCCCATTCACGAAGGGATAGAAACGCTCCTTCTCATCACCTACAAAGAAGTATGACTGATTGTAGATGAGATGATCCGAAGCGTAGAGCATCAACGCGCGCTTGCCATCCCAGCCGAGGCGCATCTTGTAGCCCGACTGGGCGAAGAGATAGGCTGTGAGCAAGCGGGCAGCGTCGGTGTCAGCGCCACATATGCGTTCGCCCACACCTTGAAGGAAGGTCAGATAGGCCCAGTCGCAGAGATTGCGTTCCTTGCGGCGCAGCAGACACTCCGAGAGAAGCTGCTCATAGCGGCCATCCGACATTGTGCGCCATGCCTGGGGCATATCGGCCAAGGTGAGCTGACGCCCCTCCGAGAGCCATGACTGATATTGCGAAATCGGAATCCGGGTGCCGAAGAAGTCCACCTCCATCGCCACCACAGGCTCTGTGGCGGGCGGATCGACGGGCACCACAGGCTCGGGCTGAGGCAGCGGCTGCGGACGCAGCACCGGAGTCTCCACCACCGTCACATGCGGAATCTCAAGATCCGACACCGGCACCGGCTCCCACTCAGGCTCATCCTCCTTGACGGGCATCACTACCGGCGCCACAGGCTTCACCTCCGGCTCCGGAATCTCTATCGGGTCGTTGACATCACTGGGAGTCCATTTGCCATCCATCCAATCGGCATAGCGCTTGTTGATCTCCTGGCGAAAGGCCTGGTAGTCATCGTGCACTTTCTGGCGGAAGCTGCCGAAGCTCTCTTTGGTGCGCTTGCGGAATTCCTCGTACGACTCACTTGAGCCACCGGGCTGCTGGGCATATGCTCCCAGACTCATCACTCCGGCAGCGAGATATATAAGGATTTTTCTCATGATGTAAGTAAGTAGGTTAGTTCATATTTCCCGATCCATCCGCAAGGGTGTGGCCCGGATCACTTTCCGTCGCCGGGCGAAGTGGCGACGGAGCTATGCCCCGGACCTTGCCACCCCCTCTCATTTGCAAAGATAACGAAAATATTTTACTAACTATTTACTTTTTTGATGAGATTTGCTTAAATTCGCAGAATCAAATCCGCCGCGCCGTCAGCCTGGGCTATTAGCGCCCCGCTGCGGAAGTGTCGCGGATGCGGATGCGACATACGCCATCTTATTGAATCTAACCTTTATACAACTATACAACATCATGGAAACACGTATAATCGAATGTGTGCCCAACTTCAGCGAAGGGCGCGATCCTGAGAAAATCAAGACCATCACCGATGCCATCACAGCCGTGAAGGGTGTGAAACTTCTGGATGTGGATCCCGGTGAGGCCACCAACCGCACTGTCGTCACCTTCGTGGGGAGCCCCGAGGATGTGGTGGAGGCTGCATTCCAGGGTATCCGTCGCGCAGCTGAGGTAATCGATATGAGAGGCCACCACGGTGCGCATCCTCGCATGGGTGCCACTGATGTGTGCCCGCTGATTCCTGTGGCCGGTGTCACTCTGGAGGAGTGCGCCGAGATGGCCCGCAAACTCGCCGAGAGAGTGGCCACCGAACTGGGAATCCCCACTTATTGCTACGAAGCCGCCGCACTGCGTCCGGAGCGCAAGAATCTGGCTGTGTGCCGTGAGGGTGAGTACGAGGCTCTCCCAAAGAAGATGGGCAGCGAAGAGAAGGGTCCCGATTTCGGCAACCGTCCCTTTGATGAGGCGGCAGCCCGCTCAGGCGCCACCACCATCGGCGCACGCGACTTCCTGATTGCTGTCAATTATAACCTCAACACTACCTCTACCCGCCGCGCCAATGCCATAGCTTTCGATGTGCGTGAGAAGGGTCGCCCGGTGCGCGAGGGGGGCAAAGTCACCGGCAAACCGCTGAAGGATGCCGATGGAAAGGTAATCATGCAGCCCGGCACACTGAAGGGCACGAAGGCTATCGGATGGTTTATCGATGAATATGGCATCGCTCAAGTATCGATGAACATCACCGATATCGCCACAGTGCCGCTGCATGTGGCTTTCGATGAGGTGTGCCGCGCGGCAGCCGCCCGCGGTGTGCGTGTCACAGGCACTGAGATTGTAGGCCTCGTGCCGAAGCGCACACTTATCGATGCCGGCAAATACTTCCTTAAGAAACAGCAGCGTTCGGCCGGTATCCCCGACGAAGAGATTATCCGCATCGCCATCAAGTCGATGGGGCTCGATGAGCTCAAGCCCTTCGACCCGAAAGAGAAGGTGATCGAATATATGATTGCTGATGACTCGGCAAAGAAACTGATTGACCTCACCGCACGCGGTCTGGCTGAGGAGACTGCCAGCGAGTCGCCGGCTCCCGGTGGTGGCTCTATATCGGCCTACATGGGTGCGCTCGGTGCGGCTCTTGGCACTATGGTGGCCAACCTCACCGCCCATAAGGCTGCCTACGACGACCGTTGGGAGGAGTTCTCCGACATCGCCGAACGTGGCCAGGTTCTGATGGAGCGTCTGCTTCACCTTGTGGATGAGGACACAGCGGCTTTCAACCGTATCATGGATGTCTTCGGCATGCCGAAATCGACTGATGCCGAGAAGGCTGCCCGCGCGGCCGCTATGGAGGCTGCCACTCTCTATGCAACTGAGGTGCCGCTGCACACTATGGAGGCCTCTTTCGAGGTATTCGACATCGTGCGCGCCATGGCTGAGTTCGGTAATCCGAATTCAGTGACTGACGCCGGTGTGGGCACTCTGGCCGCCCGCGCTGCCGTGCGTGGTGCATTCCTGAATGTGAAGATCAATGCTGCCGGACTTAAAGACCGGGCCAAAGCCGAGGAGCTCATAGCCCGAGGCGCTGAGATCGCTGCGGCCGCCGCTATCCAGGAGGAGGAGATTCTGAAAGTGGTGGAGTCTAAGATTTGAGGTTCCTCCAGCTCCATCTTTACATTAATGCTTTGATACCCAGAGATTAACAAATATAAAGTCAGCCCCATCGTCTTAAGGATAGACGATGGGGCTGACTTCATATTTACCGGCAGAGATTACTGCGGGTCAATGGCGGGTTAATGGCGCGGCAGAATCTCATGCAGGCGCTCTACGGTCATGCCTCGTTTGCGGGCATATTCATTCAGAGCGGCTGCACTCACATCGCCCACCTCAAAGTAGCGTGCGCATGGTGAGGCGAAGATAAAGCCGGTAGTGGTGGCCGACGGACTCAGCGCTCCATTCTCGGTGAGGCTTATGCCGAGGTCGGAGTAGTGCAGCAGTTTGTCAGCCTCGAAGACTATTGTCTGGTCGGGCATGGAGGGGTAGCCAATAGCCGGACGAATGCCGCGTGGGGTCTGAAGGGCGTGAAGGTGGGAATGTTCATAAGTGTGCATCCACTCGGTGGAGGCCTCCACAAGCCTGTCGGCGAGACTCTGCACGAGAAGATCGTGGTAGTCATCCCCTGTGAGTGGCAGACTTTGCAGCATATTGCGGGCTGTGACAGCGAAGAGTGCCACCCAGTCATTATCTTCAGCCAGGAAATCGGCCATCGCCATGCATGGCGCCATGCGGCGTCGGAGGGTGGGTATCACTATCTCCCCTCCGTCAGGAGCCTCAATCACCATATCATCGCCACTGCGGTGGGCCTTGGTCAGCACTACCCTTGCATCAAGGGCCACGCCCGCTTTCTCAAGCTCGGCTATCATCTTGCGGGCGTCACCTATCAAGCGGCATGCCTCGGCCAAAGCGGCATCATCATTGTCAGCAGCGGGGGTGACAGCACCATCGGCAGTGAGCGCGAGTGCCCTCTCTGCCAGTGCGGGCGAGAGCCGCCAGGTGTGGAGGAAGGCTTTCCAGTTGATAAGCGGCGCAGCATCGGCCACCTTAACCTTCAAATCGGTCAGTCCGGGCGTCGCAGGAGCCGGCATCGGCACGGCTGCCTGATATTCAGCCGCATCATCACGCACATCACTCTCTTTGGCCTCGCGCTGACGCTGACGCCCCTCATATTCGTGGCGCAGACGGTGCTGCGCATCGCGTACGCCGGCCGCAACCTCATCATGACGCTCGGCATCGGCCACAGCCGCCACAAGCGGCGGCAACTGCGCGGCATCGCGTGTGTGAAGTGTCAGACCACTGAAGATGGGGGCTATCTTGACGGCAGTGTGTAGGTCGGAGGTGGTGGCACCACCTACACAGAGCACCACATCCGTCAGCCCTTCACGCTCAAGAGCCTCGGCCACCACACACATCTCTGCAAGCGATGGGGTGATAAGGCCGCTAAGTCCGAGGAATCGGGCTCCATGCTCTTTGACAGTGACCACTATCTTGGCCGGATCGACCATCACCCCGAGATCTATCACCTCATAGCCGCTGCATTTAAGTATGACGCCCACGATATTTTTGCCGATATCATGCACATCCCCCTTGACAGTGGCTATGACGAATACTCCTCCGGGACCATTCTCCCGGCCGACACTGCTCTCAGCCTCGAGTGCGGGTGTGAGATGCTCGATGGCCCGCTTCATGACCGCGGCCGACCTCACTACCTGCGGCAGAAACATCCGCCCCGCACCGAACTCATCGCCCACTCTCTGCATGGCTGCCATGAGGCGTGTCTTCACCACAGCCATCGCACTGCCGGTAGAGGCGAGGGCTTCATCGAGAAGTTCGGTCAGTCCGGCGTCAATACCTTTCTCCACGAGAGATTCGATTGTAGGGATGGCATGGGGCTGCGGTTTCTTCGGGGGGAGCCCGGCTGAGGCCGCTTTGCGGCGTTCTGCCTCGGCCTGCATTTCGGCGGCTATGGCGAGCATCCGGTCGGTGGCATCCTGACGCCGGCAGAAGATGAGGTCTTCGGCCGCTTCGCGCAGAGTGGCGTCAACTGAATTTATGTCGAGCGATGTCGATGGGTTCACAATCGCCATATCCATGCCGCGCTCTATGGCATGATGCAGGAATACCGTGTGCATCGCCTCGCGCAGCTTATTATGGCCTCGGAAAGAGAAACTCAGATTGCTCACTCCACCACTTACTTTCGCACCCGGGAGATTCTTTTTTATCCAGCTCACAGCGTCAAGGAAGTCAAGAGCGTAGCGGTCATGTTCGGCCACACCGGTGGCTATCGTGAGCACATTGGGGTCAAACACTATGTCGCTCCCCTTGAAACCGCATTTGCCGGTGAGAAGGTCATAGGCCCGACGGCAGATTTCGATTCTTCGAGGCAATGTCGTGGCCTGCCCCTGCTCATCGAAGGCCATCACCACCACGGCGGCGCCGAGAGCCTGAATCTCCCGGGCGTGCTTGAGAAATTTCTCCTCCCCCTCTTTGAGTGAGATGGAGTTGACTATGGGGCGCCCCTGAATCTTGCGAAGCGCACGCCGGATGACCCTCATGTCGGATGAATCGATCATGAGCGGCAGCGGCGATGTGGCGGCGTCAGCCCCCAACAGTGTGACGAAGCGCTCCATCTCAAGCGGAGCATCGAGCATGGCATCATCCATGTTGATGTCAAGCACACGCGCACCTTTGGCTATCTGGGCTGTGGCCACATCAAGGGCCTCGGGGAGATTCCCCTCATTTACCAGACGCAGAAACTTGCGGCTTCCGGCCACATTGCAGCGCTCGCCTACTTTCAGAAATCCGGTGGTGGCCAGATTGACCTCGCACGACTCCAGACCTGCGAGGTGCATCGTATCAGCTCCGGAAGCCGCCGGCACAGGGCGGGGGGAGACTTTGCGGGCCTCGGCGGCAATGGCACGTATATGGTCGGGGGTCGTGCCGCAGCATCCGCCGGCAATATTGAGCTTTCCGGCAGCAAGATATTTTGCCATCACAGCAGCCATCGTGGCCGGTGTCTCGGTGTATCGTCCAAGCTCATCGGGCAATCCGGCATTGGGGTGAAGTGAGATGAATGCCGGCTCACTCTGAAGCTGCTCGAGCCAAGGAGCCATGCCCTCGGCGCCGAATCCGCAGTTGAGGCCTATGCTCATGGCGCCTGCATGACGCACTGAGTCGAGAAAGGCGGCTACGGTCTGGCCTGAGAGGGTGCGCCCCTGCTCGGTGAGAGTGACCGAAATCATCAGGGGGATATCTTCGCGATTCTTTCGACTCATGGCAACCTTGACACCCGCAATGGCAGCCTTGGCATTGAGGGTATCGAAAATTGTCTCGAGCAAGAGGATGTCGGCACCACCCTCAATCAATCCCTCGGCCTGCTCTCGATATGCCTCGGCCATGGTGTCGAAATCCACCTCTACGCCCCCCTCGTGCACGGCCGGGATACTCAGCGCCACATTCGAGGGTCCCATGCTGCCGGCCACATATACCCGACGCCCCGACCGCTCGAATTCGCGGTCCGCCTCACATCGGGCAAGGCGCGCGGCCTCACGGTTGATTTCGCTGACCCGGTCGCCGAGATGATATTCAGCCATTGATATGGCATTGGCATTGAATGAATTGGTCTCGATAATATCGGCACCGGCCTCGATATAGGCCGCATGTATGCCCGATATCACATCGGGGCGCGTGAGCACCAGCAGGTCGTTGCACCCTTTGTATTTCACATCGTCGCGCAGCTGAAGTGTGCCCCGGAAATCATCTTCGGTGAGACCGTGGCGCTGAATCATGGTGCCCATGGCGCCATCGAGCACCAGCACTTCGTCGTGCAGTCGATCTTGGATTCTCATCTGTGTCGGTTAAGTGATATCAATATATTGCCTCGGCTATACGGCGCACGGAGTCGGAAGCGAGGAAGGTGTAGAAGTGCAGCGCATCGACTCCGTTGGCTATAAGTTCGCGACACTGGGCTATACCCCACTCCACACCTACGGCTCTCACCTCCTCCTCGCTGCGGCAGGCGAGCAGGGCATTGGCAAGATCTTCGGGTATGTCTGAGCGGAATACTCTCGGCAACACAGTCAGCTGATTGGCAAACACTATCGGTTTTATGCCGGGGATAATGGGCACCTTGATTCCGGCCTCGCGGCAGCGTGCCACGAAGTCGAAATACTTCTGATTGTCGAAAAACATCTGGGTGACGAGGTATGACGCGCCGGCATCAACCTTCTTCTTGGCCCAATAGAGGTCGGAGGCCATGTTGGGGGCCTCTTCATGCTTTTCGGGATAGCAGGCCATGCCGTAGGTGAAGGGGGTCTCGATGCCCTGGATGCGGGTGCCGTCGAGTGAGTAGCCCTGGTTGAAGAGATTCACCTGCGCCTGCAGGTCGGTGGCATGCTCGTGATAGAGTTCTGAATTCTGCTGCATCGTCTCGAGCGACTTGCAGTCGCCGCGCAGCAGCAGGAGATTCTGTATGCCGAGGAAGTTGAGGTCGAGAAGAGCATACTCGGTCTCCTCTTTTGTGAATCCTTTGCAGATGATGTGGGGCACGGCCGGGATGCCGTATTTGTTCTGTATGGCGGCGGCGATGGCCACTGTGCCGGGGCGCTTGCGCACACTCACACGGCGCAGACTGCCGTCCGGCTGCTCCTTATATACATACTCGCTGTGGTGGGAGGTGATGTTGATGTAGGCGGGGTTGAACTCCTTGAGTTTGTCGATTATACCATACACCTTATATACACTGTTGCCTTTGAGCGGGGGGAGTATCTCGAATGAGAATTTCGGAGTCTGCTGCGCTGCGGCATCGTTATATTCATTCATAATTAATAGTCTTTAGGTTAATATTCTGTTTCTGCCGGTCGGCGGCAGGGGGACCGCACTATGGCGGTGGTGGCGGCGGCTATCTACCGGCGGGACAGGGCCGCCTCTATGCGGCGCAAACCTTCGGCCACCACCTCGCGCGGGGCTGCGGCATTGAGACGCATGAAACCCTCGCCACCGGGGCCGAACATCTCGCCATCGTTGAGGGCAAGATGGCAGTCGTCGCAAAATAAGCTGCATAATTCATCGTGGCTGAGGCCGAGCCGGCGGCAATCAAGCCACACCAGGAAGCTCGCGTCTGGGCGCAATGCCTTTATGCCGGGGAGATGACGGCTGCAGAATTCTTCGATAAACCGGATGTTGCCCTCTACATAGGCGAGCATCCGGCGCCGCCATTCATGGCCATGGCGATAGGCGGCTATCGTGGCGATGGGTGAGAAGAGGGTGGGCTCGTCGAGTTCGTTGGCTTTAAGATAACTGAAGAATCTCTCGCGGAGCTCCGCATCGGGCACTATGGCATATGAGCTCACTATGCCGGCGATGTTGAAGGTCTTGGAGGGGGCGGCGAAGGTGATGCTGTTGGCTCGGGCGGCGTCAGAGACTGTGTAGAACGGCACATGCCCGCCTCCCCACAACATCATCTCTGAATGAATCTCATCGGCCACCACCAGCACTCCATGGCGGGCGCATATCTCAGCGATACGCTCCAGCTGCGGGCGAGTCCATGCTATTCCGGCAGGATTATGCGGGCTGGACAGTATCAGCAATTTGCTGCCAGGGTCGGAGGCAAGTCGCTCGAGTCCCTCGAAATCGGGAGCGTAGCGTCCATCGGGCTGCTCTATGAGGGGATTATATAGCACGCGGCGCGAATTCTCCTCGGGCACGATGCGGAAAGGATAATACACCGGGGGCATGATGATCACGCCATCGCCGGGGGCCGTGAAGAGATTGACCACCATTCCTATACCCTTCACGATACCGGGGATGAATGTGAGCCATGAGGGGTCGACCTCCACACCGTGAAGCTCGCGGAGCCAGTCGATTATCGAGGGTCGGTAGTCGGCCGGCTCGATGGTGTAGCCCATCACCGGATGCTCCAGCCGCTGCCGCAGGGCATCGATGATGAAGTCGGGTGTGGCGAAGTCCATGTCAGCCACCCACATCGGCAGCAGGTCGGGGCGGCCGAAGCGTTCCTGCAAAGCATCGTATTTCAGCGCGCCCGAACCGGCGCGGTCAATCTTTCTGTCGAAATCGTATTCCATAACCAGAGATTTAATTGAGGCGGGAGATCAGGCAAGTGCGGCGCGTATGGCCCGGGTGAGGTCGGCGATAACGTCGTCGGCATCCTCAAGTCCTATGCTGAGACGTATGAGGCGGTCGGAGACATCCATCTGCCGGCGTGTGGCGGCATCGATTGTGCCGAATATCGTGCTGGCCGGATGTATGGCAAGTGTGCGGTTGTCGAAGAGGTTGGTGGCTCTGCGCACAAGCTGCAACGCATCTATAAATCTGTAGCACGCCTCCTCGGAGGGGAGGCTGAGGGTGAGCATGGCGCCGTAATGACCGCCAAACTGGCGGGTGGCCACCTCGTGATACTTGTTATCCTCCAACCCCGGATAGCACACCTCTATCGGATACTGCCCTGACATCGAGTGCAGTGCACGGGCCACAGCCATCGCATTGCGCTCCTGCACATCGTAGCGGGCCGGGAGGGTCTCAAGGCCGAGTGTCTGCATATAGGCGGCATGCGGGGTCATGTAGCCGCCAAGATTCATCAGGAGGTCTTTGCGCAGCGCGCGGCCAATGCCGGGGAAGGTGCCGTAGTCCACCACAAGGCCGCCGAGCGATGTGGCGCCCCCACTGAGATACTTTGTACTCGACAATATCTCGACATCCACCCCAAGAGCCCGGCAATCGGTGAAGATGAAGGGCACCATGGTGGTGTCGGCTATAAGGGGCACACCGGCGGCATGGGCAATATCAGCGAGTGCACGCAGGTCGGCCACCTCCATCTGCGGGTTGGTGACAGTCTCAAGATATATGCAGGCAGTGCGGTCGTTGACCGCGGCGCGCACGGCATCAAGGTCGGTGAGGTCAACAAGCACTGTCTCCACCCCGAAGCGGGCCAATGTGGAGGTGAGCAGCAAGTAGGTGTTGCCGAAGAGATGACGCGAGGTGACAATGCGGCATCCGGCCGAGGCCACAGCCATTATGGCCGCTGAGATAGCCGCCATACCTGAGGTAAAAGCCACCACCTCAGAGGCTCCGGTGAGAGTCTTGATGATGTTTTCGAAATGAATCACAGTAGGATTCGTGACCCTCGAGTAGTCGGGGTCATCGCTCACTCCGGTGAAGGAGTCAATCATCGACTTATGGTCGGGGAATTCATATGCACAGCAATGATACACCGGCATGGCCAGTGCGCCATAGGCATCCTTGCGCGGCATGGCCGCATGTATGGCAGCCGTGCTCCCCTTTATACTTTTTTCTGACATATCTTTTTCACCTTAAGAGTCAAGTAGCCGGCCAAATCTAAGCTCTACTTAATTAAAAATTTTAATTTGACCAGCCTCATAAATACAATCGACCTTCAGCCCCTCAGCGGCCATCGCGGCGAGGTATTACAATATTAACGCGCTCTGATAGGGGCTTATTGAAAGCTACTTTGCGGAAATTTTCAAACAAAATTACTAAATATTAGCGAATTTACCAATTTTTTACTATCTTTGCAACGTCAATACACCCCCAGGCCTCCTCGGGCGATGAGGAGTATACCGCGCGGGTGAATGACGGGAATCTATGACTTCCCACTCATCTCACCGATAATTGCAAAGACAATTCTAACTATTACATAACCAATAAAAAAACTCCAACTCAGCCACAACCGGGCAATCTACTGATTCTACAAATCGCCCCCGGAGGTGCCTTAGTCGGGGTGCTCAGGCAGAGATGCCGTGTGCCTCCCTATTCAAAACTTTTATCATTATGGATTCTGAGAAAAAAGCTAAACGACCGCGTATAGGTTCATTGAACGCATCTATCGACGCATCTGACCAGGAAAACCGCTATCGTCCTCTCAACCAGGGTGCAGCTGACGCGCCCGGCGATGACGCATCGTCAGAGGGGGCGGCCAACAACCAGGGTTATCAGCCCCGCCAGAACTCTTATCAGCCCTATCAGCGCCGCGAAGGTGGCTATCAGCCCTATCAGCGTCGCGAGGGTGGATACCAACCCCGCAACAATTATAACGCCGACGGTCAGCAGGGTGGCTACCAGCCGCGCCAGCAGAATGGCTACAACAACCGTCAGCAGAACTCTTACGGAGGCTACAACAACCGCCAGCAGGGTGGCTATCAGCCCCGCAACAATCAGGGTGGCTACCAGCCCCGCCAGCAGAATGGTTATGGCCAGAATTCTTATGGCCAGAATAACCAGGGTGGCTATCAGCCCCGCAACAATCAGGGCGGCTATCAGCCCCGCAACAATCAGGGCGGCTATCAGCCCCGCAACAATCAGGGCGGCTACCAGCCCCGCAACAACCAGGGCGGCTACCAGCCCCGCAACAATCAGGGCGGCTATCAGCCCCGCAACAACCAGGGCGGCTATCAGCCCCGCAATAACCAGGGCGGCTACCAGCCCCGCAACAATCAGGGCGGCTATCAGCCCCGCATGAACCAGGGTCGCAACCCCTACGGCCAGAACCGTCCTAACCAGGCACGCCAGCAGGGTGGCTTCAACCGCAACAATCAGAACCGCACATTCACTCCGCGTCCGCGCCAGATTGAATATGAAATCGAGGCTATCGATCCGAACACCGAAATCCGCCTCAACAAGTTCATGGCCAACGCCGGCATATGCTCTCGCCGCGAGGCCGATGAATTCATCACTCAGGGCAAGGTGAAGGTGAATGGCAATGTGGTGACCGAACTGGGTGTGAAAATCACTCCTACCGATGTGGTGGAATATGAAGAGAAGGTAGTCACTCCCGAGCGCAAGTGCTATGTGCTGCTCAACAAGCCGAAGGATTGCGTCACTACCTCCGACGACCCCAACGGCCGTCTCACTGTGCTCGACCTCGTGAAGAATGCCTGCCGTGAGCGCATCTATCCCGTAGGCCGACTGGACCGCAACACCACCGGCGTGCTTCTGCTCACCAACGATGGCGACCTCGCTTCGAAACTGACTCATCCGAAATTCGTGAAGAAGAAAATCTATCACGTATGGACCGATAAGGATATCACCGAAGAGGATATGCAGCGCATCGCCGACGGCATTGAGCTCGAGGATGGCGAAATTCACGCCGATGCCATCAGCTACGTCTCTGACACCGACCGCAACCAGGCCGGCATAGAGATCCACTCAGGTCGCAACCGAATCGTGCGCCGCATTTTCGAGCACCTCGGATACCGCGTCACCAAGCTCGACCGCGTATACTTCGCAGGTCTGACAAAGAAGAACCTGCCCCGTGGCCGCTGGCGCTACCTCACTCAGGAGGAGGTCAACTTCCTCCGCATGGGGTCTTTTGAATAATCTATAATTTATAATCACATACGTGAATCTGTCCGCCGGCACAGTGGCCGGCGGATATGATTCTCACCGGTGCAGAGCCGCTGTCAGGCGATGCAGCTGCGCCGGACTTGAAACCGATTTATCTACAATGCAAGATATTCGTCGCACAATGGTGGCCCGGCTTATGGCCGACCCGGCTCCCTATCTCGGCAAGACTGTCGACGTGAAGGGTTGGGTGCGCTCTCGCCGTGGCAACAAGTATGTGCAGTTCGTGGCCCTCAACGACGGCTCCTCTGTAAAGTCGCTGCAAATAGTGTTCGACCTCGCGAAATTCTCTGACGATGACCTGCGTCTGGTCACTACCGGCGCATCTATCCATGTACAGGGCACTCTCGTGGAGTCGCAGGGTAAGGGACAGAGTGTGGAGATTCAGGCCGAGGAGCTCCAGGTCTACGGCACTGCCGACCCCGACACCTATCCGCTCCAGAAGAAGGGACACTCGCTCGAGTTCCTGCGCGAGAAGGCGCATCTGCGTCCGCGCACCAATTTCTTCTCGGCAGTGCTGCGTGTGCGCCACGCTTTGGCCTTCGCAGTGCATAAGTTCTTCAACGACAAGGGATTCTACTATTTCCACACTCCGCTCATCACTGCCTCTGACTGTGAGGGCGCTGGTGCGCAGTTCCAGGTGACTACACTGCCGCTCAATGACCTGCCCACCGATAAGGAGGGGAAAATCGACTATTCGAAGGATTTCTTCGGCAAGATGGCCTCACTCACCGTGTCTGGCCAGCTCGAGGGTGAGCTTGGCGCTACCGCTCTGGGTTGCATCTACACTTTCGGCCCCACTTTCCGCGCTGAGAATTCCAACACTCCGCGCCATCTGTCGGAGTTCTGGATGATTGAGCCGGAAATGGCTTTCTATGAGATTCAGGACAACATGGATCTGGCTGAGGAATTCATCAAGTATTGCATCAATTATGCTCTCGAGCACTGCAAGGATGATATCGAGTTCCTGGCCGAACATTTCGACAAGGAGCTGCCTGAGCGCCTGAAGTTTGTGGTGGAGAATGATTTCGTGCGTCTCCCCTATACTGAGGGTATCCGAATCCTCGAGGAGAGTGGCAAGAAGTTTGAATTCCCGGTATACTGGGGTGTCGACCTGGCTTCGGAGCATGAGCGCTACCTGGTGGAGGAACACTTCCGCAAACCGGTCATCCTTACCGACTATCCGAAGGAGATCAAGGCCTTCTACATGAAGCTCAATGAGGATGGCAAGACTGTGCGCGCCATGGATGTGCTCTTCCCGAAAATCGGCGAGATCATTGGTGGCTCTCAGCGTGAGGAGGACTTCGAAAAGCTGCAGGGACGCATCAATGAGATGGGTCTGGAGGGGATGGAGTGGTATCTCGATACACGCCGCTTCGGCAGTGTGCCCCATTCCGGATTCGGTCTGGGCTTCGAGCGCCTGGTGCTCTTTGTGACCGGCATGCAGAACATCCGCGACGTGATTCCCTTCCCCCGATATCCTAAAAACTGCGAGTATTGATGCACACGCGTCAACACATATATTTCGTATTACTGACTTTTATGGTGATAGCCTGCATCCTGCCGATGCAGGCTATCACTCCTCGTCTGAGGGCGAGCCTCATCACCTGCTATCCGGGTCCGGAAATCTATGAGCTTGTAGGCCATGAGGCAATCCGCATCCAGGGCTACGATGCATCGGGCGCCGTGGTCGATTCGGTGTGGAACTATGGGGTGTTTGATTTCAATACCCCTAATTTTGTGTATCGGTTCGTGAAGGGTGAGACTGACTATATGGTGTGGGGATACCCCTTCGAATGGTTTATGCCTCAATATATTGAGCGTGGTTCGAAAGTCGTGGAGCAACCACTCAATTTCTCGCCCGAGGAGACTCAGCGACTGCGCCATCTGCTGCAGATCAACGCGCTGCCGGCCAACCGCACCTACCGCTACAATTATGTGCGCGACAATTGCTCTACGCGAATCGCAGCTATGCTCGATTCGGCTGTGGCGCCACGCCGCATAATATATCCCGATAGTGTGGCATTCACCTCATTCCGCAATGCAATGAGGCATTACCACCGCAACTACCCTTGGTATCAGTTCGGTATCGACCTGGCTCTGGGAAGCGGCATCGATGCTCCGCTCAATTCGAGGCAGGAGATTTTCTCGCCGCTGCGCTTCATGGAGCTTGCTGAAAATGCACATTTTGCAGGTGGCGGTAAACTAACCTCCCCCCCTGAAGTGTTATATGCCGGGAGCTCCGACCCGGTGCTCCCTCCTACACCATGGTATCTGACACCACTTTTCTTCGCGACACTGCTGATGTGTGCCAATATCGGCATCGGCCTCTGGCAATGGTTCAAAGGTAGAATCGTGAGATGGTGGATGACCATATTCTTCTCTCTGCTCGGCTTCGCCGGATGTGTGGTATGGTTTCTTGTGTTTGTCTCCACCCACGATTCGACGGCTCCGAATCTGATGTTTCTGTGGCTCACGCCGCTGCAATTCGTGCCGGCCATATGCATCTGGTGGCGCCATACGCGCCCGCTGGCCCAGGCTATGGTGATTGTAGACCTGATTGTGCTGGTCATCATGACGGCACTCTGGCCATTCCAGCCGCAGTCGGCCAATCCGGCTGTATTCCCGCTTTGGGGTGCCACGCTGGCGCTGTGTGCATCTTATGCCTTGGTCTATCCGCGACTGGACCGGAGAATATATACCCCCGACGAGATACACCCTCCCAAGGGCACCAAGCGCAAAAAATCAAAACGATAATTCTTCAACTCTCATATATCTTTAACCGCTATGGCTGAACGCCGACTCCCTTCCCGACTGCTGGGATCCCTGCTCATGGGACTGATGACCATCAATGTGGCCGTCGCAACCGATGCGTCGCGACCGAAACTGGTGGTGGGAATCGTCGTCGACCAGCTGCGCACCGACTATCTGCAATATCTGCGCGACCTCTTCGGCGAGAGCGGATTCCGCCGTCTGATGAAGGATGGCCTCTATCTGCAGCATGTCGACTTCCAGGGCAATATCAAGGACCCCGTGGCGGCCACGGCGCTGCTCTACACCGGCAATTACGCCAATGCCAGCGGCATACCCTCGGCTGAGGTGTTCAGAGTCTCCGACGCGGCTCCGAAGCCGGTGCTTGAGGATAAAAATTCACTGGGCAACTTCACCCGCGAGGCTCTTTCGCCGGCGAATCTGCGGCTATCAACCATATCTGATGAGGTGGCTATCGACGGCGACGGGCTCACCTCGGTCTATGCAATTTCGCCCGATGCCCAGCAGGCTATCATCATGGCCGGACACGCCGGGAGCTGCGCTCTCTGGATAAATGACACGGATGGCAAATGGTCGTCGACGGCTTATTACCGCGACTTCCCGCAGTTTGTTACCCAGCGCAACCGTCTCAATCCCCTCTCAGCACGCCTCGACACTCTGTCGTGGCGCCCGGCAATCGACCTTAAGCGCTATCCCGGCATACCGGCCCAGAAACGCCACTACCCTTTCAGATATACATTCCCGCTGACTGACCGCGATGTCTTCAGCCGATTCAAGGGGGCGGCTCCGGTCAACACCGAGGTCACCGACCTCGCCATCGAGGCTATCCGCAATCTGAATCTCGGCAGCCGCGATGACGCTATCGATATGCTCAGCATCGGATATACCGCCGCGCCTTACAAGGATGTGGCGGACGGCGATTTCCGACTCGAGCTTGAAGACACCTACCTGCGCCTTGACTCACAAATCGGTCGGCTGCTGAGCGCCATCGATTCGAGCGTAGGACTGGACAATGCCCTGATTTTCCTCTCATCTACGGGATATTACGACGATGCCACACCCGATGACCCGAAATTTCGAATCCCATCGGGCGATGTGTCGCTCAAGCGCGTGGAGTCGCTGCTCAACTCCTACCTCTCTGCAAAATACGGCAATGCCGACTATGTCAGCCATATCTATGCCGACCAGATATATCTCGACCATCATCAGCTCGACAACCACTCGCTGACCCCCGGGCAAGCCCAGGCCGAGGCAAGTGCCTTCCTGGTGAAGATGAGCGGCATAGCTGAGGCACGCACTCTGACTGATATCCTCACTGACCCCTCCGACGAGACCCGGGCGCTGCGCCGCAGCATTGACCCGAAGACAGCGGGCGACATATTCCTCACCTTCCTGCCGGGCTGGAATGTGGTCGATGACTCGAGATATCCCCCCGATGTGCGCCCGGTGCGCGCGGCGGTGGTGAGCACACCTTTCTTCATGCTGGGCCCCGACGTGGAGGCCCGCACAATCGGCACTCCGGTGGATGCGGCCGTTATCGCCCCCACCGTGACGTCGGCGCTTCACATTCGCAGTCCCAACGGTGCTTCTCGCGCCCCACTCAGTTTTTGAGACATGGCAGCCGGACTTCGGTCAGACTCCGCCACCGTAGAGGTGGATGAAAAAAACTGGCGCGATTTTTGCTAACAATCATTATATTAGTTAACTTTGCATGATTTTACGTCATCACTTCCTGAGCCGGGAGTGTGCCGCGTGGAATCAGCATCCTATCTTAAAATCATTTTTGCCGGCATCATCAGATGCCGACGACCATATAATCACTGTTTAATGGGACTTAACTCAATTCTCAAAAAAATATTCGGAAATCAGAGCGAGCGTGCCGTGCGCCCCCTCTGGAATCGCCTGGAGAAGGAAATTAACCCTATCTCCGCCCAGCTCCTGGAGGAATCTAACGATGACCTGCGCCACCGCATCAACGTCATCCGCGATGATATCCGCGGCGAAGCTGCCAACTATAAGGATCAGATAGCCCAGATACGTGCCGAAATCGAGACTCTCGACTACGACAAGCGCGAACCCCTCTGGAAAAAAATCGATGACCTGCGCGATGATTGCTTCAAGATGTATGCCCGCAAGCTCGATGCGGCTCTCCCCGAAGTCTTCGCCGTGGTCAAGGAGACTGCCCGCCGATTTGCCAACAATGAGACTATCGAGGTCACTGCATCCGAGGCCGACCGCGAGCTGGCCGCCGCCGGAAAAGACTTCGTCAGCATCGATGGCGACAAGGCTATCTACAAACATTCATGGATGGCCGGTGGCAACCTCATGACTTGGGATATGGTGCACTATGATGTGCAGCTCATCGGCGGCATGGTGCTCCATGGCATCCTCAATGGAGACATGACTTCGAACAATATCGCCGAGATGGCCACTGGTGAGGGTAAGACTCTCGTGGCTACGCTGCCGGTATTCCTCAACGCTCTCACCGGCGAGGGTGTGCATGTGGTCACTGTCAATGACTATCTGGCTAAGCGTGACTCGGAGTGGATGGGTCCCCTCTATCAGTTCCACGGTCTGAGCGTGAACTGCATCGATAAGACCGAACCTAACTCTGAAGAGCGCCGCAACGCCTATCGCTGCGACATCACATTCGGCACCAATAATGAGTTCGGCTTCGACTATCTGCGCGACAATATGGCCACTCAGGAGTCTGACCTCGTGCAGCGCAACGACCATTACTATGCCATAGTCGATGAGGTCGACTCAGTGCTTATCGACGATGCGCGTACTCCGCTCATCATCTCAGGTCCGGTGCCGAAGGGGGACGACCAGATGTTTAATGAGTTCAAGCCCAATGTCGAGAAAGTGGTCAATGCCCAGCGCCGTCTGGCCCAGCAGTATCTCATCGAGGCTAAAGATATGATTGCGGCTGCCCAGAGCGGCGATCCTGAGAAGATTGCCAAGTTCGACACCGCCCGCAAGGAGGACCCCTCGAAGAAACCCCTCACAGCCGACCAGCTGCTTGAGATGGGCGGACTCTCGCTCTTCCGCGCCTACAAGGGTCTGCCGAAGCATAATCAGCTGATCCGATATCTCAGCGAGGATGGCATCAAGCAGATTCTGCTCAAGACCGAGGCTAAATACATGCAAGATAACAACCGCGAAATGCCCGTGGCCGTAGAGCCCCTCTATTTCGTGATTGATGAGAAGAACCACTCAATCGAGCTCACCGACAAGGGTATCGCCGTGCTGACCGACACCACGCAGGACCCGCAATTCTTCGTGCTCCCCGACATCGCAAGCCAGCTCTCTACGGTCGACACCGAGGAGCTCTCGGCCGAAGAGAAGCAGGAGAAGAAAGATGCCCTGCTGGCTGACTATGCTGTCAAGGCTGAGCGTGTGCACACTGTCAACCAGCTCCTGAAGGCTTACACTCTCTTCGATAAGGATGTGGAGTATGTGATTGACGACAATAAAATCAAGATTGTCGATGAGCAGACAGGTCGTATCATGGAGGGCCGACGCTATTCTGATGGCCTGCATCAGGCTATCGAGGCCAAGGAGGGTGTGAAGGTTGAGGCCGCCACTCAGACCTATGCCACAATCACTCTGCAGAACTACTTCAGAATGTATCGCAAGCTCGCCGGCATGACCGGTACGGCCATGACTGAGGCGGGTGAGTTCTATGATATCTATAAACTGGAGGTGGTGGAGATTCCCACCAACCGCCCGGTGATCCGCAACGACCAGAACGACCGTGTCTACCGCACCAAGAAGGAGAAGTATGCGGCCGTAATCCAGGAGGTTGAGGATATGGTGAAACTCGGACGCCCTGTGCTCGTGGGCACTACATCGGTAGAAATCTCCGAGCTTCTCTCAAGAATGCTCCAGCTGCGCAAGATTCCGCATCAGGTGCTGAATGCGAAGCTCCACCAGAAGGAGGCTGACATCGTGGCTCAGGCCGGCAAGAAGGGCACTGTCACCATCGCCACCAATATGGCGGGCCGAGGCACCGACATCAAGCTCACCCCCGAGGTTAAGGAGGCCGGCGGTCTGGCCATCATCGGCACCGAGCGCCATGAGTCACGTCGTGTCGACCGCCAGCTGCGCGGTCGTGCCGGACGTCAGGGCGACCCGGGCTCATCGGTATTCTTCGTGTCGTTTGAAGACACCGTGATGCGCCTCTTCGCCAATGAGCGTGTGGTCAAGACACTCGACCGTCTCGGCTTCGAAGAGGGCGACATGATTGAGTCGAAGATGGTGACCCGCTCTATCGAGAATGCACAGAAACGCGTGGAGGAGAATAACTTCGGCATCCGCAAACGCCTCGTGGAATATGACGATGTGATGAATGCCCAGCGAAAGGGTGTCTATGGCAAACGCCAGAACGCTCTGAAGGGTGAACGCATCGGCTCGGATATCGCCAACATGGTTTATGAAGTGGCCGCCAATCTGGCTTCAGGCACATATGAGGGTGGATATGATGAGTTCCGCGATGAGGTGCGTCGCGCTCTTGCTATAGAAATCGACATCGATGCCGATGCTTATGCAAAGATGAACCGCGATGAACTCACCGATTATCTCGCCGAGTCTGCCATGACTCACCTCAAGCGCTCGAAAGAGAAGATCGAGGCCGGCGCGATGCCCTATATCCGTGAGTTTGTCGAGGAGAGAGGCGCAACGGGCCCGGTGGGTGTGCCGGTGACTGATGGACGTCGCATGTTTAATGTGCGCGCCGACATCACTGAGGCTTATGAGCAGAATTGCCGCCCGATCTCGAAATCCTGGGAGAAGACCGTGCTCCTGTCATCAATCGACAAGGCATGGCAGGAACAGCTGCGCGAAATGGATGAACTGCGCCGCTCGGTGCAGAATGCATCGTATGAGCAGAAGGATCCGCTCGTAATCTATAAGCTTGAGGCTTACGAGCTCTGGAAGAATATGCTTGATGGCATGAACTCAAAGGCTGTGGCCACGCTGATGCGCGGTCGTCTGGCTGTGCCTGACTATGCTGAGGCCAAGGAGGCTGAGCGTCAGGCCAAGGAGGCTGAGGCTCTGCGTCAGAAGGCTCAGGCACAGGCGCAGCAGATTCAGCGTGAGATGCCGCAGCAGATGCATAATCCCTATGCGAACTATTCTACCACCCGCGATGCCTATCCCGGCGAATCCGACCAGCGCCGCGCGGCCCAGTCTGCAAATCGTCCGGCGGCTCCGGCTCAGCCCACAAAGGCTGACCCGAAGATCGGACGCAATGACCCCTGCCCCTGCGGAAGCGGCAAGAAGTATAAGAATTGCCACGGTCGCAATCAGTAATTAATGAGATATTTCGCACGAATTGATAAAGAGCAACAAGGGCCTTTCACTCTCCGGCAACTGCTGGAGAGTGGAATAGGCCCGAAGACCTACGTCTGGTGCAAGGGTATGCCTGATTGGCAACATGCCGATGAGGTGGCCGACATCTGCCGTGGGATGCGACGCATGCTCGCAGGTCTTGACCCGGAGTCGGGCGAGCCTTTACCTGTGCCCGAAGCCGCTGATGTGGCTCCCTCAAAATCAAAGATGATGGAGGGGGAACCCCTCAACCGCGCCAATATGGAGGAGTATCTCCGTGAGGCGTTTGAGGAGGCTGAGAGGATGCAGACCCACGACTATTCGGTGCCCCCGCAGGGAGTGTCGATTATCAGCGCTGTCATAGCGATGATTCTCTGCTTCCCTATCACCGGCATACTGGCTATATATTTCGCCTGGAAGTGCAAGGCCCAATGGCAACGCAGTGAGGAGGCGGGACTGTCGAATGAAGAACGCCTCGAGCTGCGCAGAAAGTCGTATGACTCGGCTCGGCTTTACCGCATGATGATAGGCATAACATTCTGCATGGGCATCATCATGATTGGCCTGACGCTCTCACGCACTTTACTGGCATAAGCCGGCCAAACCTGAACATCATTACAGAATAAGCTACAATCCCTGTGCACTCGCTCGAATGCACAGGGATTGTAGCTTTAACATCTCTTACCACCTGTAGGCGGGGCGGCCGACAGCGATTCGCAGCATGACGCGAATCGAGGCCATCAATTCAGGAATGCTATCGAGGCCGGGACATCGCCGGCGCGCTGCCGCCATTTGAATGTGCCGTCAGCAGCGAATGAGTAGACATAGCCGGGATTGACATAGTTGCCTGCATCAGTGATGTAGATATCGCCTCTGACCGGATCTACCGCCACACAATAGGGGGCCTTGATCTGATTGAATTCCGTAGCTCCCTCCCACGCCGACTGCAGGATGGTCTGATCAGTGGTGTCGACCACATGATAACTCGGAGTGGAGGTCATGGTGTCATAGCTGAAGGAGTTGCCGAGAAGATAAAGGCGGTCGGAATCAAGCCATATTGATTGGGCATCGATGGGGAGTGTGGCAAGCAGACTGTCGGAGGCCGGGTCGTAGCAATACACGGCCCCCTCCACATCGTAATAGTCGCCTCGCGAGCTGACCCATATGCGACCACGGCTATCGGCGACCACATTATTCAGATTTATACCCAGTTCCACCTCGCGCTCCACCTCAAAGGTGGCCACATCTATCACACTCAGGGTGCGTTCGTAATTGGGCACTCTGTAGCCCCCGCTATTGGCCACATATATCTTTCCGCCTGAAATGGCTATGCCATCCGGCTGATAACCTACCGTGCAGCGCCCCTTGACTTCGAGGGTGTTGACATCTATCTTGGCCACATAGCCGAGCTGGCGATAATCTTCGTCAATCTCTACAGGTCCGGCATAGGACGTGACATAGGCATAGTCGCCGTCAAAGGCCATATACCGGCAGTTGGGGATATCGACCTGCCCGATGCGTCGGCAGTCGGAGGCGCGCATTACCTCTACCTTGTTGGAGCAATTGATGATTGCCCAGAGCCGGCCATTGTAGATGCGTATCTGATTGCCGACATCACCAAGGGCCATCACGGCATCAGGATTGGCCTGAAGATAGAGATTGAGGGTGTATTCGCCGGTGGAGTAATCGTAATAGTCAATCGAGGCTTTGTTCATGCCCATATTCCCCTGGTTGAGGAGATAGAAACCGATGGGAGCCAGCGGATTATCAATCGATGAGTCGCCTGAGCCGTCGCCACCGGGTTTTGTGGTAGTGGGAAAATCCACCACCACATCATGACGGCAACCACCTGACATGGCGAGCAGACCGAGTGCTACGGCCGCCACAAGCGCATTGACGCTCCGTCTGCATCCGATAGCATGCAGAAGCCTTGCGCAAAGATTTATGCTGTATTCTTTCATAATCAAATGTCGAACTGATGCAATTGAAGAGGGTACGGTGGGTCAGATATCCAGAGTCACCCCGAGGCGCCAGTTGCGTCCGGGCATCGGATAATTGAGTATCACCTCATATTGCTGGTTAAGAAGGTTATTGACTTCGAGCTGGAAGCGCATGCTGAGCTTGCGCAAGGGGAGAGTGTAGGAGATGGTGGCATCGTGGGTATACCAGGGTTGCTCGTAGTTGGCGGGTATGTTTGATGAGTTGTGCCAGCGCTCCCCTACGTAGATGAAGCTGTAGTTAAGTTCCCAGCGTCGCCAGTTGGCCCACAGATTTGCCGCCCCGCTATGACGGGGTATGTACGCAATCTGACCTTTGTAGGTGCCGGCGGCATCTTGATTGTCGGATGGATCGGTGTAGTCCATGGCCCGCTGGAAGGTGTAGGTGAGTTTGCCCCCTATCTCCAGGCTGGCGGATGGTGAGAGCATCGCCTCGGCATTCAGGTCGAGTCCCCAGATCCTGACCTTGCCGATGTTCATCATCATCCAGCGATATTGCGAGTTTCCTTTGGGGACAGCTATGATTTTGTCGGTGATGCGGTTATGATAGCCGTCGGCGCGAAGCTCGACGTAGCGCCACACGGTGCGGCTGAAGTCTCGGCGCCACGACAATCCGAGGTCCCATTGCGAGGCATACTCCGGATTGAGGTTGGCGTTACCCATATCGGTGTAATACAGGTCATTGAATGTAGGCATTCTGAAGGCGCGCTTGTAGAAAGCGCGCACACGCAGGTCATGCAGGCTGAATGGCTGCCAGTTGACAAACAGGGCGCCGTTAAGAGCCGTGCGCGAGCGATGATATTCAGTGCGGGGGGCATCGCCACGGCGCGGCGAGTATGAGCGGTCGAACACCGATGTGGTCATCAGACTCCCCTGCATCGACACAGGCCCGGGGGTGTAGTTCATGCTCAGTGCTGTCATCAAGGTGTGGCGCGTGGGGTCGGCAAAATCGGCCAGGGTTGATGAGAGGGTGTTGAATTGATAGTCTACGGCCACGTTCAGATTCCAGTCATGACGCAGTTCGACCATATTGGCCACAGATGCATAGACCTCGGTCTGCCAGAACTCATTGTCGGTGTACATCAGCGTGGTGTCGGGGTTGAGATAATGCAGGTAGTCGCGCGCATACTTGGCATTGACCATTATCTGGTCGCGCTCGCCGAGCCTACGCTTGAAGTTGCCCTGCACAAAGATATTGCGGTCCCATTGACGCTGCGAGTTTTTCCATACGTTGTTGACTATCGCGCCGGGTATGCCACGATTGGAGTTATAGAAGTATATCTTTCCCATGTATGAACCTTCGGGGATGCGTCCGAAGAGGGCCCCTTCAAGGCGCAGAGCCTCGACATCGCCGTTGCGACGCGTGGCGGTGGTGTCCCAGGCAGTGGTGCCGTCAGGATAGACACGACGGTAGCGGAATTTATATTTACCGTCGGCATGGGTGTATTCGGCACTCAGACTGGCTGAAAGCGACTGATTGAACTGATATTCGGCCCGCACCGACGGATTCAACAGGCCGAAACTTCCCCCGCGCAGTCCCACATGAAGATTCAGCCGCTTCCCCTCGGAAAATCGCGGCCGCTTTGTGCGGATATAGATTGCTCCGGCTGATGACAGATCTTTGGCCGTGGAGAACAGCTCTGATTTCTGGCCGTTATAAAGCGAAATCTGCTCTATGTTGTCGAGCGAGTAGCGGCCGAGGTCAATCTGACCATTCTGGGCGTTGCCCAAGGCGATGCCATCATAGAATACGCCCACATGATTCGAGCCCATCGAACGCACATCCACAGTCTTCACGCCCCCCACTCCACCATAATCCTTGATTTGGGCTCCGGAGAAGTATCTTACTGCATCAGCCACATTCAGTGCCGAAAGGCGGTCGAGCTCTTTACCGCTGAGTTCCTGACCTGGAATGAGACTCTTCTCCTGAGTGGCTGTGACAACCAGATTGTCGAGCGTAGTGGCCAGAGAATCTCCATCTTCATGATGCTCTGCCACAACATGCGGCGCATCCTCTGCCGCAACATGCGCCGCAGACGAGGACTCCCCCTCCTTGTAGTGCGCCTCCATAACTACAGGCGCACTCAAGAATAGGAATCCAAGCATCAGTGCCTGAACCGCCAATTCAACAATTCTCTTTGCATTCATACTGCAAAGTTAACAATTCTTCGCCATAACTGTCTCTTATCTTCGCCATAACTATCTCTTAAAAAATCGCTATGTATTATTTTTAGGAGTTTTTGGGGTGACTTCCCATCGGTGGAAGAGGGCTAAAAGCTCCAAAAAGGCTATGAGCCACGGCCTTGGCTCCATCACAGTCTTAAGGGGGCGCCTATCGGTCCATGATACTTAGGCTTATATGTTTCATAGCATATTCTTTGCCAACTTCAATATTTAGATATACCTTTGCTGCGGAGTATCCATCAAAATAGAAGTACTTCGACCCGCTGTTACGGCCAATATCGCAGCATTGCGGGATGTGTCACATAATACCATATAGCACATGAGTGTAGATATAAGATTCTCCCAATCATATTATTGGTTGGATTCATGGATAATGGCCAGCATTATCCAACTCTCGACACAAGATTTCTGCGACCGTTTTGTGGATTACCACATCGATCCCGGACGCCGGCTATATGACCAGATGGTGATGGCTGCGCGCTCGGGGGTGGCCAATATTGCCGAGGGTTCGGCTCGCCACTCTACTTCGATTGAGACTGAAATGCGTCTGCTCGATGTGGCTCGTGCCAGCTTTGATGAACTACAGGGTGACCTCTTCAACTTCCTGCTACGCCGACGTGCCGAAATCTGGCCGATAGGCAATCCACACCGCGAAGCAATATGGCATACCCCACTCGACCGACCGCAATATTCCAACAGCTATCTTCACGACGCAGCACTGCATATACTGACTCAAAAAGCTAAATTCTCGCCATGGTTTGATCATGATGATCCCACAATTGCAGCCAATGCTCTGCTGGTGGTGTGCCTGCGTGAGAATAAAATGCTACAGTCTCAGATGCATAGCCACCTCCAGACTTTCCGTGCCAACGGAGGGTTTACAGAAAATATGACCGCCGAACGACTTGAGGCACGCAAACTGCAATCAGTATCGGCCGGAGCGCCCAACTGTCCTAACTGCGGCAAACCAATGTTGAAAAAGATGCAGAAGAAAGGCTACTATCAAGGCAGAGAATTCTGGGGCTGCAGCGACTACCCCCGCTGCACAGGCATCCGCCAAATAACGGAAAAAAACTAACCCGATTTACCCCGATTAATCCCGGTTAATCCCGATTCACCCCGATTAATCCCGATTCACCCCGATTAATCCCGATTCACCCCGGTTAATCCCAAACTCGCGCGGAGCTGGAAGCAAAAATTTTCAGAAAAATTTGTATCTTTTTGAATTTAATTATTACTTTTGCAGTCGGTATTGTTATTCATATCGCAACCATAACTGACAGAGCACCCCTCTAAGAGGTCATGGCAAGCGGCTATGAAAGACAATTTATCGCATAAGATACAAAATTCCGCACGTGGCAATATCGGGCCATTGCGAATAAGACTATTGTTATAGGTTAAGCAAGTCTATTATCGGACTGCACGGTCGATTCATTGACCGGAGCGCTTGATTCCATAGGAATCCGCACTTGCAGAATTCTCCAGACAAACGCGAAATCTAAGTCACGAAAACATTCACGCTCCTTTCACTATCCTATATTTTTATATCTGAAAAATATGATTCAACTTCTGCTCCTGCCAACCGGCCTCTCCGGCCGCATTCGAAGACAAGGGGGACAGACAGCACACTCATAGCCGTGTGCATCTTCGGCCAGCACCAGCTGCCTGAGACCATATCGCGCAACTGCTATTTGCACACACGATGTGAATCATCTCCAATTCCCGGCACGCGCATATGTCTGATACCCATATAATCATGACTTTTTCACCCCTCCTCATTCTATATGACCATCCGGATTAAGGGCCCCGAGACCTCCCAAACCAACAAAAATCTCATAAAATTTGCAAAAATCACCCAGAAAATTGGTATTTAAAATCTTATTTATTAATTTTGCCTCCGATATGAGATTTAACCTCTATTAACGACATCATTTCTTAGCCACCGCGCCGAGAATGCCATCAAGAGATTAATTCTCCAGTTTTAACCATTAAAAAAATCTAACAGACTACCTTCACAACCACCCCTTCAACCTCTCCACCCTCCCTGCATCTCCCCTCCATCATTCCGAAGCATCAAGTCTCGCACCTGACGTCTTTTTAGTCTGAACGGGCCCACCCTATCATTAACTTAAATCCACTTCCGACACTTTCGGCTCCCGGCAGACAATCTGACTTAAGATAGCATCATTCTCCAGATTCTTTTGAAAGATGGCACAGAGTTCATTTCACCACGGTTTTTAACCGCGCCAACATTGGCGGTGTTTGCAAAATGCCACATCATATCGCAGAGTGCGCAATCTCTGCCACTTCTGGCATCACAGTCGAAAATGAATTCCAATCCTCGTTTTAACCACGTGCGTAGTCGCCGCCATATGCGATGACATGCGCAAAACTCACGTATACGATACTCATTTCAATTTTTCACAATAACAATTAATCACTTAAGTATGAAGAAAACTTACCTGATCGGTTCGTTGCTTCTTGCCGGAGCCACCTCTCTGAGCGCATCTGCCCAGAATGTGGTGACCCTCAAGGCAGCGGACTACGGAGTCGAAGGCTCCGGTGTGGTTGTAGATGGAGTCACTGAGGATGGCTCATCTCAGGTGCGTCCGCTCAAGAGCGTCAGCTTCGAGGGCGTGACGATGTCGTTCGACCAGAATGGCGAGGATAACAGCGAGCCCGCTTATTTCACAGCTCCTGCCTATAGCATCCGCGCTTACAGCAACAACACAATCACAATCTCTGCTCCCGCAGGACGCTTCCTCAACGAGGTGGAATTCACCTTGATGGATGACTACTACAACTACGGCATGGTGACATCCGACAAGGGTGTGGTGGTCTGCAACGGTGGCGACACCGAGGTGGCTTACGCCGACAAGAAACCCGCCAAGAAGTATTCATGGATGGCTTCTAACCCGATGGGCGAGGCCTCGGTGACTCTCACTCTGGCTGCAAAATGCTTTGACGGCACTATGAGCAACCAGCTGCGTGTGTCGCAGGCTGACTTTGTGCTCGGTCCGGAGCTCAATCAGGAGAATCTCTTCGGTGAGGCTACCCCGAATCTTGCTGAAGAGGGTCCGGTGGATATGGAAGTCGCTCCCAGCGGCATGCAGATGGTGCAGTATGTATTCCAGCTCGGAATGGAGAAGAACCCGAAGTGCAACCAGCCTATCACACTTAGCTATGAGGGCCAGACTATCGCTTGGGTTTATGCAGCCGACACTACCGACACTCCCCCCTTCGCAACTGTCATGGGCTTCGACTTCGCCAAGAAGGTGAAGCGCGCTGCTGCTGAGGGCGACGACGATTTCGGCGGCTTCGAGGGCGACGATAACTTCGGTGTTGACGCCGAAGACCAGGACCCCGAATTCGGTGGCTCTGAGGGCGACGACAACTTCGGCGTTGACGGCGGCGACCAGGATCCCGAGTTCGGTGGCCACGACGGCGACGACAACTTCGGCGTTGACGGCGGCGACCAGGATCCCGAGTTCGGAGGCTTCGGCGACGACAACTTCGGCGTTGACCCCGAAAATCCCGGTGACGAGATGGGCGTGAATCCCATGAACCCGTCAGTAGTGCAGATCGTGTTTGCTGAAGATCCCATCACTCAGCCCGGCAAGTACACTGTCAACATCCCGCAGGGCTTCTTCACCATCAATGGTGCTGAGGTGCTGGCCATGGAATTTGACTACGAAATCGAGGGCGAAGTACCTGTAACTCCCTCTTACGACGGCCAGATCAACGACTACATCCTTGAGGTAAGCCCCATGGACGGCTCTGTCAACAACCGTCTGACCCTTCCCTCAGGCATGAGCGAAATGGGTTTCTTCCTCGGAAGCGAAGAACCCTTCTCTGTCAATAAAGATTGCGCTGAGACTGTGAAGCTCTATCACAACGGCAACGTCATCTCTGAGATCGCTGTTTCGGCCGATGCAGCTGAATTGGAAGAGTTCGAACCCTGCTATATGGTAGAGAACATGCTCGACGAAGAGGACAATTACGAGGGTGCTGCAATGGTTATGTTCATCTTCTTTGAGGATGACTACACCGAGCCCGGCGACTATGCTGTCGTTATCCCGAATGGTTTCTTCCAGATGGGTGAGAATGGCGAGTACAAGATTGCAGGTGGCTCACTCTCTTTCCGCTATATCGACGGCGACTCTGCAGGCACATTCGCTTCTCTCGTGAGCGAGGCTACTCCTGAGATTGGCAGCTCTGTCAACATCCAGGACGACCAGTGGAAAGATGGCCTCTCTTGGGTCAACTACATGGTTGACGGTGGCGACGTGCAGGCCGCTTATGACTGCGACGAGCCCATCAAGCTCATGCGCGGCGATGAGGTTGTAGTTGAGGTGCCCGTATCCAACACTTTCGCTGACGGCGCTTATGTAGAGGTTTACAGCACTTCATTCTTCAGCAACGAGGCTGCAGGCTCTGACGATGAGTTCGGCGGCTTCGAGGGCGACGACGACTTCGGTGTGACTTCTGACGAACAGGATCCCGAGTTCGGTGGCCACGGCGACGACGACTTCGGTGTGACTTCTGACGAACCGGATCCCGAGTTCGGTGGCCACGGCGGCGACGATGACTTCGGTGTGACTTCTGACGAGCAGGATCCTGAGTTCGGTGGCCACGGCGGCGACGATGACTTCGGTGTGACCGGCGATGACCAGGATCCCGAGTTCGGCGGCCACGGCGATGACTCCGGCTTCGGTGTTGACCCCAACGATCCCAGCTTCGGTGGCAATGACGATGACCCGGCGTTCACTCTGCCCGGCTATCAGCCCAAGTCTTTCTCTGTCAACATCTTCTTTGCTGACACCTTCGGTGGCGTAGATCCCATCACCGGCGTAGGCGAGTACACTGTAGTCATCCCCGACGGCTACTTCATGGATGGCGAGCTCCCCATCGAGGGCAGCAGCTTCAACTACACAGTGGTTGACGACGCCAACGTTGCAGTCGACCTCTTCAAGGCTGACGGCACAGTGACAGTATACAACGTCAATGGCATGCGTCTGCTCAACAACGCTCCCGTTGAGTCACTCAAAGAACTCAACCGCGGCATCTACGTGATCAATGGCCGCAAGGTTGTGATCAAATAATCTTAATTGCATTAACCGAGCTATCCGGAGTCAAGCGGCTCCGGATAGCCGACCGAAATCTTAAAGGAGGCTGCGATGCTGAGTAAAATCGGCATCGCAGCCTTTGCTTTTGCCGCAGTAAAGCCCCTGATTAATCCTGATTCGCCCGGAGTTTTCCCGATTAAGCGGGATGCACCCCGATTTAACCCGATTTATCGGGATTAGTCCGGATTAATCGGGATTGAGCTCGATTGAGTAGGATTGAGCTCAATTTTCAGGATTAAGCCGAGATAAAGGAGGGGAGCCGCTCCTTTTAGGCTCTGGGGTGAGGTCGGGTCAGGAAAAAGTGTTAACTTTGCATTTTAAGTATCTCTCAAAAATTAGCTATGCATTATTTTTGAGGATTTTTTGAGTGATTTTCGTTGGCTGAGGAAGGAGCTTAGCGAGCTAAGCGACTGACGAAGACGACGAAAAGCGCCCAAAAAGACCAAAAAGAATCATAGCTCAAAAATTAGTTAATTATTAACTAATTTTTGAGAGATACTTAAGTCTGATTCTAAGCGCATGACTCCGATTAACTCCACCACCTCTACTCCGCCTCGCGGGCGTTTCGCTCCCTCCCCTTCAGGACGTATGCACCTCGGGAATATATTCACTGCCCTGATGTCGTGGCTGAGTGTGAAGTCAAGAGAGGGTGAATGGATATTACGCATCGAAGATCTCGACCCTCAGCGATCCAAGCCGGAATTCGTGGCCCACATTGAGTCTGACCTCGAGTGGCTCGGACTGGAGTGGGACGAGGGGGGATCGGCTGATATGGGGCCTCATGCCCCCTATTCACAAAGCTCCCGGGGGGATTTATATGAATCCATCCTCGGCCGGCTTGAAGCTACCGGTCTCACCTATCCATGCTATTGCACGAGGGCCGACATCATGGCTACACAGGCACCGCATCAGTCTGACGGCCGGGTAGTGTATGCCGGCACCTGCCGCATCTCTCCCCCGGCTCATCCTACACGCAAGCCATCGACCCGCCTCACTGTCGACGACACCGATATCACCTTCTCCGACGCCATTGCTGGAATACAGAGTTTTAATCTGGCTCGCGAATGTGGCGACTTCATATTGCGTCGTGCCGATGGAGCCTGGGCTTATCAACTGGCTGTGGTGGCTGACGACGCCGACATGCAGATCTCTGAAGTGATGCGTGGCAACGACCTTCTCCTATCAGCCGCCCAGCAGATATGGCTATATTCACTTCTCAATCACAAGGCTCCTGAATTCGCGCATCTCCCCCTTATCTGCAACGCCGAAGGGCTACGCCTGTCGAAACGCGACAATTCGCTCTCGATGGAGGCGCTGCGACAGCACATGTCGGCTAAGGAGATAATCGGCCGCCTGGCATGTATAGCCGGACTCACCCCCGAGCCAATCCCGATGACCCCCAACCAGCTGATTCCGCTATTCTCAATCAGCAAGCTAAGGGAGCTGCCCCAGATTATCAGGATTAACCCCGCTGAATTCCAATCAATCCCGATTAATCGCGATTAACCCAGCTTAATCGCAATCAATCCCGCAGAATCCCGATTAATCCCGATCAACCCCGATTATCGCGCTTAATCCCGCTTAATCAGAATTAATCTTCAACAATCAAGATTAATCTTATGCCAAAATGATTAATCTATTTAACCCCATCGGGCGTTATAGTCATGAAATCCAATTATAAGGATTCCACCGACGCCCACTAAAATTTAGACAATTACAATAGAAATTATGAATGAAGATAACGATAAAGAAATGAAAACCTTCGCCGATCTCGGCGTTGCACCCGAACTGCTGCGTGCAATCACCGAACTCGGTTTCGAACACCCGATGCCCATCCAGGAGATGGTGATTCCGCACCTTCTGACACAGGAGGGGGATGTCATCGGTCTGGCACAGACCGGCACCGGCAAAACGGCCGCTTTCGGCCTCCCCGTGCTGCAGCGCATCAACCCCGACAGCGATGTGCCGCAGGCGCTTATAATAGCACCTACACGCGAGCTCTGCCTGCAGATTGCCGGCGACCTCGCCGACTTCTCGAAGTATCAGGATAATGTGAGAATTCTGCCGGTATATGGCGGCTCAAGCATTGAGTCGCAGATTCGCTCGCTGCGCAAGGGTGTGCAGGTGATTGTGGCCACCCCCGGCCGACTCATCGATCTCATCAAGCGTGGTGAGGTGCGCCTCAACGGTGTGCACACGGTGATTCTCGATGAGGCCGACGAGATGCTCAACATGGGCTTCCTCGACGACATCAACGAGATTCTATCGCATGTGCCCGAGGAGCGCAAGATGCTCATGTTCTCGGCCACAATGCCCAAGGAGATTGCAAATATCTCGAAGCGCTTCATGAAGGAGCCGGTAGAGTTTGTAGCCGGCAACAAGAATGAGGGTTCGAAAAACGTGAAGCACATCTATTATATGGTGAAAGCTCACGACAAATATCTCGCCCTCAAGCGTATCGCCGACAATAACCCCGACATCTACGGCATCATCTTCTGCCGCACCCGCAAGGAGACCCAGGAGATTGCCGACAAACTCATCGCCGACGGATATAACGCCGACTGCCTGCATGGCGACCTGTCGCAGCAGCAGCGTGATCTGGCGATGAAGAAATTCCGCGACCATGTGACGCAGCTGCTCGTGGCCACCGACGTGGCCGCCCGAGGTCTGGATGTCGACGACCTCACGCATGTCATCAACTACGGCTTGCCCGATGATGTGGCGGTCTACACCCACCGTTCGGGGCGTACAGGACGTGCCAACAAGACCGGCGTGTCTGTGGCAATCATCCACTCTCGCGAACGCGGCAAACTCCGCGAAATCGAGAAAATCATCGGCAAGGAATTCGAGTACCGTAAGGTGCCTACACCCGAACATATCATCGAGAAGCAGCTCTATAATCTGGCCGACCGGCTGGAGCGTGTCCAAGTCAACGAAGAGGAGATCAACAAGTATCTGCCCGGTGTGCGCAAAAAACTTGAATGGCTCTCTGAAGAGGATCTGCTGAAGCGTGTGCTCTCTCTTGAGTTCAACCGCCTGCTGCACTACTATCAGCATATGCCCGACATCGACCTCAACGAGTCCGAACGCGCCGGACGCCGCGAGCGTGGCGAAGCCTCAGGACGCCGCAAGGGTGACAAGAGCGACAAGGACCGCCGCACAGCCCCCGAAGGGATGGAGCGCCTGATGGTCAACATCGGTAAGGCACAGGGATTCTTCCCCGGCAATCTCATGGAGCTCGTGAATCGTTCGGTGAATGGTCCGAAACCTGAGATTGGCCGCATCGACCTGCTGCCTGACTACACACTCTTTGACGTGCGCAAGTCGGATGCCCACCGCATTCTCGACGCCATGCGCCACGCCGACTTCTTCGGCCAGCCCGTCAGAGCCGAAGTGGCCACCGACCGCGACTATCGCCTCGAGGCCAAGGACCGCCGTGAGAAACAGCGCCGCAAATCAGCCAAGAATGCCGAGGCAAAAAGCGCTGCCAAGCCGGCCGCACGCAAGGGACGCCGCGCCGACAAAGAGTCAAAGCCCAAGGATGCCGCTAAGAAAAACAAAGCACAGTATAACGGCAACTACGACATTTTCATGAAGAAGTAGCCTCTCGGCTTCTGAAGACGCCGCTAATCATAAATGAAGGCCACAACCTCTCCATTTATGATCATGCAAGCTCTCAGCTTCTGAAGACGCAAGCTATGATTCACGAAAGCATACCCTTCACTTACTGATAATCTGAAAAACCTTAAGTATAACCTTCCCGGTATTCAGATGCCAGGCCATAGACTGACATGGTGTTGAATATTGGGAAGATTTTTGTTAATTTTGCACTATGAACTCCCTCAGACACACTTTCACCTCCGGCGGCCAGCGGATTAAAGCGACCCTGGCCACACTGGCAATACTTCTTTCAGTCATCTTTGCTCCGGCCCCTGCCGAAGCGAAGAAGTCTGACATGCAAGTAGCCGTCGACACCATCACCGCCGCCCAGGCCTTCCTGCGCATGCCGCAGCAGGATCTTGACCTCCTCTCGACTTCGATGCGACGCGATATGCTTGACTATATGGAGCAGCGCGACAGTGTCTACAAAAAGGCCAACGTATTCATGGGTCTATCATGGATTGAGGAGATGCGCCCTGACTACATCAAGGTGCATCTTTCGGATGTGAGCAATCTCGTGATTAAGGTGCTTCCTGACTCCAAGGGTGGACTGCCGGTGGTGATGTCAATCTACACCATCGACGACGGCAACGATACTGCCGACAGTACTGTGAAGTTCTTCTCTAACTCGATGCAGCCCCTGGCCGCCAAGAAGTTGATGAAGATGCCTGACCCCACGGAGTTCTATAACCTCCCCAAAGACGCGCCCCTCTCCAAGCGCGACCTCGAACAGATGCTGCCATTCTATACGATTGCCTTCTCGGTGTCGCCTGACTCGGATGTGATGACCGGCCAACTCACTTCGGCCAATCTTCTATCTACCGAACAGAGCGAGCAGATAAAGCCTTATCTGCACTCCAAACTCATATGGCGCTGGGATGGGCGCAAGATGCAGCTTGAGAAACCCGAGTAAAATTGATTATACCCGCAGAAGTCATCTAAACTTCGTTTGCATAAATTTGAAATTTAGACTACGTAAATTTGAAATTTAGACGACTCCATTTTCTGACAAACTATACCTTTAGCATACATGACTGAGAATAACCGTCAGGTGCGTGTAAGATT
Source organism: uncultured Muribaculaceae bacterium (assembly GCA_910577585.1). Lineage (GTDB taxonomy): Bacteria > Bacteroidota > Bacteroidia > Bacteroidales > Muribaculaceae > Lepagella. The sequence goes on along the minus strand of CAJTNN010000010.1, from coordinate 32,162 downwards.
CGCACCATCGCCTACGGGACCTCTGCACATCGGAGGTGTACGCACGGCTCTTTTCAATTATCTCTTCGCCCGCCATCACGGCGGCAAGATGCTGCTGCGCATCGAAGACACCGACAGCCGCCGCTTCGTGCCGGGCGCTGAGGAATATATCGTCGAATCTCTCCGCTGGCTCGGCATAGAGATTGATGAGGGTATCGGTGCAGAGGGTCCCCACGGCCCGTACCGCCAGAGCGAGCGCCGCGACATATACCGCAAATATGTGAAGCAACTCCTCGATGCCGGAAAGGCTTACATAGCCTTCGACACTCCTGAGGAACTTGAGGCGGCCCGCAATGAACATCCCAACTTCCAGTATGATGCCTCCACCCGCGGCTCGATGCGCAATGAGATAACATTGGGCAAGGATGAGACACGCCGTCTCATCGATGAGGGGCAGCAGTATGTGGTGCGGTTCAAGATTGAACCCGACCAGCCTGTGACCGTGCAGGACCGCATACGTGGCGAAGTCACCATCAACTCGAGCATCCTCGACGACAAGGTGCTCTACAAAAGTGCCGACGACCTCCCCACATATCACCTCGCCAATATCGTCGACGACCATCTGATGGAGGTCAGCCACGTCATTCGCGGCGAGGAATGGCTCCCGTCGGCTCCGCTGCATGTGCTGCTTTACCGCGCCTTCGGATGGGAGGACACGATGCCTGAATTCGTGCATCTGCCGCTGCTGCTCAAACCCGTGGGCAACGGCAAGCTCTCAAAACGCGATGGCGACAAACTCGGATTCCCGGTCTTCCCGCTCGAATGGCACGACCCGGCTTCGGGTGCCGTTTCGGCCGGATATCGCGAGCAGGGCTACCTGCCGGAGGCTGTGGTCAACTTCCTCGCTCTGCTCGGGTGGAATCCCGGCGATGACACTGAAATCATGTCGATGGCCGACCTGATTGCCAAATTCTCGTTTGAACACTGCTCGAAGGCGGGCGCTAAGTTCGACTATAAGAAGGGTATGTGGTTCAACCATGAGTATATGCTCCAGACTCCCGACGAGGAGCTGGCACGCCTCTTCCGCCCTGTGCTCGAAGAGAAGGGTGTGGCCGGATTCTCTGACGAATACGTTGCCCGCGCGCTGGGTATGGTCAAGAGCCGTGCCAACCTCATCCCCGAACTCTGGGAGCAGGCCGACTTCTTCTTCAAGGCCCCTGAGGAGTATGCCGCGAAGGATGTCAAGAAGCGCTGGAGCGAAGAGATGCCCGGCATAATGCAGGAGCTCATCGGTGTGCTCGAGGGTATCGACGACATGACTTCGGCCAATGCCGAGAAGATTGTGCTTGACTGGATAGCATCCAAGGGATATCACCTTGGCAACGTGATGAATGCCTTCCGCCTGGCCGTGGTGGGCGCATGCCGTGGTCCGCACATGTTTGACATCACTGAGCTTATGCCGCGCGAAGAGGTTGTGAGCCGACTGCGCCGTGCAATCGAGGTGATCGGCAAGTGAATCCTCTCAGATATCTGCAACACCTGTGGCGACGCATGATGCGGGGTGCGAGTCCCGTATCGGCGTCGGCCGACAGGATTGAGGCTCTGTACACCGAATTCTGCGGTGCTCCCGAAGAGCGCTACAGCCGGCGTGTGGGGGAGCGCCCGATGGTGCTCGCCGCCGTAGGCGCCGACTCACTGCAAGTGGCCACAGCCACAGCCTGGCTTATGGAGCGCGATGTGGTGAGAGGTATAATCTCACCCGCCGAATTCTCACCCTCTGACATCGCCAGGCTGAAGAGCGCTTATCCGCCCCGGCGGCTGCTGACGCTGAGCGAGGCTCTGAAGCAACGTGAACTTCTGGCAAAGGCCCGGGTCATCATCACCGATATCCCGGCCCCCTCACCCTTCCGCTGGGCTGACATCGCCATGATCGGCAACTCTGCCCACGCCGCCGAGGATATGCTCGCGGCAGCCGCATTCGGGCTGCCCATGCTCGGCGACTTCCGCGCCATGCGGCATGCCGACTCATCCGACGCCGACCACGCGGCCAATCTGCTCACTCTCAGCGCAGCCATACAGGTCGACTCACCGCAGGCATTCGCCCGGCATGCCACATGGCTGCTCTACGATGCGCGCCGACGCCACATGTTTGGCGCGTGGGCCCGCGAATATGCCGAGGAGTTGCACCGCCATCGCTCGCAGCCTGCAAGCAAATGACCCGCCCATATAACCCCGCGGGAAAACTAACCCCGCGAATCATTTCGCGGGGTTAATTTGTTATAGATAAGAATCATCAATTCTCGACTAAGAATCATCAATTCACGACTTTTTTACCTTATGGAAAACTTCACATTCTGGTCGCCCACAGAGTTTGTGTTCGGCCGCGACACCGAGTCCAAGACCGGCGAACTCCTCACACGCTTCGGCGCCAAAAAAGTAATGATGCTCTTCGGAGGGCATTCGGCAGAACGCTCCGGCCTGCTGGCACGCATCCGCGAATCAATGCGCGCAGCGGGCATAGACTTCATCGAGTTCGGCGGCATCCGCCCTAACCCCACCGCCGACAAAGTATATGAAGGGATCGATATGGCCCGCGCCGCGAAGGTTGACTTCATGCTCGCAGTCGGTGGCGGCTCGGTCATCGACACTGCCAAGGCCATCGCACTCGGTGTGCCGGCCTCTGAAGACTTCTGGAATTTCTATTGCGGCAAGTCCAAGCCCGACACTGCTCTCCCCGTAGGTGTGGTGCTGACAATCCCGGCGGCCGGAAGTGAAGGTAGCGGCAATTCCGTGATAACCAATGAGAAGACCCTGCAGAAGATTTCTGTAAGATACCCGATGCTGCTGCGCCCGAAGTTTGCGGTGATGAATCCGGAGCTTACAATGACTCTGCCGGCCGACCAGACTGCCTATGGCATTGTCGACATGCTCTGCCATATCTACGAGCGTTACTTCTCCAACACTCCGGCCACCGAGCTTGTTGACTCATACTCCGAAGCTATCATGCGCGATGTGATGGACCAGGCCATGACCCTGCATTTCCAGCCCGACAACTATGATGCACGCGCCGATGTAATGTGGGCCGGCACACTGGCGCACAACGGTCTCTGCGGCGTGGGCAAGACCGAGGACTGGGCCTCTCACCGACTCGAGCACGAAATCTCCGCCATCTATGATGTGCCGCATGGCGCGGGTCTGGCAGTAATTGTGCCCGCCTGGATGAAATTCTGCGCCCGACGCAATCCTGATAAATTATGGAAATTCGCCATCAATGTGATGTCAGTTGACCCGGCGGGGCATGACACTGATGAGATTATAGCCGAAGGCATACATCGCCTCGAAGACTTCTACCACGACCTCGGCCTCACCACTTCACTGCGTGAGCTGATCGGGGGCAAGGAGCCGGATATCGAGGCTATGGTGAAGTCGCTCGAACGCAACATGGGTCCCACACTGGGCAGCTATGTGCCTCTGTCGATGGATGACTGCCGCGAAATCTACCGTCTGGCGCTCTGATTCGACCCCTCAGCCCGATGGCGACCTGGGCATCTCCCGAAAAAAATGACAACCTCTATTCCTAATTTACTATGAATGACACATATCCCATCCTTAACTTCATAAAAATCTATGAACGCAGCTTCATAGAGAACTGGGAGCTGCCCGCTCTCACCGACTATGTCAGCGGCAAGACCACCACCTATGGTGAGCTTGCCGCCGATATAGCCCAATCCCACATATTCTTTGAATCTATCGGGCTTAAGCCGGGCGACAAGGTGGCTCTCTGCGGCAAGGATTCTGTAACGTGGGTGAAGATATATATGTCGGTCGTCACCTACGGCGCGGTGATTGTGCCTATTCTGGCCGATTTCAATCCGGTAGATGTCACCCACATCGTCAACCACTCCGAGGCCCGGCTCCTCTTCATCAGCGATGCGGTGTGGGAGCATATACTGCCTGAGTCGCTGCTTAATGTCAAGGCCGTGCTCTCGGCCGACCGCGTGGAGGTGCTCTATGAGAATGACTCGGAGTTCAGACGCGATGCCAAGCTGATGCGCCGCCGCTTCCGACGCCGCTATCCGCAGGGATTCACCTCGCACGATGTGAAATTCGCCGACCGCAGCAACTCCGAACTTGTGGAAATCAACTACACCTCCGGCACCACCGGATTCTCAAAGGGTGTGATGCTCACCGGCGAGAATCTTGCCGGCAATGTGTGCTTCGGCATGCAGAGCGAACTGCACTTCCGCTCATCACGGGCTCTGGCATTCCTGCCGTTGGCCCACGCCTACGGTTGCGCTTTCGATATGCTCACCCCGCTGGCCGTCGGGAGCCATATAACTCTGCTTGGCAAGACACCCTCACCGCGGGTGCTGCTTAAGGCACTGGCTGATGTCAAGCCGAATCTGGTGATTTGTGTGCCGCTGATTCTGGAAAAAATCTATAAGAACCAGATACTCCCCATGATTTCGAAGGGCACGATGCGCTGGACTCTCGCCGTGCCGCTGCTTGACTCGTTCATATACTCAAAAATCCGCAAAAAGCTCATCGATGCCTTCGGCGGATGCTTTGAGGAGGTGATTGTGGGGGGCGCACCGCTGAATCATGAGGTTGAGGAGTTCCTGCATAAAATCAAATTCCCGTTCACCGTGGGATATGGCATGACCGAGTGCGGGCCACTTATCTCCTACACTCCCTGGCGCGAATTCCGCCCGGGCTCATCCGGCCGCACACTCCCCACTATGGAGAGCATGGTCATGAGCGACGACCCCGAGAATATACCCGGTGAAATCTGTGTGCGCGGCTCGAATGTGATGCAGGGATACTATAAGAACCAAGAGGCCACAGAGCTCGTGCTCAGCGACAAGGGTTGGCTCAAGACCGGCGACATCGGCACCCGCTCGGCCGACGGCACTCTCTACATACGCGGCCGCTCGAAGACCATGCTCCTCTCTGCCTCCGGACAAAACATCTACCCCGAAGAGATTGAGGCAAAGCTCAACAACATGCCTTTTGTGGCAGAATCGCTCGTGGTGATGCGCGATGGCAAACTCGTGGGACTCGTCTATCCCGACTACGAACAGCTCGACCGCCTCGGCATAGCCGGCGCTCAACTTCCGGCCACGATGGACAATATCCTCAAGGAGCTCAACAAACTCGTGGCTCCCTACGAGCGTCTGACACGCATAATACTGATGCCGAATGAGTTTGAGAAGACCCCGAAGCGCTCAATCAAGCGGTTCCTCTACTCCAACTGATTCTGCCGCAAACCACCATTTTCTCGCGCCGCCACGCCTGATTATCTCCAAACTTATAGCCGTCGGCGCCTAAGTATCTCTCAAAAAACAGCCACGAAGTCTATGCATTATTTTTGAGAGATACTTATAAATTTGGTTTTTAGGAATATTATGCACATCTTTGCATTATGAATTGCCGCCACTCTGTGAAGTCGTTTAAAACGACTTCAATAAGTAAGTATCTCCGGGTGGCCTGACACGTAACGACTAATTATAACTTGACATCATATATGAAACATCTTAATCTTCTGCCGGCCCTGATGCTCGGAAGCACCCTGCTCCCGGCCACCACGGCTGATGCCTGCACCAATCTGATTGCCGGAAAGGGGGCCACTGCCGATGGCAGCGTCATGGTCACCTACGCCGCCGACTCCCACAACCTCTACGGTATGCTGACCCACACCCCGGCTGCCGACCACCCGAAAGGGGCAATGCGCAAAGTGGTGGAATGGGACACCGGCAAACCTCTCGGCGAGATTCCGCAGCCCGCACACACTTACAATGTCGTTGGCAACATGAATGAGCACCAGGTGTGCATCGGCGAATCTACATGGGGTGGCCACAAGGAGCTGACCGACACCACCGGACAGGCCGTCATCGACTATGGCTCGCTGATTCAGATTGCCCTCGAGCGCTCGCGCACTGCCCGCGAGGCTATTGATGTCATGACCGACCTCGTCGATAAATATGGCTATGCCTCAAGTGGCGAATCATTCTCGATAGCCGACAAGAATGAGGTGTGGGTGATGGAGATGATTGGCAAGGGAGCCGAGAAGGGTGCTGTGTGGATTGCCGTGCGCATCCCTGACGACGCCATCTCCGGCCACGCCAACGAGCCGCGCATCCGCAAAGTCAATCTCAAGGATAAGGAGAATGTGAAGTATGCCAAAGATCTGATTCCCTTCGCACGGCGTCGCGGTTACTTCTCGGGCAAGGATGAAGACTTCTCTTTTGCCGATGCTTTCGAGCATCACACCGCCGACACACGCCGCGGATGCGATGGACGCGTATGGACTTTCTTCCGCCGCTATAACCCGGAAGCCGAACAGTATTTCGCATGGATCAACGCCGACTCTGATGAGCCGATGCCCCTCTACATCATCCCTGACAAAAAGGTTGACCTGCGCGGAATGCAGGATGCCATGCGCGACCTCTTCCAAGGCACACCCTATGATATGACCGGCGATGTCGGTGCAGGCCCCAACCATGTGCCCTACCGCTGGCGACCGATGTCGTTTGAAGTCGATGGCAAAGAGTATACCCACGAGCGCGCCATAGCCACTCAGCAGACCGGATGGAGCTTCGTCAGCCAGAGCCGCGACTGGCTCCCTGACCCTGTGGGCGGAATCCTGTGGTTCGGCACCGACGACACCAACACCACCGTCTACATGCCTTTCTACTGCTCGATGACCGAAATCCCGGCCCAGCTGCAGCATGGCGACATCAACACCTTCGACTACAACTCCAACTTCTGGATGAACAACTGGGTCGCCAACCAGGCCTATAACCGCTACGACCTCATGATTCCCGACATCCGCAAAGTGCAGTCAGGACTTGAGAACGCATTCATCGACTCACGCGCCGACCGCGATGCCGGCCTCGCAGCGCTGGCCAAACAGGGGGATATGGCCGCGCTCACAGCCGATGTCAACGCCGAGGGGGCCGCAATCGCCAAGACTGCCACCGATGCCTACCGCAGCCTCGCCGAATTCCTCATGGTGAAGTTCATGGATGGAAATATGAAGAAGACCGATGCCGATGGAAAATTCCAATATAATGAATACGGCATACCCCTCTATCCCGACTTCCCTGGCTATGACAAAGCTTATTACGAACGCATCGTCAAGGAGACAGGCGACCACTTCCTCGTCAGCCCGCGCGACTGATGCACGCCATACCCTCGCCGCCATCCCCTATCCACAACGGCGAGAGCGGATTTAGCAAATTTTCACGGTTGGAATTTGGGATTATTCACAAAAAGTAGTACCTTTGCAACCGTATCGCCAAGCGAACGCAGATATTCCCCGGTCAGTCGGCCGGGGAATATCGCGATGTCGCGGGGCGGAAATCCACATCGTTGCCACGTCAGGCTTAAAGGGTCTGGCGCAACCCCAAAGGGTCTTTTTCCCAAGGCAGACGGCACGCCGCTGTCAACGCCTCACGGAGAAAGGTTCTTTATTTTTTACTATTAATTTATTACCTTATTCACGGATACCGACAGTGAGCGCACAGTGGCATCCCCCTGCCGGAGATGTCTCTGCAGCCCACTACAATCCACTATCATCAACTATTTTACACCATGGCAAGCTATCTCACCAAAGAAGGATACGACAAAAAAATGCAGGAACTCGCCGAGCTCGAGGCCCAGCGTCCCGCCATCAAGGCAGCCATCGCCGAGGCCCGCGACAAAGGCGACCTCTCTGAGAATGCCGAATATGATGCAGCCAAAGAGGCTCAGGGAATGCTTGAGATGAAAATCGCCAAGCTCAAGGAGCTCGTGGTCAATGCCCGCATCATCGATGACTCTATGCTCAACACTGATGAAGTGCAGCTCCTCAACAAGGTGACAATCAAAAACGTGGCCACCGGCATGACCGTGACCTACACTATCGTCACCGAAAACGAGGCCAACTTCCGCGAGAACAAACTCGCCTCCACCACTCCCATCGCCGCAGCCCTCATGGGGCATCACGTGGGCGACCAGGTCACTTGCAAGGTGCCCGCCGGCGAGATGGTGTTTGAAATCATCAAGATTGAAATCTGATCTGAAGCCTGCATAGCAGTTGAGACTGCCAGGGCGCAGGCCCGCTGCACTCCTATCAAAGTCTGTTATACAATGACTATTTTCTCTAAAATTATCGCCGGTGAGATTCCGTGCTACAAGATTGCCGAAGATGAGCACTTCTTCGCCTTCCTCGACATCAACCCCGTGCGCTGGGGCCACACGCTGGTGGTGCCCAAGGAGGAGACGGACTATATCTTCGACCTCTCTGACGAGCGCATAGGCCAGATGATGCAGTTTGCCAAGCGTGTGGCGCTCGCCATCCGCGAGGCTATCCCCTGCCGCAAGGTGGGCATGGCGGTGCTCGGCCTCGAAGTGCCTCACGCCCATATCCATCTCATCCCTATCGACAAAGAGGGCGACATGGACTTCCGCAATAAAGTCAGCGACCCGGCCCCCGAGCGAATGAAGGAGGTGGCTGAAGCAATCGCATCAAAATTCAAGTGATTAAGTCAATAATCTTATTTAGCATCCCCGCAATCGCGCCGGGATGCTTTTTTTTTCGCTAATTTTGAGGCTTAAAAGGGGTTGGTGTGAATTTTTTCGTTAAATTTGCATACATTAACTGTCGCCAGGAGCCTCCCCTGTGCTCACTCAAAAAATCTGCCATGATATGCGCACGGGCATCTCTATAGGCGACACCCATAATCTGCCGGGCGCCCCCATACAGGGACTTGACAGCGCGGCCTAAACCGCAGGCCTGCGGCACAGGCGCCCCGCATTCCACACATAATATTGATACACAATGACTATCAACGAATCGCAAGATGAAATAATCGAGGAATTCTCGGAACTCACCGACTGGATGGACCGCTATGCCTATATCATCGATCTGGGCAACACCCTGCCTGAGTATCCCGAGGCCGACAAGACTCCGGCCCACCTCATCGAGGGGTGTCAGAGCCGTGTATGGATCAATGCCAAGCGCGACGACAACGGCCACATCCACTTCGAGGCCGACTCCGATGCAATGATTGTGAAGGGGATCGCCTCGCTGCTGCTGAAGGTGCTCAATGACCACACCCCCACCGAGGTGCTTGAGGCCGACCTCTACTTCATCGACAAAATCGGACTGAGCGCCCACCTCTCGCCCACACGCTCCAATGGTCTGCTGGCCATGGTGAAGCAGATCAAGAACTACGCCCGGGCCTTCAAGGCGCTCGAAGGCGTCTGATCTGCTACTTACGAACTGAATCCAACTAACCTAAACCTTAATACCTTATGTTTAAAAATCAACCCAAGGGACTGGTGCCCGCCGCGTTGAGCAACATGGGAGAACGCTTCGGCTACTACATCATGAACGCCGTGCTCGTGCTCTTCCTCTGCTCGAAATTCGGCCTTAAGGAGGAGACCAGCACCCTGATTTATTCATTCTTCTATGCCGGCATCTACGTGCTGAGCCTTGTGGGCGGTATCATCGCCGACCGCACTCAGAACTACAAGGGCACAATCATCACCGGCCTGGTGATAATGACACTCGGCTACATCGTGCTGGCATTCCCGATCTTCGCCACTCAGGAGAACACAACCTGGCTGCTGACACTCACCTGCGCCGCCCTCTTCCTGATTGCATTCGGCAATGGCCTCTTCAAGGGTAACCTCCAGGCCATCGTAGGCCAGCTCTACGATAATCCGAAGTATGCCGCTCAGCGTGACTCGGGTTTCCAGATCTTCTATGTCTTCATCAATGTCGGAGGTCTGATCGCTCCGTTTGTGGCTCCGCTGCTCCGCTCATGGTGGCTCGGTGTGCACGACCTGGCGTATAACGCCGACCTTCCGGCCCTCTGCCATCAGTATCTGAGTGTGACCGACAACATGAACATGGAGAACATCAACAACCTCTATGCCCTCGCCTCACAGGTGGGTGTGCATCTCACTGATGCCAGCGGTGTTGAGAATATCCAGCGTTTCTGCTCCGACTATCTGCGTGTCTTCAACGAAGGCATCCACTACTCATTCATCGCTTCTGTGGCTGCGATGCTCATCTCTCTGGTGATCTTCATCTTCACCAAGAAGGGTCTACCCTCGCCTGCCAAGAAGGAGGCTGCTCAGGTGGTGAGCTACACCGCCGCAGAGAAGCAGGCCATGGCCCGCGAGATCAAGCAGCGCATGGGCGCCCTCTTCGCAGTGCTGGGTATCGCCATCTTCTTCTGGTTCTCTTTCCACCAGAATGGCACATCGCTCTCACTCTTCGCCCGCGACTTCGTGAAGACTGACTCTATCGCCCCTGAAATCTGGCAGGCTCTCAACCCCTGCTTCGTGATTCTGCTCACTCCGGTCATCATGTGGTTCTTCTCGATGCTGTCACGCCGCGGCAAGGTCATCTCGACTCCGCGCAAGATTGCCATCGGTATGGGTCTGGCCGCCTGCGCCTACATCTTCCTGACTATCGTGTGCGCCATCATCGGTTATCCCTCGGGCGAAGAATTCCGCAACATGGATGTTCTGGCCCGCGAGGGGATGAAGACAGGCCCCTGGGTGCTGATTCTGCTCTACTTCTTCCTCACCGTGGCTGAGCTCTTCATCTCGCCGCTCGGTCTGTCGTTTGTGTCGAAAGTGGCTCCGAAGCATCTGCAGGGTCTCTGCCAGGGTCTCTGGCTGGGTGCCACCGCTGTGGGCAACCTGCTGCTCTGGATCGGCCCGCTGATTTATAACGCTTGTCCCATCTGGGAGGCATGGGTGATCTTCGCCGGCGTATGCTTCATCTCCATGGGCGCAATGCTGGGTATGGTGAAATGGCTCGAACGTGTCACAGACGACAAACCCGCAAAGGCCTGAGCCTTGACTCAACACGTAATCGATCTTTCCCTCTAACGGAATGAATGATAATATCAGAGTGCTTTCCTCCCTGCGAGGGGGCACTCTGATTCATATCATCCCACCTCGCGGAAATCTCCAGTCGCCCATTCCTTTCTTCGCGACCATTCTCGCCTCCAGATATAATTATTGACCCGCTGATTAACGTTTCATCATTATCTTTGTTGTATTATTGGATACTCAACCGATTTAATCAACCCTATTGATATGGTAACCCGAAATAAGATAACGCGTCAACTTCTCCACCTGCTGCTTCTGACCACTTTGGCAATTGGCTTCTCAGCCTGCACAGGCCACGACAAACGTGCCTCCGACAGCGCCGAGGCCGAGGCCAACTACGAGCATGCCGACAACGACATTGCCATGACCATACGCTCAATCATGGATGCCATGAGTGTCGACCAGCCTCTCGACTCGGCCGAGTATAATTATCAAGGCATATTGACCGATGGCAGCGGCATGCCCCTCTACACCGACATCCAGGGAGCCCCGGGCCAATGGGCCATCGAGGTCATATCTCCGACAAAAGCGCGTGTGAAGAATCTATATCTCGGCGACCTTGTGCCGGAAGAACTCACCCAGTATCTGCTGACGAGCCTCGAGATTCCTGACACGGTCATGATCGAAGAGGGTTCACCGCTCAACATGCCCGATGCCGAGGTGGCCATATATGACTTCGGAGCCGGACAGATTGTATTCGAGACACTGACTGCAAAGACAGAATCCGGCCACACCGGGCCTCTGATGAATATCCTGCTGCTTAAGAAGCACAAGGCGGAGATTCCGCAGTGAAAACGTATTAGCCGGAGATTCCCCTCGGACATCTCCATGGCGATGCCGACGCACACCACGCGTCATACGCAAAAAATCCCCCTCACGTCGCAGGCGAGGGGGATTTTGCGTATCCTTACACTATTCAGGGGCGGAACACATACCAGCGCGTAGGCTCAAACCTCGGCAGGGCCACGAGCTGAAGGTCAGACTCGCGGTCGAGTATCGTCTCCTCACCGTCGCCGATGCGGACTCCGCGCTCCTCAAGAGCCGTGCGCACAGCCTTCAGAGCCTTGGCCGGAGTATTGTTGTCTTTCGACAGATGGCATAGAAACACATATTTGAGATTCTCCGTGTATATCTCCTTCAGGAAAGCGGCGGTGTCGGTGTTGTCGAGATGCCCGTGATCAGTGCGGATGCGGCTCTTGAGATATTCCGGATAGGGCCCGAAGAGCAGCATCTGCAAATCATAATTCGCCTCAATGACAAGATAGTTGGCGCGGCTCATATAGTAGCGGGCGCGCTCAGTCACGGCGCCGAGGTCGGTGGCAATCACGAAGTTGCGGTTGTCGTAGCTTATGGAGAATCCCATATTGTCGGTGCCGTCGTGCGGCACATCGAAGGCCGTAATCTCCATCTCCGCGATGCGGAAGGGGGTCTCTTTGAAAATCGGCACATGATAATCCTTAATGCGCTTCGACACCCCGTGGCGCCGCAGCAGGCCGTTGAGCACCCGCAGCGTGCAGAAGAGGCGCATATGCTTGTTGGCCCGCAGCAGCGTGTAGGCGTATTTTATATGGTCGCCATGGTCATGGGTGAGCAGTATACCCTTCACATTCTCCATGCGCACACCGTTGGCTTTGAGCTGGAGCATCACATCGTCGGCCTTCACACCGGCATCGATGAGTATGCCACCGTAGCGGGTGCCTACATATGAGCAGTTTCCACTCGAACCTGACCCGAACGAGATATAATTTATGACGCGTGTGGCCGGATTATCGGCCGGAGCCCCGCGGCGGGCGGCAAGTTTTGTTATCGGGGCTACGTTCGCCTCGGCGGCGAACTCCTCGAAGGGTATCTCCATCTGCCCCTGAAATTTTATGACTGTAGGTTTTTTTGCCATCTCTGTTGGGTGTCAAATCCTGTGTGTAAAAATCTTGTTCAGTGTTTCCTCTTCCCCTGATGCACATGCTCGGCTACTCCGGCATAGATGAGGAATATGGCCGGTCGCTTGTCGAGGTCAGGCACTTGGCCGGAGGCAAGCATGCGTCTCCATTGCGCCACATCGCGGCTGACTATATATTCTGTCTGGGGCGATGTTATATCGCAGGCCACACAGATGCGGGTGGCCGGATTGAGCGTGTCGGCCAGCTGGCGCAGCATACGCACATTGCGGTAGGGTGTCTCTATAAATATCTGCGTCATATCATGGCGGCGCGAGTCGCTCTCAAGACGCTTCAGGGCCGCCACTCGCGCGGCATCGGCAATCGGCAGATAGCCCTGGAAGCTGAAGCCCTGGCCGTTGAATCCAGAGGCCATCAACGCCATCAGTATGCTCGACGGGCCCACAAGCGGCACCACCTTCAGCCCCTCTCGCTGGGCCACAGCCACGACCAATGCTCCGGGATCAGCCACAGCCGGACATCCGGCATCGCTCATCACCCCCATCGACTCGCCGCGCCGCAACGGCTCAAGCCACCGCCCGACCTCATTGATGTCGGTGTGACGGTTGAGTTCGTAGAAGGTGAGGGCCGAGATATCTATCGACGCATCACACCGCTTAAGGAAGCGACGTGCCTCACGCAGATTCTCGACAATGAAATATCTGAGTCTCCTTATGATTGCCATGTTGCCGGCCGGGAGCACATCGGCGAGGGGTGCGTCAGACATCCCTACCGGCACCAGATACAACGCCCCTTCATCACGCGGCAGCATATCAGCGTGGAGGGGATTCTGATTGCTCCCGGTGTCTGAAATCGCGTCATTTGTATCCTCACATGAAGCCGCAGCATGTGCAGTGGAAAAGGAAGTCTCTTTTTTCATCGTCTTTTATGGTAAGTAGCTGTTCAAATTAAAACGCTACTGAATTTTTATGTTATGGAGTAGCTTGAATACTATCTGCTTGTTCTTTTTGGCCCTTTCCGCCCCTTTCATCAGTCGCGATGCCCGCATCGCTCCTTCTTCAAGAGACGGAAATGACTCAAAAATAACTGCGCATATAGTATTCATTTAATTTGAACAGCTACTTAACAGAACACAAATTTAACACATTCGACTCAATTTTTCATTATTATAAAGGGGGCTTTTTATGTTCGTGTCTTAAATTTCACTAATTTTGCTCTCCAATTATATATCATTCATCTTTTATGGCCTCACTTTCGGCATTATCTACAGATTTCTTAGCCTCGCTCGGGGCATTGGGCGAGGCAGTGGCCGAGCCGCTGGCCGCAGCTCTCGACACAGAGCCGAGTGTGGCCCTGCGGCTCAACCGCCGCAAAGCCACCCCGATATTCGCCTCACTCTATCCTGACATGAGAGAGGTGGAGTGGTGCAGCGATGGACGCCGCCTCGCCACACGCCCCATATTCACCCTCAATCCGCTGCTGCATGCAGGAGGATTCTATGTGCAGGACCCCTCGTCGATGATACATCAGCAAATCATGGAGCGCATTGTGGCCCTCACCGGCGGCGCGCCGCTGACGCTGCTCGATTTCTGCGCCGCTCCGGGTGGAAAGACCACCGCCATGATCAATGCTTTGCCCGACGGGTCGGCGGTGGTGGCCAACGAGTATGTGCCGGCTCGCGGCAAGATACTGCGCGAGAATCTTGAGAAATGGGGCTATCCGGGGATAATCACCACCGGGGCGGAGGCTGCCGACTACGCCTCGCTCGGCGAAGTATTCGATGTGGTGGCCGTCGATGCGCCATGCTCCGGCGAGGGAATGATGCGCAAGGATGATGAGGCCCGACGCCAATGGAGCCCGCGACTCGTGGAGGAGTGCGCCGCGCTGCAACGCTCAATACTTAGCGATATCGTGTCCACACTCCGCCCGGGGGGATTCCTTATCTATAGCACCTGCACATTCAACACCCTTGAAGATGAGGATAATTCCCGTTTCATCTCCGAAGTGCTTGGGCTTGAGCAAGTAGATTTCTCCGACCTGCAACTCGCCGGCACCGAGAATGTAGCGCCAAGCCTGCGCGATGATGTGAGTGCCATGCGATTCATGCCACACCTCACTGAGGGGGAGGGGCTTTACGTAAGCATCTTCCGCAAGCCGGGTGAGCTTGCGCGTTACCTGAAGTCAGCGCAGCCGGTGCCTCTTTTAAATCTTACCGACTCCCGCGCATCGCGCAATGCGGGCAAAGGAGCGAAGAGCGGCAAGAATGGCAAAAGCCGTGGTCAGGGTAAAGAACGCCCCACTTCTGACACCATCCTCAGCAAGGAGGTGACCGCGAGACTACAGGCCTGGTTCGACCCGAAATGGCGAATGAGATTTATTTGCCCGGCCGGATTGGTCTCGGCATTGCCCGAAGATATGACGCAGCTGCTGGCAGAGATTTCACGGGCCGGCATACGCATCACAGCCGCCGGACTGCCGGCGGCCGAAATCAAGGGACACGACCTCGTGGCTGATTCGCGGGTGGCGCTATCTGCGGCGCTACGCGAGGATGCCTTCCCGCGTGTGGAATTATCTGAAGAAGAGGCTATGAAATACCTCCGGCGTGAGCTTGCCACTCTGCCTGAGGGCACTCCGGCCGGCTTTGTAGCTGTATGCTACCAAGGGCTCCCGCTCGGATTGATGAAGAATCTGGGGCGACGCGCCAATAACCTATATCCCGCCGCATGGAGGGTACGCATGTCAGAGCCGGCGGCCACGAAATAAACTTACCTCATAATTATCGAAGACTTTTATGCAACACGCTGAATGGCAATCACGCACCCTCACACTGCTCGGCCCGGAGGCGACTACTCGGCTGGCTAAGGCCACGGTGCTCGTCGTAGGGGTCGGAGGAGTCGGCGGATACGCGGCCGAGATGCTTGTGCGCTCAGGGATAGGACATATAACCATCATTGATGCCGACGATGTGGCTGAATCTAACATCAACCGTCAGCTCATCGCCCTGCACTCGAGCGTCGGGCAATCGAAGGTCGAATTGTTCGAGGCCCGATTCCGCGATATCAATCCCGATATCGAGGTGAAGGGGATCAGAGAGTTCGTGACACCCGACAATATCCCGGCCTTACTCGCCGAGGGAGGGTATGATTATGTGGTGGATGCAATCGACACTGTAGCCCCGAAAGTGGCACTGATAGCCGAGTGCATGCGGCACGGCATACCCATCATATCCTCAATGGGCGCCGGAGGCCGCACCGACCCCTCGCAAGTCGGCTGCACCGACCTCTGGGCTACGCGCGAGGATGGTCTGGCCCGCGCGGTGCGCCAGCGCTTGAAACGCATCGGGTTGCGACGTCCGCTCAAGGTGGTGGCCAGTACAGAGGCGCCTCGCAAAGCCTCGCTGATTGACCTCGACCTCCCCAACAAACGCACCTCCTTCGGCACTCTGGCCACCATCCCCTCTCTCTTCGGAATATTCCTGGCTGCCGAGGTGCTGCGCCACTTCACCGGCCGGTGATACCGCTTTATCTGCATGGCGCCCCTTACGGATACAGGGCCACACCGGAATTTACATTATAGAACCCCAACACCTCAATCTGATGATAGAGATTGATCATATATTCAAATCTTACGGCACTCTTAATGTGCTCAAAGGCGTCTCGCTGAGTGTGGGACGCGGCGAAATCGTGGCCATCGTAGGACCCTCGGGAGCCGGCAAGACCACACTGCTCCAGATCGCCGGGTCACTCGACTCTCCCGACTCAGGAAGCGTCAGCTACGATGGTGTCGACATCACACGCCTCAAGGGGAAGCGCCTCGCCGAATTCCGCAACCTCAACATCGGCTTCATATTCCAGTTTCATGAGCTGCTGCCGGAGTTTACAGCTCTTGAGAATGTGGCGATGCCCGGACTAATCGCCGGACGCAGCCGAAAAGTTGTGATGCAGGAGGCGCGGAGTCTGCTCGAAATGCTCGGATTGGCCGACCGCGCCACACATCGACCCGCAGAGCTCTCGGGAGGCGAAAAACAACGCACCGCCATCGCCCGGGCCCTGATAAATAATCCGCGAATTGTGCTCGCCGACGAACCCACCGGCTCGCTCGACTCCCGCAACCGCTCCGAGATACACGCCATCATCTCCGACCTCTGCGCCCGCGGCGGCCACACATTCCTCATCGTCACCCACGACGAGAGTCTCGCCTCAATAGCCCACCGCGTAGTGCACATGCAAGACGGCTGCATCACATCAATAGCACGCAACACCCCCGGCAACACATCTCCCGACACCTCCGGCACCACTCCCGGCGAGGCGCCTGACCTCACCCCCGGCGCAACTCCCCGGCCCGAATCTCCCCTATCGGCCGACGATGAGCCGGAGCCCACATCCGCCCCCTCCTGATCGATAGTCAGGTGGCCATAGTCAAGTCATCGGTCAAGTTAAAACTTGACTAAGTTTTGATTCGACCCGCGACTTGCGGCATAATAATTTGCTATTTCCAAAAATAATTGCTATCTTCGCATTGAAAAGATTTCCGAAAGCAATATCCTCGGCAAAGGCAGCGAAATCACATATCATGAAGAGCCACCGACCACGTGGCCCCGAATGCCATGAAACTCTTCGAATCCATTGCCACACCCACATATCTCAAGGTAACGCCAAGGGAATTTACTAACAAATTTTAAATTAAGCTAAAAAAAATGGCAAACTCTAACGACAACAAAAACCAGCTTCAGATTCAGCTCCGTCCTGAAATGGCCGACGGAAAATATAGCAACCTCGCGATGATCGGTCACGGCCCCAACGAGTTCCTGATCGACTTCATCTTCGCAGCTCCCGGCATGCCCCAGGCTCCGGTGGTAAGCCGCGTCATCATGAGCCCCGAAAACGCAAAGCAGCTCATGTTTGCCCTCACTGACAACGTACAGAAATACGAGGCTCAGTTTGGCGAAATCAAGCCCCGCAACGCCAAGAACGGCGCTGCCGCCAACAACTGATAACCCCCGTCCCCATATTCCCGCTCCGCAGCGCCGCCGCCCATGCCGCGGCGGCGCTCCGAAGCGGGATTATCTTTTGCCCTCCCCCTCCTCTCCCCAAAATAAAGCAGTGCCTCAACACTGTGTTGAGGGCGCAAGCCCGAAAGCAAGGGCGCAAGCCCGAAAGCAAGGGCGCAAGCCCGAAAGCAAGGACGCAAGCCCGAAAGCAAGGACGCAAGCCCGAAAGCAAGGACGCAAGCCCGAAATCCCCCCAAATCAAAACTGAATTCACATGGAGCATACACTGTATATCTACAATACCCTCAGCCGCACAAAACAGCCGTTCCGGCCCCTGCACGAAGGGAGAGTCGGAATGTATGTGTGCGGTCCGACCGTATATGGCGACGCCCATCTCGGCCACGCCCGCCCGGCCATAACTTTCGACATCCTCTTCCGCTATCTGCAGCATCTGGGTTATAAGGTGCGCTATGTCAGAAACATCACCGACGTCGGACACCTCGAGCACGACGCCGATGAGGGGGAAGATAAGATTGCAAAAAAAGCCCGTCTCGAGCAGCTTGAGCCTATGGAGGTGGTGCAGCATTACCTCAACCGCTACCACCGCGACATGGAGGCCCTCAATGTGCTCCCCCCGAGCATCGAACCCCATGCCTCGGGCCATATCATCGAGCAAATAGAATACATCAAACGCATCATCGATGCCGGATACGCCTATATCAGCGAGGGGTCGGTATACTTCGATGTCGAGAAGTACAACAACGACCATAAATACGGCAAACTCTCCGGCCGCAACATCGAAGACCTCTACAACACCACCCGCAACCTCGACGGACAGAGCGAGAAACGCAATCCCCTCGACTTCGCCCTCTGGAAGAAAGCGGCGCCTGAGCATATCATGCACTGGCCCTCACCCTGGAGCGAAGGTTTCCCGGGCTGGCACCTGGAGTGCTCCACGATGGGCACCAAGTATCTGGGCGACACATTCGACATACATGGCGGCGGCATGGACCTCATGTTTCCGCACCATGAGTGCGAGATTGCACAGAGCGTAGCGGCGCAGGGCCATGAGGCGGTGCGCTACTGGATGCACAACAACATGATCACCATCAATGGCAAGAAGATGGGCAAGTCATACGGCAATTTCATCACTCTCGAGGAATTCTTCGCCGGTTCGCACCCCAAACTTGAGCAGGCCTATTCGCCGATGGTGATACGCTTCTTTATCCTCCAGGCACAGTACCGCTCTACGGTGGATTTCTCTAACGACGCCCTGCGCGCCTCAGAGAAGGCTCTTGAGAAGATGACCGATATCTACCGCCGCCTCGGCACCCTCACCCCGGCCAAGGAATCGACTGTAGAGCTTCCCGACTTCGAGTCGCAGGCATATGCAGCTATGGATGATGACCTCAACACACCCATGGTGATCGCCACCCTCTTCGAGGCCGGCAAGATCATCAACCAGGCTGCCGATGGCGCTGTCGCACTCTCTGAAGCCGACCTGCAGCGCCTGCAGAAACTCTTCGACACATTCCTCATCGACATTCTTGGCATACGCGTCGAGGCTAAAGGAGCCGACAAAGGCACCGCCGCATATGAAGGAGCCGTCGACCTGCTGATGGATATCCGCAAGAATGCCAAGGCAGCCAAAGACTGGACCACATCCGACCTCATCCGCGACCGTCTCGCACAACTCGGATTTGATGTCAAAGACACCAAGAACGGTGTGGAATGGAAACTCCCCTGATTATCACAACCAACTGATATTTAACACTATTAATGCTAAATACCGTTTCACAGGCCCTCAGCGATTATCACCTGCTGGGCCTCTTCATCGGTCTGGCCACCTTCCTGATCATAGGGTTCTTCCACCCTATCGTCATCAAGGCTGAATACTATTTCGGCGTGAAGTGCTGGTGGTGGTTTCTGCTGGCCGGCATCGTGGGCATAGTGCTCTCGGTGGTGACCTCAAGCCTCACCCTTTCGGCCCTGCTCGGAGTCTTCGCCTTCAGCAGCTTCTGGAGCATCGGCGAGATTTTCGAGCAACGCAAGCGTGTGGCCCGCGGATGGTTTCCGGCCAATCCGAAGCGTCAGGCAAAGGAGTTGATGCAGCAGAAGAGAGCTGCCGAAGATTGAACGCCTATAGCCGGAGCTGACCCCCGACTACTCTCTTCAGCACACATCTTCGACCTCTTCTCGCTCACTTTTTGCAAACATATTTTGAAGTTTGACGTTTTTTTGTTAACTTTGCATCGCAAAGGAGTTGCACCGATACACATCGAGGCAATTCCTACCGCAGGAAAATCCTGACGATAAGAGGTATTTTTTGAGACATTACGTATGACTCGATTTAGCACATATCAGTATTTTCGATTTTTTATTCAGCAAGGAATAAGAACGGTGATGTGTGCCTGAAATTCTCACTTACAGACTATAATTTCAAAATCTATAATCCCGTTCGCGCTAAACCGAGCGGGATTTATTTATGTTATGAAGAAAGTCACGATTCAAGGCGTGGCCGGATGTTATCATGATGCGGCGGCCCACATATATTTCGATGGCGACGAACTGACCACAGTGGAATGCGACACATTCCCGGCCATGTTCGACACCCTCTCGACCGATGCCTCAATGATCGGCATAATGGCCATTGAGAACACCATCGCCGGGAGCATTCTTCAGAATCACGAATTGCTGCGGCAGAGCAATCTGCGCATCATCGGTGAGATGAAGATGCGCATCTCGCATGTGCTCTGCGCTTTGCCGGGCGAGTCAATCGAGTCGCTGCGCGAGGTAAACTCCCACCCCATGGCATTGCTGCAATGCGAGCAGTTTCTGCGCCATCACCCCAATCTCAAGGCTGTGGAGCATCACGACACCGCAGGCAGCGCCCGAGAGATTGCAGAGAGGAATCTCGCCGGCCACGGCGCAATATGCGGCGAATATGCTGCCAATCTCTATGGGCTGCATATTCTCGAGAAGGGGATTGAGACCAACAAGCGCAACTTCACCCGCTTCCTGATAATGGCAGACCCTCTGCTGGCTGCCGAAATCGGTCCATCTGAAAGTGAGATTGACAAGGCTTCAATCGTCTTCACACTGCCCCACACACAGGGGGCGCTGTCGAAAGTGCTCTCGATTCTCTCCTTCTACGACATGAACCTCTCGAAGATCCAGTCTACCCCCATCGTGGGACGCGAGTGGGAATACCGCTTCTATATCGACCTCACATTCGCCAGTCTGGTGCGTTATCATCAGGCCATAGAGGCTGTGCGCCCTCTTCTCAATGACCTGCGCGTGCTGGGGGAATATGCCGAGGCCCGCATCACCCACTGACCCCGCGGCAAACTATAGAAATTAAACTCAATCATCTGATTATGAATATATCGCCATCCCGACGTGTAAGGGATATCAAAGAATATTATTTCTCGACAAAACTGCGTGAGGTGGCCGCGCTGCGGCGCCAGGGTGTAGATGTTATCTCGCTGGGTGTCGGAGGTCCCGACCGTCCGCCGCATGCCTCTGTGATCGAGGCTATGACCGAGGCCCTGCACGACCCGTCAGCCCACGGCTATCAGCCGCATGTTGGGCTGCAGGTGCTGCGCGAGGCTATGGCGGCATGGTATCAGCGCTGGTATGGCGTAAGCCTCGACTCGGACTCGGAGGTGCAGCCGCTGATTGGCTCAAAAGAGGGTGTGACGCATATATCGCTCGCATTTCTCAATCCGGGCGACGGTGTGCTGGTGCCGGACCCGGGCTATCCCACATACTCATCGATAAGCCGCATGGTGGGCGCCGAGATTTTCAACTATGACCTCCGCGAAGAGAATGGCTGGCAACCCGATTTCGAGGCTCTCGAGCGGCTCCCTCTCGAGCGGATACGCCTCATGTGGCTCAATTATCCACACATGCCTACCGGAGCCCCGGCCCGTATGGAGACCCTGCGTAAGGCCGTGGAGTTCGGGCGCCGCCACAACATCGTGATTGTCAACGACAATCCTTACTCTTTCATCCTCAACGACTCCCCTGTGAGCATCATGCAGGTTGAGGGGGCGAAGGAGATTGCTATCGAGATGAACTCGCTGAGCAAGAGCCACAACATGGCCGGATGGCGTGTGGGTATGGCCGTCTCGAATCCGCAGTTCATCTCATGGATTCTCAAAGTGAAGAGCAATATCGATTCGGGGCAGTTCAAGCCTCTGATGCTGGCGGCCACCAAGGCTCTGCAGGCCGGCAAGGAATGGCATGATGAACTCAATTCTCTCTATGCCTCGCGCCGCAAGGTGGCCGAGGAGATAATGGAGGCCATCGGTTGCAGCTTCGATGCTTCACAACGCGGTCTATTCCTCTGGGGACGCATCGACGACCCGGCTGTAGAGTCAGAGGCTCTGGCCGACAGATTGCTGGCTGAGGCACGCGTATTCGTAACGCCGGGCTCGGTGTTCGGCACCAACGGGCGCCGATATATACGCCTGTCGCTATGTGCCCCGGAAGAGCGCATGCGCGAGGCTCTGGACCGCATAAAGGCGATGAAATAAACTCCCTCTCCGGCATATTCACTCACTTGAATATCCACTCACCTGAATATCCACATATCCAACTCTGCAACATATACTATAAGAATGGACAATATACTACCGCTGGCCATCGATGGCCAGGAACTCACAAAACCGATCATTATCTCGGGCCCTTGCAGCGCCGAGACTGAGGAGCAGGTGCTCCAGACCGCGCGCGAACTGCTGCGTGCCGGTGTGAAAATCTATCGTGCCGGCATATGGAAACCACGCACCAAGCCGGGGGGCTTCGAAGGTGTGGGAGTGCCGGGGCTGGCCTGGCTCCATAAGGTGCGCGAGGAGACCGGGCTGAAGGTCTCGACCGAGGTGGCCAACCGCGCCCACGTGGAGGCGGCACTCGAATATGACCTCGATATGCTCTGGATCGGTGCGCGTACATCGGCCAATCCCTTCGCGATGCAGGAGATAGCCGACGCGCTGCGCGAGGATGGACGCGATATCCCGGTGCTGGTCAAGAACCCGGTTAATCCTGACATCGAGTTATGGATCGGTGCTCTCGAACGCCTCTACAATGCCGGCATCAAGCGGCTGGGCGTGATTCACCGCGGATTCAGCACCTATGGCCAGAACCTCTACCGCAATCATCCGCAATGGCGCATCCCTCTGGAGTTGCGCACACGCTATCCGCAACTCCCCATCATCTGCGACCCGAGCCATATAGGCGGTAAACGCGAGCTTATAGCTTCGCTTTCGCAGCAGGCGCTCGACATGGGCTTCGATGGCCTCATCATCGAGAGCCATTGCAATCCTGACTGCGCATGGAGCGACAAGAACCAGCAGATCACTCCCGAGGTGCTGAGTGTGATTCTCGACAATCTTGTATACCGCGACACTCCGGTGCCCACCGAGAGCCTGGCGCAGCTGCGCCGGCAGATTGACCAGCTCGACAACGAACTCATCGACATTCTCGCCAAGCGCATGAACATCTCACGCGAGATAGGCGAATACAAGAAGACCCACAACATGCCCGTGGTGCAGCCCGGACGCTACGGCGATATCCTCAACACCCGCATCCGCTCAGCCGAGAATGCCGGCATCAACGGCGATTTCATGGCCAAGATTCTCTCTACAATCCATGAGGAATCCGTCAGACTGCAGGTGGCCCTCTCAGGTAAACCTCACGAATAAGAGAGCCGCCAGGCCTGACAAAGTTTCAACCGACTTAAGACACTTGAAAACAGGGTGAGCTTCCGGAGAACAAAAAATCAGGGGCGCCGAGTCATCACGATTCGGCGCCCCCGCGTTTTCACATCATTCTTTTTTTATCTTAGTTCATAACCTGAGGTGCGTTCCATTGTTCAGCGCATTACTTTGACAGTCTTCACGCCCGAGGCAGTGACCACACGCAGCAGATTGACACCCTCGGCGGGGAGTTCAACCTCTGCCGCTCCATTATGAGCAGCTGCCACATTGCGGATGCCGGCGAGGCTCACAGCCTCAACTGTGAAGTCGGCGCAATCGGCAGTCACTGTGGCTACTGCGCCAGCCACCTTCACACGCACTTCGGGAGCGGCGGCCACAGCGGCCACACCCGTAGTCGTGTCATTCTTCACGCCCAAATCATCAAACGCGAAGTAGCAGGGAGTGGTTATGCCGTATGCGTTAGACTTTGTCGAATCAAAGTTCACCTGAATCTTCACTATATCGCCAAGCGAAGAGAGGTCGCAATAACGCCATTCGTTGACATAGTAGTGCTTCGTGGCATCTTCCGATGTATAGTCGGCCAGATAGAAATCGACCTCGGCTGTGGTATCGTCGGCCTTGGTGCCCACGAAGGTAATCTTGCAATAATCACCCTGACCGAAGGCCGGGCTCATGCCGTCGCCTTCGAGAATAGCTTTCACTACCCAGGCGGTGTTGGTGACCCATACGCCATTCACCTGCACACCGGTCTCCTCGAAGTCAGGCATCGTAATCATAGTCGGGCCATTGTAAGAGGCCACGAACCCTACGCCATAATTAGCCGACTTATAGCCGCCACCCACGCAGTTGAGCATCTGGTCGGCTATAGCATAGCCACCGGGAAAGACATTCCCCGTCTCGTTGGCATATCCGAAGAATCCCCACGTATCCCAGTCAGCCATATAATAGTTGCTGAATTCGAAACTGCCGCTTGTGAAGCTGCCGAAATCGTAGTCTTCATCTTCAGTGTCGCCGACCCACCAGCTCTCGGCCGGCAGTTCGAGGTCTTCGAATGTGGCAGGCTGAAGCTCGGCGCCATTGGCGGCGGGGATGGCAGCGCTGGCTGCGATGAGAAGAGATGCAAGTGAGTAGATTTTCTTCATATTGAATCGTCAAAAAAAGGTTAAATATAGGTTAGTCATGGATAGACTACAAAAAAATGCTCCCGCTATCACAACGGGAACATCACCTCATATTATGCAAAAAAGAATTGTGTACTTCAGGATGGCTCTTGCCGGCAATCGTCGGCTCTGCGCATATGCGGCTCAGAGGTGAAAGACAATCACACAGAGAGTGCGCACATAATCGCACGGTGCGGCAGACCGGCAAACTGATCGATGCGCTTAACTCCCGAAGGCATTCTTTTTCAGATATGGGGCAATGACAGGTCTTCTGACTCATTCCTTGGTCTGACCGAAGCCTTCCCGCCGCTCTGCGGCAGTGACTCGACTCATGCACACGGGGCATGAGTTCAACTGGGTCGGTCGCGACCTCTGTAATCCTCTTCTCAATCTCTCACCATCTCATGTGAGGCTCTGAGCGAGGGATAACACGGAATTTACAGCAGCGGGTACTGTTGCCGGTTTTCACGGCATTCCCTTGTCCGTTGCGCTTGCAAAGTTAATAAATCTCCTCTTAACTTCCAAACGCCCCCACACCGGGAAGCTAAAAAAATTAGTCCGCCGATGTTATAAACTCCGATTTTCCACGTAATATAAGTAGACCCCACTTCATGAATATGCCCATCGACACTGTGACGATAGCCTTCATCGAATTGCGCTCGCGACTGCATGGCCTTGCCATGCGACTGCTGCGCAATGAGACCGACGCCCAGGACACCCTGCAGGATGCCTGGCTGCGTCTGCATCGCCATGGTTGCCCCGATAGCACCGATGAGGCCCGGCGCAAACTGCCGGTTGTGGTCAGAAACCTCTGCATCGACCGCCTGCGCGACCGCCGGCTGCATCCGTCGGCCGACTGCGACGAAGCCCCCGAACAAGGGGTGGAGATGCCCGTAGAGGATATCGAGGCCCTGCGCATGATGCTTGAGGCCGACCTCACACCTCGCCAGAAAGAGATCTTCAATCTCATCGGCAATGAGGGGATGGAATATACCGAAGTGGCTCAAAGACTCGGCATGACCGTGGAGGCAGTGCGGGTCGACATGAGCCGCGCACGCAAAAAGATGCGTGAAAACTACAACAGACTGAATCCTTAACCCGACAACACAACACTATGATAGATAATCCGTTGACCCTGCACGACCTGGAGCACCTGTGCCACCTGTGGGAGGAGTGTCGGCTGAGTGTGGCCGAAGAGGCAGAGCTGGAATATCTGCTCTGCCGCACGCCGCTTGACTCGGCACTCATACGCTCTACACGGAGCCTGATGGGACTGAGCCACATCATCCATTTTGATGAGGCCCCTGCCCCCTCTGCCCCGCGCCGCAAATCGCGACTGCTCCGACTCAGCGCAGCCGCCGCAGCCGCCGCGATTATCATCGCCGGCGCATCCGCACTGAGCAACTCGCTTTGGCCTGACTTCGGCGAGAATGCCTGCGTGGCATACGTCGACGGCCACAAAGTGAGCCGCAGCGAAGCCAAGGCCATCGCCGTGGCCGACATGCAGCGCATCGAGAAGATTCAAGAGCGCATCAACCGGGTCACTAACCACGACCAATGCCGCCTCAATCATATACTCAACATCCAAAACCAGACAGAATGAAACGATTCCTGCAATTTCTCATGCTGATGCTGGCCATACTCCTCATGCCGGCCACAGCCATGGCCAAACCGCCCAAACTCGCCTCTGAAGAATTCTTCAACGGCTCCTACGACAATATGCGCAACGTATCGGTCAGCATCAACCGCACACGTGGCTCTTACGTGCGATGCTTCTCTGTGACCGACAACGACCAGCTGGTGAAAAAGGTCACCCGGGCCGTGCTGAAAGACCTTCAGCGCGCCCAAGACTACTCCGAGCTCAAAGAGGGGGGCGAACGCTACATCGTAATGACCATACTATGCAACGGCTATCCCGTGCAGATAGGCCTGCAGGTAAGCCGCGACGACGCATACCTCTTCATAAGCGGAAGCTCCGCCTCATTCAAATAGCACCCCACAAAACGTTCGCCCTAAAAAAATCGCACTCATGTAAGAAAATAGGAAATTTTTAAGTAAATTTGCGATTATTTTGCAATCTGACTCCTATTCTAAAGATTATGAAGGTATTGAAATTCGGCGGAACATCCGTAGGTTCGCCTCAGCGAATCCAGGATGTAGCCACACTCGTATGCGATGGCGAGCGCAAAATAGTGGTGCTCTCCGCAATGGCCAAGACCACCAACGCTCTCCTCGAAATCTCCGACTATCTCCACAAAGGTAATCCCGAAGGGGCTGCCGAACTCATCAACTCGCTCGAACGCACCTACTTCAACCACGTAGAGCACCTCTACGCCACCCCCGACATGCGCCGCACCACCCACGATGCAATCCGCGCGCATTTCGACTACATCCGCTCGTTTACAAAAGATGTGTTCACCCCCCACGAGGAGCGTGTCATCGTAGCCCAGGGTGAGCTACTCTCGACAATGATGTTTCTCAACCTCCTCAAGGAGCGCGGCATAAAGGCCAGCATGATCCCGGCCCTCGACTTCATGCGCATCGACCAGGATGGCGAACCCGATGCGCTGCGCATCCACCAGAACCTTGAGAAATGCCTCCGCGCCCTCCCGGAGTCGGACATCTACGTCACCCAGGGCTTCATCTGCCGCAACGCCTATGGCGAGGTCGACAACCTCAAGCGTGGCGGAAGCGACTACTCGGCATCACTCATCGGCGCAGCTATCAATGCCGACGAGATTCAGATCTGGACCGACATCGACGGCATGCACAACAACGACCCGCGTTTCGTAGAGCATACCTCGCCGGTGCGCAACCTGCACTTCGACGAGGCCGCCGAACTGGCCTACTTCGGAGCCAAAATCCTGCACCCCACCTGCATCCAGCCGGCAAAATTCGCCAACATCCCCGTGCGCCTGCTCAACACCATGCAGCCCACCGCGCCCGGCACACTGATATCCAACAACACCGACTCCCTGCGCATCAAGGCAGTAGCTGCCAAAGATGGCATCACCGCCATCAAAATCAAGTCGAGCCGCATGCTGCTCGCCCACGGATTCCTGCGCAAAGTGTTTGAGATATTCGAAAGCTACCGCACTTCAATCGATATGATATGCACATCTGAGGTGGGAGTGTCGCTTTCCATCGACGACACCACCCATCTGAAGCCCATCGTCGATGACCTCAAGAAGTATGGCACGGTCACCGTCGACTCCGACATGTGCATCATCTGCGTCGTGGGCGACATGGAATGGACCGAAGCCGGATTCGAAGCCCGCGCACTCGACGCGATGCGCGATATCCCCACACGCATGATCTCTTTCGGCGGCAGCAACTACAATATCTCATTCCTGATCCGGGCTGAGGATAAGTGCCGTGCTCTGCAATCTCTCAGCGACCATCTCTTCTGACCCATTTCACATGACTGCGACATACACCACCCGTTTCCCCCTCGATAAATTCCGACGGCTCGACACCCCTTTCTATTACTACGACCTCGAGCTGCTGCGTCTCACTCTGGCCACGCTGCTCAATGAGGCGGGCCACGACAGTAATTTCAAGGTGCATTACGCCGTGAAGGCGAATGCCAACCCGGCTCTGCTGCGCGTCATCGCCAATGCCGGGCTGGGTGCCGACTGCGTGAGCGGACCCGAAATCAGCCGTGCCGTAGAATCGGGATTCGACCCTGCCAAAATCGTATATGCCGGCGTGGGCAAGACCGATCGCGAGATCATCACCGCGCTCGACCACGATATCTTCTGCTTCAATGTGGAGTCGGAGGCTGAGCTTGAGGTAATCAACCAACTGGCTGCTGACCGCGCTAAGCGTGCGCGCGTGGCAATCCGCGTCAACCCCGATGTGGGGGCGCACACCCACGCCAACATCACCACCGGGCTGGCCGAGAATAAGTTTGGCATAAGCATGGCCGACCTCGACCGGGTCATCGACCTGGCTCTCAATCTTCCGGCAATCGACCTCGTGGGACTTCATTTCCACATCGGTTCGCAGATTCTTGACATGACCGACTTCACCGCTCTATGCAACCGCATCAACCTCCTTCAGGAGCGCCTTGACCTGCGAGGATTGCAATTGCCCCATATTAATGTCGGCGGAGGTCTGGGCATAGACTACCGTCACCCCGAGCGCCATCCGGTGCCCGATTTCAAAGCCTATTTCGACACTTACCGCCGCCATCTGCAGCTGCGCCCCGGGCAGACCCTGCATTTCGAAATCGGACGCGCCATAGTGGCGCAATGCGGTTCGCTCGTGAGCCGGGTGACATACGTCAAGCAGGGGGCCAGCAAACAATTCGCAATTCTCGATGCCGGCATGACCGACCTCATTCGCCCCGCCCTCTACCAGGCCTTCCATAAGATAGAGAATATCTCGAATCCGGAAGCTCCGCTTGAGGCCTATGATGTGGTGGGCCCTGTGTGCGAGTCGTCGGATGTATTCGGCAAAGATGTGGAGTTGCCCGCTACTCACCGTGGCGACCTCATCCTGCTGCGTTCTGCCGGAGCCTACGGCGAGATAATGGCCTCGGGCTACAACTGCCGTCCTCTACCCCTCTCATATACCTCCGACTCCATCTGATACCCCCACACGCACTAACTCCAGATACTCCCATGCGCCGCCCCTGCCACACCACGCAGGGGCGGCGCTTTGCGTAATACTCCATCCGCCCCCATCCAGCATTTCACTTTAAATTCACCCACAAAAATATTTCATTTACCGGCACGTCGGGTAGTTGTTAAGATTTTCAAAAAGTTGTTTTGATTCTTCAATTTTTTTATTAACTTTGCAATCACGTTTGCAATACGTCAGTTTTTACAAACGCAGAATATACTACCCTACACCAGTTTTATGATTAAGATAGTGTGGATTGAACAAAGGTTGTTTATCTAAATCTTGCATTTCATCTACAAGAAATAGATTTTAACTCCACTTAAAACGATTCATCTATTCATAACACCATAATAACAAAATTCCATAATGAAGCACACATTTCATTTCGCTGCATCTCTCGCAATCCTGGGGGCAGCGCTCCTGACGGGGGCCTGCTCGCAAGAGTCGGTGCCGCAGCCAGCAGCCGCGACACCACGCGACCCCATTGCCGACCTCGTGAGAGAATTCCACGACAACGTGCATGATGGCACACGCCCGACATCCGCCGGCGTCAGAATCACCGGAATAACCACCCGGACATACCACATTCCCGACTCGCTGCTCAGCGCCACGCGCGCCGATGCCATCCCTGACACTTACGACATCCACACCGTATCGCTCGACTTCGGCGACACCGATGGATTTGCCATCCTTTCCGACACACCCGGAATCGATCAGGTGTTCTACTACACCGAATCCGGTTCTATCGCCGACACCGCCTACATTACCCCTCTGAAATATTTCGTGGAGGCCACACCTCAGATTGCAGCCAACCTACTCGTCAACGGGCGCCCGCAGGATACCGCCGCCACCAGAGCCAACGTGACTGTCAAACCCCTCGTAAGATTCGAATGGGGCCAATACTCTCCATTCAACGACTACGGACTATACTGCACATGCTCCAAATGCAGTGAGCGTGGCAATCACGCACCGATAGGATGTGTAACTGTGGCTGTCGGTCAAGTCATAGCAACCCACAAGAAATTCACAGGCACATTCTATGGCACACGCGACATCGACTTCGATAAGCTTCCTAATACGGCCAACGAGTTCACTTCGGCTCAGAGACTTGCCATAGGACATTTCATGCAGGAGATAGCCCTCAACTGCCAGGTTAAATTCGGCTGCGACGGCAGCGGAACATCTGTGGCTGCGGCTGTAAACTATCTGCGCGACTTAGGATATAAGGTTGACCAACGCGAGGAGGCTCTGGATAAGAATCGTTGCCTCTCGTGCCTGCAAGAGGGTTTGCCTCTACTGATAGCCGGCAATAACGGCGATGTCGGTCACATGTGGATTCTTGATGGTGTAAAGTATATCAACAACAGTTTCTCATATCATATGAACTGGGGTTGGGGACGAGATAGCAATGGTTGGGCAACTGAATACTACTATTGTGATTTACCCCAATATGCATTTGAAAGTTATTCCAAAGGATTAATCAATGTATACTTCGGCTCACTTGAATAATTTTTACTTCTCATAAACCTATAGCAATCAAATGAAATATTACCAAAATAAACAGGAGTGGGCTTATGCTCTTGTGGCTTGCATACTGCTAATCATCGGCGGATGCTCAAATAATGATGATATTGGTCCGAATGGAATTACCGGCCAATTACATGCTCTCCGCTTCACTGATAGTTTTAAAAAAGATATGCCGGAAGTAATCTCTGTAAATTCTGATGCGCAGACAATAGAATTACATCTTAAGGGGGTGGAGAATTTTGACATTACCAAACCTATAAAATTGGCATGTGGGTCTTCAATCTGCAGTGGCGTTTCTGTATGGGATGAAGAAAAGAATGATTGGGTAGATGCAGATTCTGATTCTCAAAGTCAGGTTGATTCTTTCTATCACATAGAAGAGGTCGAGAGGAATGAAGAAACATTCATAACTGCATCTTTTAATGACAATAATACGGATAAAGAGCGCAAAATACTTCTTCATATTGCATCTTATGACCCTGAAATATCACGGCAATTCATCCTTGTCGGATATGTTGAAATCATCCAGTTGCCAGCATCGTCAGAGGCTGACACTACACTTGAATCTTTCTCGCTCAGAGCAAGATACAAAGGGAAGGTCTACTCTACTGAGGCCTCGATTGATGACGATGGGGACTACGTCTATGAAAATCCTGAATACAAGGCTCTGATGGACAGGATTGACGCTGACCCATCGGCTCAGATGCTGATCATGGATGACGAGACAATCTGCTACTATGACAACGAGGATATCGCCGACAACCGTCCTTATGAGGATATATGCGCACTATCTCCTACCCCTGCAACAAGAGCCACCGGCTTCGAGGCGATTACATCGACAGATATGGCTTTCGTCGGACTCTTCGACAATGACCATTTCGGCGGCTCAAACGTGACCCACGGTCTGCCGCAATACGATTACACCTGGAATATCCCCACCATGAACTGGTATAGCCTTAACGACAAGATTACATCTATCGCACTCGGATATAACGGTAAGGATGCACTCGTATGCAGCGTGCTCACCATCTGGGATGACTCAAACTACAACCATGGCGACAACAACCGAAGCAAGCACCGCATCAGCATCGTAGCCTCGAAGAACTCTCCCCGCGTAAGCGTGGCCGACCTCAAGAAGGTGAAAAAAATCGGCTCCTCAAAATCATGGAACGACTGCATCTCATCAATCTCTCTGCACTTCGGCTATACCGACCGTCTACTCCGCGACTATTGACCCAATCAATCCCCCTTAACACCCATAATAACTAACTCTCAAAAATCAGTTTATTTAAGTTTCGCAAGTTCAACTTGCGAAACTTAAATAAGTAGTTGCGAAGAATTAAACATCATAAGTGATTCTTTTTCAAAGAATGAT
>CAJTNN010000009.1:325-81261 GCA_910577585.1 uncultured Muribaculaceae bacterium | reverse complement strand
GCCGGGGAGGGGGGCCGGGTTAGGCCGGGGGCCGGGTTAGGCCGGGTCTACATCGTAGTAGAGGAGGGAGGATTTTATGCGGGGGTCGCGGGCCAGGCTTTCGTAGATGGTGCGTAGGATCTGCTTCACTTTGGCCATCGAGGCGGTGGATTCAATCTTCAGCATTATCGATTGCAAATACCAGGTGGCTACGCGGCTTACTATCGGTTTTTCGGGGCCGAGGACCCGCGGTCCGAAGGTGGCTCGCAAGGCCTGGGCCAGAAGTATGGCCGCACGGTCGACATCGTTGGGGTCTTTGTTTTTCAGAAAGATGTTGATTATGCGGCTGAATGGGGGATACATCAGTTTGCGGCGTGATTCAATCTCGGATTGATAAAAGCCGTTGTAGTCGTGGCGTCGCACGAAGTCGAGCACGGGATGCTGAGGGTCGGTGGTCTGTATGAAGACGCGACCTTTGTCGGCGCGGCGTCCGGCGCGTCCTGCCACCTGTTCGAGCATGTTGAATGCACGCTCGTCAGAGCGGAAGTCGGGGAAGTTGAGCAGCGAGTCGGCATTGAGCACTCCGACTACGGTGACTTTCTCGAAGTCAAGACCTTTGGTGACCATCTGTGTGCCGACCAGGATATCCATGTTGTGGCATGAGAAGTCTTCGATAATCTCCTGATAGGCGTCCTTGTTGCGGGTGGTGTCGAGGTCCATGCGGCCCACTCTGTGGCCTTCGAAAGCGTTATGCACCTCTTCGGCGATGCGTTCGGTGCCGTATCCGTAGATTTCGATACTGTTCTCTTCGCAAGCCGGGCAGAGGGTGGGTAGAGGTTTGGCGAATCCGCAGTAATGGCATCGCAGCATGTCGGAATGTTTGTGGTAGACGAGAGCGACGTCGCAGTTTGAACATCGCGGGGTCCATCCGCAATTGCGGCACACCACGAATGGCGCGAATCCGCGTCGGTTCTGAAACATCAGAGCCTGCCGCCCTGCGGCCATGGCCTCATCGGTGGCCAGACGCAGGGGTTGGGAGAGAATGCCTTTGTTGAGTTTGCGTTTGCGCTGGTCTTTCATGTCGATTATCTCGACATCAGGGAGCATCGCCCCTTCGAAGCGTTCGGAGAGGTTGACGAGACCATATTTGCCGTTGAGGGCTTTATAGTATGTCTCGATTGAGGGGGTGGCTGAGCCCAGCAGCGTCTTCGCGCCATGCATTGAGGCGAGCACTATGGCAGTGTCGCGTGCGTTGTAGCGTGGTGCGGGGTCATATTGTTTGTAGGATGATTCGTGCTCCTCATCCACGATTACGAGTCCGAGGTTATGGAAAGGGAGGAATACGGCGCTTCGTGCGCCCAGTATGAGCAGCGGTTCATGTCCGCCGAGGATGCGTCGCCAGACATCCACGCGCTCATTATCTGAGAATTTCGAGTGGTAGACGAGCAGGTGGTCGCCGAAGGTGTGGCGCAGGCGGTCAGTAAGTTGTGTGGTGAGCGAAATCTCCGGCACAAGAAAGAGCACCTGCCTGCCGGCCTGGAGCATCTCGCGGATGAGATAGGAGTAGATTTCGGTCTTTCCGCTTCCGGTGACTCCATGCAGCAGAGTCACGTCATGGTCGCTGAAAGCCTGCACAATCCCGTTGAGGGCTTCAGATTGCGGCGCTGATAATGGAGAAATCTCCCTGACTTCGCAGTCAAGGTCTTGAAAACGGTTGATGCTTTTCTTGTAAAACTCAAGTATCCCCTTATCGGCGAGAGCTTTGAGAATCCCCGGATTCACACCTGCGCGGCGCATCAGGGCTTCGCGTTCCACTTCGGCCGGGTGCTGAGGGTCAGAGAGTATGCGCGACAGGTCGAGATATGCCATCAGAGCGCTCTGCTGCTTAGCCGAGCGTGAGGTGAGGTCGAGAAAGCGGTGAATTGCGTCCATGTCGGAGGGCTCGGAGGTGAGGCGCACCATCTTCACCACTTTCGGGCGATAGCGCTCCACTACCTTTTCAGCCACCTCCACGATACCCTTCTCGAGCAGAGGGCGCACATATGCCGTGGTGTTGGGGAGACCGGTGGCTTTTTCAAGGTCGGCAAGCGATAAATTCTTTTCGCTGGCGAGAGTCTGGATGATGCGGTGTTCCTCCTCTTTCAGCCCCTCTATTGCGTCAATCAGCTCAATATCAGGATTAAGGGTGATGGAAGTGGTGCTCTCGGGCTTGAGTCCGGTGGGTATCGCAGCCTTGTATACATCGCCCGGACTGCACAGATAATAGTCAGCGATCCATTGCCATAGTTTCAGCTGAGGGAATCTCACTATCGGCACCGGGTCGAGCAGTGCCGCAATCGGTTTCACTTCATATCCTGCCGGGGGAGTGTCGGAGAGAGCCGCCACGATGGCGGTATAGAACTTGCGTTTGCCGAATTGCACGAGCACGCGTGAGCCGACCACCACTCCTTCTATCCCGTCGGGCACGGAATATGTGAAAGTGGAGTACAACGGCAGCGGCAATATGACTTCAGCAAACATTAGGCAGAATCAGAAAAACATTAGGCAGAATCAGAAAAGATAGGCCAGATTGACGGTCCAACCGGAGTTGGAGGCCGAGAAGTTGTCGAGTTTTACGGTGCGGATGCTGTATGTGGGTGTCCACATGTAGGAGCCGCTGAGCTGGATGTTGCGCAGAATCTCGGCGCCTATGCCAAACTGGATTGACACCGACCCCAGCGGGTGCTCGATAGCCTTGCAGTCAGACTGCTTGACATGAAACTGAAACACCGGGCCCACATAAGCGAAAGGCGCCAGATACTGCTCGAATCCCTCCATGCGGGTCCACTTGAAACGCAGGTGCACCGGCACTTCGATATTATGCATCTTGAAATCGACATCGCCATATCCGTCGCTGCTCCAGATATATTGGTCGCCGAGGCTGATTTTCGAGGCGTGCATAGAGTAATTCACACCCAGATCGATGCCGAATCCGATGCCGGGAATCATGATTTCGCCGAGCAGGCCGGCCTGAAAACCGGGTTGCATCTTCGACTCCACAAGGGGCTGACGCCAGTGGTAGTTGCCCAGATAGACACCCGCCATCGGACCCCATCTGAACTCAGCCGAAGCCGAGAGGGCCGCCGAAGCGAGTAGCGCCACTGTGAGAAGTTTTTTCATCATTAATTGTAAAATATTCCGCCCCCGGCAGCTATCCAGGGGGAGAAAGCCCCCATGGCTGCCGGAGCGGATTATATGTCAGGGATGATTATCTGGTATCAGAAGAGCCAGGCGGCTGTGACGGTCCAGTAATTGTTTTTCACTTTAGCCACATCGTCAGAGACGTTGATGCCAGTGGCCTCTGTGGTGAGCTTCTTCACGACGCTGTTGCAGCCGATGCCGTAAGATGCGCTCACCTGCAGATGGCTGATGAGCTCGACACCCAGACCGACATTCCAGTTCATCTGGAAAGTGCGAGACTCGACATTGTTGATGATATCCTTCACGCCCTTGTCAAGACGGATGCCGAACTGCGGACCGGTGAAGACATAGGGCTTGAATACAGATGCCACGACCGGGATGTTGAACTTATACTTGATGTTGAGCGGAATCTCGAGGAAGTTCTTACCGTAGACATTCTCGGCTGCGTTGGGGTCGACTAGGTCGGTGCCGAGAGTAGCCTGCGAAGGATTGGCAAGAGTGGAGCCATCGGTGGCGTAGGTGACACCCGAGGCATTGTTCATGCGAGAGTACATGAGGCTGAGGTCGGCGCCGATGCCGATGATGGGCACTGTGAAGTCAGCAGTCACACCTGCAGTCCATCCGCATGAATTTGACGAAGATGCGATATCCTTGTTAAATTTGAGTTTGTTGACGTTGAGTCCGGCTTTGATACCGAAAGCAAACTGGCCAGCCTGAGCCATTCCTGTGCCTCCCAGCACGAGAGCGGCGGCGATGGCGATTTTCTTTGCGTTCATCATAAAAATTGATATTGAATGATATTCAAGACGCAAAATTAACTAAATCCATTCTAAATTCAAAATTATTATAAAAGATGGTGTTGACATGCAGGAGTTTCTTATTAATTTTGCAGATTCGATGGGCTCCGGTGTAATCAGCGTAGGCTGCGTGGGCGCAGCCTGCGCTTCATGGCGCCGATGCGGAATTAACATTTTTTGAAATGTGGACCCAGGCCTGTAATTGTTAAATAAGTAAAGACTCTATTAGATATGGAAAACGAAAAGTCTACAGCCGCTGATGCCGGCTATCAGATCACGCAGAAAGCTATCGAGATGCTCAAGACAGTCTATGACCCTGAGATACCGGTCAATGTCTACGACCTCGGTTTGATATACAAGATTGACTATACGCCCGAAGATGGTGTGCTGCATGTGGATATGACGCTTACGGCCCCCGGATGTCCGGCGGCTGATTTCATTCTTGAGGATGTACGACAGAAGCTGCTGTCGGTGGAGGGGCCGAAGGCGGTCGACCTGCGTCTGGTGTTCGAGCCGGTGTGGACTCAGGACATGATGAGCGAGGAGGCCAAACTCGAACTCGGATTCCTTTGATGAGCGGCAGATGAGTGAGAATGTCATAAAATTGTACACCACTGCATACTGACGCATGAAGAGAGCATATTTTTTAAGCGACATGCATCTTGGCGCCTCATATCTGCCTGACTCGCGTCAGGCCGAGATGAGGGTGGTGCGCTTTCTTGACTCGATAAAGGATGATGCCTCTGAAATCTATCTGCTCGGCGATGTGCTTGATTACTGGTATGAATACCGCTATGTCGTGCCGCGCGGATATGTGAGGTTTTTCGGCAAACTCGCTGAACTCGCCGATTCAGGCATAAAAATCACCTGGATAATCGGCAACCATGATATATGGATATTCGACTATATCCCCGGCGAACTTGGCGTAGAGGTGGTGGATGGAGTGCTTGACCGCGAGGTGCTGGGCACGCGCATGGTGATGGCGCATGGTGATGGTGTGTGGCAGTCATCGCGGCAGTTCCGCTGGCTCCGCGCACTGTTTCGCAATCGTGTGTGCCAGCATATGTTTGCTGCGATTCATCCGCGCTGGACAGTACCCTTCGCCTATTCCTGGAGCCGGCATAGCCGTCATAACGGAACACCCGAGGTGGCCGCCCGCGAGACCGACCGCCTGCGTCGCAAAGCCGAGGGTCGCGGGCTCCCCTACAACATCTCACGCCTGCGGGCCTTCAGTCTTGATTACGCCTCCACGCATGAAGGGTGCCGCTATTTCCTCTTCGGACATCTGCACCAGCTTGTAGAGGAGACTATCGCCCCCGGCATAGAGATGATAGTGCTCGGCGAATGGATCAGCCTCTTCTCATATGCTGTGTTTGATGGCCATACGATGCAGCTGTGCCGATATGAAGATGCATAGATTTGCTTGCCCGAGATGCACTGATGCAATCAAGAAGAGGCCTTAATGCAATCAAGAAGATGCACTGATGAACCCCGAGGGATGCACAACCATGCCCCGCTCAAACTGTATGATGAAAGTTATGTTAGTTATAGATTTATTGCAATCTGACATCGAAGGATGACCATAATGTTAGTGCTGAGGGGTTGAAATAATATGTTATACAACATTTTTGTGCCTTTTTGCAAATATTTATTTGGTCAGTCTAAAATAAAGACGTAACTTTGCATTGAACCTATAACAATCTTTTTTACCTTAAGATTTTTTACCTGTAGAAACTTATCAAAAAGGGTGCGACCGTGGTGGTTATCACCCTTTTTGTCGTTTATACCCATAATGTTAAACTTTATGGACTTTCAGATGTCATAAAGAAGTTGCCTGACGGCGCAGTTGATTGCGGACGTAGGTCTCTCGGTGGAGGCAGGTGGCACACTATATGAAATTATCTGACTAAACAATGAAGAATCATCACGGAATACTCACTCTGGCCGCGGCCGGCAGTCTGCTTGCAGGTGCCGGGGCATGGGCAGCCACTGTAAAGGGTGTGATAGTCGAGAAGAACGGCGACCCGCTGGCCGGCACATCGGTGCAGCTCATAGCCATGCCCGACACGGTGCAGAAGGGATATATGTTTTCAGGAGCTGAAGGGGAATTCACCTTCAATAATATCGCTACCGGCAATTATATACTTCTGGCATCGATGGTGAGCATGGAGGATGGCGTAAGGAAGTTTGATATCAAATCGGCCTCCGACACCATAGATCTTGGCAAAATTGTGATGAACGACGATGCCATCATGCTCGATGAGGCGGTGGTGACTGCCGTCAAGGCTGCCGTCGTGGCCAAGCAGGACACCATCGAGTTCAATGCCGGGTCATATCACACCGGAGTCAACTCTACCGTCAACGACCTACTGAAGAAGCTCCCCGGAGTGGAGATTGGCTCTGACGGCTCAATCACCTCCAACGGCAAGAGTGTGACCAAGATTCTTGTGGATGGCAAGGAGTTTTTTGGCGATGACCCTCAGATGGCCACTAAGAACCTCCCCTCCAACATGGTCGACAAGGTGCAGGTAGTAGACCGCAAGAGTGATCTGGCACGCCTCACCGGTGTGGATGACGGAGAGGAGGAGACGGTGATTAACCTCACCGTGAAGAAGGATATGACCAACGGATGGTTTGGTAATGTCAGCGCCGGATATGGCACCGACAAGCGCTATCAGGGCTCATTCGTGGTCAATAATTTCTTCAACGGCAATCAGATTACTATCCTCGGCGGTCTGAATAATATTAATGAGAATGGCTTCACCGACCGGGGCCGCGGCCGATTCCGTGACTTCGGCAGCGACAACGGCATCAGCGTAGCCCAGCGTCTGGGTGTGAATTTCAATGTCGGCAAGGATGAGATTTTCAGAGTCGGCGGCAACGTGCTTTACAGCCATAACGACCGCACCGCCATCAGCCGCACATCTACCCAATATCTCTATCCCAATTCAGTCAACATACAGGATGCCGAGAGCAATCTCCGCGACCGCGGCCATAATCTCAACTCCGACTTCCGTCTGCAATGGAACATCGATGAGCAGAACACCATCGAGTTCCGTCCGCGCTTCAACTTCAACTTCCGCGAGTCGAGCTCCGACAGCCATTCGACACTCAGAGAGGGTGATGCTGAGCAGACCGAAATCAACCTCAACACCAACGATCAGACCAACCGCGGCACAAGCTACGAGATTTCAGGCAACCTGATCTACAATCATAACTTCGCAAGTCATCCCGGGCGTTCATTCAGTGTGCAGGGACAATATACATTCTCAGACACCCGCCAGAAATCAACCACCTGGAGCAACATCATCTACTATCTGATGCATGATGAGGATGAGGAGCTATACCGCTATCTTGACAACCGCTCATGGTCGAACTCCGTGGAGGGGCGGCTGACATGGACAGAGCCACTTGGCGACGTGACACGCGGCAACTTCCTCAACATAGCTTATAAAGCGAAATATCAATGGAGCAACGCCGACAAGTTTACCTACTCGCTCCCGTTGCCCGAGGATGTCGAGAACTTCGTTCTTCCTGAGTTTGACGCTGTGCCCGCCGATGCCACATTTGAATCGGCACTCAGCAACTCTTTCCGCAACCGTTTCTTCTCGCAAGAGCTTCAGGTAGGCTATAAGAAGGTCAACCGCAGCCTTAACCTTGAGGCAGGACTTCTCTTTGCTCCCGCCAGCTCGATGAGCGAAGACCTGATTGATGAGAGCCGCAACATTCCCCGCCGTTGGGTATGGAATGTGTCGCCCTATGCCAATGTGAGATGGAAACTTGGCCAGCAGACAGCTCTTCGCGCCAATTACCGTGCGCGGACCTCGCTCCCCTCGATGACGCAGCTGCAGCCTGTGGCCGATGTCAGCGACCCGCTCAACATCATCGTGGGTAATCCTGACCTCAAGCCCACCTTCACCCAGAATATCGGCATCTTCTTCAATGACTATCAGGTATCGAGCCAGCAGTCAGTATTTGCAGTGCTCAACGCCTCCTATGCCTTGAACACCGTAGTGGCCCGCACCATCACCGATGCCACCACCGGCGGACGCACCACCACATATTCAAATGCCGACGGCAACTTCAATATATTCGGCATGGGCATGATCACACGCTCGCTGACCAACCGTCACTGGAGATTCAACGCCCGCCTGAATGCCCGCTTCGGCTCAACTCCGGGATATATCAACGGCTCATTCAACCGCACAGGCAACCTCAGCCTCTCCCCCTCGGCCGGCATGACCTACTCATGCGATATTTTCCAGATGAGTGTCAATCCTACCTACTCATTCGGCAACGTCACCAACACACTGCCTGACCAGCCCTCGCGGTCGACTCATGCCTACGGTTTCAATACGGATGCCTCGCTCTATATCCCCTTCGGTCTGGAGCTGACG
Organism: uncultured Muribaculaceae bacterium; assembly: GCA_910577585.1. Classification (GTDB taxonomy): domain Bacteria; phylum Bacteroidota; class Bacteroidia; order Bacteroidales; family Muribaculaceae; genus Lepagella. Next base: position 72,908 of record CAJTNN010000009.1, on the reverse strand, counting down.
ACCGACCTGGCCTTCTCAAAATCTACCGGCTACAGTCAGGGCTTCAACTCCTCGCAATGGTTATGGAATGCGCAGCTATCATATTCATTCCTGTCCGACAAATCGCTTACGGCTGCCGTAAGAGCCTACGATATTCTCGGCATGAAGAAGAATATCATGCGTTCTACCGGAGCCAATACCATCATCGATAGCGAATATAATGATCTGACACGCTATGTGATGTTCAGCCTGACATGGAATTTCAATACCTTCTCACGCAAGGGTGGCTCGACTGATGACCTGCCCGGCATACCCCGCGATGAGCGCGAGCGCATGGATCGCGGCGGCGCGCCGATGGGCCCGCCCTCCGGTGGTGGCGCCGGCGGACATGGAGGTCCCGGCGGACATGGCGGCAGATTCTGATGTCCACATGCAGTGAGCATAAAATATCAAGAGCCCGGAATTCATTACGATTCCGGGCTCTTGATATTTTATGGCATCTGCTTTTGAGGAAGCGGGGATGTTGTCGGGGTGGGTCAATTCTGCATACGCTGCTTCTTGCGCAAGAATATGAAGAGCAGGATGCAGACCACAATGTCAGCCCCCACCACAGTCCATACTTGCCATAATCTGCCGGCAGCGATGAGCTCGGGTCCGAAGTGGGCGGCCATAGCGAGGCCGTAGGACAGAAGCAGGGCCGGGAGCCAGATGTAGCGGTATTTGTTCATAGAGGTCAGGTTATATGTAGGTGTGGCACTTGCGGTGCCGGATGGTCAATTTATCTGGATGTCAATGGGGAGGATTAGCATCATTGATGATGCTTTTTAGAGAAACAAGCGTAATTCTCAGCAATTGCTTATGTCGGGGGTAAGGGGCTGATAATATGCCGATTCTTCAGGTACAAATGCCCCTGATGTCAGAGCCTCGTAGATTTCAATGCAGCTCAAGGCGTCGAAGGCCGCATAGGTCTGCTGGCTATGGGTGAGTTGTTTCGCCTCCCAGTTGGTGAGACGTTGCCCCTTAGATATTCTTCGGCCGAAGATTATGGCGTAGATGCGCGATAGAGAATTGTCGGCTATCTTGAATTGTTTGACAAAGGGCTGGAGGTCGACAAAACCTTGCGGGGCGAGTGTATAGATACGGTGCAGATTGTGGAAGTCATCATGCAGCGAGACTCCGATTTTGAGTTTTGACTCATCTTCGAGTATATCCTTCACCGATTGGGGTAGACCTATCATATTGAGGCGGAAGAGGAAGCATTCCTCGCGTGTGGAGAGTTGCAACAGAGCCACTTGATATGTTTGTCCTTTTTTGAAACTCGGGCGTGTCTCCGTGTCGAATCCTATGATGTCGGATGCCTTCAAGGCTGCCACCGCGTCGTCGATTTTATCAATTGAGTCTATCACGTGAATCCGGCCATGATATTCCGCTGGGGGAAGAAGTGCGAGGTCGGCTTTCGAGATAGTAACTATGTATTGAGGTGTATCAGATGTGGTAGGCATAAGGATAGGTTGTTGAACCCTTGTAAGATTTTAAAACACTCGACCGCAAAATTACAAAAAAAATTGTAGTCACCAAAATAAATTTTAACAATTTGGGCTCAGAAGCGTCTAAAAACGTGGTATTTTAGAATTTTTAGTCTTTGAGTCGCGGCAGAGTATATAGCACAGTATATTGTAGACTATAGAGCATTGTATATAGCAGAGTATATAAGAGCTGACCATCGCCACTGCGGATGAGGGCGATGGTCAGTATGAATAGTTATTTACACCGGCAGACCGGTCATTGCATCCGGCAGGGGAGTCCCGCACTTTGGAGTGGAGAGCCCTGAAGGATGAGCATGCTGGTGAGGCGTGGCTTATGAGGGCATTTCGAGCCAGAGGGCATCCGGGAAATGGCGCTGTGTGTAGCGGTGCATGTAATCGCGGGCATCCTCGGCGATAATTTTATCGGAGTCGAAATGCGGGTTATAGATGACGGCGAAGAGGGTCAATCCACGACGCTCGATTGCCTCGAGGGCCAGCAGAGTGTCGGAGATTGAGCCGAGGCGTCCGTTGGTGACGAGCACCACCGGCAGCTCCTGTTCGGCGATGTAGTCGATGGTAAGATAATCGTCACTGACAGGCACCATCACTCCGCCTGCCCCCTCCACGAGCACCACATCAAACTCCTTCTCAAGAGTGGCCGAAGCCTCCGAAATGACGTTGATGTCGATTTGAGTGTTATCGATGCGGGCTGCCAGATGTGGCGATGCGGGATAGGAGAGGATTACCGGACAAGTGACATGGAGCAGGTCGGGGGTAAGGAGCTGCTTATTCATGATTTTGCGATGCAGCAGGATATCCTCGCTCATGTCATGATTGCCGGTCTGGATGAATTTCTGTGTGATTACAGATTTCCCCTCCTCGGCAAATTTATTTGCCAGCCAACCGGTGGCCCAGGACTTGCCTACATCAGTGCCAATGCCTGTGACAAATATTACCATGCGAACATCGGATATTCATTCATCATCTCATTGACTTCGTGGCGCACCTCGGCGATGACAGCCTCGTCGTCGGCATTAGAGAGCACACGGTCGATGAGTCCGGCGATTTTCTCCATCATGTCCTCTTTGGCGCCGCGGGTGGTGATGGCGGCGGTGCCGAAGCGCAGACCTGAAGTGAGGAAGGGTGAACGGCTGTCGTAGGGCACCATGTTCTTGTTGGCAGTGATGTCAGCCTCCACGAGCACACGCTCAGCCTTCTTGCCTGACATTTCGGGGAATTTAGTGCGCAGGTCGACGAGCATGCAGTGGTTGTCGGTGCCGTCGGAGATAATCTTGTAGCCGCGGTCGATGAGAGCCTTGGCGAGAGCTGCGGCATTCTTGCGCACCTGCTCTGCATACTCCTTCCACTCAGGCTGCAGCGCCTCGCCGAAGGCCACAGCCTTGGCGGCGATTACATGTTCGAGCGGTCCGCCCTGCACGCCGGGGAATACGGCTGAGTCGAGCAGCGCCGACATCTTCTTGATTTCACCCTTCGGAGTCTTCTTACCCCAGGGGTTGTCGAAATCCTTGCCCATCAGGATGAGGCCGCCGCGAGGACCGCGCAGTGTCTTGTGGGTAGTGGTGGTGACGATGTGGGCATGTTTCACGGGATTCTCAAGCAGGCCGGCAGCAATCAGACCTGCAGGGTGAGCCATGTCGACCATGAAGATAGCGCCGATTTCATCAGCGAGTTTGCGGATGCGGGCATAATCCCATTCGCGGCTATAAGCTGATGCGCCGGCTATGATGAGTTTCGGACGTTCGGCACGCGCTTTCTCCTCCATCTCCTCGTAGTTCACACGACCTGTCTCGGCCTCTACGGTGTAAGAGATGGGGCGGAACATCAGACCCGAGAAATTCACCGGGCTGCCGTGGCTGAGGTGACCGCCGTGGCTGAGGTCCATGCCCATGAAAGTATCGCCGGGCTGCAGGCAGGCCATGAAAACGGCCATGTTGGCCTGAGCGCCGCTGTGAGGCTGCACGTTGGCCCATTCGGCACCGAAGAGCTTGCAGGCGCGTTCGATGGCGAGATTCTCAGCCTCGTCCACGACCTGGCAACCGCCGTAGTAGCGTTTTGCGGGGTATCCCTCAGCATACTTGTTGGTAAGGCATGATCCCATGGCGCGCATCACCTCGTCGCTGACGAAGTTTTCACTGGCGATGAGCTCGATGCCGCGGCGCTGACGCAGGTGCTCGCGGTCAATGATGTCGAAAATCTGGTTGTCTCTTTGCATGATAGTGTTATGATGTTAGATTTAAAGTGAATCCACTTCCGGCAGAGCATGCTGAGCCCCGCCATGAGTCGGCACGGTGAGTGGCAGCGGCGCGACATGGGCGAAGCCGATGCAGCGTGTGGCACAGCGTGCGTTGACTCACTGCAAAGTTAGGAAAAAAAATGGAAAGAGCCGCCAAAAGATGGAAAATTCCCATCTCTGGCGGCTCATTTTCTATGGTGTCCCCCCGGAGGGGCTGACCTTACTAAATAATATAGCAGCTATATCGGATAGACTATAGGGGCTATAATCAGAGCGACTCTACGAATTTGCGGTAGTCCTCATTGTTGGGGTCATATTTGAGGTAACCGTTGAAGTAGCGTTTTGCAGAGGCATTATCCTTCTTGTCGAGATAGGAGTTGCCGACTGAGTTGTAGAGGTTCTTGGCATCGCTTGCGAAGCGCGAGGTGTCGGTGCCGGAAGCCTCCATGGCCTCGAGTTTCTCGATAGCCTGGATGTAGTAGTTGATAGCCTCGTCGTTGAGTCCCTTCACCATGGCGATATCACCCTGGAGCTTGAGCGGGCGATACATGCCGGGATACTGTTCGGCAGCCTTCTCGCCAAATCCGAGCGCTTTCTGGAAGAACTCTTCGCTTGATTTGGGGTCATCTTTTGACTGCACACCTGCGTAGTATGCGAAGATTGCAGCCTGCCAGTTGTCGTTGAATCCCGGGTTGGGAGTGTTCTGCAGATATCCGTCGTAGGCCATTGAAGCGCCGGGCATATCATTGAGGTCGACGTTGAGCATTGCCAGCTGCTTGTAGATGCCTGCGTTGGTGGGCAGGTTCTTTGTGCCCTCTTCGAGCACAGCCTTTGCCTGATCGAGTTTCTTAGCCTTCGAGAACTCATCGCCGATAAGGATATAGTCGATGGGCGCGAAGACATTCTTGGTCGGGTCAGCCATGTGGGCTGCATAGAGTTTGTCGGCCATATCCGGCAGCTGAGCCTCAAGGGCAGGAATCTGGGCGGCGTTCATAAACTGGTAACGCATCGCGCTGAAGTTGGAGGGGTCAGACACGAGCAGCTGTGAAGCATAGTCGTAACCCTTCTGATAGTCCTGACCGTAGAAGAGCAGGAAGGCGTAGCGGTCTTCATCCTGCTTGAAGTGGTTGGGGTTGTTGACATACTTACCATACTGGGCGGCCGCCTCTTTGTACATACCCTGGTTATAGTAGGCATTGGCGAGCGAACGCTGACCGAGTGCCGAATTGGGGTTGAGTTCAAGCAGCTTGTTGAGCATATTGATGCCATACTCCGGGTTTACCTGCGAGAAGAGGTTGGCATATTTGAAATATGCAGCTGTGGCATTGGGGTCGTAGTTAAGGGCCATCTCATACTTGGCGCCTGCTGCGCCGTAGTCTTTGGCGCGTGCGAGCACATCACCCTCGAAGATGTAGAGGTCGGGGTCCTTCATGTCGGTCTTGCGGGCCTTTTCAAGGCGCTTTGCAATCTCCTTGGCATAGAGCTCGGGGTTGACAGCGTCATATGCGCGGGCGATAGCCACCTGCACACCGGCATCCTTCTTGGCAAGTTTCTCAGCCTCCTTGAAGTAGTCTTCAGCGGGCTTGGGAGTGCCGGCCATAAGTTCGAGCTGGCCGAGGCCGATATAGTTGTAGGCATACTCCGGATTTGCCTCCACACCCTGAGAGAAGAGTTTCTTGGCCTCGGCAGTATTATCCTCCTTGAGGGCGATGAGACCCTGATAGTAGTAGCTGATTGCCTTGTCGGTGGTGGGGTTGTTGTGATTACGCAGCAGCAGCTCCTTGGCATTGCCCAGCTGACCTGCCTCGTAATACTCAGCCCCTTCGGCATGAGTCTGTGCGAAAGATGTGAAAGCCGAGCCGGCCAGCACAATCGCGAGTAGTGATTTGATGTTCATAAGTCAATATCGTATTTTAAATTTCTTGTTGTCAATATCCAGCTTGTGGGTCAATATCCCGTCAGAGAGCGTCGGGCGCCGGTGGATATGTTGTGGCGCCTGACGCTCAAAGTCAGTTCTTGCGTATTTCTTTGTGCGGAGTCAAGCTGATAGAAGCGGCATGCTTGATGCTGCAAAATCGGCAGAAGATGGCTCCGGTATTATGACAAACGAGGAATGCGACGGTTTATTTTACGAGTTCCACCACGCGGCTGTTGACGTGATAGGGCATAATGCCGGATTTGATGATTATTTTCTGTCCGACGAATCCGGTGACGAATGTATAGAAACTATGCAGCACCGTAGAATTCGAGGCTGTAGATATCATCCAGACCTTTCTGAAGAGGGGATATTCGCCCGAGTTGATATAGAGCTGATAAGGCTTGTAGGCCACGGGGCTGAAGTCGTTGTCGGCAGTAGGATTGCTGACCTTGATGATGTTGACCTCTTCAGTCAGGTCGGTGTTGATAGAGTCATTCTCATTGGCGTAATCCTTCATGCGCTGCTCCATTGGCACATTCTGTGCGACACTGAGGTCATTGCCGAGCCACGACACACTGATAATGCCCAGTGCATCGGGGTCCTTCTTGACCACGTCAAACACATCGGCATTGCTCTGCTGGGCGTAAGGCTTGATGAAATCGGTGATTTTCTTGCCTGCCGGCAGAAAACGGTCGCGCATGTACGACACAGTCGAGGAGCCTTCGGCATCGAATACGACCTTGATGGCCGTGGTGTCGTTGCCGGCAAGCTGATTCCAATGTGTGAGTTCGCCACGCAGTATTTTGCCGATTTCATCCATCGACAGAGCGCTCACCGGATTATCCTTATTCACAATCATGGCCACTGCATCGACTGCGATGCAGTTGGAGCGCACGATGCGTTTGTTGACACTTTTGCAGTGTGCACGCTCCTCCTTGGTGAAGTCACGCGTGATGATGATGCTCTGGCACTTGTCGGCCAGCAGCGAGTCGATGCATGCCTGTTCGGACGTATAGAAGGGTAGGATATGCGCATCCTTATAGGAGAATTCGAAAGCCTGAATCTCCTCATCGAGGATATTCTTGAAACCGTCGTCGCAGAACACGGCGGCTGTCCCCTTCGTGTACTCACCGCGCTTCACTTCGCCGCAACCGGTGAATACCACAGCGGCTCCCGCCGTCAGGACGCAAGCCGCCAATGATAAGAATATTCTGTTGATTTTCATAAGAGCAAAAAATAATATTATATGTCTGCCGCTGGGATGGAGAGGATAGGGGGGAGCAGACAGATGACTAAGCGATGTGTCGCGTCGGCTCAGTAAGTCTCACCTTTGTAGAGCCGGTAGCCTCTGAAGATGCCATAGAGGCAGAGCAGCACGCCGATGATGATAGACACTGTGTAGTTGATGATGTCAAACACATTGCAGAGGAATAGCACTCCTACGCCCACATATACGAGAACCATGATAATGCCAAACACGAAGCGCATCCCCTTGTGGGTGTTCTGTTGGGGCTCGCCGTTCGGACGCTGGTTGGAATAGTTGTCCATAATAGTATGATTTAATGTTTCTTTAAAATTTTAACAATTCAGCAGGGAATTGGTTGTCGTTGTGGGTCAGAAAAATCAAAGAAGTTTAAATCAACTTCAATAAAAGAGGAATGGACACACGCTCCGCAATTGGAGAGATGTGTCCATTCCAAAGATTTAGTCATCGCCGGCATTGATAATCAAGGCGAGAGGCCCTGACATAATGGCGGCAGATGGGAGATTACTGATTCTGCAGACGGAAAGTCACGGGCAGGTTGAAGTAAGAGCGCACGGGCTGACCGTTGTTCTTACCAGGCTGCCACTTAGGCATTCTCTTCACCACGCGGAGAGCCTCCTGGTCGAGGTCGCGGTCGACACCCTTCACGATAGTGGGGTTGCCGATAGAGCCGTCTTTCTCAACCACGAATTTCACTACCACGCGACCCGAGATACCGTTCTGCTGAGCAGATTCCGGATAACGGATATTGTTGGAGAGCCACTTCATCATGGCGGCCTGACCACCGGGGAACTCCGCGGGCTGCTCTACAGCCACGAAGATCTTTTCAGGCTCGTGTTTCTCAACCACAGGTTCGGGTTCTACAACCTGCACCTGCTCCACGACAGCCTTGAACTTATCGGCGTCATCGGCACCCTCCTGGTTGACAACGCCGCGGGCGGTGTTATCCTCCTTCTGGGTCTCCATGTCCATCACCTCGTTTTTCACCTGGTCGGCGTCGACGATGGCGATCTGAGTAACCTGCACGGTAGCCAGCACTTCCTCAGGCACCTGCGGGATTTCCATTTCCATTTTCTGCTGCTCGGGTTCCTCCTCCTCCTGAGTATCCTCATCAGATACGGTCTCGATTTCGAGGGCCTGCATTTTCTCACGCTCCTCTATGAGAGCGAGACGATCCTGCTCAGCCTTGTAGTCAGAATATTTGGAGTAACCGATTACGAGCAAAATCACCACCACGAGTCCGATCAGAGCATAGAGCGCAGCCATGTTGTGACGGCGGTCGCTCTCCTTGCGGAGCATGTATGCACCGAACTCCTTATTTTTATCGGCGAACACAAGGTCACGCCATTCTTTCGACGTTAGATCTACATTTTTAGCCATAGTTGTTGGTGTACTTAAGGATTAATAAATCTAACATTACTCGTTATGGTGCTTACGATAGTCATCAAGCATGATGAGGTCAACGTCAGTCAGGTTATCGATCTGATATTTCGAGATTGAGTTGATCTGCATCTCGTCGAGGATATCCACGAGGCCACGGTAAGAGGCTTCGGGGGTAGACTTGATGATGATGACAGGCTTCTTGATGTTTTCATCCTTGCGGACTTTAGAGGCGGCCTCATTATATTTAGCCATAGCCTCCTCGCGCTCAGCCTTAGTCTCAAGAGAGCCGAACTTGCCGTCGGCAAGGTCTTTCTTGAGTGCATTGACTTTTTCGAGGACCTCCTTGTTGCGCTTCTGGATGATTTCGCGGATACCGCGGGCTTTATGGTCGCCTACGGAATTCACTTCATCGCTCAGAAGGTCAGACTTCTGGAGGTTATTGTTCTCAGAGAGCACAGTTCCGCCGGCACCAAGCATACCGGCGTCGCCGCCGGGCTTGCCATCATAATAGTAGATTTCGTTTACCACATTGCCGTTCACAGAGTCTACCACGAGAGTTCCGGGAGTGGGACCCGGTTTCTTTTTGGCGTCGATGATGATAGTGATGGCGTCGTCGGCCGAAGCCTGCGACATATTCTCTTCATTCTGCACCTTCTCATTGGTAGGCAGTGCGATGGTCAAAGTCTGGGACTTGATCATAGTCGTACAGAGCATGAAGAACGTGATGAGCAGCATGTTCATGTCGACCATAGGAGTGAAGTCCACGCGGATCTGCATTTTTTTCTGGTGACCCTTTTTTCCGCTGTCACCACCTGATTGCTGAACTTCTGCCATTTTATTCTCCTCCTGCCTTTAGTGCGGTCAATAGTGTAAACTTGTTCTGTTTGATGGTCTGGAGGTTATCCATCACCATGTGCACCACATCGAAGCTTGTGTTCTGGTCAGCCTTGATAGCCACGCCCGCGCCATCTTTCATGGCCTGGGTGAGATTTTCATTGCCGGCCATACGTGCCGCTTTAATCCACATCTGGAACTCATTGAGGTTATCTTCAGAGTTCTCCTTGGTGATAGGAATGCCGGTGATGTGATTCGGGTTAGGATCTTCGCCGGCCAACCATTGGTCCATCTTCGTGAGGCCTTCGGGTTCGTCGGCCAGATTGAGGAATTCCCCCATCTGGCGGAGCGGCACACCGAAAGCACCCAGCTTGCTGAATGCCTGCTTCTGCTGAGCGTTGAAGCTCACTGGATTGTTCTTATGCGACTGATTGTAGAGTTCGGTCACCTGATCAAGGAGAGCCACACGCATATTGGCGTTCGACCATTGTGCGGAGGTGTCATTGTTCATAGTGAGCCAAACCTGACCTTTCGGGCTTACGAGCACCTGCAGCACATTAGTCTCCTGCACTTTTTCAGTAGACACTGATGCAGGTGTGATTACGGTGGTAGGCTCCTTTGAAAGGAAAGTTGAAGTCAACATGAAGAAGGTAAGCAAAAGCACGGTCACGTCACTCATCGCCGTCATGTCGATGAATGTACTCTTTCTTGCTATTTTTACTCTTCCCATATCAGCTATTAACTTTTATCGGTTGTTTCTTTAAATTGAAAGTTGTTAACAAACTCTTGCTGTAATGTCAACTGATTCGTATCCTTGTTGAGGGGATAGATTAGTGAGTTGCAGCGAAAGTAGCTACGATAGAGAAACCGATTTCGTCGATAGCGTAGGTGAGGTTGTCGATCTTGTTGGTGAAGAAGTTGTATGAGATTACAGCGAATGCACCGGTTGCGATACCGAAGGCGGTGTTCACAAGAGCCTCAGAGATACCGGTAGAGAGCTCAGTTGAGTCAGGTGAACCTGAAGAAGCCAGAGCCTGGAATGATTTGATCATACCCATTACAGTACCGAGAAGACCGACGAGAGTACCGAGAGTTGTCAGAGTAGCGATGATGGGGAGGTTCTGCGACAGAGAGGGCATCTCAAGTGCGGTAGCCTCTTCAACCTCGTTGCGGAGAGTAGTGAGTTTCTGCTCCTTAGAGAGAGTGGTGTTGGCATCCATCTCTTTGTACTTCACCAGAGTGTTGTAGACTACAGAAGCCACAGAACCCTTCTGCTGCTTGCAGCGAGCCATAGCGGCGTCGATCTTGTTGGCAGCGAGGTCAGCCTTCACAGCAGCCACGAACTTAGTAGTGTTGCCCTTGCCGGAAGCAGAGCTGATAGCGATCCAGCGCTCGATAGAGAGCACGATTACAGTCAGAAGCAGTGTCATCAGGATAGGCACGATGAAGCCGCCTTTGTAGACTGTGCCGGCGAGGTTCAGCGGGTGACCGTCAGTTGTGCCACCTTCGAAGTTGCCACCGTAGCCCATGCCGAACAGGAAGATGCAGATAGCTGCAGCGCAGCATACCAGGATCACGATAAAGGCATTGCGGATGCCGCGAACCTGTGAGATTTTCTCTTCTTTCTTAACTTGTGCTGCCATGTTGTTGGAAGCTGAAGCAGCGGGCTTAACCGTTGCCTTGGGATCTTTAGATTCCATACTGATAAGATGTTTGTTGTTGTTAAATTATAATTATATTTTGAGTTTTTCGGGTTATATCGTCCAACACCGCGTATCTCAGTGCAAATTTACTATATATTTTCTATTATGCAAACGATTATTTTGCAAAAAAATGTTGGAAAAAAATCGCCAGATGCTAATTCTTATGAATTTGGCAATAAATATGTTGCAAAAGTATGTTGTACAACATATTCTGACGATTTTTTTCGCTATTTTTATGCTTGCGGGGTCAAACGTGTGCCCTTGTAGGGGGTGTTAGCCTTTGATAGCAGCGATGCCGGGGAGAGTCTTGCCCTCGATAGCCTCGAGCAGGGCGCCACCGCCGGTAGAAACATAGCTCACTGCGTCGGCGCAGCCGAACTTGTTGACACATGCCACAGAGTCGCCGCCACCTACGAGCGAGAAGGCGCCATTGTCGGTAGCCTCCACGATAGCGTCGGCGATAGCCTTCGAACCGGTGGTGAAGTTATCGAACTCAAATACGCCGGCTGGGCCGTTCCAGAGGATAGTCTTTGCAGGCAGGATAGCCTCGCGGAAGGCCTTGATGCTTTCAGGACCTGCATCGAGACCCTCCCAGCCGTCGGGGATATCCATCACAGAGCAGATCTGAGTGTTGGCATCGTTAGAGAAAGCGTCGGCTGCCACACAGTCGCTGCCGAGCACGAGGTTGACCCCCTTCTCCTTGGCCATCTTCATGATGTCGAGAGCGAGCTGGAGCTTGTCGTTCTCGCAGATAGAGTCGCCCACTTTGCCACCCATTGCTTTGGCGAAGGTGTAGGTCATGCCGCCGCAAAGGATGAGATTGTCGACCTTATCCATGAGGTTTTCGATGATGCCGATTTTGGTTGACACCTTCGAGCCGCCCATGATAGCAGTGAAGGGGCGCTTGATATCCTTAAGCACATTGTCTACAGCCTTTACCTCCTTCTCCATCAGATAGCCGAGCATCTTGTTGTCGGCATCGAAGTAGTCGGCGATTACGGCAGTCGAAGCGTGCTTGCGGTGAGCAGTGCCGAAAGCATCGTTGACATATACGTCGGCATAGCTTGCCAGAGTCTTGGCAAACTCCTTCTGGCTCTCTTTCATAGCCTTCTTGGCATCGTCGTAAGCGGGATCCTCCTTGTCGATACCTACGGGCTTACCCTCCTCTTCGGGATAGAAACGGAGGTTTTCGAGCAGCAGTACCTCACCGGGCTTGAGGTCTTTGGCAGCCTCTGCAGCCTTCATGCAGTCAGGCACGAATTTCACGTCCGTGCCAAGAGCCTTAGCCACATCTTCACGGATCTGGCTCAGAGAGTATTTGGGGTTGACTTTGCCTTTGGGCTTGCCCATGTGGCTCATGAGGATGAGGCTTCCGCCGTCGGCGAGAATTTTCTTAAGAGTGGGAAGGGCACCACGGATGCGGGTGTCGTCGGTCACGTGGCCGTTTTCATCGAGGGGTACGTTGAAGTCTACGCGTACGATAGCTTTCTTACCTGCGAAGTTGTAATTTTCAATGTTTGCCATTGCTTATATTTTGTTTTAAAAAGTAGTAATTGCTACGTTTTTAGGGGTTACGGTTTGTTGTGTTTTCCGGGTTGGCTGCGTGCGGAGTATACTTGAGATACTTATACTCTTATATGCCCTGAATCTGGGTTTGCATGAGGAGTAAGCCTGAATCCTGGTGTTTGGCATCCGTGATTGCGGGATGCTTCACTTTGCAAAGATAAATAATTTTACCGAAATAATGAAGTCGTTTAAACTTTTTACGAAAAAGTTTAAACTGACTTATTTTTTTTCTTCAAGCACAATCTTAATTAATATTTTGGCATCTTTCGATTCTCTTCATCGGTCGCGATGCCCGCATCGCTCCCTCTTTGAGGATCGAAACCTGCTCAAAATCTTAATTAACCTTGCACTTGAAAAAAGTTTAAACGACTTCATTTCCTAAAAAATTAGTAAATTTGGGGGATGGAAATTAAAGAAATTGCAAAATTGTGTGTCGCTGCGTTCGGCGGCGAACCGAAACATATTGAGAGACTGGCCGGTGCAGGGTCGTCGCGCCGCTATTACCGGGTGACTTCGGGCTGGGGTGCGGAGGGTCCCGCCACATGCATCGCCACATATGGCGATGACGTGGCTGAGAATCGTAGATTCTGCACATTGGCCCGGGCCTTCGAACGGCGTATGGAGGATTGTGGGGACGGCGTTTGCCGTATGCCACATATATATGGAGAGTCGGCCGACGGCCACTGCTATCTTCAGACCGACTTCGGCGACACGCAGCTGCTCGACCTGATTCAGGACGGCCGCAATGCCGATGGCTATTCCACGCTTGATGATGCGCTGATGCATCGGGTGTGGAAAGGATTGCTCATACTGCAGACCACCGCAATGGCTCGCTCGGAGGGGTCTCGTCCGGAGGCGGCCTTCGACAGGCGCCGCGTGATGTGGGACCTCAATTATTTCAAGTATGACTTTCTGAAGGTCTGCGGAGTGACGTTTGACGAGGCTGCGCTTGAGGAGGATTTCAATCGTCTGGCCGATGACATCGGCGCATATCCCGCTGCTGCATGCGGGTTTATGTATCGCGATTTCCAGAGCCGCAATCTAATGTGCATAGACTCCCGGCCTGGAGATGTGCCCGCTTGGGGTTTTATTGATTTTCAGGGTGGGATGCGCGGTCCGGCGCTCTATGATGCAGTGTCATTTCTGTGGCAGGCCAAGGCTGCCTTTGAGCCCCGCTGGCGCCAACGGATGCTTGAGGCATATATAGAGAGGCTTGCCATGCTGACCGGCTGTCGGGAAGATGAGTTGCGCCGTGCAGCTCCGCGCTTTGTGACACTGCGCACTCTGCAGGTGCTGGGAGCCTATGGGTTCAGGGGTTTGATTGAGCACAAGGCGCACTTTGTGGAGAGCATCCCCCATGCGTTGCAGAATCTCCGGCAACTGATAGAGGAGGGGGCGCTTGATGACTATCCTGAATTGAAGCGTCTCAGCAGCGAAGTGTGCGCACTCAAGATATTTACCCCTGATGAGCACCCGACGTTGCGGGTGGAGGTGTTGAGTTTCTCGTATAAGAAGGGTTATCCCGTCAACTTCACCGGCAATGGTGGTGGCTTCGTGTTTGACTGCCGTGGGATGCACAATCCAGGCCGCTATGCCGAATACCGACCCCTCACCGGTTATGATGCCCCAGTAAAGAGATTTCTCGAAGAGCAAGGCGAAGTGCAGAAATTTGTGGCCAATGCCGCAGGGATGGTCGATCCCTGTGTGGCCACCTATCTGCGGCGCGGCTTCCGCAATCTGCAGGTGGCCTTCGGCTGCACCGGGGGACGCCACCGCTCAGTATACTGCGCCAATGCCATGGCCGCACATATAAAGGAGTTGTATCCCGCCGCCGAGGTGCGTCTCATACATCGCGAGCAGGGCATCGACACCATGCTTGACTGAGAATCCACTATAAAACCACGACAGAGTAGATATCTACCCACGATAAAACGACATAGAATATAAATGAGAGCATTCATACTTGCAGCCGGACTTGGCACACGGCTGCGCCCATTCACGCTTGAGCATCCTAAGGCACTTGTGCCCGTAGGGGGCGAGCCGATACTTGCCCATGTCATCAAGCGGCTAAAGAGCGAGGGGGTTACAGAAATTGTGGTCAATGTGCATCATTTTGCTGACCAGATAGAGGAGTATCTTGCGGCCAACTCCAACTTTGGCCTCACTATAAGCATCAGCGACGAACGCCGGCAACTTCTCGATACAGGCGGTGCTATCCTTCAAGCCCTGCGCCGCACGGGTTGGAACGACAACGAAGGAGTCTTGATTCATAACGTCGATATACTCTCGGATGCACCGCTGCGCAAGTTGGTTGAGGCCCATGCCGACTCAGGCGCTGCCGCCACACTGCTTGTGAGCCGACGCGAATCAAGCCGGCGTCTTGCCTTCGATGCCGACTCGCATTTAAGAGGATGGGTGGATATGACCAGCGGGCTGACGCGTCCCGAAGGATTTATGGTCGATGCCACGCATCAGCTTCGCGCCTTCAGTGGGATTCATGTCATATCTCCTGCTCAGATACTCGCCGAGATGGAGCGTCAGCAGCGCGAGGGGGTCTTTTCGGTGATAGACTTCTATCTTCACGCCGCGCAGCATATCGACGTCAGAGGCTGGGATAATCCAGAGCTCAAACTCATCGACATAGGAAAGCCTGCGACATTATCGCAGGCTGACTCCTTTATTAATAAGTTAAAGTAGCGGAGAGGGGAGAGCCTTATTATGGGTCAAGTAATCTCCCCTTGGCTACAAATTGTTGGAATTGATAACTCAGGCGCCGGCGCATAAGCCGGCGTTATTGTCATTGTCTCGCATGGTGTGTGGGACGCCGTATAGGCGATTCACAGATGGTGGAACTGATTAGCCCTGTTGACATTAAACTGGCAGATGCAACCTATGATTAAAGCCACCACGGCCGAAGCCCCCAGCCACCATGTGGCCGACACACTTGTCACGAAGCAAGAAGCGATCAGCAAGACTGACCCGACGATGTAGAAAATTACGGATAGTGTTTTCATAATACTAAGAATTAAGACCATACCACACTTCATGCCGCACTCCTGCGGTAATAAGTATCTCTCAAAAATTAGTTAAGATTTGAATTAATTTTTGAGCTATGATTCTTTTTGGTCTTTTTTGGCGCTTTTCGCCGTCTTCGTCAGTCGCTTAGCTCGCTAAGCTCCTTCCTCAGCCGACGAAAATCACTCAAAAAATCCTCAAAAATAATGCATAGCTAATTTTTGAGAGATACTTTATATATTCCGGTCATTGCTGTCAGCTGGAGAATGTTCTTCAGCTATCGCAATGCCGGATATACTACTACAACATCAATGAAATGATGATTGTTGGCTATCGGAATGTTAAAAGAATCATAACTCGGAGGCCTTGAGCTTCTCGGCATTCTCAGCCACAATGAGGCGGTCGATGCACTCCTGGATATCGCCATCCATGAAAGCTGCGAGGTTGTAGAGCGTGAAGTTGATGCGGTGGTCGGTCATGCGCCCCTGCGGGAAATTGTAGGTGCGTATCTTCGCCGAGCGGTCGCCGGTGCTGACCATAGTCTTTCGCTTTGAAGCTATATCATCGAGATATTTCTGGTGCTCCTTATCATAGATGAAAGTGCGCAGTCGCGCGAGTGCGCGTTCCTTGTTCTTGGGTTGGTCACGTGTCTCGGTACACTCGATAAGAATCTCCTCTACGACCCCCGTGTTAGGATTCTTCCAGTTATAGCGCAATCTGACACCCGACTCCACCTTATTCACATTCTGGCCTCCCGCGCCACCAGAGCGGAAGGTGTCCCATTTGATTTCACCCTCATGGATCTCGACATCAAACTCCTGCGCCTCAGGCAGCACAGCCACAGTGGCCGCCGAGGTGTGCACACGCCCCTGAGTCTCGGTGGCCGGCACACGCTGCACGCGATGCACCCCACTCTCATACTTCATGGTGCCATACACTCCATCGCCCGTAAGCGTAAAGATAATCTCCTTATATCCACCCGCTGCACCCTCAGAGAATGAAGACACAGCCAGTTGCCACCCCTTTGATTCGGCATACTTCTGATACATTCTGAAGAGGTCGCCCGCAAAGAGCGCCGCCTCGTCGCCCCCCGTGCCGCCACGAATTTCGACGATAGCATTCTTGGCATCGTCAGGGTCAGCCGGGATGAGAAGGAGTTTGATCTCCTCTTCCGACTCCGGGAGTTTAGCCGAAGCCTTCTCCAGCTCCTCGCGTGCCATCTGACGCATCTCCTCATCAGTCTCCTCGGCCAGCAGAGTCTTAGCCTCATCGATAGAATCGAGCAGCGCCCTATAGCGGCGGGTAGCCTCGAGTATGCGTTCAAGATCGCGGTACTCCTTGGTCAGGCGTACATAGCGCTGTTGGTCGGCGATTACAGCCGGATCGGTTATCAACGTAGCCACCTCCTCGAATCGGCCATCAAGACCATCGAGTCGTGAAAGCAGGGAATTCTCACTCATATATATAATGTGTGTATATAGACAATTCAAAAAGTAATCACTTCCCCCATAAAATAGGAGGGGAAGTAATGTTTCAAGCCGTCCATATCCACCGATAGAGTGGGTGGTCGACCTAAAACAGCACAAAATTAATAAAAAAAGGAGAAAAAAGGGTTATGAAATTTGGATGGTTAAGAATAAAAGTGTAATTTTGCATCGCTAAAACGGAGAGCCGCCCGGCTCTTCACCCGAACAATATAAATCAACCGGCAAGTTTTATGGCAACAAAAATCAGATTGCAGCGTCATGGCCGTAAAGGCTACGCTTATTATCCCATTGTAGTCGCCGATAGCAGGGCACCACGAGATGGTAGATTTATTGAGAGGATAGGTTCTTATAATCCGAACACTAATCCTGCTACAATAAGTTTAGACTTCGACCGTGCTTTGTATTGGGTAGAGGTAGGTGTAGAACCTACAGACACAGTACGCTCACTTCTCTCACGTGAGGGTGTGATGCTGATGAAGCACCTTCGCGGAGGTGTAGCCAAAGGCGCATTCAGCGCAGAGGAGGCACAGCGTCGTTTTGAGGCTTGGAAAGCCGACCGCACCAAAGTGGCCGATGCAGCCAAGGCTAAGAAAGATGCAGCCGCAGCAGAGGCAGCCAAGAAGATTTTCGAGGCCGAGGCCGAGAAGAATCGTCTGAAAGGCGAAGCAGTAGCAAAGAAGAAAGCTGAGAAGCTCGCAGCCGAAGAGGCAGCCGCTAAGGCAGCCCTCGAGGCAGAGACAGCTGAGACAGAAGCAGCTGCCGCTGAGTAAATCAGTGAGGCATAAGCCGGAAGAGTTACGGTAGTAAATTTTTCTTCTGAAAAATTTGCACAAGTCAAAAAAAGTTCGTAACTTTGCACCGCAAACGGGAGATGAGCCGGCGACATCATCGCAGAGTCTCCCGCATGGTCGATTAGTGTAGCGGTTAGCACGCCACCCTCTCACGGTGGAGACTCGGGTTCGAGTCCCGGATCGACTACTGACATAGAACCGCATGCAAGGCCGATTAGTGTAGCGGTTAGCACGCCACCCTCTCACGGTGGAGACTCGGGTTCGAGTCCCGGATCGGCTACGAAAGAGAGCGCATCATTCAGATGACGCTCTCTTTTGTCTTATTCCGTCGCGTTTTGAGTGGCTCGGGGTGACGTTCTCTTTTGGTTTATTCCGTTGCTTCTTGAGTGGCCGAAGAGCTCTTTATAGGAGCGTGAGTGGGGAGCCAATCACCGCAGGGGTGAGAATGCGTGTGGTGAAAGAATGCGTGTGTCATACCCATCTTTGCCATCTTTAGTGGCAGGGATGCAGAAAGGAAGCCGCACTTATCTTTTAGGCCGGAGAAGCCGCCATTTATTGGAGGAATAAATTATTGGAGGAATGATAAAAATAGCAGGGCGCCGATGCAAATCATCGGCGCCCTGCAGGGTTATAGGGTTGGAGTGGAGTTAATTCTTAGCAACGACTTACTTGGTGAGATGGCGTATCGGGGCGATGTTGAGCCAGGGAGTATTGTCGGTCTTGATGGCATACTGGTTCTGGAAGCCGGCGTAAGTGGCTTTGCCAAGCATATCCTGAGCCTTTTCGAGGTCGCCGGTCTGGGCGTAGTATACGGCTGCCCAATAGTAGTCATCCTTGTCGGGAGTCCCTTCGAGAGCCTTTGCCACCGTGGCATCGGCATCCAGCTTCTTGCCGGCCTTGGCCTGTGCGATAGCCTTGTAGGTATAAGCCGGGAAGTCTTCAGCCTCTTCAAGGATAATGCGGTTGTAGTCGCCCACGGCAGCCTTGCCGTTTTTGGCCAGCTCCTGATTGGTGTAGGCGCGCAGCAGCAAAGCCTTCTGGTTGTCGGGAGCCACCATGATAGCCTCATTGAGAGTCTGGAGAGCAGTGTCGGCATCCTTCATTGCGATAGCAGCCTGAGCCTTAGCCATCATGGCATCGACCGAATTGGCATCCTTAGCCAGAGCCATGTCGGCGTCAGAGATAGCCTTCTGCGCATCACCCTGAGCCAGATTGATAGTAGAGCTGATCACATATTCCTCGGCGCCTCCACCCAGAGTGAGAGCATTCTGGATAGCCTGATGGGCTGCCGCGAGGTCATTCTCGCCGAGTTTGGCCAAAGCCAGACGCGAATATACTCCCGGAATCTTCGCTTCAGGATACTGCAGCAGATTGGTCAGAGCCACGTCAGCCTGGCCGAAGTTACCGCTCTCGCAGGCGATGTTGCCCTTGAGGAAGAGGATGGGGATGCGGTTGTCGGCCTTATCGGCTGCAAAATCGAGAGCCGTAGCCACGGCGTTGTAGTTGGAATTAGCCAGCGAGATGAGAGATTCGAGCGGGCGCTGCGAATCAGAAGCCATAGTGAATCCGAGCAGATAATTGGTGGCAGCATTCTCAGGCTGATCCATATCCATATAGAGGTCGCCGAGTCGGCAATACGTCAGGTAATTTGTGGGGTCGGCATTCTCAGCCTCCTTCATGAGATCCTCGGCCTCCGAGAAATTCTTGAGCATGATGCAAGCCTTAGCCATTCCGAAATAAGCCTCCTGGCTGCGCGACTTCATGGTCTGCATGCTTGAGAACACACGGTAGGCCTCTTCCGGGCGGTCGAGATAGAGCAGGATGTTGCCCTTCTTATAGGTGTAGGCATAGTTATCGGGCGAGAGAGTCAGCAGCTCATTGACAGAAGAGAGTGCCAGCTCATAATTCTTCATTTCGATAGCCACATCTGCCATAAGCGAAAGTTCACTCTCGCGCAGCGCCTTCTCCTTGGCGGGGGTATACTGCAGCGCCTTCACGAGATCAGAGTGGGCATCCTCATAGCGCGACAGCTGATAGTATTGTGCAGCTCTCTCATAGAGAGTCTGGTAATCTTTGGGGTTCTCTTTAAGGAGTTCGGTGTAGCCATTGAGCATGGCCTTGGTGATGGGGTTGATTTGCTGGGCCGAGCATGCGAAAGAAGCGCATATTGCCAGGCAGCAAAGAGATCTCATTAGTTTCATATAGTCAATAGTGTTTAATTCGTAAGGAATCGATGATGTTGCCGTTCGCGCATGGGGGCGCGGTGGAATCAGTGGTTTAACAACCGAATGGCTATGATAGTTCGCCGACAGCGGTCAAAAGTCGCGTGATACTCATCAGGCATTATGCAGCAGATTGAGCACGTGCACAGTGTCGAGAGCCGCGATTGCGGCGGTCTCGGTGCGCAGTCGGCTTTGGCCGAAGCTCACAGGCACAAACCCTGCATCGACAGCCAATCGCACCTCTTCAGGCGAGAAATCACCCTCCGGACCGATAAGTAGCGTCACATCCTCTCCGGCTGCATATTGCTGAGGCAGGAGCAGCAGGGGATAATTGCGGTCGCAATATCCCATGAATTTCAGTCCGGGATGTGGCTGAGCAAGAAACTCCTTTATGGGTGTCAGGTCGCATACTTCCGGCAGCGTAGTCTTGAGGCTCTGCTTCATGGCCGAGATGGCAATTTTCGTGAGTCGTTCGGTTTTGAGCACCTTGCGTTCGGAATGTTGGCAGAGCAGGGGCACAATCCGGTCGACGCCGATTTCGACAGCCTTCTCCACCATCCACTCCATGCGGTCCATATTCTTTGTGGGAGCCACAGCCAGAGTGATGCGGCATCCCCAATGTGTCGGGATAGCCGTTGATTCTACGATTTCCACGGCTGTCGACCGTGGGTCGGCTTCAAGTATGCGGCAATCAAAGCGGTTGCCACGTCCATCGATTACACAAATGCTATCGCCAGCCTTATGGCGCAACACGCGGCAGCAATGCATCGATTCATCCTGTGGCAGCAAGCCTGAGGCCTCTATATCAGGAGCATAAAATTGAATCATCTGAAGGGGTTATAAAGTATGCCGGTGAGGATAGGGGGAGAAGAGGAGGATAGGAGGAGGATAGGAGGAGGGGCAACGAGATAGGTAATTCCAATATATAAGTATCTCTCAAAAATCAGCCAAGCTTTATTTTGAGAGATACCTGTATAAGTTCTAACGGATGTCAGAGCGGGTTATTGTCGCTTACGAAGCCATCGCCTCCGGCCTCGGCATCGATAGCGCGGTCAAGTCCGATGGGCTTCGACTTTCTCTTCGAAGAGGGAAAGATGAATATGAAGAGCACAGCCACAGCCAGGGCGTAGGCGGCGAATATGAGCCAGGTCGACTGCCAGTCGCCCACCATATACTCACCCTCATAGTGGCAGAAATGATTCACGATAGCTCCGGCCGACAGCATGCCGACAGTAGCGCCGATGCCATTGGTCATGAGCATGAAGAGTCCCTGAGCGGAGGCCTGCATCTCGGGCGAGGTCTCCTGCTCCACATAGAGAGCGCCGCTGACATTGAAGAAATCGAAAGCCACGCCATATACGATCATCGACAGAATGAAGAGGATTACGCCCGGCATTCCCGGTTCGCCGATTCCGAAGAATCCGAACCTCAGCACCCAGCCAAACATAGCGATAAGCATCACATTCTTAATGCCGAATTTGCGCAGACAGAAGGGAATGAGCAATATGCAGCAAGCCTCGGAAATCTGGCTGAGCGAAGTCAGCAGTGTGGCATTGTTGGCCGCAAACGAATCGAGATATTGAGGCAGAGCCTTGAATGAAGTTATGAAGGGGGTAGCGTAGCCGTTAGTGATCTGCAACGACACACCCAGCAGCATCGAGAAGATGAAGAATATGGCCATTCGCGGGGTTTTGAAAAGCGCGAACGCATCCAGACCGAGAGCCTGAGCCGCCGAACGTTTTCCGGCCTTCTGACCACGTGCGCATAGCGGGCATGCCGGCAGGGTAAAACTGTAGATAGCCATCACCAGACCGATGACGGCGCACAGAGCAAGCTGATTGACAGTATACTGGAATCGCGGGTCGAATGCCGAGCCTTCCCCAAGAGGATTTGAAAGCATGTAGCCCCATTGGCCATCATAGATATAGAAACCGTTGACAAACCACATTGCCGCGATAAAACCCACTGTGCCCAGCACACGTATGGGTGGGAAATCGCTCACCGTGTCCATGCCGTTGCGCTTAAGGGTTGAGAAAGCCACAGTATTGGATAGCGCAATAGTAGGCATGAAGAAAGCCACCGAAAGCGTATACAGAGCGAAGATAACCGAGAACTCTATCCCCTGCGGATGGGTGTAGCCATAATACCAGGCGCCACCCATGAAGAGCGCCGCCAGAAGATGGCACAACCCCAGCAGGCGTTGAGGCTGGATGAACTTATCGGCCAGGATGCCCATGATGGCAGGCATGAAGATTGACACCACACCCTGTATGGCGTAGAAATAAGATATCTCGCTACCTAAACCGTTGGCCCCGAGATAATTTCCTATACATGTCAGATAAGAACCCCAAATTGCAAACTCGAGGAAATTCATTGCCGCGAGTTTAGACTTGATCACAGTCCGTATGTTCATCGTATCAGCTGCTGGCTAATTATATTTTAGAAGATGTCAAGTAGCGTTTCATTTACCGGCGTTTTAATCGGCCGGTAACTGATTTTACCGGCTACTTATAACTTTAAGTATCTCTTAAAAATAATGCATAGCTAATTTTTGAGAGATACTAAGGCAAAGATAAGTAATTTGTATCAAATGGCCAAATGAAGTTGGCTAAACTTTTAAAGCAGCAATCCCATGGCTCATTTGAGTAAGCAACAAACTGAGTAAAGCAACAAACCCATGGCTCAAATGAGTCATGGGTTTGCTGGTAGCGGGATCGAGAATTGAACTCGAGACCTCCGGGTTATGAATCCGACGCTCTAACCAACTGAGCTATCCCGCCGTAATATCAACCTAAAAACATGCTTCTGCTTTCGCTTTTGCGAGTGCAAAGGTAGTAACTTTTTTTCGAACCACCAAATTTAATCGTGAAAAAAGTGAAAAATTCGTTGATTTTTTCGGTTTACCCCCTTTTCTTCCTCATTTAAGGGGGTGATAAGAGTGGTGAGTCGCAAATTTAGACTAAATTTGCGGACGGTCCAAATGCCTGCGGCACCGCGCACCGCTCCTGCGGAGCGACATGCGCTTTTGGCCGACTCGCGAATTTAAATTAAATTTGCACAAGGAAAAAACTGAAGAAGATGAAGCAATCACATAGCCCCTGCGCGGGAATACTCCGGATAATTCCCCTCTTATTGGTCGGGATGGGCCTCACTTCCTGCTTCACCGGTATAGAGAGCACGAAGAAGATTACGCTCTCACGCGAAGAGCGGAAGCAGACAGCCCCTACGGCCGAAGAGAGTTTCTTATCCGACATCCACGGCGAGCCCCACACGCAATGGCGCGCGGGGAAGCCCTTCTATGTGGCCGATGAGCGAGCATCGGTGATGATTGACGCTGTGAATATCCCCAGCGGCAATTATAGCCTTGTTGCCGGCGACACGCTGCAGTTTCGCGATGCACGCGCCGTGCGCACCCCCGACGGGAGAACCCGCACCACCATCATCTTCAACCGTGGCGATGATGAATTCCGCTATATGGCCCGTGAGACACCCACAGATGTGACAACCGTGATGAGTGATGCCATCCCCGGCCTTATCGACCCCGATATGATTGAAGCCGTGCGCGCACGCATGCTCGGCGAGCGATTCTGGACCATGTCGGCCATGTGGCTCGACGATGCAGATAGCCGCATGCAGGGGCGCAAGTATGCGCCGGTGCTGGTGACGGCCATTAACCCCGGCACGATGGTTTTCCCCGTAAGGGTTAGTTTTACCGATGACGAGGGGAATAGAGGGAGCTACCTTATGAATTTCGGCAGCGCCGGCACTGACTCGCGTGGCTTCCAGAATCTCTTCTCACTCACCGACCCCCGCCGCAACTATCCATCATTCACCGACGAAGTATGGAGCAATATCTGCAACGAGCGTGTGGTGGTAGGGATGACCAAAGAGGAGTGTCGCGTGGCCAAGGGTAATCCATCGGATGTATATGCCGGTCATGACTATTCGAAGTCAATGCTGGTGTGGGTCTATCCCGATGCCACAACCCTATATTTCGAAGATGACATTCTCACCGGAGTCAAGGGTTATCAATGAAGTTGTTTAAAATTTTTACGAAAAATATAAAATGTAGAGATTTTTTTCTTCAAGCGCAATCTTAATTAACCTTGCACTTGAAAAAGTTTAAACAACTTCAATAGCGACTTCCGACATTTGACAGGGACGTAGTATAACAATCAAACAGGCAAGCAAAACAACCATGATAGAGAAGAATATCGACATAACACATCTCACCACCTTCGGCATACCTGTCAAGGCTTCAGCCTATGCCGAATATAAATCAGTAGACGAATTGATTAGGATATGCCGCATGCCGGAGTATCTTGATCAGCGGGTGCTTCACATCGGCGGAGGTTCGAATCTGCTCTTTGTGAGCGACTTCAAGGGCCTTGTGCTGCATTCAGGCATAAAGGGACTGAAAGAATATTGCAAAGATGATGAGACTGTCTACCTCATAGCTGGTGCAGGCGAGCGATGGGATGATGTGGTGAACTACTGCATCGACCACGATCTCGAGGGACTTGAGAATCTTGCCGGCATACCGGGTGAGGCCGGTGCATCGGCAGTGCAGAATGTGGGAGCCTACGGTGTGGAGGCCGGCGACCTGATATGGAATGTGGAGTGTCTTGACCGCACGACTCTGCAGGTAGTGACGCTCAAAGGGTCGGAGTGTGGATTCGGCTACCGACAGTCGAAATTCAAAGGAGAATGGAAAGACCGTTACTTCATATTGCGCGTAAGTTACCGCCTGCGTCGTTCAACACATGCGCATCATCTGGAATATGCCGCGTTGCGCGAGTATGCCGCGCGCCTCGGTCATCAGCCCACATTGAGAGAGGTGAGTGAGGAGATTCGGCGTCTGCGTGCAAGCAAACTGCCCGATCCGGCGGTCGTCGGCAGCGCCGGAAGTTTCTTCAAGAATCCGGTGATACGCAAGGCCTACTACGAATGGGAGGTGCTCAACTTCGATCCAAGCGTGCCCTCTATCCCGAGGCGTGTGGCTGAAGAGCCGAAGCGTGCCGACTTTGATTCTGAAGAAGCCTTTACGGCAGAGATGCGGGCCTATGAAGCCTATCGCGACGCCACGCATGTGAAGGTGCCCGCAGGCTGGCTTGTGGAGCATGCCGGGTTGAAGGGTGCATCGGTAGCGGGAGCCTACGTGTATCCGCAGAATTGTCTTGTGATAGCCAATCGTGGAGATGCTACCGGAGAGGAGGTCGAGGCCCTTGCCCATATGATTCAGGAGCGGGTGCTTCAATGTTTCCATATCCCACTTGAACCGGAGGTCAACTTCATCGACAGCCGTATACGCATCACTGTGCTTGGCAGCGGCACCTCGAAGGGAGTGCCCGAGCTGCGCTGCAACTGCAGCACATGCACCAGCGCCGACCCCCACGACAAGCGTCTCCGCGCCTCGGTGCTTGTCGAGACGATGGGTGTAAAGATACTCATCGACCCCTCGCCCGACTTCCGCCAGCAGGCACTCCGGGCCAGGATATTCGATATTGACGCCGTGCTCATCACTCATGAGCACTACGACCACGTAGGTGGCATCGATGACCTGCGCCCCTATTGCTTCGCCGGCCCACTGGATATGTATTGCCGGCAGGATGTCAACGACCATCTTCACACCCGCCTTGACTACTGCTTCAAATCGCAGCTATACCCCGGAGTGCCCAGTTTCAGAATGCACGTCATCGATAATCAGCCCTTCTTTATCAAAGGTGTGCGCATAGAGCCCATAGAGGTCTACCATGGTAAATTACCCATCTATGGCTATCGTATCGGCGACTTTGCCTATGTCACCGATGCCAAGCGCATCGACGAGAGCGAGCGCGAGAAACTGCTTAATCTTGATGTCTTGATTGTCAATGCGCTGCGTCATCGTCAGCACTTCGCCCACTTCACCATCGAAGAGGCCCTTCAGCTCATAGAGGAGGTGAAGCCCCGGCGAGCCTTCCTGACTCATCTCTGTCATGAAGTAGGATATCATGAGCTGTTTGCCACCACGCTACCCGAAGGTGTTGCACCGGCCTATGATGGTCTGGAGATTACCGTAGAGTAAATAAAGCAGCAAGTGCTGCATTAACAAGTACTCAAACTGCAAGTAGAAGTATCAAACTACAAGTAGCAAGTACTAAAACTGCAAGTAGCAAGTAATCAAGCTCAGAGAGCTAAGTATTCAAGAGCCAAAATAGCAAAAAAGTTAATAGGCCGCGATATCCATCGCGGCCTATTATAGTGTTGTTCTATACTTGATAAGATTGAGAATTTATCGGTAAATTCTATGAAGGATCCGGGATGAGGTCAATTCATGAGCTCCCGGGTATTAACTATTTCATGGTATCAGGTGGGGATGGGAGATGATGGGTTCAAGTGTGCGCCATGCGCAGCCTGACCGTTCTGCCCTCCCCCGTGGAGGGGCTCAATCTCACTTCAGCTTCAGCGACTGGCCGATTTTGATCGGGTCGGTAGCCGAGAGGTTGTTGAGATTTCTGAGTCGAGTTGTCGAGAGACCATAAGCCTTGGCAATCGACGACAGAGTGTCGCCCTTCTTGACGGTGTAGACACTGCGTTCCTCACCGCTGGTGTAGGGGTTTGCACCCTTCTCAGCCTTGGCAAGCTCACGCGAAGGAGCGAAGTTGCGCGGCTGGGTGTAGGTAGACTTCGAGAAAGTGTAGGTGTCTGTATGAGTCGTATGGTTCACGAAGTCAAAAATCGCCGAGGGGTTGATTGCATAACCCATGTAGCGGGTCTCGAAGTGGAGGTGCGGGCCTGTGCTGCGTCCGGTGTTGCCACCCAGACCGATCGGGTCTCCGGCTTTAACCACCTGGTCAGGCTTCACGAGATGCTTGTTGAGGTGGCCGTATACAGTCTCCAGACCGTTGGGGTGACGGATGATGACGTAGTTGCCATATCCGCGGGCCTCATAATTGGTGAGGCGCACCTTGCCGTCGAAAGCGGCGCGGATAGTGTCGTTCATTTTCACGCCTATATCGATTCCCTTGTGCATACGGCCGAACTTGGCGCGGTAGCCATAGTTTGAGGTCACCTTACCCATGTGGGGCATGACATATTTGGTGACATCGATGATGGCTGTGTTGGGCACATCAGCGGGTTTGAAAGGGTTGACGCTCTTCGAGTTCCAGCCCTCGGTGTAGATGTCGATTTCAGGTTCCGGCTCATCGATGAGGTCGATGAAGGCCGACTGGTCGATGAGTTTGATCTGCTCTTTAGCAGAGGCGTTGCTGGCGAGCAGTTGTTTATGTGCGTCGGCGTGGGCGCGAGATTTGGTCTGGGCAAATACCGGGGCTGTGAAAGCCAGGCATGTTGCAGCGGCCAGGCCGAGTATGAATTTTACCGATTTCATTCTAAACGTTGATATTTCTGGTCAGTTCTTTAAGTTTGAAGTTGAGCGGGGCGTTGGCTCATTCAGATGCCGGGGGGCGCAGGCGCCGCGGCACGCTGTCGAAAGGGTCGTTGTCTCAGATCGGCTGAAACTTAAAGAGACTACGGGTTTCACATCTTGAAGTTGACGAAACAACTTCCATAATGCAGTCCTCAAGGCTCTCAAAGCCGCTCGGGCCACTTGGAGAGAGACGGAGAGAAAAGTGTAAACATGATTTTAAGATTTGTTCACAATTGCTCTTCGTTCTTTATCAAAAGTACAAACAAAAGGCGCGCAAACCTAAACTTTTAATATTATTTTTTGTTAAAGATTTTTGCAAGTCTTTGTAATGGCTTGTGTAATTTATTGAACTTTAAAGGTTTAGCAAAACCGTATGTTTTACAACATATTTTTAAAACCGTGCACATCGACCCATCGAATGTGCAAAAAATGAGCAAAACTGAATGTGAAAATTTGTTAACGCTAAATTATCTATCCGAAACATAGAGAGTTATGAGAATGGCGTTGTAAGAAATGTGTGCAAAAAAGAGTGTCTCCCCGATCCGGGCTTTATCCGGGTCGGGGAGACTATCGTGAGTGTAAAGGTGTGGCGCGGTTGATTACTTGCCGGCGGGTTTGAGCTTCACAGTGAAGTGGCGCATCAGCGGAGCCTCCCAAACGATCTCTACACCGCGGGTGATTTCATTGCGGCGGTCATAGACATTCTTGAGGGCAGCGGCGATGACCTTCATGTGGTTGTCGGTGTATACGCGGCGTGCGATAGCCAGACGCAGCAGGTCGAGGCCACCGAAGCGGTTTTCGCGAGTCACCGGGTCGCGGTCGGCGAGGATATAGCCGATTTCGCAACCGCGGATACCGGCTTCGAGATAGAGCTCGCAAGTGAGGGTCTGTGCGGGGAATTCCTCCTTAGGCACATTAGTGAGCACCTTAGAAGCATCGATGAATATAGCGTGGCCGCCGGCGGGACGCTGGTAGGGGATGCCATACTCATCGAGCAGCGAAGCGAGATACTCCACCTGGTGGATACGAGTCTCGAGGTTGTCGAACTCAGTATTCTCATCGAGGCCCACAGCCAGAGCAGCCATATCGCGGCCGTTCATACCGCCATAAGTCAGGTAACCCTCGAAGGGGATACAGAACTTCTTGGCAGCCTCATACCAATCCTCGTGGCGAGTAGCGATGAAGCCACCCATGTTGACGATGCCATCCTTCTTGGCCGACATTGTCATGCCGTCAGCCAGGTCAAACATCTCGTGGGCGATCTCCTTGATAGTCTTGTCGGCATAACCCTCCTCACGGGTCTTGATGAAGTAGGCATTCTCAGCGAAGCGTGCAGAGTCGAAGATGACACGCTTGTTGTACTTATCAGCCAGACGGCGCACCTCGCGGAGGTTAGCCATCGACACGGGCTGACCACCTGCAGTATTGTTGGTGATAGTGACGATGATGAAGGGGATTTTGTCAGCATTCTGTTCGAGAGCGGCCTCAAGTTTCTTGGGGTCGACATTACCCTTGAAGGGGATTTCGAGCTGAGTATCCTTAGCCTCATCGACAGTGCAGTCGAGAGCCACAGCCTTACGGCTTTCGATATGACCCTTGGTGGTATCGAAGTGAGAGTTGCCCGGCACGATGTCACCCTCCTTGACGAGAGCAGAGAAGAGCACATTCTCAGCGGCGCGGCCCTGGTGGGTGGGGATTACATAGTCGAAGCCGGTGATGCGGTTGATCACATCCTTGAGCTGATAGAAAGAGCGAGAGCCGGCATAAGACTCATCGCCCATCATGAGGGCTGCCCACTGGCGGTCGCTCATGGCGCCTGTGCCTGAGTCGGTCAGCAGGTCGATATATACCTGGTCGCCTTCGAGCTGGAAGACATTGTAGTTAGCTTCCTTGAGCCACTGCTCACGCTCGGCGCGGGTTGACTTCTTGATGGGTTCTACCATCTTGATTTTCCATGATTCTGCAAAGGGGAGTTCCATGTGTTTAAGTTGTATTAGAGTTTTAATATAGGTTGTGGAATAGAGGATTAGGAGGATGTGGATGAGGTTGGCCGCATATTTCCCGCCGGGGTTGATGCCGGGCGCGGTTCAGACTATACGGCACTTCGTCATCGCTCCCTATCTGTGTGCAAAGATAATTAAATCACTTTGATTATGCAAAAAATATTACAAAAATATTTACAGATAAATTTCAATTAGTAGCTTAGTCGTGCCAGAGGGATAGGTCGGGGTAAAAAAGTATGACCCGACACGCTATGGATGGTCTGAAGTGTGGAATAAAATTATTAAATTTGTAGCTTAAAGTAAAAAATACCCGGCCCGCTACGGTTGTCAAGTATCCTCTGCCGCATGCTTCACGTGCAAAGAGGGCGCGCCGCAGGCCA
Source organism: uncultured Muribaculaceae bacterium (assembly GCA_910577585.1). Taxonomy (GTDB): domain Bacteria; phylum Bacteroidota; class Bacteroidia; order Bacteroidales; family Muribaculaceae; genus Lepagella. Next base: position 43,175 of record CAJTNN010000009.1, on the reverse strand, counting down.
CAGATAAGAAATGGACAACAAGACATTGATAGACCGCATAGCCGCCGAGCGCGGCATGAAGCGCGAGGAGGTGCAGGATATGCTCAACGCCTTCTACGGGCTCACTGCCGAGTGCTGCCTGGCCATGGACACGATAATCATACCCGGCTTCGGCCAATTCGAACCCAAGAAGCGCAAAGAGCGCCTGACCGTGCATCCCTCGAGCGGCAAGCGCCTGCTCGTGCCCCCGAAGCTCGTGGTGAATTTCAAGCCCTCGGCAGTAATCAAGAATTCATGCCAGGATAGCCCGGAACTGCGGCTCGGCGAATGAAACAACCAGACCAGATGAACAACAAGATAACCTTAGCCACTATGTCGGCCATGCTCGGAGAGCGCACCGGGCGTCAGCGCAAGGAGTGTGAAGAGTTGCTGCGCTCCTTCTTCCAGACCATCGGCACGGCCCTGTGTGAGGGGGAGTCGGTGAAGGTGAAGGGGTTCGGCACATTCAAGATATCGAAAGTCGACTCCCGGATGAGTGTCGATGTCACCAACGGGCGCGACTATGAGATACCGGCCCATAACCGGGTAGTCTTCCTTCCGGCCAAAGAATTGGCCGGGGCAGTCAATGCACCCTTCGAGATGTTTGACACCATCGAACTCGATGATGCCCTCACCGAACAGGAACTACTTGATGCCGAGACCACCACCGGACTTGGCACCCCCCTTGCCGATGCCCTTGACCCTCGCGCCGACCAATTTGCCGACGAAGCAGAGGAGGCCCAACCATCAGAGATGACCGCTGCAGCCGCCGCTCCGGCCCCGCACGATGCCACCGCGGAGGCTCTGCTTCCCCCTGAGGCAGAAGGAGCTATATCTGAAGATGCCCCGCAAGTACCCGACGAATCCCTTTCGGAGCCGGAAGCAGATGTGGAGCCGACTGTAGAATCCAAAGGGGCAGCCACTCTCCCCCTACAGCCCGAAGAGACCCCCGAAGAGGATGCCTCCACCAGCGGCACCGACATAGAAGCCGAGCATAAGCGCCGCTTCAGCCGCGGATTTATCTGGGGAGCGGTAGCCACAGTGGCGGTGCTCGCCGCCGGATTCATGGCCCTCTACTGGTTGAACTCCGACTTTCGCGGCCGGGTAGATTCAGCCCGCAACTTCGGTGTGGAACCCACCATGGCAGATTCTCAAGCCAAAGTTGAAGCACCCGACACCGCCTCAACTTCACCCGCCTCCAAGCGCATATTGCCCGACGGCACCTTGGCAGAGATTGCAGATATGGGAGAGATTGAGAGTGGCATGGCCGACATGGTCGAGGATGTGGCCGTGCCCGGCGACCGTGCCATCGGCGATGGCGTAGTACCCACCGGAGCCTCCGACAATCCCGTCTACGACACCATCACCCCCCACACCGGCCTCGGCACCATCGCTCGCAAGCACTACGGCAACTACCACTTCTGGCCCTATATATATAAGGAGAACGCCAGCATACTCGGACATCCTGACCGCATTCGACCCGGCACACGCGTAGTGGTGCCCCCCTTGGCCAAATATGGAGTCGACCCGCGCAATCCGAAAGATGTGGCCAAAGCCAAGCGCCTCGACGCCGAGATATACTCACGCTTCCGCAAGAGCGGCAAGCAATAGCCTGGCGCCTCAGCCCTTCTGGCCTTGCGGCGCAGATGCCGCCGGAGAGGATGGAGCTGCATCCGCGTTCTGGGCGGATGTCTGGTTCTGGGCTGGCGCCGGAGTGGCCGGAGAGGCTGGAGAGGCCGGAGTCGGCTGTGGCGCATACGCCGGATTCTCGGGAGAGCCACCCTCACGCAGGAACGGATAGGGGAGACCGAAATAGAGTTCAGGATTGCGGCCTGCCTCAAGCACACCGTTCACAATCTCATCACGACCCGAAGCATTCTCATAAGTATAGAGATGGAAGCGCCCCATCATGATGGCGATATGCTCGAAGATAGAAGACTGTATTGACTCATACGGTAGCCACGAAGAAGTATTGGTGAAGCAATACACCTGAAGTGGAATGCCGTTGGCACTCTGCGCCAGAGTCGAGATGAAGCACTGGTCCTCGGCCGCGTGGCTCACCTTCGGATGCGCGTCAAGATAGAGTTTCACATAGGCTCTGAACACACCCAGATTCGTCTCGATGCTGCCATCCACGAGTCCGGCTGAATTATTCACATTCTCCACCTTCCCCGCCTTGCGCTGCTCGATCTTCTTCTCGATCCAATCCTTCAGCAACGGTATGGCCGCATATTGCTCAAGCATCTTGTCGTCGGTGGGGAGCACCGAATCGCAATCAATCATATAGCTGCGGCAGATGCGGCGTGTGTTTGACACCTGCATCGGCCGATAGTTGGTGAACGATCCCGAAATCAGACTATAGGGGGGCAACGTAGTGACCGTCTTGTCGAAATTCTGCACCTTCACCGAGGTCAGCGTCACCTCAATCACATTGCCGTTGGCATCAGTGCCCGGCACCTTGATCCAGTCGCCCACATGCAGCGAATCATTCTCCGACAGCTGCACTCCGGCCACCACGCCGAGAATACTATCCTTGAACACCAGCATCAGCACCGCAGCGAATGCACCAAGTCCGGCCAGTAGACTCCCCGGCGACTTATCCACGATAATCGCCACAGCGATAATCGCGCAAATAATCCAGATGACACCCTTCACCAGCTGCACCAGACCGCGCAGCGGCAATTTGCGTTTATTCTCACGCGCGTCGACATGGCTCCACACCACCATCGCAAGCGTATTGAGCGCCACCGCCACCACATACACCACATAGATCCACGTGATGCGCGTCAGCCACATCGCCAGCGTAGCCTTGGCAGTAAGAGTAAACTGGATAAAGATCAGAAACACGATAGGGGGCACTATCCTGCAAGCCTTTGTGAAGAACATCGACTCACGCAGGCGCTCGTAGAGGTCATACTTCATGAAGCGTCCCAGATGGCGCACAGCCCCCAGGATGAGCCACTTCACCACCTGCCCGATGGCATAAGATATCAAGAATACCAATATGGCATAGATTGTGGTAAACAGAGCCGCATTATTCTCCAGTCCCACAAGACTGAGCAGCCAATTCACAACCTTCATGATGATACGGGCCACCGCATAGTAGCTCTCTTCAGTAGCACCGTGCAGATGCACCTGCGGCACCGTCTGTGCCCGCTCCGCCACCTGTGGCGCAATGGTAAGCAATAGTGAGGTTAAATTCATAGTGGAAAGGTGTTATGCAAAGATGTTGAAACTTCAGTATGTATCTCCTGCAGAATCCTTGGAAACAGCAAGAATTCTTCCAGCCCGACAGAACGGGTTAGCCGGATGTACATATCCGGGGGGGGGACTGACGCACGCCGGGTCGTTATAGAACCGACGCGTCAAACTCCTTTCATATTATTACAATCCCATCCATGAATTAGTTCGCTGGCCTCAACTCAGTCAGTGCTTATGCAGCCATGTGCAAAGAGACCATCCGGAAAATGTTGAATATTTTTTTTATCGAAAATTTGGTGGAGCCGGAATTATTTATTAACTTTGCATCGCAAAAGCCCAGAGAGCTGAGGCTGATGCGAGAAAATATGGTTCCATGTCCGAGTGGTTAGGTACCGGTCTGCAAAACCGTTTACACCAGTTCGAATCTGGTTGGAACCTCCGGGTCCCCCCTTGAAGTCGTTGACACTAAAGTCAGCGACTTTTTCTTTGTGGCTGTATGCGGGGGAGATTGAGCGTGAATGCGAGCAATATGAATGGGGTGGCGTGCCAAGCGGCGCGCCACCCCATCAGATAGTATTCGAGGTGAGAATTATCTCACAACCTGTTTGCGACCTCCGATGATATATATGCCCGGTTCGAGAGCACGGATCTGTTCGGCAGAGGCATCGCGCAGAATCAGTCGGCCATCAATCGAGAACACCGCAGCAGGCGCAGAATCGGTATCAGCATCCACCGTGTCGACGCCCACCTCATCGTCAGTGGCCCAGGCCGAGAAGCGTCCCGAGCCCCTCATGCCCAGAGCCGGGAGAGTGACAGTCGTCACAGTCGGGTCAATCGTATGATACTCCACCCACTCGCCATTATGGCTCACCAGCACAAGCACATTCTTGCCATCAGCAGCCTTCAGATGCAGCTCTATCGGAGTGAAGCAATTCACATAATAGGGAGCGTAGAGCTCACCGGTGGCCGGATCGGTCGGCCATCCCGAAGTTATCTCCACATCCTCAAGCGTAAGCTGCCAGCAGGTCATCTGGAAATCCTTCCACACATCCGATTCATGATAGGGGATAGCAAGCTCATCGGGAGTCACCAGCCAGCACCGTGCGGCATTGGCCGGAGTGAACGTCGAGGCCCCCGTAGTCACCAGTTCAGGCGCATTCAGCGTCAGCGACCTCAACTGATAATCACTGTAGAAAGCCCCGTCGGGCAGAGATGTGATTGACTCCGGCAGCGTCACCGCCGTAGCACTCGCGAAAGCGAAGGCATCAGCCCGCAGAGCCGTCACATTGTAGTCGGCGATTGAGGCAGGAACCTCCACAGCCCCCTCATATCCGCCGCTCAGAGGCGCCGTGATGATTGCCTTACGGTTCTTCTCGTCAGTCACCACATAAGTCACGCCATTCTCAGTCAGCGGCTGCGAATTCACGATCAGCGGCGCAGGCGAACTCAAAGCCTTGCCATTGCCATCGGTCACATACCACATGTAATAACCCGGGTCGAGACCCAGGTCGCGCGGAGCGATTGTGAGGCGACCGTCGTAGTTGGCCGGCACCGTCACCTTATACGTGCCCGGCAGATCCTTCACCTTCTGCAGTGTCTCAGCATCAAGCACCGTGAAGCCCACAGTGCGCGACTCCTCGAAGATGCTGATGCTTGTGGCAGTGAAATAGATAGGATTCTCCATGCCCGAAGTCATGAAATTCGGCGACAGTTCAGAAAACTTCACCTCATCCGAATCATCCACCGTGGGGAAGTCACCCTCCACCACCTTCACCGTCACGCCATCGATAAGCATATTCGCATCATCATCCTGCACATACATCAGATACTCGCCCGCATTCAGATGGTCAGGGCTCACAGCCTCCCACTCATTGAAGCTGCGCCCCGCCACCGGCGCCGCATCCATGATTGAGAGCACATCGCCAAACTCATCATTCTTATCCACAAGCGTGATGCCCATGTCCCCCATATAGTCACCCTGGCCCACATTCAGCATCGGCAGACGGAAGGCTATCGAGGCATTGCCATAGATCACAGGTGTGGTCTCCGGCATATTGATGATGAGATTAGCCTTGTTGGAATCATCCGGTCCGGCATTCTCATAGGTGGCCTTCCCGCCGCTCACCGTGAGGCGCACATAATTCTGGCGTCCCAGCGGTATGAGCACAGGCTCCCAGCTCTTACCCTGGTCAGAGCTGAAGACCACCGTCACCTTATATACTCCGTCAGGCAGCGACGGCGCCTTGGCCTCCATCTCCTGAATTCCCTGCCACTTCGGCAGTGTCACGCTACCCATGTCGGTATACTTCGGAGCGAAATCAGGATTCTCAGCCGATTCATACTTCATGGCCAGCTTCACAGTCTCCGTATAAGCCATCGGGTTATAGATGAGGTTGAAACCGTCCGGGTCCTGGCGAATTTCAAACTTCTCGCCCGAATCATAGAAGAGTCCACCCGAAGCCACGACCATAATCTGCTCAGGAGCCGTGGCACCCGTCTTGTTGGGGCTCACACCCGTCATGATAGTCTGGCCCGAATTATATCCACCCTCATAAGAGCCGGCGCCACCCGAGGCCGGATTAAGCGCCGTCAGACGGAAATAACCATCCTGGTATCCGCTCCAGCCCCAGTTGAAATGGAAGAACTCATTTTCAGAATATCCATCGCACACAAACGCGTGACCACCCTGGCTCGACGAACCCGAATAATACACCGGTCGTCCGGCCTCAAGCTCGGCATAGACCATATTGTTCCAGGTGGTCTGCGGCGTATAATCCTTGAGTACCATCTTCAGTTCAGGATTATACTTGAAATACTTCCGCAGCGCCACCTGCACATCATTATCATACGCACCGCTTGCCCACGGAGAATACTGCATGTCGACAGCCACACCGCACTGATACATCAGTTTAGCCACCGCAGCCGCCTGGGCCGAAGAATATTTGCCTGCCTCATAGACATCGAGCATATTCCGCCAGTCGTAGGTAGTAGATGAGAAATCCACTCCACCGTGGCTCCCCTCTGGCTTAAGCGGCCACTCATGATAGTTCAGGATCTGCGCCATAGCCGTGGCCACGCATCCCGTGACCGAGCGCATCCCCGGTGCATAGAGCGGGCAATCATCATTATAGGGGGTGGTCTGGTCCCAGCGGGTGGTGAGCATCGGCTCGATAGGAGCGCGGTCCTTTGCCGCGCGGCGCACTGTGCGGCCATCGTCAGACTTCACCTCCTGCGCCGTAGGCAGCCAATTGCTGATCTCCTTGCTATACTCGTCCAGCCACCATCTGAAATTATCCGGGATGCGCGACTCATCGAAAGCGCCGTTGTCGGAATAACCCAGGATTTCAGGCAGGCGGTCGTCGGCCGCCACAATCACGAATCCCGAGTCATGATTGAAGATATAGAAAAGAGGCTCGTCAGCCTCCGCCGCGCGGTAGGCCATCTCGAGCTGTGGCGCCATCGCCGGCGCCGCCATGCGTCCGGCATGCGGCCGCATAAGGAAATCGCGCGCCTCCATCAGAGCCTCATCGGGGCTCACCGGCGCCGCCATCATGTTCAGAGTCAGGCAGAGAGCAGCGGCCGAGGCCGGGAAGCGCAAATAGTTGAAATGATAGTTACGTCTCATAGTCTGGTTGATTATATGGTAGGTGCGGTCGCCTCGCCGCCGGAGTGTGGCGCGACACCGCGGCGGCTCCTGACGGCGCATGCCCCCGCAGGGGCTCATACGCAAGGCAGGCCGCGAAGACAAAATTAATAAAAAAGATAAAGAAAACCACCCTTCCAAGCCATATTTTTCAGTATGATAAATATATAAATGCAGAAAAATTATTAACTTTGCATCTGAAAAAGAATGAGTTTGCGCTTCCCGGCTGGTCGGAGGCGCGACAGAGGTAAAAAATTATTTGACAACTTAATGAAAAAGAGTGCACTTCAAAGAGTAAGAGCTGAATATCAGCCCAAACTTCCCAAAGCTCTGCAGGGTCCGGTAAAAGTCAAGGTAGGCGAGGCTACAGAATCAGTAGCCGACCAGAAGGAGATCAAGGCGTTGTTCCCCAACACCTACGGTATGCCTGTCGTAGAGTTCGAACCCAATTCCAAACCCGAGCGTGTGGAAGAGCCCTTTAACGTAGGTATCATCCTCTCAGGTGGTCAGGCACCCGGCGGCCACAACGTGGTGAGCGGCATCTTCGACGGCATCAAGAGCCTCAACAAGGAATGCCGCCTTTACGGCTTCCTCATGGGCCCCTCAGGCTTCATCAATCATCAGTACATGGAGCTCACTGCCGGCTACATCAAGGAATACCGCAACACCGGCGGCTTCGATATCATCGGCTCCGGCCGCACAAAGCTCGAGACTCCCGATCAGTTTGACGCCGGTCTGAAAGTGCTCAAGGAACTCAATATCAAAGCTCTCGTCATCATCGGCGGCGATGACTCCAACACCAATGCCGCCGTGCTGGCCGAGTACTACAAGGCCAACGGCGCCGACATCCAGGTGATCGGTGTGCCCAAGACCATCGACGGCGACCTCAAGAATGAATGGATCGAGACCTCATTCGGTTTCGACACCGCCTGCAAGGTATATTCAGAGGTAATCGGCAACATCCAGCGCGACTGCAACTCAGCCAAGAAATACTATCACTTCATCAAGCTCATGGGTCGCTCGGCCTCACACATCGCCCTCGAATGCGCCCTTGAGACCCAGCCCAACGTCTGCCTCATCTCAGAGGAGGTGGCCGCCAAGCGCATGACTCTCGACAACATCGTCAGCCAGATCTGCTACGTAGTGGCGGAGCGCGCTAAACTCGGCTGGAACTTTGGCACAGTGCTCGTGCCCGAGGGTCTGATCGAGTTCATCCCCTCGATGAAGAAGCTCATCGCCGAGCTCAACGATGTGCTTGTGGAATTTGCCGAGGAACTCGAAGGCCTCGAGGAGCTCGACAAGCTGCGTGTCATCCACTCTCACCTCACCCCCGAGTGCGGCGAGCTCTACAAATCACTCCCGAAGAACATCGCCCTCCAGCTCAGCCTCGACCGCGACAGCCATGGCAACGTGCAGGTATCGCTCATCGAGACAGAGAGCCTGCTGAGCGAGATGGTGGCCAAGCGTCTTGAGGAGATGGCTGAAGAGGGTCAGTACAGCGGCAAGTTCGCTGCCCAGCACCACTTCTTCGGCTACGAGGGACGTTGCGCCGACCCCACCAACTTCGACGCTGACTACACCTACGCCCTCGGCTACAACGCCGCCATGCTCATCAACTCAGGTCTGACAGGCTACATGTCGAGTGTGCGCAACCTCACCGACAAGCCTGAGAACTGGATTGCCGGCGGTATACCCATCACAATGATGATGAACATGGAGCGTCGTCATGGCCAGATGAAGCCTGTAATCCAGAAGGCTCTGGTCAACCTCAATGGCCGCCCCTACCTGAAATATGCATCGATGCGCGAGACTCTGGCCCTGAATACTCTCTATCAGTATCCCGGCCCGATCCAGTACTTCGGTCCTGCAGAGATCTGCGACCGTCCGTCGATGACACTTCTTCTTGAGCACAACAAGGAGATCTGATTCCACACCCCACCCTGAATTCATAGGCTGTAAATAGACAATGATGCTCCGGCAATGCGGCTAATGGCTGCATGCCGGAGCATTTTTTCATCCGCCCGCCGACATGCGCTTTGGCCGACTCGCGAATTTTGTTTAAATTTGCGGACGGTCCAAATGCCTGACGGCACCGCGCACCGCTCCTGCGGAGCGACATGCGCTTTTGGCCGACTCGCGAATTTTGTTTAAATTTGCGGATGCAATGGGCAGCGTACGCAGTTCGGAGTGCAGGCTATGCATGACGCGAGGCTCGCACCCTTCGCCGACTTATAGATGAAATTATTATCAAACTAACCGAAATATCCTTATGGAAGTAACAACTAAAAATGTATCGCCCGTGATGCTGGTGGAGACCCTTCGCGACAAGTCGTGGGCCCGCTGGACCGCGCTCGGGCTTCTGGCCTTCGCGATGTTCTGCTCCTATGTGTTCATGGATGTCCTCTCGCCGATCAAGAACCTCCTGCAGTCGGAGCGTGGCTGGGACTCTACAGCCTTCGGCACGATGCAGGGCTCGGAGACTTTCCTGAATGTCTTCATCTTCTTCCTCATCTTCGCCGGCATCATCCTCGACAAGATGGGAGTGCGCTTCACAGCTATCCTCTCAGGTGCCGTGATGGTGGTGGGTGGCACCATCAACTGGTATGCACTCACCGATGCCTTCCAGGGCAGCGGCCTTGATGTGTGGTTTACGAATCATCTCAACTACATTCCCGGCTTCGACGAACTCGGCGTGTCCCCCTTCTACGAGGGTATGCCTGCATCGGCCAAACTATCAGCCGTAGGTTTCATGATTTTCGGTTGCGGCGTCGAGATGGCAGGCATCACTGTGAGCCGAGGCATCGTGAAGTGGTTCAAGGGGCGCGAGATGGCTTTGGCCATGGGCTCGGAGATGGCTCTGGCGCGTCTCGGTGTGGCTACATGTATGATATTCTCGCCGATGTTTGCCGAGATGGGGGGCACAGTCAATGTGAGCCGTTCCGTGGCCTTCGGCGTGGTTCTGCTCATGATTGCCCTGATCATGTTTATCGTATACTTCTTCATGGATGCCCGGCTCGACAAGCAGACCGGCGAAGCCGAAGAGAAAGATGACCCCTTCCGCATCTCCGACCTCGGCAAGATTCTGTCAAGTCTCGGTTTCTGGCTTGTGGCACTTCTCTGCGTGCTCTACTACTCAGCCATCTTCCCCTTCCAGAAATATGCCGTCAACATGCTTCAGTGCAATATTCAGTTCAATCCTCTCCCCGAGGGTAGCTTCTGGCTCAGCGACAGTGTCACCTACATACAGTATGTGATCATGCTCCTTGTGGCAGCCACGGCCTTTGCCGGCAACTTCGCGCGCCAGAAGGGTATGAAGCTGCTGCTCTTCGCAGTGTCGGTGGTGTCGCTCGTGGTATATTGCTGGATGGGCTACCAACAGCAGAGCGCAGGCGCCATCTTCGCCGTCTTCCCCCTGCTTGCAGTGGGCATCACTCCGATTCTCGGCAAATTTGTTGACCATAAAGGTAAGGCCGCCTCGATGCTTGTGCTCGGTTCGCTGCTGCTGATAGCTTGCCATCTTACATTTGCATTCGTACTGCCGATGTTCAAGGGTAACGCAGCCGGCGGCGTGATTGTGGCCTATGTGACTATACTTGTGCTCGGCGCCAGCTTCTCGCTCGTGCCCGCCTCGTTGTGGCCCTCAGTGCCCAAGCTTGTTGACGCCAAGATTATCGGTTCGGCCTATGCGCTCATATTCTGGATTCAGAACATCGGCCTTTGGCTCTTCCCGATGCTTATCGGCAAGGTGCTCACCTCTACCAACACCGACATCGAGGCGCAGGTAGCCGCCGGCACGATGACCGAAGAGGTAGCCTCCGTCAGCTACAACTATACCTGGGCCCTCGTGATGCTTGCCGGACTCGGCGTGGCAGCGCTGATTATCGGAGCCTATCTCAAGGTAGTCGACAAGAAGAAGCATCTTGGCCTCGAGCTTCCGAATGTGGCCGCTCCTGCAGCCGTCAAAGCCGAAATCGAAGAGTCAGAGGTGGCCGCAGCCGAAGAGTAAGCGCCAACCTCAACTCCCAAACCCATATCGCTCCCCGCCGCCCCACGTGGTCGACGGGGAGCGCTGTTTTTGATTATCATTATCTTTTCGTAGTTACAGGTAGTATATGTCATCTCACTCTCCTTAATCGCAGGACTCACTGTAGAATGATGTACTAAATGTAAATGCAACTGAATATGCAGAGTGTAAGGGAATAGTTGAATATGATGTGAAAGGAATAAGGTATTGGCTGTTTTTTTAACTTTAATTAACGAAAAAAAACTATTGGAATATATAATTTTTAGTTAAATTTGCAAACGTACATATTATGTCACGACGGCATTACATACTCTCAAAAGTTATGTGAACCACAGTCAATATTAATTTAAAAACTAACAAAGCTTATGAATCGAGTTTAAGTTTATGCGGTTATTGCAATCGCGATGCTGCTCAGCTATGCGGCTGAGATGAAAGGAGTCTCGGATGTGCCGGCGAAAGCTCCGGGAGCGATGGTGAGTCCGATGGATGGTCTCTATCTGGTGGGGAGCTTCAACGATTGGCAGTTGCCCGATGCTAATGGCGACAATGGGGCGATTCGGTTTGAGTCGGAGGATGGTGAGAGATATGTGTGCACCGTAGACCTGCCTGCCGGAGATGCTGATATGAAGATCTATTGGGGTGAGGCTTCAGATGCGGCGTGCAAATATATCGGCACTGATGCAAGCAGATTTGAGTTGTTGCAGGTATTGGCCGCAAATGATCCATTCTATACGGAGGCTAATCCCATCTATGGTTCGAGCAGACCCTATGCGATGCCCTTCGCGTATGCAGAGGCTCTTGATGATGTGAGGCCCTTCGGACTCTACAACTGGCAAGGTGGTGAGGTTACTGTGGTGGTAGCCAATGCTGCGGCCAATAGCAGATATTGTTATCTCGAGTCAACCGTGGCCCCGATGTTCAAGCGTCCTAATGCCGAAGAGGGGATATACGCTATCGTAAATGTAGGCACACCCTCGCCAATCATCAAGTATATACCGATAGGTTTTGAGAATGCTTATCAAAGCAGTTATAAGTTTGAGGGACGCAATGTGTCGGTGATTTTAAGTTCTGAAAAATCGGCTTCTCCGGCGGCTGAAAGTGTATGGGGTCTGCTTGAGGATAACCCGTTGTCAGAGTTGCTGACCGGAGAGGCTATTAAGCAGGGGAATGTACATTTTGGCCCCGGTGGTGATTCCTTTGAATACAGCTTCAAAAACTGGGGAAGTCTGCAAGTAAATGCCTCATGGGCCTATCGCACGGCATATGTGAGCGCCAATGAGAGTGTGGAGCCTCCCTATGAATTCCGTGCTCGTGCCGTGATAGATGATCAGCCTGAAATTCGCCAGACATCGCTCTTTAAAGAGGAGGATGGATATGTATGCGAATTCGAGTTCCGCGGAAAGAGCATACGTATCCCCTGGATAGAGATGGCATATTCATCCGGAGGTGCGGCCTCACATTACTATAAGTATTATTCTACGGCTGATGAGTCTGACAATTCATTCCAGGTAGACGGCAATTCCCGTGTGATTCCGATGCTCGAAGACAGAGGTCAGGAGATTGTGGCAGAATTTGCCGAGTGGGGATGTGTGAATCTGAAATTCAATTATCTTGACATGACTGCAGAGCTGACTATGACCGAAGAGCCGCGTTCAGGCGTAGGCGTAGTAGGCGCTGAGTGCAGCTATGAGGGTGAGGTGAGCTACTACACCCTCGAAGGGCTCAAGAGCGATGGCAGCCGCCCCGGCATTTATCTCCGCAAGTCGAATCTTGGCGTGCGCAAGGTGGTGGTAAGATAATGGGGTAGTGAGATAATCAGGTGTGAACCGTTTCTTAAACGACTATTAAAACATCAGGGGACTCCGAGATTTCGGAGTCCCCTGATTTATTTTGGGGTAATCGTCCGGGCTTGTCATCAGTTATGAGGCGATGTCGGCGCCGGGGGCGATTTTATTGATTGGGCGTATGCCGGATTAGCAGGGAAGAGCTGCGTTCGTCTTCTTCACAGCCTCGGCGCTCTTCTCGAAGAGAGCCTTCTCATCGGCAGTGAGGTCGAGTTCGATGATTTTCTCGATGCCACCTTTGCCGAGCACGCAGGGCACGCCGATGCAGAGGTCGCTCTGGCCATACTCGCCCTCGAGGAGAGCAGAGCAGGGGATGATAGCTTTCTGGTCGTGGATTACAGCCTCAACAACTTCGGCAGTTGCAGCGCCCGGAGCATACCAGGCAGAAGTGCCGAGGAGTTTTGTGAGTGTAGCGCCGCCCACCATAGTGTCAGCCACCACCTTATCGAGAGTCTCAGCGGGGAGCAGAGTCTCGCAGGGGATGCCGCGCAGAGTTGCGAAGCGCTTCATGGGAATCATAGTGGTATCGCCGTGGCCGCCGATAACGAAGCCCTCAACCTCATTCGGGTTAGCGCCGAGAGCCTGGCTGAGGTAGTATTTGAAGCGGCTGCTGTCGAGAGCGCCACCCATGCCGATGATGCGGTTTTTGGGGATGCCAGCTACCTTGTGGATGAGGTAGGTCATTGTGTCCATCGGGTTAGAAACGCATACGATCACAGCGTTGGGGCTGAATTTGAGCACGCTCTCAGTGACCTGCTTCACGATGCCGGCGTTGACACCGATGAGTTCCTCGCGGGTCATGCCCGGCTTGCGGGGGATACCTGAAGTGATGACTACAACATCGCTGTCTTTAGTAGCCTCATAGTTGTTGGTGACGCCGTTGATGCGGGTGTTCATGTCGAGCAGATTAGCTGTCTGCATCATATCCATGGCCTTACCCTCGGCAACGCCCTCCTTGATGTCGAGCATTACAACTTCGTCAGCTACTTCGCGCAGTGCCATTACGTTGACTGCTGTGGCGCCTACGTTGCCGGCGCCTACCACTGTTACTTTTGACATAATTTGGTATTATGAAATGATTTAAGTTGGATTATCCGATTCGGGTTATATTCTTGAATGTCGTTTATGCCGCAGAGAAGTCGTTTAAACTTTTTACGGCCACAACCTGATGGCGCAGCTGAGCGCCTATGCGTTCAGCCGCTATACCGATTCCGGCATGAAGACTCAGCGGAATCAGCATTGCAAAAATACTCAAATTTAATCAACAATCCAAAAATTCCCGATAAAAAACTTCTCATCGTCCGGCGCGTCCCTCTCCGGCGTGTCAGGTCACCGTAAATCCGGGCTGCATTCCCTGTCGCAACACAGGGATGCACCCGTGGGATGGTTTATAGGTTAGCGGGTAGAGAAACCGGTCTCTGAGGCACTGTTGGATAGGCGCTTGCCGCGACGGTTCTGATTGTTGCGGCCCGTCTGGAAGTAATATCCGAGGTTGATTGCGAATTGGTAGGCCGCATTGCGCAGGGTGGTTGAGGAATAATGCGTGAAACCGGGTATCTCGGTTATGGTCCAGTCGTTGTGTTCCGAGAAACTATATGTCAGACCAGCGTGAAAATTATTGTGCTTCCAATATGCAGAGGCGCTTGCGCTCCAGCCCTTGTTGATAGTGTTAACGCCATCGAGTTGCCGGGTGGGTGAGCTGCATTCTGCATGTATCTGGAAACTTCCAACCGAATAATCAGCGCTCAATTCGAAATTCAGCCAATTGAAGCGTACCTCTTTAAGCGGAGTCTTGTAGGTGGTGAATGTGCCCTTCAGTGTGGGTTGGATCGATAGGTTCTGCACGGGGCGCCATGTAGCACTCAGATAGTAATCCACCGAGTGCTGATTAGGCACGACGATACTCTTGCGGATAAAATTCCGGCCCTCTTGCTGGATATAGTCGATATATGGCTTGTCGATATACCTGTAGGTTAAATATGGCAGCAGAAAGAGCTTGAGCTCCGGCAGCGACCAAGAGGCTGAAAGGCTGCCGCAATACGAGTACACCGTATGCTCGTAGGCCAGATTTTCAGAGAAATAGCGAGTGTCGAGAAAGTAGCGGTTTGAGTTCATCGCCCCCAAAGAGTTGGTAGCGCTTTCCAGCCAACCCATCATGCGCATCATAAGATTTGATGAAAACCTGTAGCTGAGGTTAATACGCGGGTAGACTCGGAAATCGTTGTATGCACCCGCTCCCGACAGTTTATAATAATCGTCGATAGCGTTAATGGTCAGCATTGCGCCGAAGCGGTTGAAATTCTTATTGTATGACACCGCCAGCGATGGCGAATGGCTCTGGTTGTGGTTATGCACATCATATTGCGCCGCAAGCGGAGATGAGTATCTCTGATGCAGGTTGACGTAGGACTCATATAGATTGGCGGTGAAGAACCCATCCCAGAACGACGTCGAATACATAGCCGAAAATTTAAACGTATAGATATCGTTGTGGGTCAGCTGGCGGATGTCGAAGTCGGAGTAGGCTGAATTGTCGGGTGTGTGCTGATAGTTGGAGTTTGAACGCGAAGTCTTGTTATAGGCGTTCAGAATGTCGATGCTGAGATCAGACTTATCATCGATATTATAGTTATAGTAAATGTCGATGCTTGCCAGATCCTGGATGTTATGGTTGCCGACGATGCGCTCCCCCTTAGTGGCCGAAGATGGGGTCACTTCCTCGATGTCGAAATCAGTGTTGGCAGTGATGGTAGAGGAATTGTAATTGACTCCGGCATAGAGCATATGGCGGCCTTTATCAAACTGGTAAGAGGCGAAGGAATTGGTGCTCAGTTTGGTGTTATGGGCAGAATTGAGGCTGAAGCTGTTGGTGAGATCGCCGTAATCGAAATATTCCTTCTGGCGCATCCCCTTGATATCAACGCTGTTGATATTAAAGGCCGCGTTGACATAATGCAGCGGAGCCATAAGTGTGACGCCGGCATTCCCCGTAAAAGAGAGGAGCGTCGTGGCAGAGCCACCGATATTACCGGTGAAGAGCAATTCCTTAGGTTTTGCCAAAATGATGTTAGCCACCGGACCGCCGAAATATGAAGCGAACTTAGCCGGCGCATTATCGTAATACACCACCTTCTTGATATCGGTGCCCTTCAGATTTCTGATTTCATCTTCCGAGGCACGCCGGCCGTTGATTAATACATTTACTCTCGCGCCTTCAAGGTTAGTCAATGAGGAGACGTTTATGCCGCTTTTGAAGAGTGGCAGCGAAGCGATGGCATCAAGCGCGTTGATGCCCGCTTTACGATTCTGTGATGTCAGATAGAGTTCGGTGCGGTCGGTATAGTTCTCCAGCACATTAGCTGTCACCTCCACTTCCTCAAGCATTTTAGCCTCCTCTTCCTCAGAGACTTCCATATAGAAAGCAGTGTAAGGGATATCGGAAGGGATGACAAGAGTATTGGTCAGAGACTTGTAGCCGGCTTTTGAGACGCACAAATCGTAGAGCACTTCCGGCGCGATACCCTCCAGCTCGAAACTACCGTTGATGTCGCTATACGTATACACTCCATTTTCAGGCACATCCGCCGTAGAGTCATTCTTTTCAGACGGGGTCATGCTTACGCATACACCCTGCAGAGGTTCACCCTCAGTCGAGAGGCATTCCCCCTTGATATAATATCCCGCAGCATTAGCGATTGACAAGAGAAAAAGAAACAAACCAAGAAGTGTGCGCATATTTCAACGGAATAAAGTGTAAAACAATCAGATGATAGAGAAAAACCAACCTGCTAAAAACCTACAATACCAACTAATCGTAATGAGTAGTCTGCGATAGGGTTGCATGGTCTTTTTTTATCACGGTGTAAGTAGTGCAAATTTATATTAAATTTGCAAAAAAAAAGTATAAAATAGATTAATTTTTAATTTTAACGTTTAATCTGATAATCGTCAGCCCCTGGGGGAGGGGCGCCTCGCCGTTACGTGAAGGACAGTGCTTTGAATAAGATGATTGGGAAGACTGGGATAACTGGGAAGAATGGAAAGACTGGGAAAATTGGGAAGAATGGGAAAATTGGGAAGAATGGGAAAATTGGGAAGAATGGGAAAATTGGGATGATGACTGGGTAGAATGGGAAGGTCAGCGTCAGCCTCTGGGAGGAGGGGCGCCGTCGCCCCGACCTTGTGGTAAGGGTGCTGGATAAGGAAGGTAACTATTTGATTAGTATTGGTTTATTGTGCCGTGGGTTGCAAACCCACGGCGGCTGTGGCTGACTTCTGCGGGGTTAATCGAGTTGGCCTTTCCCTTGGCGGGTTATGTGGGGGTCGGCGTCGTCGGTGCAGTCTACTATGGTGGAGTACTCTTCGCCGCCGGGGCCGGCATCGACAGTGAGGGCTACGCCCGACGAGGCGTAGCGTTCGGCGATGAGTTCCGGTTCGCGCGCCTCATCAGAGTCATCGAATATGATGGAAGTTGTCAGCAACGGATGACCAAGAGCCTCCACTATCTTGCGCGCAGTCAGCGAATCAGGTATTCTCACGCCGGCGGTCTTGCGCCCCTTGAACGGGCGAGGAAGATTGCGCCCAGCCCGGAACAGGAACGTGAATGGCCCTGGTGTGTACTGCTTCAGCAGACGGAACCCTTGATTCTCGATATGTGCATAATCGGCCGCCATCGAAATGTCGGAGCATAAAATCGACAGATTGTTCTTATCCGGATTCAACCCCTTCAGTCGGCACAGCGCCTCGATAGCCTTAGGGTTAAGCGCATCGCACACGATGGCATAGACAGAGTCGGTGGGGATGATTACGAGCTCACCCTGAGCGATAAGGTTGGCCACATCGCGCGCCTGGCGGTCTGACGGATTATCGTTCCATATCTTGAGAATATCCATAGCAACAATTTTTTTAGATAGGCAAAATTATGTAAATACCATAATAAAAACAAATATCGCGGATAAAATACACCGATAAAATATGATAATCGGTGCGCGATGCGATGGAATTTTAGTAATTTTGCAGGTTGATTGCCGGGCTCAAAGGTGCGGCAGTCGCAAGAGAGAGGTTGAAATCTCCATAACGACACGACTAAAGATAAAAACTGACATAAGATATGAAGATAGCGATATTGGCAGCCATGGACAAAGAGATGGCGCTGCTCAAAGGGTTGCTTCACGACGCGAAATCCGTAAAAGCCGATGATGTGGAATGCCTCGCCGGGCGCATCGGCGAGCATGAAGTGGTGTTGGCCAAGTGCGGCATCGGTAAGGTCAACGCCGCCCTCAACACCTATAAGATAATCCGCGCCTTCGGGCCGCAGCTGGTGATTAACTCAGGTGTGGCCGGTGGCGCCGGACCGCTCGGCATCGGCGGACTCCTTGTGGCCGGCGAAGTAGCCTATCATGACGTATGGTGTGGCCCCGGCACCGAGCCCGGCGCCGCCGACGGTTATCCGCGTCTGCTCACTCCCTCTGCCGCAGTTCTGCAGACAGCCAAGAGAGTACTGGAGGGTGAAAACGTAAGCTACGGACTGATAGCCACCGGCGACACCTTCATCTCGCACGCCGAAGAGATATCGCGCATCCACGAGATATACCCCGACGCCGTGGCCGTCGACATGGAATCGGCTGCCATTGCCCAGACTTGCAAAGGAGAGGGGGTGGAATTTGCCATAATCCGGGTAGTCAGCGACACCCCCGGACAGGGCGAGAACATCGACCAATACAAAAATTTCTGGAGCGACGCTCCCCTCGCCACCTTCAAGGCCGTGAGCGCCATCCTGCAAGATCTAAAGTAAGAAGAGAATTTGCGCGATGAAACGGCTTGTACACAACAAGACACTGATGTTGCCTATCGCCCTTGTGGGGGGCGCCATATTCCATCAATGGATGGGATATCTCACATTTCTCTCTCCGTATCTGATTTTTGCGATGCTCTTCATCACCTACTGCAAGCTGCGGCTGAAGGATTTCAAGCTCACGAAGGAGGAGGTGTTGTTGCTGGCGATACAGTTCGGACTGAGCGCCGTGGTCTACGGCCTCCTCGTGTGGTGGGACCACACGGTGGCCGAGGGTGTATTCATATGTGTGTTTGTGCCTACGGCCACTGCTGCACCGGTGATAACGTCGATGCTTGGCGGCAGCATATCAAAGGTGGCCGCCTACTCGCTGCTCTGCAATCTGGCAGTGGCTGCAGCGGGTCCGATAGTGCTGGCCTGGATAGGTGATGCCCCCGACATGACCTTCACGCAATCATTCCTCAAGATTATGGTGCAGGTAGTGCCGTTGCTGCTCGGTCCGCTGGCCGCGGCACTGATATTCCGCCGGATATCGCCCCGGCTCCATGAGAAGGTGCTTGGACATCAGCAGATATCCTTCTATCTCTGGGCTGTGGCACTATTCATAATTGTGGGGAGTTGTGTGAGCTTCGCCATACGCAACTGGCGTCCCGAGAACACGCTCACCATGGTGTGGCTCTGTCTGGGTGCTCTGGCGGCATGCCTTGTGCAGTTTGTGGTGGGACGCAGGTTCGGTCGCCGCTTCGGCGACCCCGTCAGCGGTGGGCAATCGCTGATGCAGAAGAACACGGTGCTTGCAGTGTGGCTCGCCCTTGCCTACATGAACCCCATAGCCTCCATCGCCCCCGCCGCCTACATAGCCTGGCAGAATATCATCAACTCCTGGCAGCTGATGCGTCAGGAGCGCGCCACGATGAAGCTGCATGTGGAGTGACGCCTCACATTACATAGCTCTCACTACAGTGCAAATAGACTCAATAAGTTTGCTCTTTCGGGCGTTATTATATCAAGAGGTGTCCCCGTTCAAGTGCGGGCAAGATAATGCGGCTGCCTTGCGGTGAGACACCCCTCACAAAACCAAAGAGTATGAATCGAAGACTCCCCTCACATATTATCAGATGCTCACTCTGCGGCCTGCTTCTCGGCATGGCTGCGGGGGGCACTGCCATGGCCGAGACCGTAAGCCAGAAAGAGGCCAAAGCACTTGCCCAGCAGTTTTTCAACCAGGCCTACCATGAGCAGACGGCCCCCGTGAAACTCGCCTACACCGGCAAGCGCCTCACCACCGACCGCCTCTTCACCCCCTTCTACGTCTACAATCAGCAGCGCGGAGGCTTCGTGATTATCTCAGCCGAAAACAAGACCTTCCCCATACTCGGCTACAGTCTGAAAAGCAACTTCGACGCCGACCGGCTCAGCGAATCCGAACGAGCCTGGCTCAAGGGGTATGCCCATGATATAGAGATGATACGCTATGATTCGCGCGTGCCGCAGGAGGCCATCGAGGCCTGGCAGGATTATCCGGCATATGTGGTGGGATTACTTGATGCCCCCTACGATGCCACCGACCCCTCGCTGACCCCTGCCGAGGCATACGCCGACCTTGACAACCTTCTCTACACACCCGATGACTCGCGCGACGGCAACTTCTCGGCTATGTATACCCCCGCCCAATGGGAGGCACTTGTGGCCGACCATCAGCGCCGCGAAGGGAGTGTGGCCATCGGCGAGGTCGACACGCGCAAGGTGCTCACTCCGGCCGTGGTGCATGGGCGGAAGGGGAGTATGTTCCGCATAATGTTCGACCGGCCCAACGACTGGCTCCTGCGGCTCAACGCAGCCGAATATCTCGGCGACCGTCAGGTAGCCCTCTTAAGCTCGCCCACCTATACCCCCGAGCCTGAGCCGGAAGAGACACCCTTCGAGTTTTACGACAGTTTCATGGCTGAGGTAGAGGCGCAGACCCGTGCGGCCGACGAGGCTGCTGCGGCCATACCCGCCATCGGCGATGAAGTGAGTGTGCGAAGCGCCGGAGCCGGCCACTTCGATGTGCTGCTCCCTGAGAATGCCGTGCTGGCCATGATATATAATCTCAACGGCAGCTACATAGGTCGCGCCACCTACAAAGGGCAGCCCATGGCCCACATAAATATCGAGTCAGAGCCGGCAGGGTTCTACTTCGCCATCATCTACGGCGAGTCAGGGTATCCCTACGGAGTGAAACTTTACCGTTAATTCCTCCACCCGCTCCCGCAAAGGAGCCGATAAAAACTACATACGAATGAAGAGATTTTTCCAATCAAAAGGTGCCGCATGGGCAGCCTTTATCCTTGTGCTCATATACCTTGTGGCCACATTCAAGATGCGCATCGCATGGTGGTTCTATATCGATGTGTTCTGCATATTCATGGCCGCTTTCCTGAATCTGCTTGTGGTGTATCTGCGCAACATCAACAGATTTGTAGCCCAGAAACTCAATACGTGGGCCTTCGTGTTTGGTCTGCTATTCCTCTTTGCCTTCATCGGCGAATGGATTGCCGCCTATGTAGTGTGGTGACATTTGCAGGAGTCAGACGCCGGCTTGTCGGGATGTTTGCGCGAGCGCGGCGACTGAGGTCGGAAGTCGTGGCACAAATCCGCCAGCGAGCAACCGCAGCAGCCGCCCCCCTTGCGGCGGTTTTTCTTCGAAAGACTCCATATGATTCTGGCTATAGCCGCCAGAATGAGCAGTATGACTATGGCATATTGCCAAAGAAGGTTTCTATCCATGTGAGATATAATCAGTATTAGGTAATTATCTCTCTGTAATGAGCTTCAGCTCATTACAGAGAGATAATTAGTTTATAGAGAGATGCTTAAGATGGTACGTTGGCCTCGATGCGGATGCTTGAATTGTCCTTGAGTACCTCGCTGGTGATGGTCGTGATCATTTGCTTGAGCTGGTTGATAAACTCCTGAGGCTCATAGTCGCCGCGCTCGATCATGCGCAGACGATTTTCCCATATGCCGGTGAGTTCGGCGCTTTTCAGCAGCTCGACCTTGATAGTCGCTATCAAGTCGATTCCCGCCTGGGTCGGGCGCAATGATTTTCTGACGCGTTCGATATAACCGCGTTTATAGAGAGTCTCGATAATTGAGGCACGCGTCGAGGGTCGGCCGATGCCGTTGGCCTTCAGCGCCTCGCGCAGGTCCTCATCCTCCACCTGCGATCCCGCCGTCTCCATCGCCTTCAGCAGCGTGCCCTCGGTGTAGAGTTTCGGGGGTTGCGAGGTCTTCTTGCCCAGAAATGGCTCGTGGGGCCCGGATTCACCCTTGGTGAATTGCGGCATCTCCTGGGTGTCGCTATCCTTATCCTGTTTTGCCGCTGCGGGCTCATCGTCATTTTCGGCGGGAGCATCCTTGGCATAGATGGTTTTCCACCCCGGGTTGGTGATGACGCGCCCCGTAGCCTTGAATTTTGTAGACTCCACGCTCCCCAGCACCGTAGTCTGTTCGAAAGAACAATCCGGATAGAACACCGCGATAAAGCGGCGCGCGATGAGATCGAACACCTTGCGCTCCAGTTCGGAGAGATTAGACGGCAGCGGTTGTCCGGTGGGGATAATGGCATGGTGGTCGGTGACCTTCGAGTTGTCGAACACCTTCTTGGTCTTCTTCAGCGACCGTCCCTTCAGCGGCTCCACGAGGTCGGCATACTGTTGCAGACCGAGCAGTATGGGGCCACATTTGGGATAGATATCGTCGGTGAGATAGGTGGTGTCGACACGCGGGTAGGTAGACACCTTTTTCTCATAAAGCGACTGGATGATTTTTAGAGAGTCGTCGACGCCTATGCCGAGTTTCTTGTTGCAATCCACCTGCAGCGAGGTCAGGTCGTAAAGACGTGGCGGAGCCTCAGTGCCGCGTTTCTTCTGGCAGTCAGTGATTGTGAAGGGTTTCCCTATGATGGCATCGAGCGCCTTTTGAGCCTTCGGTTGCGCATCGAAACCCTTTGAAGTGGCCGAGAAGGTCACCTGCCGATACTTCGTCTTCAACTCCCAGGTGTCCTTTGGCACGAAATTCTCGATCTCCTGCTGGCGGCGCACCACAAGAGCCAGAGTAGGGGTCTGCACCCGTCCTACCGAGAGAATCTGCGGGCGGCGCCCATACTTCAGCGTATAAAGGCGTGTGGCGTTGATGCCGAGAATCCAGTCGCCGATAGCCCGGCAGAGCCCCGCCTCATAGAGCGATTTCAGGTCGGCCTCCGGGCGCAGGTTGCGGAATCCCTCGCGGATGGCATCATCAGTGAGCGAAGAGATCCATAGGCGTTTCACCGGAATGCGGCACCCCGCCTTCTGCATCACCCACCGCTGGATAAGCTCACCCTCCTGTCCGGCATCACCGCAATTGATGATCTCGCTTGCCTTGGCTATCAGAGACTCAATGACATGAAACTGTCGCTCGATGCTCTGTTGTGGAATCACCTTAATGCCGAATCTGGGCGGGATCATCGGCAGATAAGCCAGTGTCCAGCTCTTCCAGTAGGGAGAATAGTCGGCGGGTTCCTTGAGGGTGCAGAGGTGACCGTAGGTCCAGGTGACGCAATAGTCGCCCCCCTCATAATAGCCGTCGCGGCGCACGCCGGCGCCGATGATGCGGGCAATGTCGGCAGCCACACTGGGTTTCTCGGTAATGCAAAGTATCATTCTTCGGTAATGGTCAGCCTATACAGTAGAGTAGGCCTGTGATTGAAAGGATTATTTTTCGGAGTCAGAGTCGTGCAGCGCGCGCTTCGCCTCATCCCAGATAGCATCCATCTCGGCCAGCGACATCTCGCGCAGATTCAGTCCACGCTCGCGGCATGCCTGCTCGAGATAGTTGAACCGGGCGATAAACTTCTTGTTGGTGCGCTCAAGAGCGTTCTCCGGGTTGACATCATACAGTCGCGCCGCATTGACCACGGCAAACAGCAGGTCGCCGAACTCCATCTCCAGAGCCCGCTTGTCGCCCGATTCGATCTCAGCCTTCACCTCGGCAATCTCCTCCTGCACCTTATCCCAGATCTGCGACGGTTCCTCCCAGTCGAAGCCCACGTTGCGCACCTTCTCCTGGATGCGGTTGGCCTTGATGAGAGCCGGCAGCGCCGAGGGGACACCCCCGAGCACAGTCTTGTTGCCATCCTTCTCGCGGAGTTTGATCTGCTCCCAGTTCTCGATGACCTGCTGAGCCGAGTCAGCCTTTACCTCGCCAAACACATGAGGGTGCCGGAAGATCAGTTTATCGGTTAGAGCATTGCAGACATCAGCGATATCGAAATCACCCTTTTCCGAACCTATTTTCGAATAGAACGCGATATGCAGCAGCACATCGCCCAGCTCCTTCTTGATATTCATCGCGTCGTCGCGGCTCAGGGCCTCGGCGAGTTCAAAGGTCTCTTCGATAGTGTTGGGGCGCAGCGACTCATTGGTCTGCTTTGCATCCCACGGGCACTTGACGCGCAGCTCATCGAGCACATCAAGCATTCGGCCGAAGGCCTCAAGTTTCTCTTCTCTTGTATGCATGTGAAAAGGGGGATAAATGGGAGGGAAAAATATTATTTAGTGCAAATTTAGCTAAAAAAACGGAAATGTGAGAATAATTCACTATCTTTGTGAGTTGAATTACATCGCATCGCCCCGGATGCGTGGTGAAGTCATGTCAGGCGTGGAGCGTGATGTGAGTCAGCACCGGGTGTAGTGATAAACAGTTACGACAGATGAACAATATACTCGATAAAGGCTCACTCGAGTCATTGCGTCGGATGATAGCCGACAGCGACCGCATCGTGCTCACGGGGCATGTGCGTCCTGACGGTGATGCCGTGGGGAGCACGTTAGGGCTCTGGCATCTGCTCACCCGGCTTGGCAAACGGGCCAGTGTGGTCATGCCCGACCAGCCGCCGAGGTCGCTGGCCTTCATGCCGGGCTTCAAGGAGGTGTCGGTGTTCACGCGCCATGAAGACTTCTGCCGCCGCCTGATAGGTGAGGCCGACCTCATCATATGCTGCGACTTCAACAAGCCCTCGCGTCAGGATTCACTCGGTCCGGTAGTGGCCGAGGCCGACTGCCGCAAGGTGATGATTGACCATCATCAGGACCCTGACGCCTTCTGCGACCTCACCTTCTCATATCCCGACATGTCGAGCACATGCGAGCTGATGTTTCGCATCATCGCCGGGATGGGCTACTATATGGAGATGAATCTCGAGTCGGCCACATGTCTGGCCACCGGATTGATCACCGACACCCGCAACTTTACGGTCAACTGCCGTAATCCCGAAGTATATGAGGTGCTGATGCATCTGCTTGAGAAGGGTGTCGACAAAGAGCGCATCGTGCGCGAGGCTCTGCTTGCCCAGTCGATGGACAGCCTCAAGCTTCACGCCTACGCCATTATGGAGAAACTTGAGATTGTAGAGCCTATGCGGGCTGCGATAATCACCATTAATTCTGAAGAGCTGGCCCGATTCCATTACGAGCGTGGCGACTCCGAGGGATTGGTCAACAAGCCGCTCAATGTGAGAGGCATCGTGAGCTCATTCTTTCTGCGTGAGGATGACGACTGCATCAAGGTGTCGGCCCGCAGTGTCGACAACTTCCCGGTGTCGGAGGTGTGCGAGCGCCTCTTCGGCGGCGGAGGCCATCGTCAGGCTGCCGGCGCCGAGTTTCACGGCACTCTCGAAGAATGCCGGCGGATGCTTATCGAGGCACTCCCCTCATTCAAGCATTATCTGCCGCATAAACTCGACAAACTTGAATACTGATTATGAAGTTGTTGGATATCATTCTTGAGTAAAGCACAATACAGATTAATCGGGATAGATTAAGCGTGCACTTACTTAAAGATGACAACAACATCTATATAGATACAGGGACTAAATTAAAGAATCCCAAAAACCGCAACATGATTCTGACAAACAAACGACTATACAACGTCAGTCTGGCCCTCGCCACCCTCGTGATGGGGGGCGTCCTGACAGGCTGCAAAGACACCGAGAGTTACTCTGACCTGCTGCGTGATGAGGAGAAAGCCGTCAACTGGTTTCTGGCTCAGAAGCGCGTAGAGGCCTCGATTCCTGAAGATGGCAACTTCGAGGTGGGGGAGAACGCCCCCTTCTACCGTATGGATGAGGATGGTACGGTGTATATGCAGATTGTAGACCGTGGCGACATGGCTGACCGTCCGGAAGAGGGGGACAAGGTCTACTTCCGCTTCCAGCGCCAGAATATCAAGATGCTCTATTCAGGAGCCGAATCACCCTCGGTGGGGAATATGGATAATCTTGATGGTTCGGTGGTGTCGACATTCCTCTTCTATGGCAACACCTCCTACCCCTCGACCACACAATTCGGCACAGGAATACAGGTGCCGCTCGAATATGTGGGCTTCTATTCTGAGGTCAATCTGGTGCTCAAGTCGTATTCCGGTTTCACGGGCTCATCGTTCTCCTACGACCAGTCGCAGTGCATACCCTATCTGGTGAAACTGAAATACTATAAGCCGGAATACTGATTCCGCTCCCGGCAGCAGTTCCGGCTGAATCAGGCAGCTTAGCCTCCTCCCCGGTCATATCCATGGCGCCAGCGTGAGGGGATGGCACCCGCAACTCAACGTACAACAAAATCAAACAAAAGCATCAACATAGCAATGTCACTTATAAAATCGATATCAGGAATCCGCGGCACAATCGGTGGTCATTCAGGTGATGGCCTCGGAGGTGTCGACATCGTGAAGTTTACGGCTGCCTACGCCGAGTTCATCAAGCGTTCTACCGGGGGCAAAGCCCGCAAGATTGTGGTAGGTCGTGATGCCCGCATCTCCGGCCCGATGTTGAGCCATCTGGTGTGCGGCACATTGATGGCCATGGGGCTCGATGTGGTCAACATCGGACTTGCCACCACTCCCACCACAGAGATTGCCGTGACTCATGAGGGTGCCGATGGCGGCATAATCATCACTGCTTCGCATAACCCTGTGCAGTGGAATGCCCTCAAGCTGCTCAACTCGCGTGGAGAATTCCTGAATGATGCCGAAGGCAAACAGGTGATTGCCATTGCCGAGGCCGATGACTTCTGCTTTGCCGACGTCATGGAGCTCGGTCATGAATACCGCAACGAGACCTACGACGAGCGTCACATCGAGATGGTGCTCAATCTGCCGCTCGTGGATGTCGAGGCCATACGTCGTGCCGACCTCACTGTGGCAGTCGATGCCGTCAACTCGGTGGGTGGCGTGATAATACCGAAACTGCTGCGTGCGCTGGGCGTGAAGCGTGTGATAGAGCTCAACTGTGAGCCTACCGGCCACTTCGCCCATACCCCCGAACCGATTCCTGAGAATCTGACCCAGATAGCTCAGGTGATGCGCGACTCTGACGCCGATTGCGGCGTGGTGGTGGACCCGGATGTCGACCGCCTGGCGCTGGTGATGGAGAATGGCGAGATGTTTGTCGAGGAGTATACACTTGTGGCCGTGGCTGACTATGTGCTTTCGCACACTCCCGGCTCGACGGTGTCAAACCTCAGTTCGTCGCGCGCACTGCGTGATGTGACCCGCGCGCATGGTTGCGAATATTCTGCCGCCGCCGTGGGTGAGGTCAACGTTGTGACCAAGATGAAAGAGACCGGTGCCATAATCGGAGGTGAAGGTAATGGCGGAGTCATCTACCCCGAACTTCACTACGGCCGCGATGCGCTGGTGGGGGTGGCCCTCTTCCTGACCCTTCTTGCCAAATCGGGCAAGAAGATGACAGAGCTCAAGAAGGGTTATCCGCAATATGCCATTGCCAAAAACAAGATTACCCTCACCCCGGACACCGATGTCGACGCGATTCTGGCTGCCGCCAAAGCTCACTTCAGTAATGAAGAGATAAATGATATCGATGGCGTGAAGATTGACTTCGCCGACAGTTGGGTGCATCTGCGCAAGTCAAATACGGAGCCGATTATCCGCATCTATAGCGAGGCCGCCACGATGGAGCGCGCCGAGCAGCTTGCCGAAGAGATCAAAACTCTGATCGCAAGTCTTTAATTGTCAGTGTAAAAATACTATCTATACGCCGATGCTGAAAAAATTCTTTCTCAACTTCCTATCATCCTTTGTGGGGGCATGGGTGGCTCTGGGCCTCTTCTGCCTCGCCGCGGTGATTGTCGTGATATCCCTTGTGGGTAAAATGGGTGCCTCGATGGCCACCGACACAGAGCGTGTGCGCTCGAATTCGGTGCTGACCATCAATCTCGACGGCGTGATTGCCGAGCGTGAGACCGCCCCCGACTTCAGTCCGGTGAATCTTATCAATGGCGACCTCTCGGTGCCCGCAAGCCTCAACGGTCTTGTGGCCGCCATCGGCGAAGCCAAAGATAACAAGGATGTCAGGATGATATATCTCAAGTGCAACGGTGTGGCCGCCTCGCCCGCCACACTCCATGCGCTGCGCGATGCACTTGTCGACTTCAAGGAGTCAAACAAAAAGATATATGCCTATGGCAACAGCTTCGGTCTGGGCGACTACTATGTGGCCAGTGTGGCCGACAGCCTCTTCCTTAATCCGGCAGGAGCCATGTCGGTCAACGGCATGAGCAGCATGGTGCCCTATTTCAAGGAGTTGCTCGATAAGGTGGGTGTGCAGATGCAGGTGGTGAAGGTGGGCACTTTCAAGTCGGCCGTCGAACCCTACATCAGCAACGAGATGAGCGCCCCGGCGCGTGCGCAGCTCGACACTCTCTACGGCAATATCTGGAATTTCATAACCGCCGAGATATGCAAGAGCCGCCGTCTCACCGAAGAGAACTTCAGCAAGCTCATCAATCAGGATGTGATGATGCTGCAGGATGCCAAGTTTGCCGAAAAGAATAAGGTGGTAGACAAGATAGTCTATGAGCGTACGATGGACGACCGCATCGCCTCTGCGCTGGGTGTCGACAAGAAGAAGGTGAACTATATCTCACCCGCCATACTCAACGCCTCCTCATCATTCGGCATCGAGTATGCCTCATCCAATCAGATAGCGGTTCTCTATGCAGTGGGCGAGATTATGGAGGGGAGCAAGACCGGCATAAACTGCGAGGTGCTCGTGCCCGTAATCACCCGTCTGGCCGACGATGATGATGTCAAGGGTCTCGTGCTCCGTGTCAACTCACCCGGTGGCTCTGTCTTCGGATCCGACCTCATAGGTGAGGCTCTTAACTACTTCAAGTCAAAAGGTAAACCCCTGGCAGTGTCTATGGGCGACTATGCCGCCTCAGGAGGCTACTGGATTTCATGCCAGGCTGACCGCATATTCTCAGATCCCCTCACCATCACCGGCTCGATAGGTATATTCGGCATGATACCGAATGTGTCGGGTCTGGCCGGCAAAATCGGTGTGAGCCCGCAGTTTGTCAGCACCAATCCCGAGGTGGACTTCCCCTCACTCTTCCGCCCGATGACAGAGAGCCAGATGGCTCTGATGCAGGGCTACATCAACCGCGGCTACGATAAATTTGTGGGACGCGTGGCAAAAGGGCGCAACCTCAGCGACGCCCGCGTGCGCCAGATAGCCGAGGGACGCGTGTGGGATGGCGCGAAGGCACTCGAACTCAAGCTCGTCGACCAGCTCGGCCAGCTTGATGACGCCATCGACTGGGTGCAGGCTCAAGTCGACAAGAAGGGTGGCAAGAAGTGCGATGTGGCATTCTATCCTGAAATCGACAGCAATTTCTGGAGCCTTGTGCAGATGTCGCTGCAGAATGAAATGCGCGCATCTCTCATAGAGGAGGCCACTAAGCTCGTGCCCGACGCCGAGGCAGCCGACGAACTCACGCGTATCCTCAGCCGCAAGCCGGTGCAGGCCCGCATGATGCCTATGAAGGTGACTCTGCAATGATACCCTTAACCGGAGTTATAAGTGAGCCTAAGTAGATGATTTTACAGTAATTTATTTGCTTTATGCCTCATAACTCTGACTTATTACATTCATAATCCCCCTAAAATATCCACATCCGACGTGCACTCTACCTCAGATCAAATACTCACATATCTACTGCTCCCATTGTCGTGGCTCTATGGCGCGGTGATGTGGGTGCGCAATAAAATGTTTGATTTCGGCATTCTCCGGCAGACTGAGTATGATGTGCCTGTCGTGGGGGTGGGCAATATCACTGTGGGTGGCACCGGAAAGACACCGCACACAGAGTATATTGTCAGCCAGCTGTGTTCGAGCTACAACATAGCTGTACTCAGCCGCGGCTACAAGCGCAAGACACGCGGATTTATCGTGGCCAACTCCAAAAGCACGCCCGACAGCATCGGCGACGAGCCCTGGCAGATCTACAACAAACTCGGAATGCGTGCGAAGGTGGCCGTGTGCGAGAACCGCCGCAAAGGTATCACCGAACTGCTGCGGCTATATCCTGAGCTCGACCTCATAGTGCTCGACGACAGTTTCCAGCACCGTTGGGTAAAGCCCCGCATCTCGATATTGCTGATGGAATATGGGCGCCCGGTGTATAAGGATCACCTCCTGCCACTCGGACGCCTGCGCGAGTCGGCCCATGAGATCAACCGTGCCGACAAGGTGATTGTCACCAAATGTCCCGAGACGCTCTCGCCCCTCGACCTGCGCATCGTGACCAAAGAGCTCGACCTGATGAAATTTCAGAAGCTCTACTTCTCGCGATACGTCTATGAGGATTTGCGCCCGGTATTTCCTGATGAATCGAAATTCATAGTCAATCTCTCATCATTTACTGAGCGCGATTCAATCTATCTGCTCACGGGGATAGCGCATCCCAGATACTTTGTGCGCCATTACAAGAACTATCCATGCCGCAAGCGTGTGGAGCACTTCCCCGACCATCACGATTTCTCACGCAGCGACATCCACCGCATCGCCGAGCGCTTCAGGCAGATGAAGGGTGAGCGCAAGGTGATAATCACTACGGAGAAGGATGCCGTCAGACTCGTCCACAACCCCTACTTCCCGCAGGACCTGAAACCCTTCACCTTCTTCCAGCCCATCAGCGTAGGGATGCTGCCCGGCACCTACGACCACGACAACGACCTCATTCAAGACCTCATGGCCGAGCTGCGTCTCGCCGACACCGAGCCCCAGCCGGCAGCGCCGCGCAATCTGAACGACACGGAATATCACGAGGCCCCATATCACGAGGAACCGCATGACGTGGACACACCGGCAGAAGCCGCCCCCCGCGTGGCCCCCGAAGAGGAGGAGAACGATATAATAGAATAAATCGATATAATAGAATAATAAGACAGTTAAAATCAAAAACCATGCTCGAAACAATCAAAAACACGGCCGACTACATTCGCGCCGCAGTGGGTGAGATGCCCGACACAGCGATTATTCTTGGCACTGGTCTCGGCGACCTTGTCAATCACATAGAGATTTCGAAGGAACTCGACTATCATCAGATTCCGAATTTCCCGGTGTCGACCGTAGAGGGACACTCCGGCAAGCTCATCTTCGGACGCCTCGGAGGCCGCTACATCATGGCCATGCAGGGACGCTTCCACTACTATGAGGGCTACGACATGAAGCAGGTCACATTCCCTGTGCGCGTCATGAAGGCTCTCGGCGTGAAGACTCTCTTTGTCAGCAACGCTGCCGGCGGCATGAACAAAGAGTTTGTGGTGGGCGACGTGATGATAATCACCGACCATATCAACCTCTTCCCCGAGAATCCGCTCCGTGGCAAGAATCATGAAGAGCTCGGCCCCCGCTTCCCCGCCATGACCGAAGCCTACTCGCAGCGCCTCATCGCTATGGCCGATGAGATTGCCGCAGCCGATGGAATACGTCTGATGCACGGTGTGTATGTCGGCACTGCCGGCCCCACCTTCGAGACCCCCGCAGAATATGAATACTTCCGCATCATAGGCGGCGATGCAGTGGGCATGTCGACTGTGCCCGAGGTGATTGTGGCCAATCATGCCGGTATGGAGGTATTCGGAGTGTCGGTCATCACCGACCTCGGCGGCAAAGATATCAAAGAGGTGCCCACTCATGAAGAGGTGCAGAAAGCAGCCGTCAAGGCGCAGCCCGTAATGACCCATATCATCAAGGAGATGGTGAGCCGCCTCTGAGTGAAGTTTTAAACCCTGCATAAGAAAATGCGTTATATATAAGGAGAGCCCCGGATGCCAATCCCCCGGGTGCTTTCCTTATCATTTGAAAAGAGATACCTGATTATGTCAACAGAAATATCCTCGCTCGGCGAATTCGGTCTGATCGACCGTCTTACACGTGATTTCCCGCTTAAGAATGACTCGACAGTGCTCGGTGTGGGCGACGATGCCGCCATCATCAGTGTGCCGGCCGACAAAGAGGCCCTTGTCACCACCGATCTGCTGCTCGAAGGGATACATTTCGATGTCAGATATGTGCCGCTGATGCATCTGGGCTACAAGGCTGCCGTGGTGAATTTCAGCGATGTCTATGCCATGTTCGGCACCCCGAAGCAGATTACGGTGTCGATTGGTGTGTCAAGCCGCTTCACCGTAGAGCACATCGATGCAATATACGCCGGCATTAAGCTGGCATGCGATGCTTACGGAGTGGATCTTGTGGGTGGCGACACCTCGGCATCTGTGACCGGATTGGTAATCAGCATCACTTGTCTGGGTGAGGTAGAGAAAGGAATGGCCGTCAAGCGCAGCGGTGCGCAGGAGACCAATCTCATCTGTGTGAGCGGCGATCTTGGAGCCGCCTATATGGGTCTGCAGCTTCTCGAGCGTGAGAATGCAGTGGCTGCCCAGAGCGGCGACCCCAACTTCCAGCCCAACTTCGCAGGAAAAGAATATATACTGCAGCGTCAGCTCCGCCCCGAGGCCCGCAAGGATATCGTGGATGAATTGAAGCGCGCCGGAATACACCCCACCTCAATGATGGATGTCAGCGACGGTCTGTCGTCAGAACTTCTGCATATCTGCAAAGCCTCGAATGTGGGTTGCCGTGTGTATGAAGACCGCATACCGATAGATTACCAGACAGCCATAATGGCCGAGGAACTCAACATGAACCTCGTCACCGCAGCTATGAATGGCGGCGAAGACTACGAACTCCTATTCACTGTGCCCCTCACCGACAAGGATAAGATCGAGCGTCTGCAGGGTGTGAAGATGATAGGCTATATCACCGCCCCCTCGCTGGGCGCGGCGCTTGTGACACGCGACGGTGGCGAGCTCCCCATCCGCGCGCAGGGCTGGAATGCCTTCACTTCCGATGCACAGGCCGATGCCCCGGCTGCTGATGCCGCCAATGCAGATGCTCCCTCAGCCGACCCTCAGGCCGAAGAGAAAGCTTCAGCCTCAGCCGATGATGCAACGAAGAGCGCAGACGAGGCGAAAGGTGAAAAAAAGTAAATTTAAAATTGTTTAACACAGCATTTGCAAATGTTAAAATTTTAATTTTTACTTTTGCAATCGGTTTGCTGACCATGCCATCATTATCCACGGCTCGTAGATGAGTCAGCACTACTGAACTATAGGTATTAATATTAATTGGGGATGCAGGCAGCCGCCTCACAGCGAATGCCCGGCATCCGATTATGAAAGAATTACATAATGAGCGAACCCGTAAATATTCGTGAATTAAACGACCTTATTGCCTCAAAGAGCAACTTTCTGAGCATGATCCGCACCGGCATGCAGCGTCGCATCGTGGGCCAGAAACATCTCATCGACTCACTCCTGATAGCACTTCTGGCCAATGGCCACGTGCTGCTCGAGGGTGTGCCGGGTCTGGCCAAGACACTTGCCATCAAGACACTTGCCACTCTGGTGGATGCAAAATACAATCGTATCCAGTTTACCCCCGACCTTCTTCCTGCCGACGTGATTGGCACGCTGATCTACAGTATAAAGCGTGAGACATTCGAGGTGAAGAAGGGTCCGGTATTCGCCAACTTCGTGCTCGCCGATGAGATCAACCGTGCTCCTGCCAAGGTGCAGAGCGCCCTGCTCGAGGCCATGCAGGAGCGTCAGGTGACAATCGGTGATGAGACCTTCCCCCTCGACCGTCCCTTCCTGGTGATGGCCACACAGAACCCCATCGAGCAGGAGGGCACCTATCCGCTCCCCGAGGCACAGACCGACCGATTCCTGCTCAAAGTGGTGATAGGCTACCCCACACGCGACGAAGAGAAGGAGATTATACGCCAGAATATTGCCGGCGCAGCCGATGAGCTTCACGCCGTGGTCAATAAGCCCGAGATACTCGAGGTGCAGAAGATTGTAGAGAAAATCTATATCGATGAGAAGATTGAGAATTATATCGTCGACATAGTCTTTGCCACCCGCGAGCCTCAAAAGTATGGACTCAACGATCTCGAAGACCTCGTGGAATATGGCGCCTCACCGCGTGCTTCAATCTCGCTCGCAAAGGCCTCGAAAGCCTACGCCTTCCTGCAGGGTAGAGGTTATGTGATTCCGGAGGATGTGCGTGCTGTGTGCCACGACGTCATGCGCCACCGCATCGGCCTGACATATGAGGCAGAGGCCAACAATATCACCTCAGATGAGGTAATCACCGACATCCTCGACAAGGTGCAGGTGCCCTGATCTGATTCCAAAATCCGCCTATGGACGCTAAAGAACTTTTAAAAAAGGTAAGAAAAATCGAGATAAAGACCCGCGGACTGAGTCAGAACATCTTCGCGGGTGAATATCACTCGGCCTTCAAGGGGAGAGGCGTCATCTTTTCGGAAGTCAGGGAGTATCAGCCGGGCGATGATGTGCGCGATATCGACTGGAATGTCACCGCACGCCACAACAAGCCCTATGTCAAGGTCTACGAAGAGGAGCGCGAACTCACGCTGATGCTTCTGATTGATGTCAGCGGCAGCGGCGACTTCGGTGCGAAGGGTGTCGAGAAGAAAGAGATGATGGCTGAAATTGCCGCTACCCTCGCATTCTCGTCGCTTCAGAACAACGATAAGGTAGGGGTCATCTTCTTCAGCGACCGCATTGAGAAGTTTATCCCACCGAAGAAGGGCAAGAAGCATATTCTGCTCATCATACGCGAAATAATCGACTTCCAGCCCGAAAGCCGTGGCACTGACCTGAACGTGGCCCTCAAATTCATGACCAACGCCCTCAAAAAGCGTGTCACTGCCTTTCTGCTCAGCGACTTTATCGACAATCATGACTATGCCCACTCGCTGACGATGGCCAACAAGAAGCATGAGTTGGCTGCAATCCAGGTCTACGACGAGCGCGACAGCCGCCTCCCCGACATTGGCTTGATGCATGTAAGTGATCTCGAGACCGGAGCCGAGCGCTGGATCGACACATCATCCAAGCGTGTCAGAAAGGCCTACGAACGTGCATGGTACGACCGGCAGCAACTTCTCACCTCTATCGTGGCGCGCAGTGGCGTCGAACTCGCGCATGTGCGCACCGACGAAGATTATGTCAAGGCTCTGCTGGCAGTGTTCCGCCGCAAGGCCACCCGTTGACGCCCCGGCGTGCCATATCCGGCACCGTCCCAATACTTATAACATGAAGATAAGAAGCATTATAATATCATTGACTCTGCTCCTTGCGTGGATTGGCGCGCAGGGCGCACCGTTGATGCTCAACGCCAAACTTGATTCGGCCTCAATGCTGATGGGCACCCTCAATACGCTGCATCTTGAAGTGGTGCAGGACAAGGGGGTCAGAGGGGAGTTTCCGATGTTGCGCAATATCGGCGAGCGTGGTTACGCCACACTCCTGGGCGACACGATAGAACTCTCATCGAAAATCAAGGTTGACACCACCGACATCGGCTCCGACCGCCTGCAGATCAATTACCAGGTGCCGGTGCAGGTGTTTGATTCAGGTTATTACCGACTTCCTGAAATATTATTTGTAGCCGGACGCGACACGGCGCGCTCAAAGCAGCTTGTGCTGACAGTGACCCCCGTCAAGGTGAAGGCCGACGATGAGATAAGCCCGCTCACTGATCCCGCCGACCCGGAGGACCCATCGATATTCGATGTGCTCCCCGACTGGATGGTGAATTACTGGTGGATTCTGGTAGTGGTGTTTGCCCTCGGCACCCTCGGATGGTGGCTCTGGCACCGCTATCGCAAAGTCGGCACCATTCTGCCCAAGAAGCCCGAGACTCCGGCCGATGTCGAGGCCCTCGAGCGCCTGCAGCGCCTGAAGGCTCGCAAGCTCTGGCAGTCAGGCCAGGAGAAGGAGTTCTATACTATCCTTACCGATATCCTGCGCCGCTATCTCGACCGCCGCTTCGGCATCAAAGCGATGGAGATGACTTCGAGCCAGATCATGCAGACACTGGCTGATGACAGTTCGCTGCGCGAATCGCGCCAGAAGATGCATCAGATACTCGACATGGCCGACTTCGTGAAGTTTGCCATGGTGCGTCCGCTCCCCGACGATAATGTTAAGGCTTTCGACAATGCTGTGGCATTTGTAGAGTCAACGCGCCCGCAGCCCGAAGCTACATCGGATGATGCCGCCGGAGCCGACTCAACGTCAGCCGGAGCCGACTCGAAGTCTGACGCCAAGACCGCTCCTAAAGCAGATGGCAAGGTGAAGAAAGGGGGTGAGGCATGACGCTGAAATATCCCTGGCTGTTGCTGCTCTTTCTGCTCTATGTGCCCCTGATATGGTGGTATCTGAAGCGCAACCGCAATGCCACACCATCGCTGGGACTGAGCACACTCTCACCATTCGCCAATATGCCCCGCAGCTGGAAGGAGTATCTGCAGAAGTTCAACTTCATACTCAAACTTCTGGCAATGGCCGCGATAATCGTGGCTCTCTGCCGTCCGCAGACCTACGACTCGCGCCGCACATCGCGTGTGGAGGGCACCGATATCATCCTCGCCCTCGACATCTCAGGCTCCATGGCCTCGAAAGATTTCGAGCCAAGCCGATTCCAGGCTGCCAAGGATGTGGCTATCAAGTTTGTCAATCAGCGCTCGAACGATAATATGGGTCTGGTAGTGTTTGCCGGCGAGTCTCTCTCGCTGATGCCCCTGACCTATGACCGCGCAGCCCTGATCAATGCCCTGCAGAATGTGGAGCTCGGCGACCTGACAGATGGCACCGCCATCG
Source organism: uncultured Muribaculaceae bacterium (assembly GCA_910577585.1). Classification (GTDB taxonomy): domain Bacteria; phylum Bacteroidota; class Bacteroidia; order Bacteroidales; family Muribaculaceae; genus Lepagella. Next base: position 6,567 of record CAJTNN010000009.1, on the reverse strand, counting down.
GCGATGGCCTGGCCAGCGCCGTCAACCGCCTCGTCTCGGGCAAAGCCAAATCAAAGAGTGTTATACTTCTCACCGACGGCACCAACAATGCCGGTGAAGTCCCCCCAGCCACGGCGGCGCAGATAGCCCGCCAGAAGGGTATAAAGGTCTACACAATCGGTGTGGGCACCAACGGCACCATCCAGATCACCGACCCCTACGGATTCTCGACCACCACACTCGAGACAAAAATCGACGAAGCCTCGCTCAAGAAAATCGCCGATGAGACAGGTGGCAAATTCTTCAGGGCCAAGGATGAGAAGATGCTTCAGAAAGTATTCAAGGAGATTGACTCGCTCGAGAAAACCAAGCTCGATGTCGAGAACTTCACCCGCACCGATGAAGCCTTCTTCCCCTGGATTCTCGCTGCATTCTGTTGCTATGCGCTTTCTGTATTGCTGCGATATACGGTATTGCGGCGGGTGCCTTGATGCTGCATCATCGGGCGCTTGATATCATCTCACTGCCGCTGGCCTGCCCCGGCAGCGTGATGACTTCGAAGCCTTAAAACTAAAAAACAAGTGTTTATTAAAGATGAGTTTCGCTTATCCTTACATATTGATTCTGCTGCTCGGGGTGCCGGTATATGTAGCCCTCTACCTCTATGGCAGAATGGTGCGCCGCAAGCGTCTTGACAAATTCGGTCGCAAGGACTCAATCGAGAGATTGATGCCCTCGGTGTCACCCTATAAACCGCCGTTGAAACTGACGTTGCAATGCCTGGCCTATGCGATGCTGGTGATAGCCCTCGCACGTCCGTGGGGAGGTGTGAAGAGTGAGAATACAGTCAAGGAGGGTATAGAGGTGGCTATCGCGGTGGATGCGTCCAACTCGATGCTCGCCCCATCATCCACCGAGAAAGGGGCCCCCGACCGTATGCGCATGGCCAAGATGATTCTTGAGAAACTGATCAATCGCCTGCACGACGACCGCGTAGGCCTGATAGAATTCGCCGGAGATGCCTACACGCTGATTCCGGTCACGAGCGACTACGTGTCGGCCAAGATGTTTCTGAACTCCATCACTCCCGACCAGGTGCCGAACCAGGGCACCAACATCGCCGCCGCGATCGACATGGCCACCCGGTCATTCTCTGACAACAAGGATATCGGCAAAGCGATAATCTTGCTCACCGATGCCGAAGAACTCGAGAACCCCGAAGGTGTCATGGCTGCCGTAGAACGAGCCCGCAAGAATAATATACAGATCGATGTGATTGGTGTAGGTGGCTCAGAACCCGTAGAGATTCCGCAGGGGCGCGGCGTATTTATCGACCCCACCACAGGTGAACCCGTCAAGACCGCCCTCAATGAGGACCTCGCCGTGCAGATAGCTGAGAAAGGTGGTGGCATATATGTGAATGCCTCCAACAAAGGGAGCCTGAATGAACTTGAAAAACAGATGGATAAAGTGGCCAAGACAGCCCTCGAAGGTAGCTTCACCGCAGTCCACGATGAGCTATTCGGATTTTTCGCATGGCTGGCCCTCCTCTTTATTCTGCTTGATATTTTTGTTGTCGACAGCAAATTCGGTTGGCTCGACCGTATCACATTCTTCAAACGCGAAGAGAAGTAGACTATGCAGAAGATTAATTCAAATATATTGCGACGCATCCTTGCCGGGGTGGCGCTGGTGCTGGTGGCCGTGATGACCGCCTCGCCCGCCGCGGCCGAATCTATCCGCAAGGAGCGAAAACTCATCACCTCGGGCAATTCCCTCTACAAGGAGGGAAAATTCACCGAAGCGATGCTCAAATATAAGAGCGCCCTCGAAGCTAATGCCAACAGCGATGTGGCCCGCTTCAATCTCGGACTCACCCGGATAAAGATGGCGCAGGCCACAGGGAATGTGCAGAAGGATGACTCGGTGGCCAAGCGACTCATGGCCGAAGGGGTAGAGCTCATGACCCAGGTGGCGCGACTCGGCAATGCCAAGCCTGACCTCAGCGCCAAAGCCAATTACAATCTCGGCAATCTGCGCTTCGACAGCGAGGATTATGCCGGAGCAATCGCCCTCTACAAGCAGGCACTGCGCCTCAATCCGCAATTCGAAAATGCGCGTCGCAATCTCCGTATAGCCCAGTTGCGCCAGCAGGAGCAGCAGGACAACAACGACGACAACAAGGACCAGAATCAGAATCAGCAGGACCAGAATCAGGACCAGCAAGACCAGAATCAGGACCAGCAGGAGCAGAATCAGGACCAACAGGACCAGAATCAGGACCAGCAGCAGGATCAGCAAGACCAGCAGCAGGAACCCCGCGAGAATGAGATCAGTCAGCAGGCCGCCCAGCAGATCCTGAACGCCGTAGAGAATAATGAGGCCCAGACACGTGCCCGCAAAGGTAACTCGCAGGGCCAGAAGGCCGGAGGAGCAGGGCAGTCGGTCAAGAAATGGTAAGCGTCTGACAAGAATTATTTTATGAAAGATAGTTTTTGAGCCCTACCCGTGGTAAGTATTCTAACCTGAAAAGAATCTGAAATGAAACACAACACACTGCATATCACATCAGGCCGACATCTGCCGCGTCTATGCGCCCTCATGCTCGTGTGGCTCACTGCGCTGGCCGCGCTGGCCGCACCTAAGGTGGAGCTGCGCGTAGAGCCGGCTTCGCGCGGTGGAGGCATAGAGGTTGGCCAGAAGTTCTATATCAAGGTGATAGTGACTGACCTGCACGAGGCCCCTTCGGCCCCCTCGGCTGTGCCGGGAGCCACACTGCAGTATTTCGGCCATCAGAGTAGTTCATCATCATTCACCAGTGTCAATGGTCAGACCTCGCAGAAGGTGGTCAATATCTACGCCATGACCCTTAAGGCCGACAAGAAGGGTAGCTTCTCGTTTGGCCCCATCTCTGTGGGCGGAGTGAAGAGTAACACTGTGAGCTACACCATAGCCGAGGCCGGATCGGGTGGCGGTGGCGCAGCCCGTCAAGGTGCTGCGCAGGCCAATGGCTCAGACCCTACGGCCGGTATGCCCGGAGCCAACCAGCAGGGCCCGACATTCATCGGCAAAGGCAACGACCAGCTCTTCCTACGTGCCAACATATCGAAGACCACAGCCTATGAGCAGGAGGCACTCGTATACACCGTAAAACTCTACACCACCTATGGCACCATCAAATTCATCGGTGCCACAGATGCTCCGAAGTTCGACGGGTTTGTGATTGAGGAGTCGCCCAATGTCTCCAATCAGCTCACCTACGAGACCTATCAGGGACGCACTTATGCCACGGCTGTGATAGCCCGCTACATCATCTTCCCCCAGATGGCCGGGCAACTGAAAATCATCGGCAACAAATACACTGTCAGCACCGATGCCGAAGAGTATTATCACGACCCCTTCTTCTCGCAGCTCACTGTCAGAAAACCGATACAGCTCAATGTCACTCCGAATGACCTGACGGTCAATGTCAAGCCGTTGCCCTCGCCGCGTCCTGCAAACTTCTCGGGGGGTGTGGGTAAATTCACTATCTCCTCAAATCTCCCCTCCACAGATGCTGTGGCCAATCAGGCTGCCTCGATATCGTATATGGTCACCGGCGAGGGTAATCTGAAATATGTGCATCTCCCTGACCTCAATTCACTCTACCCCGATGAGATAGAGGTGTTCAGCCCCACGACCGATGTCAAGACCACCGTAGGGAGCAGCAATGTCAGCGGAAGTGTGGATTTCGACTACTCATTCATGCCTATGGAGCAGGGGAGCTTCAATATTCCGGCTGTGCAGCTCGTATATTTCAATCCCTCCACCGGGCAATATGAGACCTCCACATCGCGCAGCTACACTCTCAATGTAGCCCGCGGAGCCGAATCGGCCAAGTCGCAGGCGGCGCAGGTCTACAATACCCGCCTTATGCCCGTAGAACTTCCGGCTGAGCGCGAGGTGCACCCCTATGTGCGAGGCTTCCTTTACTGGCTATGGTTTATCATCCCCGCGATACTGCTCATAGTCGCCGTCATCATGCGCCGCCGTTATATCGACATTCATGCCGATATCGAGGGGTTGCGCAGCCGCCGCGCCGGCAAGATGGCGCGCCGCCGCCTCAAGCGGGCCATGGGTTGCATCAAGTCCAACAACGAAGATGCCTTCTACGACGAGATGCTCAAGGCCATATGGGGTTATCTGGCCGATAAACTCAAGCTCCCCACTTCGGAGCTTAATCGTGAGAATGTGAGCCAGATACTCACCGAACATGGCATAGCCGAAGAGAGCGAGACCCGCCTTCTCGCCCTGCTCGACGAGTGCGAGTTTGCAAAATATTCGCCTGCCTCCGCCCGCAAGCCGATGCAGGAAATCTATGATTCGGCAGCCTCACTGCTTGATTCGCTCGAGAGCGAGTTCGCCAAGGCCGCTAAATCAAAGTCAAATCCTGAAAACACTGATAATGATGAGATTATCTGATTTTGGCATAAAGCATCACTTGCGTACATTGATACTCTTGGCCCTTATAGGTATCTCAGCCTCAATACAGGCGCGGGATTCCAAAGATGGGGCAACTGCAGATCCGCGTGGCAGCTCCGACATCTCGCAGAGTGTGGTCGACCCCACCGTGACAACCCCATTCGATGCCGCCAAAGTGGTGGCCGAGGCCGACACCGCATATGCGCATGCCGACTATGATAAGGCTGCAGCCCTTTACGAGCAGGTAGTGGAGCGCGAAGGGGTGAGCGGCGCCATACTTTACAACCTCGGTAATGCCTACTACAAGAGCGGCAACGAAGGTGAGGCGCGCCTCTGCCTTGAGCGGGCCAAGCGTCTTGATCCCTCCAATAAACTCATTTCGCAGAACATCCAATATCTTGCCTCTCGCATCGAAGATGCCAACAAAGCTGAGATGAAAGGCAAGAAGGGTAGTGTGGCTCCGGATCCTACCGGATTTTTCGGCCGCATCCACAACCGCATCGCCGTCGACACATCCTCCGATGCCTGGGCCGAAATGGCAGCCATGGCATTCGTGCTTCTCGTGCTCGCGATTGCGCTGTATCTCTTCAGCCATAATGTGAGAATGAAGAAGATAGGCTTCTTCAGCGCCATCATCTTCCTGTTTTTCAGCGTGGTGTTTGTGGTGTTTGCAGAGATGGCCGCAAGTAGTTTCGAGGCCCGTGATGAGGCAGTGCTGATGCAGTTTAAGCTCACACTCTCGTCAGAGCCGCAGCAGGGCGCCCCGGCCGTAGGGTTCCCCCTGCATCGAGGCACCAAATTCCATATTCTCGATAGCGAACTCAACCCCGACGGAGAGATAGGATGGTATAAGGTGCAGCTCAACAGCAACAACGTCGGTTGGCTCCCCGCAGATGCAATCGAAATAATCTGATGGGTGTGTGGTTTTCGCGCGTTTTGCGCGGAAATTCAACGCATTAGATTGTTCACGGGTAATAGTATGTTATATAACACACAAAAAAAAGTGCATTTTTTTTGCGAATAAGCATATTATTGCGTAATTTAGCAATTGCAAGAGTGGATTTACTTCCGCGAAGGCAATAGACACAGCAATATTATTAAAAAACGAGAATCATATGAGCAAAACAATCACCTTCAACGAGCTTCGTCGTCTTAAAGACAGCTTGCCCGATGGCGCTACTCATCGCATCGCTGATGAACTCAATCTGACAGTGCAGACAGTGCGCAACTATTTCGGTGGTGTGAACTACCAGTTCGGAAAAAACATCGGCATGCACATCGAGCCGGGACCAGATGGTGGCATCGTTGTGCTTGATGACACGACCATCTACGACATGGCTATCAAAATCCTCGAAGAGGAGAAAGAGCCTCAGGCGTAAGAGTGAGTTGAGGCATCAATGAGTGCGGCAATCACTGCCGGCGCTCTCAGCATCTCCGGAGAGTGGCGTCAAGCCATATCCGGCTCACATCTTGCGGCCCTAAGGCGAGTAAGAAACTTATCAAGGCTAAAAGCCAACGCATCCCTGCAGTTGAGAGTATACTTCTGCAGGGATGTTTCTGCATGATTGTCTGTTGTGTCTGCCGCCAGATGTGTGTCTTCGCCCATATGATTCTCGTTTAGAAGTTTAAGAGTGTGGTTACACGTGTCAAATTCCGACACGCTCCGCACGACTTCATTGATTCTCGTTTAGATATCATTAGTGTCCACTAAAAAATCATAAGAGTGCTTTGAAATTATTGATATTCAATTTGTTGTAATAGATTTTGGAGTCAACGGATTTGAAATTACTTTTGCAGTCTGA
>CAJTNN010000009.1:0-315 GCA_910577585.1 uncultured Muribaculaceae bacterium | reverse complement strand
TTATGAATAAAGACAAATACGTTTTCGCCCAATTAGTCCAGTTTATGGATAGAAATCACTTCAACTATCTTGTCCGAAAATATGAAGGCGACAAATATGTCAAGAGCTTTTCGTGTTGGAATCAACTACTTACGATGATGTTCGGGCAGTTGACCAACCGGGAGAGCCTGCGGGACTTGATTGTTGCTACAGAAGCTCATTCGGGAAAACTCTACCATCTCGGAATGGGAAAGTCGGTGACTCGAAGCAATCTTAGCAAAGCCAACGAGCAACGCGACTATCGTATATTCGAGGAGTTTGCCTACTTCATGATAG
>CAJTNN010000008.1:37172-88590 GCA_910577585.1 uncultured Muribaculaceae bacterium | reverse complement strand
TGCCTTTTTCGGCTGCGCTTCGGCTGGCTGCCATTTCGCGCTTCCGCGCTCACACTGCCTTTTTCGGGCTTGTGCGCTCCGCTGCTTATGGCTGGGATTGGCATAGGCGCTGGGTCAGGAGGGGGAGGAGGGCTTCGTCGAAGTTCAGTAGGCGTCGGGTGGAGGGGTCGTATTCGGGGAGGGGGATGTAGTTGGCTGTTGTGGGAGGGGCGGAGGCTGGGGCGCAGGTCAGGATGTGGGTGCCGGTTTGCAGGGTGAGGCGTAGCCAGGGGCGCAGGGTGCGTTGTGCGAGCCATGGTGGCGCGGATTCGGCTAATGACTCGCGAAGCGGGTCGCCTCGACGGTCTTCGGAGAGGGGATGGGGCCAGCTGTCGAATTGCACTGAGTGCAGCCGGCAGAAATCATCGGGGAGGGTGATTGTGGCTACTTTGTTGTTGGTTATCGTGATGGTCGTGGCGGCATGGAGGGTGAAGTCTTTGGGTTCGGTAAATTGTGATAACTCAGCCGAGAGGGTGATTTCGCGTGCAATGCTCGGTAGCGGAGGCTCTATCATCTCCGCAAGTGAAGATTGGAGAGAGCCGGCTGCCGGAGCAATCCGGCAGTCGGGGAACTCTCCAAGGCACAATGCCACGAGATCGGTGAGATGTGCGAGTGTTATGATGCTCATCGGTGATGGCTGACAGGATTGGGTCAGACCTTGCGGTAGAGGGTGATTTTGCCCGACCGATAGAGCTGCGAACGCTCGATGAGGCGTTGCATGACGGGGTCGTCGGTAGAATATGTGGCCGGGCGTATGCCGTAGCCTGAGAGCTGGCCCCCTGTGAAGTGCACATCCACGAATGTGCCTCCTACAGGGATTCGGGCCATATACTCCATTAGACCATAGAGTGCATATATCTTCATAGCGAATTGAGTTATGGATTTATATAATAGACGCCAGTCCTGAAGTGCCTGGATGGGTATTCCAGGACTGGCGCATAGAGATTGGGTGTCAGGGGGCGTCTTATTCAACTCTCGACCATGAGGCCACTACCTTCATATCGCTGCCGCTGCCGACGTTGGTGTTGACGCCATGCCAGGTTTGTCCCAAACGGGCGTCATCACCGATGCCCGGGCAATCGCAGAGCAGATAGTAGGTTGAGCCATTCTTATCCACCGGGGGCTCTTCGGGCGAATCCCACATCAGAATCTGCTCGGCTCCCGAAGCCATACCCTCGCCATCGATCCAGATATGGCAAGAGCCCTTCAGGGCGACAGCGTCCCAGATGAGGATACCGTTGCGTACGGCCTCCTCGCCTCCGACCCGGTCGGAGAAGGAGTGTTCGGCTGAGTAGACGTAGTGCACGAGGCGGTCTTCACCGATGAGTGCACCCGAGTTGCTCCATCCGAGGCGGTCGAGAGTGGGCTCGCGTTTGATTTCGATATCGCCGAATACTGTATGGAAATTCGTCACCACCCATCCCATGGCATTCTCCTTGGTAGTAATCTGGATTTCGGGATGTGCGGAATAGTCGATGCACTGAATCTGTTCAAGCAGATTCTTACCGGCCAGCAGCAGGGCAGTCTTCGGCACGTCTTCGCCGGTGAAGAACATCTTCGCCAGACCGATGATGCGCTCTACAGTCCATCGCCCCTGATGCTGCAGTTCACGCTTGAACTGCCAGCGCAGACCCTCGGTGGTGTAGATATACTGCATGCCCATTTTCGGCACATTCACCTTGAATTTACCCGGGCGTCCGGCCCAGAGGGTTCGGTTGCCTCTCACTTTGAAATTCGCGATAGCCTGCTCGGCGATGACTGCCTTTGAGAATGGCAATCGCTTGCGCTGCGACTCGAAATAATCGCTCACCACCTGGTTCATGCCGCGCTTCTGCAGGAAGATGCGCGAGGGCTGCGGCACGATGATGTCGGGGTCCACCTCCTTCTGAGTCTCATACAGCGAATTGGCAAGGATTGTGAGAGTGGTGCCGGCCGGGATTTTCGGCATTGTGGTGAGCTCGTCGGAGGGATTGATGCGCGGCCCATTGATAGACCTCACCACCGGATTGCCCGAGGTTGTGTCGTGGTCGATGACGAAGAGCATCAGCCATTTTCCGGGGGTGGTCTCCTGTCCGTCGGGGGTGTAGCCATCCACTCCATGCACCAGCAGGGTAGTGTAGGGGCGTGCTATATTCTGCTGATTAGGCTCGAGCGGCAGCACGCTTTGCGACTGCTGCGAGGCGGCAATGGCCTCGGCCGTCTTCATGGTGGCGATCGGCTCATCGATCATGTAGTGGTCTACTTCGGGCGAATTCACCTTCACACGCTTGGCGCGGAGCATGAGGTTCATCAGCGGGGTGTCGTCAGAGTTAAATCTGAAGAGCTGCTCATCGATTTCAGACTCAATGAAATTTCCGGCATTAAGGCCTCCGGTGGCTTCGGCGGCAGCCGATACTGTGGCGGGGCTGCCAGGTACGTTAGAACTCATAATTGTTTCTATCTTTTAATGATTTTTTGCCCACGGGGTGGGCGGCACAATTGATTATTTTTATTTCAGATCAGAGGTGTCATCGCGCCAATCCGGCAAGGTCGAAGATTGAAGCTGTGCGTCGGCGCGACTGCGCCATCGGCGAGGCGTTGAGGTCGGGTGCGCCAATCGGGGGTGGCAGCAACTGCTCCTCGATCAGAGCGTTGCGTCCGGCCAGCTCACCCTCGGCTCTTGCCTCGCTGATGCGCTTTGCCGCCTCGGCCGAGGCCTCGCTCAGGCGTTCAGCCGCAGCCTTGCGCTCCTGCTCGAGAGTGGTCTGAAGTTTCAGCAGGCGTTCGTTGGCCAAAGCTGCATCCATCAGGGGGATAAGTGTGTCGGCCGGAGTGTCGCCCGACAGCAGGCTCAGGGCCAGTCGCAGCAGGATGGCTGCGAGGGATTCCCGTCGGTTTTTTCCGTCGATGGCGACTGAGGCTCCGGATGCTGCTCCTTTCGACAGGAATCGCAGGGCAAACTGTGATCCATCGGCATCACCCTCTCCAGGATCGCCGGCTCCGTCAGTTCCTTGGCCGTTGTCATCTCCGTCTGAGTCTTCGGCGGCGTCATTGCCGGTGGAGGAGTCGCCTTCGCCGCCAGGCTCTCGATCAGCCGCTCCGGAATCCGGAACCGGTCGATCAGCATCAGAACTATCCGGAGTGCCGCTTCCGCTGTCTTCCGGACCAGAAGAGTCTTTGTCATCATACTCATCAGTGTTTAAGGGGTTATCAGTATTGCCGGTGTTGCCGGCATTATCATCGGTAGAGGTGGACGGCGCATCTGTGGCGGGGTCTGCCTGTGTCTGCCCGAGGGGTGTCTCGCGATGTGTTTCCATAAAATTCAAGCGTTTTTAAAAATTTAGCGTTGCTTTGATTATCACTGACTTCCGGCAGTTGATTGCCGAATACGATGCAAAATTAATCATCGAAAAATCAATGGTTATGATAATTGTTGACAAAAAATTATTAACTTTGCAACGTTAAACTTAAATAAGCAACGCTAAATCTTGAGGCAATCCAGCATCACTTGCCGGCTGCATCCCCTCAAGCCTTCAAAATTTATCCACCTTATGAAGAAGTTTGGAAATAAATGCGACTATACAGAGTCGAAAAACCGCGAGCTCGTAAAACTCTTCCGCGCCGCAGTGCGCAATGCGCGTATCATTGACCTCGACAGGATATTTGCCGAGGTCGCCGCCTCGGCTGCGAGCCGATTCTACATTTCAGAAGAGCGTGTGCTGCTGCTCATAAGGCAGTACCGCGAGTCAGGCCAATGGTCTGTCAGGAGCCTGCAGCGCCGCCAGATGCTTGCCGAGATAGAGCGCAGAGTGAGCCGCATGATGGCTGCCGATGCGGCTCTGACACTTGCCGATGCTGTGGCGCAGGTTGTCAACGCCCCCGCTCCCTCCTTCTACCTCACCCCGCGCACCTGCCGCACCCTCATCTACCGCACCATCCAGCAGAGCTGCCACACCCCTCAGCAGAACCCATCATGAAAGAGATTACCGATTCCATACTATGCACTCGGGCCGACATGCACAGTGCGGCCGACATACTCGCCGAGAATGCCCGGCGTCTGGCCGCGCTGCAGCTTGAGTTCGACCCAGTCAGCGGCCTCAACTCCATCGGGCGCCGCTTCCGGCTCGATCTGCCAGACTATATCCAGCCCACGCAATGGCTTCCCGACTCGATGCGCGGCGAAGAACTCATAGCCGACCTGCTGCGCCACGGCAGCATCGCAGCCACAGCCAGCGCCCGAGGTGAATCTCCCACCGCCACCGCCGAACTTCTGCTGCGCACCCGTATGCTCCACGACTTTCCGTTCTGGGCAGCCTTGACTGTATATATAAAGAATAAAGGTGGAGGTCCCGACGTGCGCTTCCGGCTCAACGCCCCGCAGCGGCGCCTTGTGGCCGCCTTCGAGCGCGCACGTCTTGCCCGGCGCCCATTGCGCCTGATTCTGCTCAAAGCCCGGCAATGGGGAGGCTCTACGTGCGCACAGATATATATGGCCTGGCTGCAGCTCATGCACTCTACCGGACTCAACTCGCTCATCATCGCCCACCAGGGGGCCGGCAGCGACGAAATCAAAGATATGTTCGACCGCATGATACGCCGCTATCCCGCCGCCCTGCTCTACTCGCCCGAGCAACAGCGCGCCCTCAAAGCCGATGCACGCAAGCAGAAAAAGATAGAGGGAGTGGGGCGTAGCGGAGCCATCTTCCGGGTGCCCCAGCGCAACTGCAAGATAAAGATCGGCACCGCCGAACGCCCCGACTCCTGTCGTGGGGGCGACTACAATCTCGTGCATCTCTCCGAAGTCGGGATATGGCGTGCCACAGAGGGGAAATCACCCGAAGACATAGTGCGCAGCGCCTGTGGCGGTGTCCTGCTGCAGCCATTGACAATGATAGTCTACGAAAGCACCGCCAACGGCACCGGCAACTTCTTCCACAACGAATATCTTGCCGCCCGCCGAGGCGAATCGCAATTCGAGGCCATGTTTGTGAGCTGGTATGAGATTGAGAAATACACCCTCCCCCTCACTGCAGAAGAGGAGCTGCAGCTCGCCACACGCCTATGGGAGGGGCGCGACTCTGACGCCGATACAGCCCGCAGCGAATCGGGCCGATATCTCTACTCACTCTTCAAGCGCGGCGCCACGCTGCAGGCCATCAGCTGGTATATCGCCGAACGCGCCAAATACTCCGACCACGCCCGCATGGCCGCCGAATATCCCAGCGACGACACCGAAGCCTTCGCACATTCAGGCGCCCGCGTCTTCGACCGCTATGAAGTCGAGGCCCTTCGCGCAGGCTGCACCGACCCGCTGGATGTGGGCGAGGTGGAATCGACACTCCCCGATGGTCCCGGCTCGCTTGATGACATCAGATTCATCTCCCGCCCGTCGGGAGGCATGAAAGTGTGGAGTCACCCCGACACTGTGCGACGCATTGCCGGACGCTACCTGGCCGTAGTGGATATAGGTGGGCGTGGAGCCCGGGCCGACTGGAGCGTCATCACCGTCATTGACCGCGCCCCGATGCTCAGCGGTGGAGTCCCTGAGATTGCCGCCCAATGGCGCGGCCATTGCGATGCCGACATATTGGCCTGGCGCAGCGCCAGAATCGCGCGGTATTATGCCGACGCCCTCTTGGTGGTAGAGAGCAACACACTCGAGACACGCGAGGTCAACCGTAGTCTCGATGCCGGCCAGCTCCCCTACATACTGCTCCAGATACGCGATGAATACCAGAACATCTACATGCGTCCCGCATCGCCCGAAGATGTGGCCCGCGGTGTGAGCCGCAAACTCGGCTTCCACACCAATGCCGTCACCAAGCCAATGGTGATCGCCACCCTCGTCAGAGTAGTGCGAGAAGGACTGTACACCGAGCGCGCCTCAGAAGCCCTCGACGAGATGCTGAGCTACGAACGCCGGCCCAACGGCAGCTACGGCGCCATAGCCGGTCATCACGACGACATCCTCATGACCCGCGCCATAGGCCTGCACATAGCACTGCATGAGATGGAGCCCCCGCGGCATCTGCCCGTGCTGCAGCCACACAGCCAGCGCCAGCAGCGGCACCGCCCCATGAATGAAGCAAGTTTTTAACTCTAATCACCACTTATGCAAATGACTACAGATTTCGATACTCTCGCCGCCGCCGGCGCCAATTGGGCCGCCATGAGCCGATTCCGCGCCGACCGCCAACGCTGCAAACGCTACTGCTACGGACGCCAATGGGATGACCTCATAGAGGTCGACGGCCACATGATGCGCGAAGAAGACTATATACGCAGCCAAGGCAACATCCCGCTCAAAAACAATCTCATACGCCGCATGGTGAGAAGTGTGCTCGGAGTGTTCCGCAACCAGTATGCCTACCCCTCGCGCCAGCGCCTCAAACTCGATGGAGGCACCCAGGCCGAAGAGGCATGCTATGCCCACCTGCTTGAGAGCGCCGACCTCAACCGCCTCGACGAACTCCATGCCCGCACCATGGAGGAATTTCTGATTTCAGGGCTGGCAGTCCACCGCAAGAGCACCGCCGCCTCAATCAGCCGCCACCCCGGACAGCGCCTCGCCGGATTTCTGCGCACCGACTACGTAGCCCCCGACGCCTTCTTTATCGATAGCGCCACACGCGACTTCCGCGGTTGGGACACCGGCATGATCGGCCAACTCCACGACCTCGAATTCACCACCCTATGCGCAGCCATGGCCCGCACCCCCGCAGATGTCGAGGCGCTCCGCTCGATATATGCAGCAGAAGCCGAGGGACATGTCGGGCGCTTCAACGCCGCCACCTTCGGCGGCAGCTCCGACGCCGACTTCCTCACACCCTCCACTCCCGGCCTGTGCCGTGTGATTGAGGTGTGGACGCGCGAATCGGTCGAGACACTGCGCTATCATGACCCCGCCACGGGGCAGCTCTACCGCCTCCCCCTCTCCCGGCAGGGGGAGCTCCCGAAGGGGGCCATCACGCAGTGGGGCATGGAGGAGGTGTGGCGCTACCACTATCTATCCCCCACAGGTCATGTGCTTGCCGAAGGTGAATCGCCACTCCCCGGCGGAGGGCATCCCTATGTGTGGAAAGCCTACCCCTTTATCGACGGCGAAATACATAGCTTCGTAGCCGACGTCATCGACCAGCAGCGCCACACCAATCGCCTCATCACCCTCTACGACTGGGTGCTGCGCTCCACAGCTAAAGGTGTGCTCCTCTTCCCCGAGAGCGCCCTGCCGGAGGGTGTGGAAATCGACGATATAAGCGATGAATGGAGCCGATTCAACGGCGTGATATTATTCCGTCCCAAAGCAGGGATGCCACTGCCGCAGCAAGTCAGCGGCAACGCATCGCAGGTGGGCATCACCGATCTGCTCAATATCCAGCTCCAGATGATGGAGGATGTGAGCGGCGTCACCGGAGCCCTCGAAGGTAAACTCAGCGCCGGAGCTGTCAGCGGCACCCTCTACGACAAGCAGACCCGCCAGGCACTGACCGCCCTCTCCGACATACTTGAGAGCTTCAACGCCTTTATACGCGAAGGGGCCCTGCTCGACCTCCGGCTCATGGCATGACTATCAGGCGCTACGGAAAATCAAACCACAATCGGCCAACTATTTCGCAGAAACTATTGGTAATCCGAAAATTTTGTTTAAATTTGCAATGTGGTCAAAATGACACCGCTACGCCCCCGATTCACAATCATCTATAGAATGCAACTAACCTTTATTACCAACAGTATATGAAAAGATTTACGATTCCGATGGCTGTCGTGACAGCAGCACTCGCCCTTGGTGCATCAGATGCACAGGCCGGCAACCTGCGTCAGTACAGCATCGCCACCGGCGGCGCCCCCTTCGAGGAGATTACCGACGGCACCCCCATCACCAACAAGCCCGACACCGGCACCACCGTCATCTTCCCCGACTACCAGGGCCCCTCCGACTATTCAGCCCAGGGCTTCGAAATCGGCTTTGACTTCCGCCTCGGCGGCCGCCTTTTCGACCAGTTTGTAGTGTCATCTTCAGGTGGCCTCTTCTTCGGCGACGGTGTGGTAAACTATGGCGGTGACGCATTCGCCATCACCATGACCCCGGTCAAAGAGGACTTCGAGCGTGCCGACATCACCTACAAGACCGTAGGCACTCCCGGCGACCGCATCTGTATCGTGCAGTATGGTCATGCCCGCATGGCCACTCAGGAGGGAGAGAAAGCCGAATGCTCGCTCCAGTTCCGCCTCCATGAGAAGGATGGCAAGATTGAGCTCTGCTTCCGTGAAGAGAAAGCCCCTGCCACCAACTCCAACGGCTTCAACACCAGCCTCCAGGGCTGGGATGCCAACGATGTATTCGTAGCCACTGCCCAGAGCATGGTAGAGGATGCCAAGCTTTCCACCTTCAAGAAGGCCTATATGCTTGACTCAGAATCCTACATTCACTGGACAGCCACAGGCGACCTCGTAGAGCAGCGCTACACTTTCACCCCCTGCCTCGACACTACCGCTCCGGCCAATGCCCCGCGCAATCTCAAGGTCGCCCAGGAGGGTAGCGACCTTCTCATCCAGCTCGCCAAGGCTCCGGGCGCAGATGCCACAATCGTGCTCGTCAGCGAATCTCCCATCACATCCGCCGACCTCCCCAGCGACGGCGAGACCTTCCTGGCCGCCAACGATATGATGTTTGGCAACGCGCATGCCATATACTACGGCACCGATACCCGCATCTCGCTCACTTATCCCGACATCAAGCCCAGCCAGGACTACTAAATCCAGGCCATCAGCGCCAATGGTTATCCTGCATATAATGTGGAGAATCCCGCCGAGGTCGTATTCAGCACCTCTCAGAAAGCTCCTGAATCCCTCTATGCACGCGCTGCCGGCACAAAATCAATCAGAGTCAACGTCACCTCCAAGCTCCCCGTGATTGTGGCCATGACCAATGAGGTGCTCGGTGGCTATCAGAAGGGGTATGCAGGCACATTCGGCGCTCCCACAGCTGATGTGGCCGTAGGCGATGAGATCGAAGGTGGCGGCAAGGTTATCTATGTTGGCGAACCGCAAGAGATTATCGTAGATTGCGAGCCCAATGCCATGACCTACTTCCGCGCATGGACAGTCAATGGCGACAACGTGTCGAAGACAGCCGTAGACGCCTATGCAGTGCCCGAGGTATCGCTCCCGTATGCTCCGCAGATCGAGAATTACCCCTTCGGCTCACTCATACATGGCTGGACCGGCTTCCCCACCAACGAAGAATTCTCACCCTGGGTGCGCGGCTACTATGGCGACAATGCCGTATTCACAGTCATCGACTCCCAGGAGCGCCGTCTCACAACTCCGGCACTTCCCCTCAATACACCCTTCAACGTAAGCTTCGAGTTCGCCATGGAGACTCAGCGTGATCCCGCTGCCACTCCCGATTCGAATGGTGTGGAACTCCCGCAGGGTTGCGAGCCCGGATGGTTTGGCGCCGGCGGCTATCTGCGTGTACGCACCGGTAATGTCATCCACAAGACCATCACTTCATACGAAGGCACGATGGAGGGCTTCGACACAGCCGGCTACAATGACTTCTCGTCAACATTTGTGCCCGTATCAGTCGATGTGCCTGCTCAGAGCGAGTATGCCACCGTCACTCTGGCCATGTGCTCGCAGAAGGCCTCACGCTTCTTTATCCGCAACTTCGTGATCACACCCATCGAGAAGGCTCCCGAGGCACCGAAGGACCTCCCCACAGATGTCAACATCACTGAGGATGCCGATGGCCTCATGTATCTCGATGCCAAGCGTGGCGAAGACGCCGTCATGACAATGGTGCTCTTCAGCGAGCAGCCCATGACCGATGCCGAACTTCCCGCCGACGGCCATATCTACACTGTGGGTGAGACAGTAGGCAAGGCAAAAGTGCTCTATTTCGGCAACGATGAGGTAGTGAATTGCTCCACTACTTATTCATACAACGGAGAGATGCAATTCATCTTTGCTGACTTTGACACAGACTACTATCTGCGTCTGCTCTCAGCCAGCGATAGCCCCCTCTTCAACCGCGACAATGTGCTCGACATCACATATCATTCTAACCCTGACCCCAATGCCGGCTCAGGTGTAGAGCAGATTGCGGCTGAAGGCGCCTTCGAGGTGTATACTCCGACAGGCGTGCGTGTGCCCGTCAAGAACTTCCAGGAACTTCCCGCCGGCCTCTACATCGTCAATGGCCGTAAATACATCAAGCGTTGATTCCTGCGGATTCAAACCTTCAACAATCATAAGCCGGAGAGCCCTCAAGCTCTCCGGCCCTGAATAAAGAGAGGGAGCGCCCCGGCATCCGGGTGCGCTCCCTCTCTTCTTTTATCCAATCCTATTTATCTTATATCTTGTGGGGCTGACGGCGGTCAGTTCCCTGCTCGTCATGGTGAGAGATGCAGGGAGGCATGTTGCCGGTTATTCGGCGTCTTTGGTGTCGGCCACATCGGCGGCAGTCTCTGCGTTTGCCGGCTGGTCATAGATCTCGAACACAGAATGCTTCGAGATAAACTCGGGCACAGTGCGCTTCATGAGCTTCACCATCTCCGGAATCTCAACGCGTTCGGCAAGCATGTGCAACTCGTCGGAAGTGGCTGCGGCAGCGTCATACTCATACTTTCTCACCTTGGCCACAAAGATGCGGTCATGATTGGTGGGGATGGTGTTCTCCTTGGTTGCAAGCACCTCTTCGTAGAGCTTCTCGCCCGGGCGCAGACCGGTGTATTCGATGGCGATATCACGGTCAGGCTCAAAGCCGGCAAGCTGAATCATGCGGCGTGCCAAGTCATCAATCTTGATGGGGGTGCCCATGTCGAATACGAAAATCTGTGTGCCGGTGGCTATTGTGGCCGCCTCCATCACAAGTCGGCAGGCCTCGGGTATGGTCATGAAGAAACGTCTAATCTCCGGGTCGGTCACAGTGAGCGGTCCACCCTTCTCAATCTGTTCGGTAAATCGGGGGATAACCGAGCCGTTAGAGCCGAGCACATTGCCGAATCGAGTGGTGACAAACGTAGTCTTACCCTTGCGCACACCCTGCTCGATGGCCAGACCGAGCGACTGCACATAGATTTCAGCCAGACGCTTCGTGCAGCCCATGATGTTGGTGGGATTGACAGCCTTGTCGGTAGATATCATCACCATCTTCTCGGCCTCATACTCCACACACTTGTCGGCCACATTTCGCGAGCCGCGCACATTGACCATCACCGCCTCGCAGGGGTTCTCCTCCATCAGGGGCACATGTTTGTAGGCAGCGGCGTGAAACACCACATCCGGGCGATATTTGCGGAACACATAATCCAGTCTCTCCACCTGGCGCACATCGCCGATGACGGGCGTGAAGTAGAGGCTCGGATAATTATCCTCAAACTCCAGACGCACATTATGCAGCGGAGTCTCGGCATTGTCAAACATCACTAGATGCTTCACCCCGAGATGAGCCAGCTGGCGGCAGAGTTCCGATCCGATTGAGCCTGCGGCTCCGGTCACGAGCACCGTCTTGCCCTGGAAATTGTCGCGGATCTCCTTCATGTTGATTTTAATCTCAGAGCGTCCGAGCAGGTCCTCAATCTTGATTTTGCGTATAGAGGGTGTGATGGCTTTGCCATCCTTGATTTCGTCGATAGAGGGGGCCACAAACATCTTCACGCCCAGTTTCTGGCAATAATCCACAAGGCGGTTCTGCTCCTCATGAGCATCAAGATGATAGGCAAATAACACGCCGCCTGCATGAGCCTTGTCGATGATATCCTTCACATCATTCTCGTCATGGAAATAGTAGACCGGTTTGCCCATGAGCAGCGAGTCAGTCTGGTCGGCGGCCGGCACGATAAATCCGGTGACACGATAGTGGGGCGATGTGCGCAGTCGGGTCACGATAGAGGCCGACTTGGCTCCGCTGCCGTATACGAGTACATTCTGCAGCCCGTCGTGATGCTCCATATGGCGATTGCGGTTAGCCATCCAGTATACCGAAAGCATCAGCACGCGAGTCAGGAGCAGGGCGCCGATAGTGATGAGGAAGTCGAGAATCAGCAGCGCGGCCAGCAGACGGAACGGGCGGTCGCCATCGAAAATCGCAATTGAGGCCGCCAGCAGCAACTCCTTGCAAATGACGGCCACACAGAGACGCGAGAATTCCCGGATTGTAGAGAAGCGAATCACGAGTTTATATACCCGTGTGAAATAGAAGGCGATGACCGAGGCCACAGCCGCACCGATAATCCATGTGGTGACGAAGTGCACCGGACCGACGGCATGATAACCTCGCAGTATGTAGCCGAAAATCAACACGAGAGCGGAGGCAAACACGGAAGTGACCGTGTCGATAGCCAGCACAATCGTGGAACGCAGGTATTTCTCGAAGTCGAGTCTAAACATAATGATGCAAGTTCTAAGGAAGTTAAGTCCCCGTCGATCCTGACCGCCGGAGAGAGGGGTGAGGAGTGCGGGAGGAGATTACTGGATAATTTATAGTGAAATTTTGATACACCCAATCTCCGCATGTCTCGTCAACCATCGCAGTTGAGTCGGCATACGGATTCCCATAATTGCTTTCAGTGGCAATTCATGAGATTACAAAGTTACATCCAAATTTTTACATTTCCAAATATTTACACCTGCGGCAGCGAAAAATGTATGGTCAGTTGCGGCGTACGATGCGCCCCGACTGGCTGCCGCCCCGCGGTGTGGTCAGAGTGACGAGCAGGATGCGGTGGGCCATGTCGATGCCTGCGAGGTCGATCTCGCATTCACCCGCCTGCACGCGCCTGCTCAGCAGCATCGTGCCCTGGGGGCTATGGATGGTGATCTGGGTAGCGTCTTCCGGAGTGCTCACATGGAGTGTGCGCCCGTCGCTGATGGCCCGAAGTTGACTGAGCTCAGTCATATCAGCTTCGGGGGCATCCACCCCCACTATAATCTGCCATAACTTATTGGCCTCTATCCACTCTGAATTATATTCGAAATTGCTGCGAGCCATGTCGAGTTTCTCCTCGATCGGTGCCCCCTCGTCGGGCCAGCGCATGGCATTCGCCCGGTCGGCCGCGTCATAGATGGGGGGTATGCTGTCGATGAAGTCGAATATCTCGCGGAATCGGCCATTGTAGAAAGCATCCCACTGCTGTATGAATGTCTCGTTGAAGAGCGGCGACTTCATCATGTGGGGAATCCAGTTCAGGTGCGACCATCGGCCATAGTTGGCTATCCAGCCCGGTTTCTTATCCGACCAGAACTCCATGTCCCACAGCGGGCCGGCCACCCATTTGTCGGTGTTGAGGTCGCGGTAGAAATATTGACTGCCCGAATATCCATCGATGTCATGCAGCAATTCACGCACCACCACATATTTTGCCAGCGCATCGAGATCGAAGTGTGATGTCCAGCGGTCGTGGGGGAAGAGATAGGGATTCTCTATGAGCGCATTAAGATATGTAAACTCCTTAAGCAGCCAATCGAGCTGCACTTCAGAGATTAGCTCCGGCTCCTTGTATGTGACACGGATTGTGCCCGAGGCGTTGTTGGCAGGGAATGATATCTGGAACTCGTCATTCTGGTTGTCGAGTTCCACAAGCCATCCGGAGCTGACAGTGGCCAGATCCTCCGACTCCTCCTCCTGCACAGTGATGTCGAGACGGTTGGGGTCAATCTTTATTGACTCCACGAGAAGGTAAATGCCTCGGTATTCGCCGTTAAGCACCACCTCTACCGGCGTCATGCGCGGCACCCACGGGAATCCCACAAGGCGCCCCACCTCCATACCGATCCATGGTGCCAGCCACATTGTCTTGTAGAACGGGTCGTAGCATATCAGAGCGAAATGTTTATGGGCCGGCATGCCTAAGACAGTCGTCTTCTTCTTGAACTTCAGTTTATAAGCCTTCTTCTGCGAAGTAAACCACGACCAGTTGCCGCGACCGCGGATTTCGAGCGGCACAAGATCACCCTCCGCGCCGAGCGGCTCCCAACGGCTTTGCGAGTCAGGCACCTCGATGCGCAGTCCGGCATCGAGATAATTGATTTTGTCGAGAATAGGGCGGCGTCCCTCGGTGACAATATGCACAAGGGGGATGGTGCGCGAGGCCAGCGTATGCGGCCATTCAGGGTGCAGCGGCACACTGTCCGGACCGTACACCACCGTGTCTACGGGTTCTACCGGCTTGATACTATCCCCCGGCTCTATCGGCTCGATTGGCTCCACCGGCTTGACGCTATCGCCGGGCTCGATGGTATCGCCGGGCTCTACCGGCTTGATGGTATCTACCGTGTCGGTCGCGGGCGTATCGAAGACGGCCGTTTGGTCAGGCGTCATCGACGAGGCCACAGCGCCGCTGCAGATTAACAATATGACTGATATGTAAAGAAGGAATCTCATGAATACTTGTCAGGTGATTGTAGCAGAGAGGCCAGACATCGGGCAGCCCCTTTGTGAATAAGATGTGAATCAGCCCGGTGAAGAGCGGACTGCAAATGTACACATTTTTTGTGACTTATACAATAGCCGGTCTTGGCGGATGGCAGGGAAGAAGCTCGCCCGGTTGCCCCCCATGTAGGCACATCCCCCGGGATTGCCAAGTAGGGGAATATGGTCAATGCTGCTGAAGAGATGTGATGATTGGCTCGATGATGGAGCGGTCGTTGCGCAGACGGGGTATCTTGCGTTGGCCACCGAGACGGCGGTTCCCCTGTGTTGAGAGCCAGCGGTCGAAGCTTCCGGCAGGCAGACTGATGATCTCGAGCGGATCGAGGAATATGCTGTCGGTGCGCTTGGCTGCATAGTCGGAGTTAACACGCTGAAGTTCAGAGTCAAGTATGCGGCTGAACTGTGAGAGGTCGGCCGGCGGTGTATTCCATTCGATGAGCCACTGATGACGCCCCTTCATATTGTCATGGGCATAGAGAGGGCCGGCGGTGTAGTTGCGGATATGTGCTCCGGTCTGTCGGCATGCCTCGGCAATAGCCGCTTCGGCATTCGACTCCATAAGCTCCTCGCCAAAAGCATTGATAAAAGCTTTGGTGCGCCCGGCCACACGGATTTTCAGAGGGTTGAGGCTCACCACTCTCACGGTGTCGCCTATGCGGTAGCGCCACAATCCATTGCAAGAGGATATAATCATCTCATACACCTGGCCCGGTGTGACCTCATCGACCCCTAAAGTGGGGGTGTCAGGGCTTGCGTCAAGAGGCAGGAACTCATAATAAATGCCATTATCGATGAGCAGCAGCAAGCCATCGTTGTCGCGTGCGGCCTGTGTGGCGAAGAATCCCTCTGAGGCATTGTAGGTCTCGAAATAATGCATCTTGGCAGGGTCGAAAATGCGCTCATATTCAGCCCGGTAAGGTGCGAAAGATATCCCCCCGTGAAAGAATACCTCCATATTGGGCCAGAGCCGGTGGCCATCAGGCTCGCCCGAGAGCTCGAGCGAGCGCCTTATCACCCGCAGAAACCACGATGGCACCCCGCTGATATTGGTGAGGTCGGCATGAATGGCGGCCTCAGCCATAAGGTCGAGCTTCTTATGCCAATCAGCAAGCAGGGCCGTGCGCTTATCGGGCACACGGAAGATATTTGCCCATTCAGGGATAGCGTCAATCAGAGTGGCCGACAGGTCGCCCACCTTCATATTGTGGCCTTTAGGGTGCAGCTGGGTTTCGAAAGAGCCACCTAAAATCATGGCTTTACCGCCAAATAGGCGGCTCTCGGGGAAATATCGCAGATACTGTGCCACCACATCGGCGCTGCCGGCATAATGATTCACGCGCAGCGAATCGCGGGTGACGGGTATATACTTCGAGCGTCCGCCCGACGTGCCGCTCGATTGCGCGAAATTATGGCATTCACCCGGCCAGAGTATATCCTTCTCACCATCGGTCATGCGCATGATGAGGCCGCGGAAGGCCTCATAGTCAGCCAACGGCACTCGTGCTGCATATTCCTTACGCGGGTCGGAAGCGCGAAGAATCTCCTCGAAGCCATGTCGGCGTCCGAACTCAGTCGACGCCGCACGAAAAAGCAGCCACCGCAGCTGCGAGAGCTGGATGGAGTCGCCATGGTCTGTCCATGCGTCGGTGCGCAGGCCGCGGCGTTTGAAGAGGAGGCGTCCGATGGGGGTGAGATTCATGAAATGGTGTCTATATGGGTTAATCAAGCGTGCGCCAGGGTATTCTCCGGCATTGAGCGTCGGATGCGGCGTATCTGCCATATTAACATTCCGGCCGATACAAATGTTGCGAGTGAATCAGATATCGGGAATGCACTCCACACCCCATTGAGCTGAAACAGAGGCGGAAGAATAAACAGAAGCGGAATCATGAAAATTATCTGACGCGTCAGACTCAGGAACACCGCCTTGCCCGCCATGCCGAGACTCTGGAAGAAATTGGTCGACACAATCTGGAATCCTACCATCCAGAACGAAATGGTGGCGATTTTCAGGCAATTGACAGCCGCGGCTATCTGCGTGGGGTCGGTCATGAACATCGAGGCAATCTGGCGTGGCCAGATGTGGCCGATAAGACACCCGATTGAGGTAATCACAACTCCGGTGCCGGCAGCAATCCAGAGAGTGCGGAAGAGTCTCGAAAACTTCCGCGCGCCATAATTGTAACCCAATATAGGCTGCATTCCCTGACAGATACCTATGACCACAAACACGAAAATAGTCACAAAACGGTTGAACACCACTACCGCAGCAATCGCATTGTCGCCACCATACTTAAGCAGCGAGTTATTCACAATCGCATTGATTACCGAGCCGCACACATTGATCAGGAAGGGGGCCATGCCGATGTAAAGCACAGAGCGTATCACCGGCCAGTTGAGCCGGAATGTGCCCCTCACGAAATGCAGCGTATTCTTTTTGTTGAAGAAATGGCTCATCACCCAGATTGCAGCCACGAGCATCGACAGGTCGGTGGCCACCGCCGCACCTCGTATGCCCCACTTGAACCCGAAGAGGAAGAGCGGAGCAAGGATGGCATTCAGCAGTGCGCCTATCATATTGGTATACATGGCCTTGCTGGGATAACCCGAGGCGCGCATCACATTATTGTAAGAGAATGTGAGGTTGATGAGCACCATCCCCGGAAGCACCCATAATATAAACTCACGTGCATAAGGCAATGTGGCCTCAGAGGCCCCGAATACCTTCAGGATCGGGTCGACGAATATCGCGAAGCATGAGGCATAGAGGATGCCGATGAATATTGTGAGCTGCACACTGTTGCCCAGAATCACCTCGGCCATATGCAGGTCCTTCTGGCCCAGTACGATAGATGCCCTTGTGGCCGCGCCGGCCCCTATGAGCATTCCCAAAGCCGTGGCCAGGGTCATCACCGGGAAGGTGACAGCGATACCCGCCACCACATTAGGGTCAGGTATGGCATGCCCGATCACGATTGAGTCAATGATATTGTAGAGCGCCGTCACCACGGTGCCGATCACCGCAGGGAGGCTGTATTTTATCAGCAGGCGCCACTCAGGTGCTGTGGCGAGATCCTGCAGTCGTTGGTCATCTTTATGTTGCATGGAGGTAATTCCTTTCAAATTTAATGATTGATGTCGGTCCCGGCCAGAATCTCCTCGGCGTGGCGCCAGTCGGCGAGCGAATCGAGGTCGATGCTGCGGTCGGAGGGCATCTCTACTGGCAGAATCCTCTTCAGACGCGAAATCTCATCGCGGCGCAGTGCCTCGGCATCAATCACATAGACAGCGCCGTTGAATTCCCACACCTTCGGCGCATCCTGGCGGCGAGTGAAGTGGCCGTCACCTTTCGAGATATGCAGGAATCCCGCCTCATCGCTCTCGAAAGCCGAATAGTATGGGTTGGTGCGCGCCTCGCATACACTCACCGCCATCTCAGCCCTCATTGCAGCGTCCGGAGCCGCCTGAGAACCCTCGAAGGCCTTGATAGCACGGCGTATGTCGGAAGCGCGCCTCAGCGGCGAGGTAGGCTGCAGAAGCACCACCGCGTCATAGCGTATGCCACGCTGTGCGAAGAAATCGAGCGCGTGAAGAATCACCGAACGCGAAGAGGCAGTGTCAGTGGCATATTCAGCCGGACGCATGAAGGGCACCTCCGCCCCCAGTTCGCGTGCCACCTTAGCAATCGCCTCATCATCAGTGCTGACCACCACATCCTGCGGCTCAGCAATCTCCAGTGCATTGCGGATGGCATAGCCTATCAGAGGGAGGCCGGCCAGAGGCTTGATATTCTTTCCCGGAATACCTTTGCTGCCTCCGCGGGCCGGTATGAGATACAGATATTTCATAATCAAACCTTGTTAAGAGAGTCGGCCTCAAGCCGGCAGAAATGTTTCTGAGGATATGGAGAGAATTTATGGTTGCGGATGGCCCTGACCATTTTCCCCGGTGTGTCATCGGCCGCATAAGGATTGGGGCATCTGGCGGCAAGTTCCTGCATCTCCGGGGCGAGCAGACGCTGCAGGCCGCTGAGAATCTCCTCATGTCGGACCCCGGAGTGGATTACCGACTCACCATGCTCACGCCCCTGCTGACGAATGCCGATATCGAGCGATGGTGTGCCAAGCGAGGGCACCTCCACAAGGGCACTCGAGCTGTTGCCTACCACACCGCAAGCCATGGCGGCAGCCGAGATATATCTGATTCTCCCCAGCGAGGGAATCACCTTGACGCGTCCGCCCATAGAGCGCTCAAACTCATGCAGCGAGGCTATCAGAGGAGACGGGTCGGTGTCGCTGTTGGGATAAGTCAGCAGAATGCGGTATTGCTCAGGAAGCTGACGCAGAGCTGCCAGAAATTCCTCCTGCAACTCAAGCGGCGAAGCCTTTCCGAGAGTCGCCGCATGCAGAGTGCCAAGCAACAGATGTTCGCCCGGATCCCAGCCATCGAGCGACTCGGCCAGTTCTTCCCTTGACATGCGCGGCGCATGCAGCGTGTTGTATACCCCCAAAGCTCCGGTCACCACCACATTCTCAGCCTCCTCGCCCATCTGCAGAATCCTCGATGCGCATAGCCGGGTCTCAGGCAGATGCAGCGAAGCCATTTTGGTTATGGCATGTCGCACTGAATCATCAAACGCCCCTTCAGATATTGTGCCTCCGGCGATATGCACGATAGGCACCCCTGTCAGGAGCGCTGCCGAAGCGGCTCCAAGCATCTCGCAGCGGTCGCCGAGTATTATCAGGGCGTCAGGTCGGAGCCGTGGCAGTTCGCGGGCGAATCCCGTGGCTGCCAGGGCCATTATTGAGGCAGCATCGCCTGTGGCAGGAATCCTGGCGGCTGGAGTGAATCCATCGGCCAGAATCTCAGCAATCGTATTTCCCATGTCGGAGATTAGATGCTGGTGTGTGGCCACGACCAGCACCTCATCACCCTCATCTTGAAGGCGTGATGCGAGAGGCTGCAGGAGCCCCCAGTCGGCTCGGGTGCCGGTGGCGATAGCTAATCTCATGCGTCAGGAATTCAGATTAATTCATCGGGTGCATAGTCGCGTGAGGCCGCAGTGCCGATCACCTCATCCCAGCGCATGGGTGATATGCCGTTGCCGGGGCGCTTGATGGTGATGTTATCCTCTGTCAGCGTCTCACCCTTCTTGATTGCGCGTCTCGCCACGATGCTCTTGCGGGCCACAGTCATGTTGGGGCGTTCTGAATCGCTCACCACCTTATGCGGCTCGCCCAGCGAGGCATCGATGTGGCGGATGCAGTCTACGAGCAGCCGCAGTTCGTGGGGCTCGATAGAGGCCTTATGGTCGGGGCCGGGCAGAGTGCGCGACAGGGTGAAATGCTTCTCCACGACTTCAGCCCCGAGGGCCGCTGCCGCCAGACTCACCTCTATGCCCTGGGTATGGTCGGAATATCCGGTGCGCACGCCCAGACGCTCGCGGATCTCCTGCATTGCCAGAAGATTGACATCTCCATAGGGTGTGGGATACTGCGTGTTGCAGTGCAGCACCGTGATGTCATCGCGGGTCAGTGTCGATTCAGAGGGATACTTCGGATGCGAACCCGTCAGAATCAGAATCGCATCCTCAATCTCGTCCAGGGTTGACATTCCAGTCGACAATATCACCGGGCATCCGGCCGCAGCTATCTTGCGTAGATAAGGGAGATTGGTGATCTCACCGCTCGGCACCTTGAAATAATCCTGTCCCAGTCCGGCGAGCAAATCGATCGACACCAGATCAAACGGAGTCGACATAAATCCGATTCCCACCTCCTCGCAGAGGCTCTTCAGCCCCGCGTAGTCCGACAGCGGCAGATGGATGGCCTTGCACATCTCGAGCTGTGACTCAGCCTCGTCCGTGATGGCCTTCTGATATTCAGCCTTCGGAGCGAAAGTAGATATCACAAGCTCAGGCACGGCAGTCTGGAACTTCACATAGTCAGCCCCCGCCTGCCGGGCCACTCTCACCATTTCGCGGGCCATCTCAAGGTCGCCGTTATGATTGACGCCTGCTTCGGCGATTATTATCGTATGTTTTTTCATAAACCTGGTCATAAACAAAGAGTGCGGGCGTCATGCCTTGGCCCTGACCCCCGCCGTATACTTACTTCACTGAATGCCGCTCAGCTCAACGAGAACTGATATTGGAGTTGAAGAATATGGCCTCTTTCTGATAGCGGGCCATCAGTGTCTCAGGGCTCCAGTCGGTGGTGGGGTGCACAGCCGAACCGAGCGACTCCTCGATGATATAATCTGTGATCGGCGCGCCGGCGAATATCGAGCATATCACACCTCCACCCAGACGCGGATTTATCTCCATGAGCAGGAAGCGTCCCGAATCGATATCCTCGAGAAACTGGAGAGTGACGGGGCCTGTGAATTTGAAATAAGTCAGCACTTCATGGCTCATGTCGATAAGGGTCTGATTGGCCACGGTGCAGGTGCGTGTCACCTCGCCCCCCATCACCTCGATGCGCAGGCGCGGCACAGTCACCAGGATTTCACCCTTCTGCGACACATAGCAGTCTACCGTATATTCGCGGTTATTGCCGATATACTCCTGCACCAGATAATCCTGCAGGTTATCCAGATGCATCAGTTCATCGATATTATGGAATATGCGTATGCCGCGTGAGGCCGAGCCGTGGCGGGGCTTCGCGATAGCCGGCATCTCGGCATTGAGGGCGTTGTAGGTGCGGGGGATAGGGAGTTTTGCCTCCTTGAATATTTTGGCAGCCTCCAGTTTGTCAAACATTGTGCCGGCCAGACCCGGTTCCACTACCGGGATAAACACCTCCGGCAGCTTCTCCTTGCAGAGAGCGGCGATTTCAATAGCGCCATCCACAAAGGGGAGAATGATATTGACCTCACGTTCGCGGCAGAGTCGGCAGATATCATCCACCACTTCCGGATCGCTCCATTTAAGACCGACCACTACTTCAGCCACCAGGGCGATAGGCACCTCTGTGAGCAGTTCGTAGCTGATGAGATTCACATCATGGCCCATGCGTTTGGCCGAGCGGATGAGTTGTTCAGCCAGCGATACCCGGCGTGCGCCGCCGAGCATGAGGATATTTATTGTCTTCTTCATATGATGAGGATAGGGGGATGTCAGACGTTGTAAATGCCGGTCTTGTAGCGGCTGAGGTTTTCGGGCTTCGTAAACCACTCGATTGTGCGGTGCAGCCCCTCCTCGAGGCTCACACGCGGCTCCCAGTTGGTGAGGCGCTTTATCTTGGAGTTGTCGCCACAGAGTCGGAACACCTCGCTCGAAGCCGGGCGGATGCGGGCCTCGTCGCGCTCCCAGGTAATCTCTGCACCCATGAGGTGGGCGATGGTGTCGAGAGTCTGCTGCATGCTGACCTCGGTGCCTGTAGCGATATTCACCTCCTCGCCCACAGTGAGCGGCGACTTTGCCAGGGCTATGAATCCCCGGCAAGTGTCTTCCACGAAATTAAAATCGCGCGTAGGCGAGAGGTCGCCAACCTTGATGGTGCGCTCTCCGGCGGCAATCTGCGATATGATTGTGGGGATGATGGCGCGTGCTGACTGGCGCGGGCCAAAGGTGTTGAACGGGCGCACGATAGTCACCGGCAGCCCGAAAGCGTTATGAAAGCTGAGCGCTATCGCATCAGCACCTATTTTAGAGGCCGAATATGGCGACTGCGGTTGGCGCGGATGTGTCTCATCGATAGGTACACGCATCGCAGTGCCGTAGACCTCCGATGTAGAGGTCACCAGCAGCCGGCCCACACCGGCGTCGCGGCAAGCCTGGCAGATATTGAGAGTCCCCTTCACATTGGTGTCGATATATGAGTCGGGGGCCACATAAGAATAGGGTATGGCAATCAGGGCCGCAAGATGAAACACCGTGTCGCAACCCTTCACGAACTCCCTGCAGAAATTGGGGTCGCGCACATCACCGGTGACTACGTTCAGCGCCGGGTGCTGCACTCCTTCGAGCCATCCCCAGTTATTGAATGAATTATATTGGGCGAGAGCTTTCACATTATAGCCCTCGGCGAGCAGGGCCTCGGTGAGATGGCTGCCGATAAATCCGTCGGCGCCGGTGACAGCTACATTCTTCATATCAGTTGCTTTCTTTTTCAGTATGCGAGAGTTCGCAGGCCGCTATATTGGCGGCTTCAGGATTATATGTGCCGATGTGGCGGCGTTTCTTCTCTTCGAAAATATCCGATATTTTCAGGAATATACCGGTCTCCTCTACATCGCCGAACTCGGTGTTGATAGCGGTGCCGAAGACTCTCATCGTTGGCGACAGCGACATGTAGGCATTCACGAGCGGCGGGATGTTCTTACCCGACTGGCGAATCAGCGAATGCAGTATCTTGTAGTCTTCGCGGAAGTCCTGTCCGGTGAAGAGACTGAGTATCTCCTGGCGGTCGGCCTCGCATTCAAGCGGATGAATCGGAGTGACGAGATGGTCGGGGTCGGGGAAGTGCTTGTTGAGGAAGCCGAGTATCAGGTCGCGCTCATGATGGCCGAAAGATGGGTACATCGTCACCTTTCCGAAGAGGTATCTCACTTGCGGATACACCACAGTCAGCGCCCCCAGGCCATCCCAGAGGTTATCGAGCACATAGAGAGCCTTCTGTCCTTTGCCGGATGCCTGATAGTCGGTGGCCACAAAAGACCGGCCAAGTTCTATGGTCTGCGGCAGGCAATGGGTCAGGAAAGATTGCGAGAAGTCAAACATGTGTGCGGTGGCGATTCTCGGGCGTCCATCGGTGATTTTGACATCTTCGCCGAGAATAAACCTGTAGCCGCCGGCAATCTCCTGGTCGATAGGGTCCCATACTATCAGCTGGCGGCATGGTGGGGTCATAATGTCGAATTCATCGATGTCGCAGCTTTTGCCGGTGCCACCGCCTGCGGCCCGGAAGGCTATTTCACGCAGGCGCCCTATCTCACGCATGGTGTTGGGAGCCGTGTGTGCATCGATGATATAGATGCGGTTGGCCGCCTTGTTGGTGGTGCGGAGCAGGCGGTCATCAGTCAATTCCTCCAGAATCAGACTACGGTCTATTTTAGGTATTATTTCCTCCATACGGCAAAATTAGCAAAAATGGCCGACATTCGCAACAAAGTTGCATTTCGGCCGGGCGTGAGAATCTCATTCTGCCGGCTCTATCGTTGCCATGTGAAATGAGATTTGCGCGAGGTGCGGTGATTGATTCTGAACAGCAGATTCCCTATCGGACGCCATAGCAGAAAGGGTATTATTCCCCAGAATAATCTTGTGGCCTCAAGTGCTTTGGCCACTCTGCGGTAAGATATGATTTCGGCCACAGCCATTACGATCAGCAGAGCGATTGCCAGAGCTCCGCAGGAGACCTGCATGAGCGCCTCGTCGGGCCACAGTATAGCTTCGCACAACGAGTTCAGCCATTGTGGCATTGCGGCGGGAGTGAGGAGTGAGATAGCCGCGAGAGCCACGCTCGCAGCCCCGGCGATCAGCGCCGTCCATCTTGCCCACGACGAGGCCGCCTCACGCATAAACGGAGCTTGCGGCAGGAAGCGGCGGGTGAAGGCATAGCGGTCTTTATAGTCGATATGAATGCGGTTGGAGCTCTCACCCCAGTTGGTGGTCAGTATCGAGTCGGCGGCCAGCTGCAGTGAGACGCTGCCGTAGCCTGCTATTTCGCGCACAAAGATATCGTCGTCGCCATCCATCAGCGGGATGGTTGAGGCATACCCCTTGTTGTCGAAGAATAATTGGCGTCGGAAGGCCATATTATATCCATCGCCACGATACGCCCGCCCCTTGAGGGCGGCATCCATCCAGCATATGGCCGACATCATATGATCAAACTGCCGGTACCATTTCGCTCCCCCCTCATAATGCGATATGTCGGGGCGGATATACCCCAGGCACATCGCCTCGGAGGCAGGCGAGGCGATGAAATCAGCCACCATAGCGCTCACCCAGCTTGCAGAGCGGGGCAGCACAGAAGTCGATGAGAGAAGCACGATATCCCCCGTCGCAGCCTTTATTCCCACTGTCTGTGCGAGTTTGCGACGGCTAAGATTGTGAGAGCCGGGAGGAATGAAGGTGATGCGCAGTCCATCTACATTCTCAAACTTCTCGGAGAGAGTGGCCGTAGCCTCAGCCGACGCATCGCATACGATCACCACCTCCAGATTGGGATAATCCTGACCCATAAGCAGGTCGATGTAGTCCGACAGGTTCTCCTCATCGCGTAATATGAAGGCCACCACCGACACTTTCGGCAGTCGCTTGTCGTCGGCCAGCTTCTCGGCCCGGATAGATTCGGAATATAACTCAGCCCCGGCATTGCATGCTGCGGTATGGTCAGCCACCCGGCGGCGCATCGCCACCGGCACCGCCAGAATCCATATGCAGGCCAGAATCAGTAAAGCCGTTAAAATCATTTTAAATCAATAATCAGAGAAGAGGCGGGGTTTGAACACCAATCCCACACGCAGGCGCGAATGGAACTGATTGTAGTCGAGCAGGTTCTCGCCATAGCCATTATAGTATTGGGCGAAGAGATTAAGGTTGGTCTTCTCGCTCACCCGCCATGAGATTTCAGCAATCGTGTTCCAATTGAAGAAATTACCCTTGCGTTTCACCATTGTCACTCCACCTTGCCAGCGCTTGTTGTTGGTGCTCAGAGTGAGGCCCCATTGGAAGAGGCCGGCATAGTAGAGGATATCCTTATTGTTCATACCGTCGATGATAGGAATCCAATACTTTGCATGCACCATCAGCCAGTCGGTCACCACGGCCGACCCGGCCAGCGAGATACGGTTCCATGAACGCGACTCATCGCCGTCGCGCCCATTCGACTCATGCTCGAGGATAAGGGTCATCTTTCCCACATAACGGTCTTTCGAGAAGAAAGGTTTGGTCCAGCCTATGCCCGGATTGAAGTTCATGTCGCGCATGGGCATGGAGTTCTGGAAGACATTCCAGAAAGTCTTCTGCGTGTAGAAGAGGTAGAGATATGTGTGCCAGGGAAGAGTGGCATTCGTCAGACGGATTGACAACGATATCTGGAATTTCACATCCGAATTGAGCGAGCTCGGCTTCTGGCCGATGGCTGTGCCCACGGTGAAGTAATTATCCTTGTAGAGTCCGAAGTAGGGGCCGTAGTCGAAGTCATTTTTTATTGAGTCAGTGAGCTCCTCAAGATTTGGAGCTCCCAGCAACTGAGCCTTTGCCACCTGCGGAGCACACAGCATCAGCAGCGGCGACAGAATCAGCCACATCAGCCGACGCTTGGTCAGAGTCTTGGTCATATCGGTTAAGAAATGGAAGGGTTGGCTACAACGTCAGGGTATCGGGAAGAGATGCGAGGAGAGGGGAGGAGGGGAGCGGATTACCCTTTGTTGACCTCTACCTTGTGGGTCGGTGGCAGCGAGGCATTGCGCTCATCCACAGCCTTGACCACACTTTCGGCAAGTTGGCCGAAGGCCTCGGCCTCAGGAGTGAGGTAGGCGTTGTTGCCGGTGAGTTCGGCAGCCTCTGTCTTCAGAGAAGTCGGGCGCCCTGAATCGGCATCCTGACAAATATCGGCCACGAGCGGAATCTGCGCCAGCAGACTCACCCCCATCTCCTCGGCCAGACGCTTTGCGCCGCCATTGCCGAAG
Source organism: uncultured Muribaculaceae bacterium (assembly GCA_910577585.1). GTDB lineage: Bacteria > Bacteroidota > Bacteroidia > Bacteroidales > Muribaculaceae > Lepagella. The sequence goes on along the minus strand of CAJTNN010000008.1, from coordinate 62,495 downwards.
ATGAAATACTTCTCATCCGGATGAGGAGCCGGAGTGAACCATGCCATATTCTCCACTATGCCGAGTATAGGCACATTCACCTTGTCGCCCCGGAACATGGCGATACCCTTGCGGGCATCGGCGAGCGCCACCTCCTGCGGGGTCGACACCACCACCACACCGGTGATCGGGAGAGTCTGTACGAGAGTCAGATGAATGTCAGATGTGCCCGGCGGCATATCGATGAGGAAGTAGTCGAGGTCGCCCCACCATGCATCGGTGATGAGCTGACGCAGGGCGTTGGAGGCCATTGAGCCACGCCAGAGCACAGCCGACTCCTTGTTGACAACAAACCCGATAGAGAGCATCTTCACGCCATACTTCTCTACCGGCTCAATCCAGTCGCGCCCCTCCTGATTGACCATATAGAGAGCCTCATCCTCCACACCGAACATCTTGGGCATCGACGGACCGAAAATGTCGGCGTCGAGCAGACCCACTTTATAACCTTTGGCAGCCAGAGCGATTGCTAGATTGGCGGCCACAGTGGATTTGCCTACCCCACCTTTGCCCGACGACACGCCGATGATATTCTTCACTCCGGGCAGCGGATTGACCGGAGCCTCCGGCAGCGGCTTGAGATATTGCACGCCAATATTCCCCTTGATGTCGAGTTCCGGACCGATAGCCTGCTGCAAGGCGGCCTCGGCACTTCTCACTACAGAGCGGATAAACGGGTCGGTAGGCTTTTCGAATATGATAGAGAAGCTCACCTTATTGCCATCGATTCGGATATCGTCGGCCACCATTTCGTTTTCGACAATGCTCTTGCCATTGCCTGGGTATCTCACCCCCTTGAGCACATCAAGTATAAGGTTAGGATATAGTGTCATATGATTTGGGTCCACTTCTGTCTGCCCGGAGCTGCCTGAGACGCCGCTTTGAGTGGCAGAGGTTACGTGGCGTATGTAGTTGATGGATTAGTCTATACTGGTTAATTATGCGGCATGATGTTATGCCGGAGGTACGGTTTATATATCAGCGTCCGGGATCGACATTGGGGTCGAATCTCGGGATGGCGCGGTAGTCATCTTTTTCAAGATCGCTCACATCCGGTTCCGCCAGAGCGCCGTCGCCTATGCGGAATGCGATATATTTGATGGTCTTGCCGCGCGAGATCCATTGCGACTCATAGTAGGTCTTGATTTCGGTTGTGGCGTCGGTGCGCCCTTCGCCATGCAGGTCGCGCGAGATGTCAAGAATCTCAAGTCCGTTGAGCTCGGCCAGGCGGCGTGTGTATTCAAACAGGAAGGGTGAATCAGTCTTAAGGTTCACCACTCCGCCGGGCGCCATTATCTTGCGGTAGGCCTTGAGGAAGCGTGTCGAGGTGAGGCGTTTGTTGACCTTCTTCATCTGAGGGTCAGGGAATGTAATCCATATCTCCGCCACCTCGGCTGGATTGAAGAAGTTTTCGATAAGTTCAATCTCTGTGCGCAGGAAGGCGGCATTGGCCAGCTCTGTGTCGAGGGCCTCGCGGGCGCCGGTGTACATACGCGCCCCCTTGATATCAATACCGATGAAGTTTCTGAGGGGAGTCTTGCGGGCGAGCCCCACGGTGTATTCCCCCTTGCCGCAGCCAAGTTCGAGCACTATGGGGTTAGGGTTCTTAAAGAACTCCTCCTGCCAATGACCGCGCAGTGTGAATCCACCCGCCAGCAGCACATCGCGTGGCGCCTGCACCACATTAGGCATCTCGGCCATTTCGGCAAATTTCTTCAGTTTATTTTTTCCCATTGGGTGATATATACATTAATTTCAGCGTAAGTGGGTTAGCGTGAGCAAATCGCAAGTGCCGGTGGGGCCGCAAATATCGCGCCTCGGGTCAGCAGCTCTGTTTTGCGGCGCCACCGCGCTGAAAAGAATATTCAATTGATGAATTTAAGTTGACGTGTCTTTCCACCTGCATCCTTGACTCTGACAAGCATCACGCCCTGTGGCAGCGAGAGCAGAGATATGTCGGGATTGTCGGTAGCACCCGCGAGGCTCCATACGAGGCGGCCGTTCAGGTCATAGACAGCCCCTTCTGTGATTTGCATGTCAGAACGTATGCTAAGCAGGTCGCCCCGGATGCTGATGTTGATACCAGCGTGGTTGTCGTCGGCCACGAGTTCAGTCACCGTCGACGATGATGACACGATGTTGAAGCATCCCCACACCGGATGGTCTCTCCACACGCCATCCATATTTTCAGCCACCTCCAGACCTATCTGCATGGTCTCCATGCCTTCGAAAGTGTCGGGAGCGGTCTCGGGCACACGGTCGCCGAGGGCGGTGACATCGATAAGCTGCAGATTCATGCAATTGCGGAATGTTCCGGCATCGATGCGGGTGAGTCGGCGGCCAAGCAGGCAGGTGTCGGCAGCTGTGTGAGCGAAGGCATACCGGCCGATTTCGCGGGCGCCTGAGAGCATATCTCCGGTCGCGAGCGAGATGCAGTTCGTAGCAAAGAGGTCAGGCACAATCTCCGGCAGTCCGGTGATTTCAGTGAGTCCGGTGGCATTCATCAGGAGTCCCTGGTGCAGATTGGCCTGCGGATTCAGCGTCACACCCTGCAGCCCATCCATATTAGCCAGCGCGAAGTCGGCCAATATCTTTGCCTGCGGCAGATGCAGAAATTCGACAGCGCTCCCCTCGAAAGCCCGGCTCTGGACTTCGCGTATGCGCGAGGTGTCGAGCGAGCGTAGAGCAGAGGTGCCCGCAAAACATCTCTCCGGAATCGCCACCACACCGGTAGCGCCCAGATTGACAGATTGCAGCGAAGCACAATTCTCAAATGCCCCCTTGCCAAGATTAGCGAAATATCGGGGCAGAGTCACACTACGCAGCGACGCAGCCCCATAGAAGGCATAATCCCCCAACTCAGTTACCCCCTCGGGAATTACGATTTCCCTTATTCCTGATGCGGCGAATGCCCCGTCGAGAATGCCGGTCAGAGTAGCCGGAAGAGTAATGCTCTCAATGTCAGAGTTGAAGAAGATATATTGAGGTAGGGTATTGGCCTCGAAATGCGACTTCTCCATATGCAGAGGAGTCATCGATGAGTATTCAGATATAGAGGCGCCCGCAAGATTCAGACTTCTCAATCCCGGCATAGCAGCCATATCCATCAGGTCGCGCACATCAATCTCGCCGTTGACCACTATATCCGGGTCAATCAGACGGCCATGTTCGGTGGTGAGTCCGGCGAGTGCGCCTGGAGTGGCGGTCACTGCGATAGAGGCCATGCATGGCAGGCAAGCCATCGCACAGAGTGATAATGATAATAATTTACGCATTGTGTGATGGTTATGAGATTAGTTCATTACGAGCACTTTGCCCACACGCGTTTCGCCTGAGCCCTCGCTTGTGGATGACGCCAGGATGTAGTATACACCCGTGCGCACGCGTTTATAGTTGAGATTATTCACATCCCACTGTATCGAACCACCCTCGGCGCGTCCGAGCTCGCGCACAAGATTGCCCTGTGCGTCCACAATCTTGATCAATGCATTGTCAGGCACGCCGTCGATAGTGACCCATCCGTAATAGTCGGGAGCCACAGGGTTAGGATAAGCCCTCACCTTGTCGGTGTCGGTGTTGCCATCAGCCGATCCGCCGATGAAGAATTCTGCCAGACCCTTGTCGGTAGAGATGAGCATGCTGTGGGTGCCGGGATTGTAGGCGATATCATACACAGTGTTCGAGGGGAGGTCAGAATTTTCAAGAGTGAACTCGCCATATACTTTCTTGGCGTCGCTGCTGACCACGACGATACCGGCGCCGGCTGTAGCCAGCCACTTACGCCCCTCGGCGTCCGAAGCCATTGCATTGACTGACACGCCGTTGAGCAGATAGTCAGCCAGCGAAGTGCCATCGTTGCGGGCCACCTTCACGCGGTTGAGCACCGGCTGCCCCTGCAGCAGATTGCGCGGTGTGGCATAGAGCAGGCCGTCAGGGCTGCAGATCCACACCACACCTGTAGAGGTATCCTCATACATACGGTTGGGGGTGGTGATGCTGAATGTGTTGCCATCCTGGTCGGTAAATGAGGTCAGCACCATCGACTTGTCGTCAGAAGTGGTCTCGGGTGTGCCGTTATGGTCCACCACCACCATGCCGTAGGGACCCATATAGAGCAGCATGTTCTTATTGACCGAGGCATTCAGTGCCAGGAAGCATGAAGTGGAGTGGGTCAGACCGTTGGCCTTCACCTTCAGAGTCTTCCAGGGACGCGCCGTGGCAGGCGATGTCGTGGCCTGGCGGTCGGCTGCATCCCAATAATAGAACCACATGTAATTCTTGTCGTCAGGATTATGATAGGCAGCCCAAAGACGCTTCTGCGGGTCGAATTGAGGCGAGATGAAGTTGGATGAGCGGGCCCAGGCGGTGCTGGTGTCATGCAGCTTGACATAGCTTGGCAGCGAAGCCGTGGCGTCGCCCGGATGAGTGAAGTGTATCACATCGGTCGGGTCATCCAGATTCAGGCGTGTCATGCCCGAGAAGTTTGTGCCGGTGTAGATATATTTGTCGTTATCCGGGTCGATGGCGAGTCCGATAGGATTTCCACCCACATTCTTTTCAGCCTGGTTGCGGTAGACAAGTGCCAGCGGAGTCCACTCATTATTCTTGAGAGCCGACAGGAGGTCAGACTCGCTGATGGTGGTCGCGCTGAATACAGGGTCCATGCCATGGCTATCCACAAGCATGCCGTAGCGCGGGTGATAGACCATGTTGCGGCTGAAGTAGGGAGCCGGTGCATTAGGCATGTGGAAATCTTTTGTCAGCGAGAATTTCTTATCTGACCCCAGTGTATAGCTGCGCAGGCCCTGGCGGGGAATCACGTTATAGAACTCCTTCATATCCCATGTGGCTCCGGTGGTGGTAGACTGGTCAGCCTCGGGGCGCGCCTGCGACTCCTGGCTACCGTTTGACCGCCGCAGCAGCATCATGCTGCCACCGAAGTTCACCACATATCCATCCTTCGAGGGGAGCACATCATAGATGCGTCCGGCCTCCATAGACCATATCGGGGAGAAGCCACCCGGCTGCACGTCATATGAACCTACCGAATAAGTCTTCGACTCACCCGCGGCCCAGATCACAGCCTTAGAGTCATCGAGCGCATACATGCCCTGCACATTGTGCAGGTCGTCGCTTTGAGTGTAGGCGGCAAGCGAGGTGCGCGAATCCTTGCGCGGAGCATGATAGGCCTCGCCGTCGGAGTCCACAATCCAGAGATCATCGCCAAAACGCCCCACGCTCTTCAGCGGCTTGCCATAATTGCGCGACTCGCTCACCTCCAGACGCTCATCGTTGACCGCCACATAACCGAAGTCGGTGGCCAGCCAGGCGATGTTGTCGGTGGGGTCGAAAGTCACGCTGTTGATCATCTTCGAGCCGGGCATCGATGCATTCATGAGGGCCGGGATGTTGTCAACCTCACCCGAATCGCGAAGTATGTCGATATTCTGGTCATCATAGATAAGCATCAGATACCCCTCGAACGGATTGTAGGCGATTTTGCGCACCACAGGCGACCACAACGCATGACGCTGTGCCGCCGCCACAATCTCATCACCCTCCTTATCATAGTAGAAGAGGGTGCAATCGGGCTTCGATTTGGCCGGTATATTCTCTTTCACAGCCTGAGGATAACCTATGAAGTATACCCTTTCAGGCGTGTCGATTACCTGAGTCACCGAATTGTCAAACGTAGGGTGCAGCCTCCACTGTCCGGTGATGGCAGCCTGGGCGGAAGCCACAGAGGCAGCCGCCAAGAGTGTGAGTATGAGATGTCTATTTTTCATATTGTCAGGTTGAAATGTCGTGATGTGCCGACACATTGTGTCGGGAAGTGTTGTGAATTGCCGCGCCCATACTGCATGGAGAATAGTCCGGCTATTGCCGATGCATCATAGCCTCATTCCGGACTAATCCGGCAGAGAGTCAAGATACTCGAAAAGGAGGCGTGTGGCCCGCCCACGGTGAGAAATCGCATTCTTTGCTTCAGATGTCATTGAGGCGAAGGTCAGTCCGGTCTCGGCTGCGATGAACACCGGGTCGTAACCGAACCCTGAATTCCCGTCAGGCCGCAGGGCGATTTCCCCCTCGACGCGCCCCGTGAATTGGTGAACTTCATCGCCCATGATGAGCGTGATCACAGTCTCAAAGGCTGCCCGGCGGTCGGCCACCTCCTCCATATTGCGCAGCAGCAGAGCCATGTTGGCCTGCGGGTCACAAGCTTCGCCGGCATATCGGGCAGATTTCACTCCCGGTGCGCCACCGAGCGACTCCACAATCAGTCCGGTGTCGTCGGCAAAGCAGTCGTAGCCATACTTATCCTTAATCCAGCGAGCCTTTATCAGAGAGTTGCCGGCAAGAGTGTCGGCAGTCTCCGGGATGTCGTCATGGCATCCGATGTCGGCGAGCGACAGAATCCTGAAGCGTGCGCCGGCAAGCTGTCGGATTTCGCTCAATTTATGGGCGTTGTTACTGGCAAATACGATTTCGCGTGGTGACATGGTCATGCTCAATTAACGTTAAACTCAGTCGTTTAGTATGTTTGGCCGGACTATCCTCAGCCCACGACCACATTCACGATTTTGCCCGGCACCACAATCACTTTCTTCACACTCTTGCCCTCGAGCCATTTGGCAGCGGCGGGATTCTCGAGCGCCAGACGCTCCACCTCCTTGCGGTCGGTGTCGGCAGGCACCTCGATCACGAAGCGTGACTTGCCGTTGAAGCTGACCGGATACTTCACCGTGTCATCCTTGATGGCAGCCTCATCCCATGCAGGCCAGGCGGCATCGGCCACCGAGCCCTCATGACCCAGCTGATGCCAGAACTCCTCGGCAAGATGCGGTGCGAAGGGGGCGATAAGAGTGGTGAAGATCTCCATGGCCTCGGCCGAGGTGGATTTGGCCGTCGTCAGCTCGTTGAGAGCGATCATGAAGGCTGCCACAGTGGTGTTGAACGAGAAGTTCTCGATATCCTGTGTCACCTTCTTTATGAGTTTATGGATGCTCTTCTTCACCTCTTTCGGCATCTCGGGACGCGACTGGAGGTCGGCCTTCGAGAAGAGTCCCACGAGTTTGCGCAGGAAGCGGTTGACACCGTCGATGCCGTTGGTGTCCCAAGGTTTCGACTGCTCGAGCGGGCCAAGGAACATCTCGTAGAGTCGTAGCGTGTCGGCACCGTAGCGCTCCACGATATCATCGGGATTCACCACATTGAACATCGACTTCGACATCTTCTCGACCGCGTAACCGCACACATACTTGCCATCCTCCAGTATGAACTCAGCATCAGCGAAGTCAGGGCGCCATGCGCGGAATCGCTCAGTGTCGAGCACATCGTTGCTGACCAGGTTGATGTCGACTCTCAGCGGCGCCACCTCATACTGGTCCTTGAGGCCGTGGCTCACGAATGTGTTGGTATCTTTGATGCGGTATACGAAATTGCTGCGCCCCTGTATCATGCCCTGGTTGACGAGCTTGCGGAAGGGCTCCTTCTTCACCACCAGACCGAGGTCGAAGAGGAATTTATTCCAGAAGCGTGAGTAGATGAGGTGGCCTGTGGCGTGTTCGGCACCTCCGATATAGAGGTCCACATCCTGCCAGTATTCATCAGCCTCGCGCCCTACGAGCGCCTGCGTGTTTTTCGGATCCATATAGCGCAGATAGTAGGCCGACGAGCCCGCGAAGCCCGGCATCGTGCAGAGCTCGATAGGATAACCCTCCTGGGTTGTCCATCCCTTGGCGCGTCCCAGCGGCGGCTGACCGTCGGATGTAGGCAGATAGCTGTCTACCTCCGGCAGGAGCAGCGGCAGGGCCGACTCATCCATCAGATACGGCACACCATCCTTATAGTATACCGGGAAGGGCTCGCCCCAATAGCGCTGACGCGAGAATATGGCGTCGCGCAGGCGGAAGTTCACCTTCACCTTTCCCAGACCCTTTTCAGTGATAAACTCCTTAGTGCGGGCGATAGCCTCCTTCACCGTCAGACCGTTGAGATTAAGTTCCGGACCCTCCGAGTTCATCATCACACCCTCCTTGGCATCGAAGCTCTCTTCCGAAACGTCGGCACCCTCGATGAGCGGAATCACCGGCAGATTGAAATGGCGGGCGAAGGCATAGTCGCGCGAGTCATGCGCCGGGACAGCCATAATCGCACCGGTGCCATAGCCGGCCAGCACATAATCGCTGACATACACCGGAATCTCCTTGCCGGTGAGAGGATTGATGGCATATGAGCCGGTGAAGACACCGCTCACCTTCTTATCAATCTGGCGTTCGCGCTCCGTCTTATGCTTGACTTCATTAAGATACTGGCTCACTGCCTCACGCTGCGGGTCGGTGGTGAGCATATCCACATACACTGACTCCGGCGCCAGCACCATGAAGGTCACGCCGAAGATAGTGTCGGCGCGGGTGGTGAAGATTTCGAGCTCCACATCCGAATCCTTGACGCCGAATTTCATCTCAGCGCCCTCGCTGCGGCCGATCCAGTTGCGCTGGGTCTCTTTAAGCGAATCGCTCCACTCCAGCTCCTCGAGGTCGGCGAGCAGGCGAGGCGCATAGGCCGACACACGCAGACACCACTGGTTCATCACTCGCTGCTCCACGGGGTGGCCGCCGCGCACGCTCACACCCTCCGACACCTCATCGTTGGCAAGCACCGTGCCCAGAGCCGGACACCAGTTCACCATCGTCTCGCCCTGATAGGCAATGCGGTAGTTCATCAGCAGATTGCGGCGTGCGGCCTCATCCATGGCATTCCACTCGGCAGCTGTGAAGTCAAGCTCCTTGCCGCATGCGGCGTTGATGCCTGCTGAGCCATGCTCGGCAAAGTGAGCCTCAAGCCGGGCTATCGGCAGAGCCTTGTCGGCATCGCGGTCATAATAATGGTTGAACATCTGCATGAAGGCCCACTGAGTCCACTTGTAATAGTCAGGGTCGCAGGTGCGCACCTCGCGGCTCCAGTCGAATGAGAATCCGATCTTGTCGAGCTGGCTGCGATAGCGGGTGATGTTGTCTACGGTAGTCTTCTCAGGATGCTGACCCGTCTGGATGGCATATTGCTCAGCCGGGAGGCCATAGGCGTCATATCCCATAGGATGCAGCACATTGAATCCCTGCTGACGCTTGAAGCGTGAGTAGATGTCGCTCGCGATATATCCGAGCGGATGCCCCACGTGCAGACCCGCACCCGAAGGGTAGGGGAACATGTCGAGCACATAGAATTTCTTTTTCGCAGGGTCAATCTCCGTGCGGTAAATGTCGTTGTCGCGCCAGTACTGCTGCCAGCGTGATTCAATTTCTTTATGATTGTAGTCCATCGCGTATGGGAAGAAGGTTGTTATTCGTTGTCGGTGGCCGCTATCTGAGACTGCCGGGCGAGGCTGCTCATATCGGCCAAATTCATGAAAGCCAAAGCTATAGCTATCGATTCAAGGGAGCGCGGCATCAGCCGGCCCCCCTTTGATTGATAGAGTATTGCAAAGTTAATAAAAAATCCGCAGATTTCTCAGCACGATAGAGCGCAAAGAGTTCATTGAACTGATTTAAACTTTTTTCAAGGTCAAGCTTTATTAAGATTTTGAGCAGGTTTCGGTTCTCGAAGAGGGAGCAATGCGGGCATTGACTCATATTGAGAAGTGATTAAGGCATTCGTCTATTTTCAATTGCGACCGATGAAGAGGGCCGAAAGATGCCAAAATATTAATGAAGATTGGCCTTGAAGAAAACATTTTAAAATACTTTTTTAGTTTTCGTAAAAAGTTTAAATCAGTTCATTTCTTCAATCGCAATCTTAAATAACCTGACACTTGCTTAAATAACCTCACACTTGAAAAAAGTTTATGCGACTTCATTGGAAATAAGGAGGATTTGTGTTATTTTTGCACGATAAAGGTATCCGGCCTGCGGCTACATCAGAGGGATGCACTCTATTGACACCCTTATTGACAGCACCTGTGCCCCCCCGGCTCAATCATGAACGAAGTCAGCGCAGTCAGCCGCCGGAGGCCTGAAATTACGACAAAAACATTGTTATAGCGATGAAAAATAAGCTTATCGTTGCCGCCATGGCAACCGCGATGCTTGCTCCGGCAGCTTTCGCAGCTCCCGCACCTAAGGGGAGCAAGAAGGTGTCGCCCGAATGGATTGAGAATGCCGTCATTTATGAGGCCAATCTGCGTCAGGGCACATCCGAACGTAATCTCAAAGGGCTGCAGAAGCGGCTCCCCGCACTCAAGGATCTCGGAGTCGACATCGTGTGGCTGATGCCTATCCATCCCATCAGCGAGCTCAACCGCAAAGGCACCCTCGGGTCATACTACGCCGTGAAGGATTACAAGGCTGTCAATCCGGAGTTCGGCACAATGGAGGACCTCAAGGAGTTTGTGCGCACCGCCCATACTCTCGGCATGAAGGTGATTCTCGACGAAGTCTGCAATCATACAGGATGCGACAATGCCTGGGTGACAGAAAATGCTGAATACTATGCCAAAGATGCCGACGGCAAGATGTATGGTCCCTTCGACTGGACCGACACCTACAAGCTCGACTACTCGAATCCCGCCACAGTCGAGGCCATGACCGACGCGCTGAAATTCTGGATCACCGAGGCTGACATCGACGGCTATCGTTGCGATGTGGCCGGCGAGGTGCCCACCGCATTCTGGGAGCAGGCTATCCCCCAGCTTCAGCAGATTAAGCCCATCTTCATGCTCGCCGAGGCTTCGAAGCCCGAGCTGCTCAATTCATTCAATGCCGACTATGCATGGCCGATGAAGGACCTCTTCAACGACATCGCAGCCACACAGGGTGTCAACGCCTACGCCGCCGACCACAATCAGAAGCGAGCCAAGGCCAACGCCGCCGATATCGTGGCCCTGCTCAAAAAGCAGGCCGAGGAGTATCCGCAGGGTTCTATCCACATGAACATGGTCACCAACCATGACCTCAACTCATGGGAGGGTACGGAATTCGAGCGCTACGGTCAGTCGCTCGGCGCATTCGCGGTGCTCAGCTACACTCTGCCCGGTATGCCGATGATGTACACCGGTCAGGAGGTGGGCTTCAATCACCCCTTCGAATTCTTTGAGTACGACACAGTCCAGCCCGACTACACAGCCAATGAGATGACCGCATTCTATGAGGCTCTCAATGCCCTGAAGCATAACCACTCGGCACTCAATGCCTCGGGCCAGATGGACACCATGACCGTATGGAACACCACCACCCCCGATGTGCTCGCCTTCACCCGCAAGGATGCGCAGGGTGACGAGGTGACTGTGATTGTCAACCTCTCGGCTTCAGAGAATATGGTCACATTCACTGACCAGGCCCCCTCTGACGTGTCGAAAATCAACTACTTCACCGGTGCCCCCGCCCAGATGCCCAATCATCTTGGCGCATGGGAGTATCAGGTGTGGGTCAACGAATAATCCATATCCAATAACCCAGATGGTCAGCGTCCCCTGCCGGGCGCTGACCATTATCACACTCTCCTCAAGCGGAGTGCGCGAAGACACTCCGGCAGAATGGTGCCGCGACGGCACTCATTCATCCGCTCCCACGCAGAGCGGAGAAAGTTAATAGTTTCAACAGGTAAAAGATTAGGTATTTAAAGTTATAACGAAATGTCAACCAATACTGTAGATAACGCACGCAAAGTGACCACCCGCCGACTGATCGAGATGAAACAGCGCGGTGAGAAAATCTCAATGCTGACGGCCTATGACTACTCATCGGCCAAAATCATCGATGCCGCCGGCATCGACTGCATCCTGGTGGGTGACTCAGCCTCTAACGTGATGGCCGGCAACACCACCACTCTCCCCATCACTCTCGACCAGATGATATATCATGCCAAGTCGGTGATGAAGGCGGTCAATCGTGCGCTTGTGATTGTCGACCTCCCCTTCGGCTCATATCAAGGCAACTCAAAGGAGGCGCTCGCCTCAGCCATACGCATCATGAAGGAGAGCCATGCCGAAGCTGTCAAGATGGAGGGTGGGTCGGAAATCCGCGAATCTATCGAACGCATAATCTCGGCCGGCATACCCGTAATGGGGCATCTTGGACTGACGCCGCAGAGCATCAATAAATTCGGCACATATGCCGTGCGCGCCCGCGAAGAGGCTGAGGCCCAGAAACTCATTGAGGATGCGAAGATGCTCGAAGAGCTGGGTTGCTTCGGCATGGTCATCGAGAAGGTGCCTGCCGGGCTCGCTGAGAGAGTGGCCAAGGAGGTGTCAATCCCGATTATCGGCATAGGTGCCGGCGGCGGCGTCGACGGCCAGGTGCTCGTGATGCACGACATGCTCGGCATCAACCAGGGCTTCTCGCCCCGCTTCCTGCGCCGTTATGCCGATGTGGCAAGCGTCATGACCGATGCCGTAGAGCATTACATCCAGGATGTCAAGTCGGGCGACTTCCCCAACGATAAGGAAAGCTATTGAAACTATGAATAATACAGATGTGGAGAGCATACTCAAGGGTGCAGGCGTGAGCCCGACGTCAAATCGGGTGCTCGTGTTGCGCGTCATTGCCGCCGCCGGTGCCCCTATGAGCCTGATGGAGATTACGGATGCTCTCGAGACTCTCGAGAAGAGCAGTGTCTTCAGGGTGCTCACTCTCCTTGAGGCCCATGGCGTGATCCACACCATGGAGGATGGGCGAGGCATAGCCAAGTATGAGCTATGCCACTGCCGCGACCATGTGCACTCTTCGGCCGACATGCATGTGCATTTCTATTGCACCCGCTGCCGGCAGACCTTCTGTCTGGAGGACTCGCAGGTGCCCGAGGTGCAGACTCCCGAGGGATTCAGTGTGGAGTCGGTCAACTTCATGCTCAAGGGATGCTGCCCGGCTTGTAGTCGCGAATGAATCCATCTCCGGCCCGGCGGCGTTGGCCGCATCATTACCGGGCAATGACCATCGATCCACATCTTACACCATATCTATGACTAAACTTTTCAGATTCATACTCCCCTTGCTGATGCTGACCGCGCTCACGGCCCATGCCGAACGCGTCGACTCGCTCGTGTGGCATGCCGACCTCACGGCAGCCGTCGGCGGGGGTGAGCATTCACCCTTCTGGTTTGCCAACAACACATATGGCCAGGGTTCGATAGAACCCAACAATGTGCGCCTGACAGCAGGAATCTTCAAGCCCATGCGGCGCGATAGCCGCTGGAGCTGGGGGGCCGGGCTGGAACTCACGGGTGGGGTGCGCCAGCAGATGCCCTTCCATATCCAGCAGGCCTATGGCGAGATCCGCTACCGTTGCCTCGACGCGATGATAGGGCAGAAGCAGATTCCGGGCGCAATCTCCAATCCGCGCCTCTCGTCGGGCAATCTCCTCTTCTCGACCAATGCCATGCCGATACCCCAGATTCGCCTCGGCATATTCGATTATGCCGATGTGTGGGGCACTCGCGGATGGCTCGGCGTGAAGGGCTATCTGAGCTACGGCATGTTTACCGACTCCCGATGGCTCCGCAATTGGGTTGACGACGGTGTATACCCCCAGAATGTGCTCTATCACTCCAAAGGGCTCTGGCTGCGCAACGGCAATACTGATAAATTTCCACTCCAGTTTGAGGCCGGTATTGAGATGGCCACCCAGTTTGGCGGCTCAGCATATTACCGCACCAACGATGGCCAGATCGCCTACACCAAGAATCCCTCAGGCCTCAAAGCCTTCTGGAAGGCGCTCGTGCCCCTTGAGGGTGACGACAGCACCATCGCCGGCGAAAAGACCAACATCCAGGGCAACTTCATAGGCAACTGGACCTTCGCCCTATCCTGGAATCCGAAAGCCGACTGGAATGTGAAGCTCTACTATCAGCACATGTTTGAAGACCACTCGATGCTATACATCGAATATCCCTGGAAGGATGGCCTCTACGGCATCGAGGCAAAGCTGCCGCGCAACCGCTGGGTGAGCCGCGTGGTGTATGAATTCCTCTACACCAAAGACCAGACCGGACCCGTGTATTGGGACAAGACCGACAAAATCCCCGTGCAGATTTCCGGGCGCGACCAATATTACTTCCACTCCATCTATGGAGCATGGCAGAACTGGGGACGCATCATCGGCAACCCGCTGATAATCTCACCCATCTACAGCGACCATACCCTCTCGCTGCTCTCAAGCCGACTCTGGGCGCATCATGTGGGCTTCGAAGGTGAACCCACCGACGACATATCCTATCGCGTGCTTCTCACCTTCTCGCGCAACTGGGGCACATACTCCAATCCTCTCCCCGAAGTGGCCGACAACTTCAACTTCCTCGCCGAAGTCAAGTGGGCACCCTCCAATATCCCGGCATTGCGCGGATGGGAGGGCACCGTCGGTCTCGGCGCCGATGGCGGAAGCCTGCTCGGCCGCAGCGTAGGACTGCAGATCTCTATCGCCAAGCGTGGCCTGATACGTTTCTGATTTCTCTCTGATACGTCGCTGACCACAACCATATTTGGCAAAACATAATCAAGTGTGCCGGAATCACCCGGCTGAGATACCTCTCTACACCGGATTCCGGCACACTGCAAAGTCAACTCTAAATCTACCATATCATGAAGACCATGAACCAATCTGACCGCCGTGTGCTCGAACTCCTCTCGCAGAATTTCGGCACCGCATCGGCCGCCGCCACCGAGATAATCAATCTCGAGGCTATCCTGAATCTCCCTAAGGGCACAGAGCACTTTGTGGCCGATATCCATGGCGAACATGAGGCATTCTCGCACATCCTCAAGAATGCCTCGGGCAACATACGCCGCAAAGTGCGCGAGCTCTTTGCCATATCAATGCGCGAGGAGGAGATACGCCAGCTCTGCTCGCTCATCTACTATCCCGGGCGTAAACTCGACCATGTCAAGACTACCGAGCCCAATCTGCGCGACTTCTACAGCGTCACGCTGCATCGCCTGGTGAAGGTGCTGCAGGAGGTGAGCTCGAAATATACACGCTCGAAGGTGCGCAAGGCTCTCCCCAAGGAATTCGCCTATATCATCGAGGAATTGCTGCACGAGGCCCCCTCGGGCGAGGATAAACAGATGTATTACACCCGTATCGTCGAGACTATCATCACCACCGGTCAGGCCGACTCATTCATCAAGGCCATATGCCGGGTCATTCAGACTCTCAGCATCGACCAGCTGCATATACTCGGCGACATCTACGACCGCGGTCCGGGCGCCCATCTGATACTCGACCTTCTGCAGAACTATCGCGACTACGACATCCAATGGGGCAACCACGATGCCCTCTGGATGGGGGCCGCCGCCGGATGCGAGGCCTGTATCGCCAATGCCATACGCATCTGCCTGCGCTACAGCAATATGGAGACTCTCGAGGATGGCTATGGCATCAACCTCGTGCCATTGGCTACATTCGCCATGGAGGTCTATGGCGATGACCCCTGCGAGGTATTCTCGCCCAAGCTCAGCCCCGGCAGCGACCCGCTGACACTCAAGAGCCGCCGCCTCACCGCCAAGATGCACAAGGCCATCACCGTAATCCAGTTCAAACTCGAGGCCGACCTCATACGCCGGCATCCCGAATGGAATATGGACGACCGCCGACTGCTGCATCACATCGACTTCAACAACGGCACCGTCGAGGTCGATGGCGAGAGCTATAAGCTGCTCGACAAGCACTTCCCCACAATCGACCCCACCGACCCATATGCACTCACAGTCGAGGAGCGCGAGCTGGTCAACAAACTCGTGCATAGCTTCAATGTCAGCGACAAACTCAAGCAGCACATGCACGTATTCCTCTCGCATGGAGGCATCTACAATATCTGCAACTCCAATCTGCTCTTCCATGCCTCGGTGCCCCTGAATGCCGACGGCACTCTGAAGGAGGTGGCCGTAATGGATGAGATTCTCAGCGGCAAGCCCCTGCTGAAGAGGGTAGAGGCCCTGATGCGTTCGGCATTCGATCCCGACACCCCCGCCGAGCAGCGTGCCTATGCCCGCGACTATTACTTCTATATCTGGTGTGGTCCCGATTCACCACTCTTCGACAAGGCGAAGATGGCCACCTTCGAGCGCTACCTCCTTAAAGACAAAAAGCCGCAGCATGAGGAGAAGGGCTACTACTACAAGCTGCGTGAGGAGGAGAAGGTGTGCGACATGATTCTCGACTCATTCGGAGTCGGCGGTCAGCATCGCCACATCATCAACGGCCATGTGCCCGTCAAGGCCGGCAAGGGTGAGAATCCTATCAAGGCCAATGGCAAGATGATGGTCATCGATGGCGGCTTCTCAAAAGCCTACCACAACACCACCGGTATCGCCGGCTATACGCTCGTCTACCACTCGCGCGGCTTCGAGCTTGTGCAGCATGAGCCCTTCACATCGGCCGAAGAGGCGGTCAAGAATGGCTCCGACATCCTCGACACCACCCAGATTGTGGAGCTCAATCACCAGCGCGTGCGCGTGCGCGACACCGACAAAGGAGCCGAACTCCTCAGCCAGATACGCGAACTCAAGGAGCTGCTGCGCGCATATCGCCACGGCGACCTCAAGGAGCGAAAGTAATCCCCCTCTCAGGGACCCGAATATACAGTGCCCCGCATTCCAGTCGACTGGAATGCGGGGCACTCGATTCAATTCAGACTTGTCAGTGAGACTGATAGAATAGTGAGGCTGTATAGACATATGCCTCCTTTCAGATTGACTGAGAAGTCGTTTAAACGGCTTCTGAGCGGGGACGGTTACTCTTCATTGCCGGCAAACTCCATCAGGTAGGCCTTGATGAACTCATCAATCTCGCCATCCATCACTGAGTTTACGTCAGAGGTCTGATAGTTGGTGCGGTGGTCCTTCACGCGGCGGTCGTCGAAGACATAGCTGCGGATCTGGCTTCCCCACTCGATTTTCTTCTTCCCGGCCTCAATCTTGGCCTGCTCCTCCATGCGGTGGCTGAGCTCCTTCTCGTAGAGTATGGAGCGCAGGTGGCGCAGGGCATTCTCCTTATTCTTGGGCTGGTCGCGGGTCTCGGTGTTCTCGATGAGAATCTCCTCCTCCTCGCCGGTATAGGGGTCTTTGTACTGGTAGCGCAGGCGCACGCCCGACTCCACCTTGTTGACATTCTGACCTCCGGCACCACCCGAACGGAAAGTATCCCAGCTTATGAGCGCCGTCTGAATCTGCACCTCGATAGTGTCGTCTACGAGCGGAGTCACGAATACGGATGCAAACGAGGTCATGCGCTTACCCTGTGCGTTGTAGGGAGATACGCGCACCAGGCGGTGCACACCGTTCTCCGACTTCAGGAAGCCATAGGCATAGTCACCTTCGATGTTGATAGTCACCGATTTGATGCCCGCGTCATCAGCCTCGAGAATATTGGCCACAGTGGCCTTGTAGCCGTGGCGTTCGGCATAACGCAGGTAGAGGCGCATCAGCATCTGGGCCCAGTCCTGGGCCTCGGTGCCGCCGGCGCCGGCATTGATTTTGAGCACCACGCCCAGCTTATCCTCCTCGCGGCGGAGCATATTGCGCAGCTCCAGGTCCTCGAGAGTCTTCAGCACGCGGGCGTACTGCTCATCTACCTCCTCCTCTGTCACGAGCCCCTCCTTCACGAAATCGAAGGCAAGCTGAAGCTCCTCAACCTGCTTGTCGAGGTCTTCATAAGCGTCAATCCAGAAGTGCAGGTCTTTGATTTTCTTCATCTGTGCCTCTGCCTTCTCGCGGTTCTCCCAGAAGTCGGGCACATGTGTGCGGAGTTCCTCCTCTTCTACTTCGATTTTCTTGCTATCGACGTCAAAGATACCTCCTCAGCGCCAACTTGCGCTCTACCGCCTCTTTCAACTGGTCTTGGGTAGTCATATTAAATGGTTATAGGTTATTATTGTTATGTGTTTTATTTCTTGTATAACTTTGAGTAGTAGGTGTTTGGCGGGAATGCGGAGCCGCGCTGTCCCCGACCTTGGCTACCACACTCAGCTCTTGCGCTTTGTGGCGCGCTTTTTCGGGGCCGCATCCTGAGCCTCCATCAGTGCGCGGGCCTCATCGATTGTGAGCGCCGTAGCATCCTGAGTCTTGGGTATGCGGTAATTCACCGCCTTCTTCGCACCCTCCGGCTTATATGCCAGATATGGGCCGAAGCGGCCGTTGATTACCTCAAGTCCCGGCATTTCGGGGAATGACTTTATGTGGGCCGCGGCATCCTTGGCTCTTTTGGCCTCAATCAGCGAGATAGCCTCCTCAAGGGTGATGGTCTCGGGTTGCATCGTCTTCGGAATCGACACAAATGCGCCCGCATGGCGGATGTAAGGGCCGAAGCGTCCGACGGCCGCCACCACTGTCTTATCCTCATAGTCACCCAGAGTGCGGGGCAGTTCGAAGAGTTTAAGCGCCTCTTCGAGAGTGATTGTGGCGATGCTCTGTCCGGAGGCCAGGCTTGCAAAGGTGGGTTTCTCGTCATCCGAGGCCTCGCCGATCTGAGCCACAGGTCCGAAGCGGCCTATCTTCACCGACACCGGTTTGCCACTCTTCGGGTCGGTGCCGAGCAGGCGTTCGCCCACCTTATGCTCCAGGCGCATACCGTTGATGGCCTCAATGCCCGGATGGAATCCGGCATAGAAATCCTGAATCTCATTCTTCCAGCCAAGTTTACCCTCGGCAATATCATCAAACTTCTCCTCCACGCGGGCCGTGAAGTTATAGTCGAGTATGTCGGGGAAGTGCTCGGTCAGGAAGTCATTGACAATCATGCCCACATCGGTAGGCACGAGTTTACCTTTATCGCTGCCGGTGTTTTCGGTGGCTGTGCGTGTGGTTATACCCTCTGAATTGAGAAGAATCTGGGTGTACTGGCGCGGTTCGCCATCGCGGTCGCCGCGCTTGATGTAGTCGCGGTGCTGGATGGTGGATATCGTGGGTGCATAAGTCGAGGGGCGTCCGATGCCCAGATCCTCCATCTTTTTCACAAGCGAAGCCTCGGTGTAGCGTGCCGGCGGCTGCGAGAAGCGTTCGGTGGCACTCATGTCGATGAGTTCTACCGGTTGGCCGGGAGTTAGCTTGGGGAGCATGCCCTGTTCGAGCGGATGGTCGGAGGCATCGTGGCCTGTGTCGGCATAAGCGCGCAGGAATCCCGGAAACTTCACCACTTCACCCTCGGCGCGGAATGTCTCGTCGATACCCGGGGCGGTAAGTTCCACATTCGTCTTCTCCAGCTGTGCGTCGGCCATCTGCGAGGCGAGGGCGCGCTGGCGTATCAGTGTGTAGAGGCGGCGCTGCTGCTCATCGGCACCCACAGATTTCTTCGACATGTAGGTGGGGCGTATTGCCTCGTGGGCCTCCTGTGCACCCTTTGAATTGGTGTGATAGCGGCGAGTCTTCAGATACTCAGTGCCATACTCTGCGGTAATCTCTTTCGATATTTCGGCCAGAGCGAGGTCAGAGAGGTTGAGTGAGTCGGTACGCATATAGGTGATGTGACCATCCTCATATAGCTTCTGGGCGAGCATCATTGTCTGATTGACCGAGAAGCCGAGCCTGCGCGAAGCCTCCTGTTGCAGTGTCGATGTGGTGAACGGGGGCGCAGGGGAGCGGCGCAGCGGATGCACCTTCACATCAGCCACGCTGAATCCGCGGTGTGGCTCCAGCGCTGACTCCATGTCGGCGATAGTTGAGCGCTGAGCCGGCTGGCACGCCTCAAGCAGATGCAGGGCCGCATCGCGTGTGGCCATGCGGCGTGAGGCCTCGGCCTTGAATTCGGCATTGCCCGGTTGGGCGGCGAAGCGTGCGGTGATGCGGAAGTAGGGCTCGGAGGTGAAGGCATTGATCTCCTTCTCACGCTCGCAGATCAGTCTTACAGCCACACTCTGCACACGTCCTGCCGAGAGAGCCGGCTTGATTTTCTTCCAGAGCACCGGACTGAGCTCGAACCCCACGATGCGGTCGAGCACCCGGCGCGCCTGCTGGGCGTTGACGCGGTCGATGTCGATGCCGCGCGGATTGGCTATGGCGTTAAGGATAGCCGGCTTCGTGATTTCGTGGAATACGATACGCTTCGTATTCTCAGGCTTCAGTTTCAGCACCTCGAAGAGATGCCAGGCTATAGCCTCACCCTCGCGGTCCTCATCGGAAGCGAGCCAGACGGTGTCGGCCTCCTTGGCAGCCTTCTTGAGGGTGCGCACGAGTTCTTTCTTGTCGGCCGGAATCTCATAATCCGGGGTGAACTCAGCAGAGGCGTCAGGGCGGATCTCCTTTTTTGAGAGATCGCGTATATGTCCGAAACTGGAGAGGACTTTGTAGTCCTTTCCAAGGAATTTTTCAATAGTCTTGGCCTTGGCCGGAGACTCGACGATTACGAGGTTCTTCATTTTCGGCGAGGGATTATTCGGAATCAAAACCGATTCCGTGCGCAAAATTACAACTTTTTTCATCATTTTAACAAATCCCACCTTAATAAGTTTCCACATCGCCGCATAAACCCCCTTCCGGACCCGGCTCAGAATACTCTCGCCACGGAGATGCTGATGATGCCGCCCGACATAGCCAATTGCAGAGCATCACTTGATACCCCCCACTTAATCCTCACACTTAAAGTATAGCGGTCAGAGCAAAAGGTTTGCAGATGTCGGAAAAAATCGTTAATTTTGTATGTTTTTATACCCCGTCGTCAAAGAGGGTCGTGTCATGTCAGATTTCGGCATGATAACCCCGCTGCGACGCCAAATTAGCTAACGACCGCAATGGCAAACGAAGAACAGCAGAAACACTATCAGGCCGATAATATCCAGGTGCTCGAAGGTCTGGAGGCAGTAAGAAAACGCCCGGCAATGTATATCGGCGATATCTCCGGACGTGGCCTCCACCATCTGGTGTATGAGGTCGTGGATAACTCTATAGATGAAGCACTGGCAGGCTACGCCAGCGATATAAAAGTCACCATACTTGAAGATAACTCAATCCGAGTGGAAGACAATGGCCGCGGCATACCGGTCGACATGCATGAGAAGATGCATAAGCCGGCGCTTGAGGTGGTGCTGACGGTGCTGCATGCCGGCGGTAAGTTCGACAAAGGCTCCTACAAGGTGTCAGGTGGTCTGCACGGTGTGGGCGTCAGCTGCGTCAACGCTCTCTCCGACTATCTGCGTGCCGAGATTCACCGCGATGGCAAAATCTATATGCAGGAATATGCCTTCGGTAAGCCCACATGCCAGATGCAGGTCATCGGCGAGACCGACCGCACAGGCACCACAATCATCTTCCATCCCGACGCCTCGATCTTCACCGAGACGATATATGATTTCGAGACTCTGGCCAATCGCCTGCGCGACCTGGCCTACCTGAATGCCGGAATCCGCCTCAGCCTCACCGACGAGCGTGTGCGCGACGAGCAGGGTGTGGCCAAAACCCAGGTATTCTTCTCACGCGAAGGCCTGAAGGAGTTTGTGAAATATATCGACTCAGGCAAGGAACCCCTCATCAACGAGGTGATTCACATCAACACCGAGAAGAATGGTGTGCCCGTAGAGGTGGCCATGACCTACAACACCTCATTCAATGAGAATATCTTCTCATATGTCAACAACATCAACACAATCGAGGGTGGCACTCACCTCACCGGCTTCCGCCGCGGCCTGACCACCACCCTCAAGAAATATGCCGACGACAATCATCTTCTCGACAAGCTCAAGATTGAGCTTTCGAAAGAGGACTTCCGCGATGGTCTGACGGCTGTGATTTCGGTCAAGGTGGCCGAACCGCAGTTTGAGGGCCAGACCAAGACCAAACTTGGCAACAATGAGATTCAGGGCGTAGTGTCGCAGGCCATAAGCGAGGCACTCTCCAACTATCTCGAAGAGAATCCCAAGCAGGCCCGCGCCATAGTCGACAAAGTGGTGCTCGCCGCCACAGCGCGTCATGCAGCCCAGTCGGCCCGCATGAAGGTGCAGCGCAAGACCCCTCTTGCCGGCGCCGGACTCCCCGGCAAGCTCGCCGACTGCAAGAGCCGCGATGCCGCACAGTGTGAGCTATTCCTCGTCGAGGGTGACTCGGCAGGCGGCTCGGCAAAGCAGGGACGCAATCCCCACTATCAGGCCATCCTCCCGCTGCGAGGCAAGATTCTGAATGTGGAGAAAGCGATGGACCATAAGGTCTATGAATCGGAAGCAATCGTGAATATCTTCCGCGCCTTGGGTGTCACCATCGGCACCGAAGAGGACCCCAAGGAGCCCAATCTCACCAAGCTCCGCTATCATAAGATCATCATCATGACCGATGCCGACGTCGATGGCGCCCACATCGCCACACTGCTGATGACATTCTTCTTCCGTCGCATACGCCCGCTCATCGACAACGGCTACCTCTATCTCGCAACCCCGCCGCTCTACAAATGCACAACGAAGGGTAAAAACAAGATTGAGGAGTATGCCTGGGATGAGCAGCAGGTGCAGCGCTTCGTCGACACCCAGTGCGACGGCGACCGCAGCCGAATGGAGCTGCAGCGCTATAAAGGTCTCGGTGAGATGAATCCCCAGCAGCTCTGGGAGACCACCATGGACCCCGAAAACCGTATGCTCAAGCAGGTCACCCTGCTCAATGCGGCCGAAGCTGACCACACATTCTCTGTCCTTATGGGCGAAGAGGTGGGTCCGCGCCGCGAATTCATAGAGGAACACGCATCCTACGCCAATATCGACGCATGATATGACACCTTATGCCGTCCGGGACGTCCGCTGAGGCCTTCCCGGGCGGCATACTCCATATTAATTATCCGGCCTGTCGTGAACTAAAAAACCTTAAAACCTATTATAACTGACGACATGCCGGCGCCACTTTACTACCTAACGCCGGAAAATACTAACTGTAGACCCAACCTTTACACCGATGAAGAAACTCTTAGCCCTGGCCGCTGCGCCCCTTTTCGGTCTGTCGGCCATCGCAGCCCCACCGTTGCATAAGGAACCAAACAACTATCATGACCTCAAGGAGGATGCCCACACGCACTTTGAGGAGAATGCCCCGGAGGGGTGCAAGGATATGGTGCCGCATTTCGCCATCTTCGGCAAGAAAGATAAATTCTATCTTGGCATAGGGGGCACTGTCAAGGTGACAGCCGGTGTGGATCTCGGCGACCCGCTCGACGACCCCAACCAGTTTGTGACCTCGGCCCTGACTCCGGCCGCACCGGGAAATCATACGAAGTTCAATCTCTCGGCGATGCAGTCGTCGCTGTATGTGAATTTCGTGGGACTACCCAACACCGACAACCAGATTGGTGCCTTCTTCGGCATGAATCTGCTCAACGACTATGTGCCGGTGGTGCAGTATGCCTATGTGAAGTGGCGCGGTGTGAAGGCCGGCTATGACTACTCGATATTCTCCGACAACGGCGCCATGCCCCCTACGATTGACTACGAGGGCCCCTGTTCGGGTACAGCCATGCCGGTGGGTACGATATCCTACACCCATCACTTCGGCAGCCGCAAGGAGTGGTCGGTGGGAGCAGGCATAGAGCTGTCGCATCTGTCGCTGACGGCTACAGAGCGCGCTCACGGCGTGACTCAGGGTGCCCCCGACATCCCCGTGGCCGTATGCTACGCCTGGGGCCAGGATGACTGGATACGCGCCTCGGCGGTGCTGCGCAACATGTGTTACCGCTATCAGCCGCAGTCGCGCAATATCGACATCGTAGGGTGGGGCGTGTCAATCTCCGGCACGAGCGGACTCTTCGGCTCCCCCCTGCGCGCATACTGGAACGCCACTTATGGCCGCGGTATAGCCTCATATATCCAGGACACCGCCGGACTCGGCCTCGACCTCGTGCCCACAGATGCCGCCGGAATGCTCAAGCCTACCCACACCTGGGGTGTGATGGCCGCCCTGCAATATGATATCACCGACAAGGTATATTGCTCGGCCTCATTCTCGCAGGTGCGCAATTATGCCGACTCATGGAATCATTCTACCCCCGGACTCTTCGACGGCAACGAATGCACATGGGGCGAGACCTACAAGTATGCCCAGTACGTCAGCGGCTCATTGTTCTGGGACATCAACACCATCACCACCGCCGGCGTGGAGTATATCTACGGCCGACGCAAGAACAATGACCTCACGCAGGCCCACACCAATCGCCTGCAGGCCATGATTCAGGTGAGATTCTGAAAATCTGACGCGGCCGGCCTCAACATCGGCCGATGCTGAGGCCGGCAACAAAACATATAACCATAGCAGCGGCCTTGATCCAGACCACTGCCTAACATCAAAACAATAGATTCTTACATGCAATGATCCAGGCAGCACCACTCATATTCCGCCCCTTGCTCAAGCATGCCCTGTGGGGTGGAACGCGGATTTGCCGGTTGAAGGGAATCCCGGCCGCCGGCGCCGATATAGGCGAAAGCTGGGAAATCTCAGCTG
Organism: uncultured Muribaculaceae bacterium; assembly: GCA_910577585.1. Classification (GTDB taxonomy): domain Bacteria; phylum Bacteroidota; class Bacteroidia; order Bacteroidales; family Muribaculaceae; genus Lepagella. Next base: position 38,070 of record CAJTNN010000008.1, on the reverse strand, counting down.
TAATCGGCCGGGAGTCGGTGGTGACCCGCGGCCTCTATAAGGGGATGACACTTCCGGAACTCATCTATCGCTTCGGGAGTGCTCTGCTCGGCACACGCGTCTATGAGACGTATGGTCATAACTTCCCGCTTCTTGTGAAGATTATTGATGCCTCCGACAATCTTTCGGTGCAGGTGCACCCCGACGACAGACTCGCCCGCATACGCCACAACACTTTCGGCAAGACCGAGATGTGGTATGTGCTCGAGGCCTCGCCGGGAGCACGCATATATGCCGGACTCAACCGCAAACTCGATGCCGCAAGTTTCGAGGAGCTTGTAGAGAAGGGTGAGTTCGCTTCGGTTGTGGCCTCGCATAAGTCTGAGGCCGGCGATGTGTATTTTCTTCCTGCCGGATGTGTGCACTCGATAGGGGCAGGCAATCTTCTTGTAGAGATCCAGCAGTCGAGCGACATCACCTACCGCATCTACGACTTCGACCGCCGCGATGCGGCCGGCAACAAGCGCGAGCTCCACACCGAGCTTGCCAAAGATGCAATCGACTATAATCTCTCGCGGCAATATAAGCTGCCGCATCTCGATGCCGAGGCCAAGGATGTTGAGATTGCCCGCTGCAGCCACTTCACCGCCCGGCGCGTACTGGTGGATGGTCCGCGCCACATGTGTTTCGACCCCGGCTCATTCACCATCATCCTCTGCATGGAGGGTGCATGCCGCCTGACATGGGACAACGGCCAACTCGACCTGCGCAAAGGTCACACCGTGCTGCTCCCCGCAATCCTCTCAGAAATAGAGATCAGCGGCCACGCCACAATCCTCACCGCCCAAGCCTGATAAACATTCCTCAACTTCATAACGCTCGTGTGGCTCTGCAGAATCATTGCAATGATTCTGCAGAG
>CAJTNN010000008.1:0-37101 GCA_910577585.1 uncultured Muribaculaceae bacterium | reverse complement strand
GCGGGAGGCGGCGGCGCGAGGCAATCTTGCGGGTGGGTAGCCATTCATCGGGCTCTTTATTGTCATCTTCGCCGGTATTGCCGGGCTCTCCGGCGGCTTTGAGTGCCGGGAAGTGGATGCTGAGTGAGTCGGCCGCTTCGGTGGCCGACTCGGCCACTGTGTCGGCATAATCCGAACCTGTGAGGCGCAGCCAGCGGCGTAATACCTCAAGACACACCACGCGCAGCAACGTCGAACGCAGCCCCTCGGCATCACACTCACCCTCGATATCAAATGTGAGCACATTGCGCATGTAGCGCCATCTGAGCAGCGGGCCGGGAAATACGCTCGCTACCCTGAGCGCCGCATCCTCCATCAGCAACCCCACCACCGGCGCATCCACATCTATGGCTGCCACACGGTCGTAGGCCACGGCCGACTCCTCGCGCTTGCCGGCCAGATAACTGCTCACCAGTTTGAGATTCTCCATCACCTCGGCAAGATTGATTTTGATGCTTGTCAGTGCTGCCACTGGCGCAGTATCTGCCGGGGTGCTCTCAGCTATCGTATCCGCTGAGCCATTGGTAGTTATATCCATAAAACTCTCTTTTGCATTAGATTATTATTCGAGTTAATTTGCATCATTGAGAAATAAGTATTAATTTAGCAATGCAAAATTAAATCTATCAATGCTAATGCAATCATAAGCGTTGACTTATAACTAAAGAATATGGCATCAGAGGTAAAAGATCGTTTGCTGGAATACCTGCGCTTCAAAGGCGTGAGCCAGGTAGATTTCTGTCGCAGTATCGGGGTATCGAGCACCTATATCGGGGCGATGCGCCGTTCGGTGTCAGACGAGAAGTTGCGCGACATACGCCGCGTATATCCCGATCTCAATACTGATTGGCTTGTATTCGGCGAGGGTACGATGCTGAGTGACCCTTATCCTGACCGCACGCTTGCCGTGGCGCTCGAATCGCGTGGCGCAGCGCTGGTGCCGCTCATCCCCACAGCAGCCTGTGCGGGTTCGCTGCAGGACTATGCCGACAGTGTGCGCCGCGAAGACTGCCAGCTGGTGGTGGCGCAGGTGCGTGGCGCCGAGATGGCGATAAGGGTGTCGGGCGACAGCATGGAGCCCGACTTCCGCGACGGCACACTCCTCTTTCTGCGCCGCATCCATGAGCGCAGCTTTATCCCCTGGGGGCATCCGCTGGTGGTGGACACCGCCAACGGCGCAGTGCTGAAATGCCTCTACCCCCTGAGGAAATCTGACGAAGAGGTTGAGGCCCGCAGTCTTAACCCCGCCTATCCCCCCTTCCGCATCCCCACCTCCTCCATCTACGGCATCTACCGCATCCTCGGCTCACTCACCCTATACTCCACATTCTGAGTCGCCGGCGATGTGGGTGGTTCGCAATGCCGAATGCTCCCGTGGCGATCTGCAGGTGGATGTATACGAAGAGGACGCTCCATAAGCAATAGGGAGCGTCCTCTTCACATATTGATTACTATTCAGTAATTTCAGTTTGGTATGGGAGGGAGGGGTGCCGTAGAGTGGTGCGGGTGGCGCGTCAGCGCAGTATGAGCATTGCATCGCCGTAGGCGCCGAAGCGGTAGCCCTCTTTGACGGCCACATCGTAGGCGTTCATGATGTTGCGGTAGCCGCCGAAGGCCGACACCATCATCAGCATCGTCGAGAGGGGGAGATGGAAGTTAGTCACCATCGAATCGCATACGGTGAAGTCATACGGGGGGAAGATGAACTTGTTGGTCCAGCCGGAATAGGGCATGATGTGGCCGTTCATGCACACCGACGATGAGATTGCCCTCAGCACCGATGCGCCCACGGCACAAACCTTATGCCCGGCATCCTTGGCGGCATTCACCATATCCACCAGGTCGCCGTCGACCACCATCTCCTCGCTATCCATGCGGTGTTTGGTCAGATCCTCGACATCGATGTCGCGGAAATTCCCTTTGCCGCAGTGCAGGGTGAGGAATCCGCGCTCCACGCCCTTGATTTCGAGGCGCTTCATGAGCTCGCGGCTGAAGTGCAGTCCGGCAGCCGGAGCCATCACAGCCCCCTCATGCTCGGCATATATGTTCTGGTACCGCTCGGCATCCTCAGGCTCCACGGGGCGGGTGATATACTCCGGCAGCGGAGTCTCGCCGAGGGCATACAGAGCCTCCTTGAACTCATCGTGAGGCCCGTCGTAGAGGAATCGCAGGGTGCGTCCGCGCGAGGTGGTGTTGTCAATCACCTCGGCCACCATGCTGTCGTCCTCGCCGAAATAGAGTTTGTTGCCGATGCGGATCTTGCGCGCCGGCTCCACGAGGACATCCCAGAATTTATTATCCACATTAAGCTCACGCAGCAGGAAGACCTCGATGCATGCGCCGGTCTTCTCCTTATTGCCATAGAGGCGTGCGGGGAAGACCTTTGTGTTGTTGAACACCATCACATCACCCTCATCGAAGTAGTCGATGATCTCCTTGAATATCTTATGCTGGATTTCGCCGGTGCGGGCATCAAGCACCATCAGACGGCATTCATCGCGGTTCTCGGAGGGGTATTGCGCTATCAGAGACTCGGGCAGTTTGTATTTGAACTGCGAGAGTTTCATAGTCGTGAAATGTAAGCTGATATCTTCGGCCAGATTATCCATAATCGTTAGCAGTTAATTTCGGGGTGAGATAGTTTTGTTTTCAGGGGTTTGGTTAGCCTGACATTCATAATTTTCGGGGAAGGTGAGGGGGCATTGGCTGATCATGGCCACTGCCTCGTCGACACTCATGCACTCTTCGGCGCGTACGGGGCCTACGGCTGTGCGGCGCAGCGAGATGAGATGCGCGCCGCTCTGGAGAGCCTCGCCAAGGTCGCGGGCCAGGGCGCGGATATAGGTGCCCTTGCTGCACACGATGCGCAGCGTCATGTCGCGGCCGTCGAAGTCAAGCAGCTCGAACTCATCGATCACGAGGGGTTTGGCTGCAAGTTCCACCTCCTGCCCCTTGCGGGCATGCAGATAGGCGCGTTTGCCATCAACCTTCACGGCTGAAAACACAGGTGGCACCTGCATGATGTGGCCGGTGAAGCGGGGCAGCGTCTGCAGTATCATCTCGCGGCTGACATGTTGGTAGGGGTAGGTGGCATCAATCTCCTTCTCGAGGTCGAAACTCGGGGTGGTGGCCCCCAGACGCATCACGGCCACATATTCCTTGCGGCCGGCCTGAAGGCGGTCGATTTCGCGTGTGGCGCGTCCGGTGCAGATAATCAGCACTCCGGTGGCCAATGGATCGAGTGTGCCGGCATGGCCGACTTTGAATTTCTTCACCCCCAGGCGGCGCTGTATGGCGCCGCGGATGCGCTTTACGGCATCGAATGATGTCCAGCCCAGGGGTTTGTCGATCCCTAATATCTCTCCTGTCACAAAATCCATTCGTGTATGAAGATTTGAGGTATATTTTTCCTTATGTCTCTCCCAAAAAAAATATCAAATACTAATTTTTGAGAGGTACTTATGATGTCGATTCTAAGACCTAATCGGCGAGCCTCACCAGAGCAGGCAGATGACGCCCATGATGACGCAGTAGATGGCAAACCATACGAGTTTGCCCTTCTTCACCAGATTGAGCATCCATTTGCAGGCTGCGCAGCCCACGATGAAGGCTGTGGCGAAGCCTATGAGCAGCACCATCCAGGAGATTGCCCCTTCGGTGCCGGCGGGCGCCTCAAGCATCTCTTTGGTGTCGAGCAGAGCCTCGCCCAGGATGGGCAGAATCACCATCAGGAATGAGAACTGCGCCACTTTGTCGCGCTTGTCGCCGAGCAGAATGCCGGTGGCGATGGTGGTGCCGCTTCGGCTGAGACCCGGCAGCACGGCCACAGCCTGTGCGCAACCGATGATGAAGGCATCGCTCCATGAGATGTCGCGGCCACGCGAGGCCGGCTTCAACTTGCCGCTGGCTATTAGCCGGTCGCTGAAGTGGGCGAAGGTCAGCAGCAGAGCCGTCACAATGAGGCAGGCGCCCACAATAGCCAGCCCGGAGCCGAAGAATTGCTCTACATAGCTCTTGAAGAAGACTCCCACTATCCCTACAGGCACACAACTCAGCAGAATCTTGCATACGTAGAAGAAGTCGTGGTCCATGCGGAAGGTGAAGAAACTTTTGCAGAGTCGGGCAAACATCGGCCAGAGCACCACAATTGTGGAGCAGACAGTGGCGGCATGCACCATTATGTCGAACTGCAGGATGTCATCCTTGGGGATATCAATGCCCAGAATCTCGCGGAAAATCTCGAGATGTCCGCTCGATGAGATAGGCAGATATTCGGCGAGGCCTTGCACGAGGCCCAGTATTAACGCGTCAAGCCAATCCATGGTCGTTGTCGTCTTATTGGTTTTTGGATTATAATTTTTTGTCGGTGTAAGGATAGACTCTCAGAAATCAGTCATGGCTGACTCCGATAGGGTTGAAGGGTGAGGCAGGGGCTCCCTTACTTGGTCTGGCGCCGGCATTTGCGCGGAGTCCAGATTATGGCGAAGGCCATGAGCAGGAATCCGAGGAAGGCCACTGTGGGCCCCACTACGATGCGGCGTGTGGAGAATATCTCAGGATTGAAGCCCCCCTCGACGCTGCTTGAGCCCCCGGCCATGAGCAGGAAGCCGACAATGATGAGCACAAGGCAACCCGCCATCATCCATAGATTTGCGCCCGGGAAGAGGGAATATTTTTCTTTTGAAGTCTCGGCAGCCTCGGGTCTGGCAATCGGTGAGGCGGCGGAGGTATTGTTCTGGTCTGGGATCATATGCAGTTGTAGATATGATATGGTTGATAATATGAGATTGAAGGAGGGTAGGGGAACAAAGAGTGATTGAGGGGGCTGCCTCAACGGAAGAGCTCGCCATACTCTTTGCGCAGATAGCGGTTGGTGGCCAGCGAGGCTGCCAGCGCGCAGATTCCGCCACCCAGTATGATCAGCAGGGCCGCTGTGGCGCCATATACGGGCCACTCCACCAGCACGCCCAACCCTGCGAATCCTGCCTGCGGAGCCAGGGCGAGGGCAGTGCCCAATATGGCTGCGGCGATGATGCCGGCGATGATTCCGGCCAGGCAGTTGTGCCACACGAACGGGCGGCGTATGAAGCCGTTGGTGGCTCCCACGAGCTGCATCGTGTGGATTATGAAGCGGCGCGCATAGATGGTGAGATGCACGGTGTTGTTGATCAGCACAAACGAGATTATCAGCATCACCACAGCGATGATGCCGAGTATTAGCGAAATACGTCCGATATTGGAGTTCATCGTCACCACCAGCTGACTGTCAGGCGTGGCCACATCCTCCACGCCGGGCTGGCTGAGAAGCAGCTTGCTTATGCGGGCCAGAGAGTCGGGGTTGGAGTAGGCCGCCGGCATGGTGAAGGATATTTCGGGCGATAGGGGGTTGACGCCGAAGAGAGCCTCAAGGTCTTCGCCTGTGTCGTTCTTCCAGGCTTGCAGGGCCTCTTCGCGGGTGATGAGCCGCAGATTGCGGCAGAAGGGGAGGGCACGCATATGCCCCAGTGTGGCGGCTGCGCCGGCATTCGAGACGCTGTCGGCCATTATGACACTGATTTCGAGACTCTCCTTCAGGCGGCGTGTCTCCTGCCGGGCCGAGGTGGTGGCCAGAGCGATGATGCCTATGATGAGCAATACGAGGGTCACGCTGACTATCGTGGTGGCGTGAGCTGCCCAGTATGAGATTTTTACTTCTTTACCTTTCTTCATTTCAGAATGCGTAGCGCGTAGCCGGAGAATCCATCTCTCGGGCGCGCATGAGACGCAAAGATAATACTTCCGCGGGGCGTTGTCAATACTTTCGGGGATTTTTTGTAAATTTGTGGCTCAAAAATCATCATTTATCAATCATGACTCCTGATTTCGCACCGCGTAAGGCGGCTTTCTATACCTTGGGTTGCAAACTCAACTATGCCGAGACCTCCACAATCGGCAAGATTCTCGGCGAGCGCGGATTCCGGCGCATCCATCCGGGTGAGACGCCTGATATTTGCGTGGTCAATACCTGCTCGGTCACTGAGACGGCCGATAAGAAGGGACGCTCGCTTATACGCCGCCTAACTCGCCAGTGGCCCGCGGCTACGATGGTGGTCACGGGATGCTATGCGCAGCTCAAACCGTCTGAAGTGGCGTCGATTCCGGGTGTGGATATCGTGCTGGGTTCTAACGAGAAACTGCGCATCTCGGAGTATCTTGATGCCTGGGAGGCCTCGCACAGTCCGATCGTGGAGTCTACCCGCACTGCCGACATCACCGAATTCCAGCCCTCGTGCGAGCACGGCGAGCGCACGCGCTACTGGCTGAAGGTGCAGGATGGCTGCGACTATTACTGCACATATTGCACCATCCCCTTTGCCCGCGGTCGCTCCCGTTCAGGGCGCATCGCCGATCTTGTAGGGCAGGCACGCCGTGCGGCTGAGGCCGGAGGGCGTGAGATTGTCATCACCGGCGTCAATATCGGTGAGTTCGGCAAGGACACCGGAGAGAGTCTGCTCGATCTGCTGAAAGGGCTCGACTCGGTCGAGGGGATAGAGCGCTACCGCATATCAAGCATCGAGCCGAATCTCCTTACCGAGGAGATAATCCGCTGGGTGGCCGAGGAGTCACGCGCTTTCATGCCGCATTTCCATATACCGCTGCAGTCGGGGTCGGATGCTGTGCTGAAGCTTATGAACCGCCGTTATGACACGGCGCTCTTCAGCAATCGCATCGCGCAGATACGCCGTATGATACCGGATGCCTTTATCGGCGTCGATGTAATAGCCGGTGCGCGCGGTGAGACTCCCGATGAGTGGGCGCGTTCGCTTGAGTTTATCGGCAGTCTTGATGTCACGAGACTGCACGTATTCCCCTACTCCGAGCGTCCGGGCACAGCGGCTCTGATGATGAGTGCTCCGGAGGTGGCCCCCTCCGAGCGTCATCAGCGCGCGGGGCAGCTGCAGCGTCTGTCGGATGCTAAGCTGCAGAGTTATTTCGAGTCGATGGTGGGGGCTGAGCGCCCGGTGCTGTGGGAGTATGTGCTGCATCCGTATGAGCAGGATGCTGAGGCCGAAGGGTCGGGTGAGACCGATGCTGCTACGTCGACATCCCGTGGGGGGGAGGCATTGATGAGCGGATTGACCGACAATTACCTGCGTGTAGTGGCTCCTGCGCGTCCTGAATTGCTCAATACAGTCAGCCTGGTGCGCATAGAGGGTATAGACTCCGGGCGCGATGAGACGCTGCTGGCCAGCCATCTATGATGCGTGGGCCGTCGGCAGAGCGCGGCCATGCCTTGGGCAGAGTATATGCAAAACTGCACGCCCGCTTCCTGTCAGCAGGGAGCGGGCGTGACTGCAAGTGTAATAAATGTGCAAATTAGCGAGTTATACCGGCCCCTTATGCCTAATGTGCAGGCCGGTGGGTTTGAGTTGTTGTTATCTGAGAATTACATGGTAGTAGTAAAGTTGTAGAAAGATTGGATGTTTTGTTGTTCTGTTTAGGTTGTAGTGTAATTCTCGCACATGGCATGGCCTGGCGATATGCATCCCGCGTGCCGTAGGCTGGCGGGGGGGCACACGCACACAAAGAGTCACACCATGAAGCGGGTCATGATGCAGCTGAAACTGTATGGAGTTGAATAGGTGGTGTATCGGGTGCAGAACTGCGTCCGCTGAGTGATTGTCTGTTGCATGATGAGAGTCCGTTGGACTCCGGCGTAGCCTCACTGAGAGTGTGTGGTGAAATCTCACGTCATTGCGTGCCGATGCCCACCCACACTTGCCGATGCGTAGAGAGAACGACGTCGGAGGTCAGGTATAATCTGCAAGACGGGACGCAGAAGGAGAAATTATTATTGTAATAGGCAGAAGAGCCGTCCCATCACTTTCAGTCAGCCGGCGCATTTGAGCGAGTCAGACTGAATTGCCAAGGTGATGTAATCTGCCGGCCTGCGGGCATGCGCGTGCATGCGTCCGCTCGGGTTGCGGGTGCAAAGATAATATGAAAAATTCAATCTGCCAAACACTTCACACCAATATGACATCAAAACATATCAAATGTTAAGAATATTCTTTCATTCAGGCATTTCCGGCCTCACCCACTCGGAGTCTCCGCCCCGCATCCAATAGACATGCCCGCAGGGGAAATAAAATAAAGGCCACAGGATTGGAAAAAGTTAAGGCAACTTCATTGTCGGGTTGTGAAAAAGAATTAATTTTGCATTTTTAGTTGTTTAGTGAAGTTGTCGAAACGACTTTATTTAACTGATTAGCTGACTGGGCCTGCATCTTGGATTGCGGGCTTGACTTTTTAAGATTATCCTCACATGGAACTCATCAAGCATGAATGCGGTATCGCAATGGTGAGGCTTCGTAAGCCTCTGGAGTATTATCAGCAAAAGTATGGCTCGCGTTTTTATGGGCTCGATAAACTCTATCTCCTTATGGAGAAGGAGCATAACCGTGGCCAGGAGGGTGCCGGTGTGGGATGCGTGAAGCTCGATGTGCTGCCCGGAAGGGAGTATATCTTCCGCCAGCGGGCCGAGGGGGCCGATGCCATACAGAATGCGTTCGGCAGCATCCACAGTGCCATCGAAGAGGCTGTAAAGGCCGGCGATTCAGCCATACCATTTCTCGGAGAGGTCTATATGGGCCACCTGCGCTATTCCACCACCGGACGAAGCGGACTTAGCTATGTGCATCCATTTCTGCGCCGCAGCAATTGGCGCAGCCGCAATATGCTCTTGTGCGGCAATTTCAATCTTACAAATGTTGATGAGGTGTTTAACGAAATCACCGGCATGGGGCAGCATCCCCGGCTGTATGCCGACACATTCATACTCCTCGAACAGCTCGGACATGCCCTCGACCGTGAGAATGAGCGCCTCTTCGACCTCCATTCGGCCAATGGCCTGAAGGGTCTCGACGTGGCTGCGGCCATAGCCGCAGACATCGATGTGAGCAATGTGCTCAAGCGCTGCGCGCCGATATGGGATGGGGGATATGTAATCTGTGGAATCTTGGGCAATGGGGATATGTTCACAATGCGCGACCCGCATGGCATCCGCCCCTGTTTCTATTATCAGGATGATGAGGTTGTGGTGGTGGCAAGCGAGCGCCCTGTCATTCAGACGGCCTTCAATGTCAGCATCGACGATGTGCATGAGCTCACGCCGGGCGAGGCGCTGGTGGTGGACAACAACGGCAGCATGAAAATCGAGACCATACTGCAACCCCGTAAGGAGACGCAATGCTCGTTTGAGCGCATATACTTCTCTCGCGGTTCCGACCGCGACATCTACCGCGAGCGGAAGCGTCTGGGCGAGATGCTCGTGCCGCAGGTGCTCGAAAGTGTTGATGGCGACCTCGACAACACTGTCTTCTCTTTCATCCCCAATACGGCCGAAGTGGCCTACTACGGTATGGTGCAGGGTTTCGAAGACCATCTGATTCACGACAAGATTGAGCGCCTTAACCGGCTCCAGGCCTCCGGGGAGTCTACTCCCGAAGAGATGCATGCCATCCTGTCGCGCCGCATACGCCGCGAGAAGGTGGCGATAAAGGATATCAAGCTGCGCACCTTCATCGCCGAGGGGAAGAGTCGCGATGATCTTGCAGCTCACGTCTACGACATCACTTACGGCACGATACACCCCGGCGTGGATAACCTGGTGGTGATTGACGACAGCATCGTGCGCGGCACGACCCTGCGACAGTCGATTATCCGCATACTCGACCGTCTGAATCCGCGTCGCATCGTGATTGTGTCCAGTTCGCCGCAGGTGAGATATCCTGACTGCTATGGCATCGATATGTCGCGCATGAGCGAGTTTATCGCCTTCCGCGCTGCCGTGGCGCTGCTTCGAGAATCCGGGCGCAGCCATGTGCTTGAGAAGATATATCGCAAATGCAAAGCGCAGGAGCATCTGCCGAAGGAGCAGGTGGTCAATTACGTCAAGGAGGTCTATGCCCCCTTCACAGATGAGGAGATATCGGACAAGATTGCCGACATGCTGACTCCCGAGGGCACGAAGGCCGAGGTGCGCATCGTCTATCAGACCATAGCCGACATGCATAAGGCCATACCCTCGCATACTGGCGACTGGTACTTCTCAGGCGATTACCCCACCCCCGGCGGCAACCGCCTCGTCAACAAAGCCTTCATCAACTTCTACGAAGGCCACACCACCCGTCGCGACTGACGCCTCCCCCAAGAACATAACTTAACGCCGTACTATTTGAAATCAGCGCGGTCATCTCACTAAAAATCTTAGAATAGTAAAAATTTAGATAGAAAGTATCGTCTGACGATACTTTCTATCTAAATTTTTACGTTCACCCGTAAACTTCGTTCACCCGTAAACTTCGTTCTCCCGTAAACCTCGTTCTCCCGTAAACTTCGTTCTCCCGTAAACTTCGTTCTCCCGTAAACCTCGTTCTCCCGTAAACCTCGTTCTCCCGTAAACCTCGTTCACCCGTAAGCCTCCGTTTACCCGTAGGCCTCGTTCACCCGTAAGGCCCGTATCAAGGGGGAATGCGCAGCCATCCGCGATCATCAAGGCGCTCAGCGCCGAGATGTATCCGTCCCCACCTGCGTGCAAACCAGCACATTGCACAAAGATGATCCGCGTTAATCCCTTCCATCCGCGGCGCAGTCGCGCAGCGACAAGCGAAAAAATCCGCGCCCTTAAATTCCCTTCCTATCTTACCGATTATGAAATAGTAAGGCCCTTCCTGATCTTAACGGAGTTGGGCGTCATGTCGGCTCTTAAATGAGGGATATGGGTGAGAACCAGGGCTATTGCTTAAGTGGGTGTTCCGTCGGAAAAGAACATTTTGAAGGGAGCGTGCATTATAATATTGATGGGTTTTGGGGAGATTTTCACTATGAAAAACGAATCGTAGAATAATGTAGAATAATATGGATAAAGAATCAGGTTCCACACAGCAGCAATCATCGGCCCCGGCGGCCGGCGCGTCTACCTCGGCGATTGCCATAAACTTCACATTTCTCGTGATTTATCTGGCGGGATTGAGCGCCTTCGGCTCATTTGTGAATGACATGTATCTGCCGTCGTTGCCTTCGATGTGCAAGTTTTTCGGCTGCGCGGTGCCGACGGTGCAGCTCGGTCTGACAACAGGCATGATTGGTCTCGGACTGGGGGAGGTGTTGCTGGGTCCGGTGAGTGCCAAGTATGGGCGCAAACCGGTGCTGGTCGGTACGCTGATTCTATTCATAGCCGCTTCGGTGATAAGTGTCTATTCGCCAACTATACAGTTCTTTATCTGGTGTCGTCTGGCGCAAGGACTCGGTGCGTCGGGAGGCTACTTCCTGGCGCGCACCATCCCGGCCGATTTCTACCACGGGCGTATGCTCGCCAAGACAATGGCCATCGTCGGGGCCATCAACGGCATCGCTCCGGCCTCTGCTCCGGTGATAGGAGGCTTTGTCTCGGAGAGCTTCACATGGAAGGGTGTCTTCTGGACCCTGGCCGGATTCGCCCTGATTCTACTTGCCATATCCCCCAAACTCAAAGAGTCACTCCCGAAAGACCGCAGGTCGACCAAATCGCTCTGGCTCACCTTCGGCAACTATCTCACGCTGGCCTCCAACCGCCGCTTTATGACGCATGTATTGCTTAAAGGGGCGGCCCTCGGTTTCCTCTTCGCCTATATCTCATCAGCCCCCTTCATAATACAGACCCATTTCGGATACTCGCAGGTGGTGTTTGGCTGCATAATGGGCGCCAATGCAGTGAGTGTGGCCGTGGGGTCGATGCTCGCGCTGCGCTTCAAGGTGCTCAAGCGCGCGGCCTATATCGGCGGGCTGGTGCTGATCGCGGCCGTGGCGGTAGAGGTGGTGATGATGTTCTGCGTGCATTCATTCTGGGCATATGAGTTGCCGCTGATACCCATTCTCTTCTGTCTCGGCATGATATTCACCGTCAGCAACACCCTGGCCATGAATGAGGGGCGCCGCAATGCCGGCGCAGCTTCGGCGATGCTCGGGTTGGTGGGCTACATTTTCGGTGCGATTGTCTCGCCGCTTGTGGGGCTGGGAAATATCATGCACAGCGCGGCAATCGCATTCCTCGTGTTGGGACTGATGGTGCTCGGCAGCGCGCTGATGTCGCGCCGCATCCCGGCCGACCTCAACCAATAGCTTTTACGCGACGGCGAAACAGATCTCTGCCGCTCGGCTTCACATATCGCAGCCCTTGAGGGCAAACTCATACACAACGCTATGAGATTTGCGTAATTCATCGAAATTTCGTAACTTTGCATAGACTGCCCGCACTTATTGCGGGCAAGATTGCAACATTATGAAATTTCTTAAGAATCTATCTCTTTTAGCCGCCGGCGCAATTTTGCTGACGGCCTGCTCGGATGATACGCCCGACACTCCCGATGGTGATGACGTAAGCACATTCGAGATATCCATTTCCGGCTTCATCGATGATAACTATGCAGCGGATGGCCTTGATGTGACTGTGCAAGCTGTGTATATGCATGGCTCAGCATTGCCCGAAGGTGAGAAGATACTGACCTGGGGTTGTGTGTCGTCGGTAGTTGACGATGAGCCGACGGTAGAGACTGCCCGCGCTTACCTGCTGGAGGTGGAGGATGACGAGACCTTCACTTCATGGGACTGGAGCGAGGACCTCTATTACCGCTGCGCCACACTTGACCGCATGATTCCCGGCGTGACCTACTATGTGCGAGGTTATGTCAAGACCACGCGCGGCGAATACTACACCTCCACAGTCACCACCAAGGCCGAATGGTCAGCTCCCGGCGCCGGCACAAAGGGTGAATATGAGGTGCCGATTGTGTTCAATATTTTCCCGCTCGAGAATGGCTCGGAGATGCCTGAGGAGATTCTCGACTACTTGCTTGATTGGGCAAACTTCACTTATGAGAATGCACTGGCACTTGATGGGTATGTGGACACGGGCGTGAGATTTGTGCTCGCCGACCTTCCCGGACTCGATGCACCCGGTCGGCGATACATCAATGAGCCGGTGAAATATACATATGGCGTAGATGAGTATGACTTTCTGCGCCCGGAATGGTTCACCGACATCACAAAGGCTGTGAATGTCTGGATTCTTCCGATAGGCACTCCTGATGATTTCGACTATTACGGCGATACAATCGCCGGCTACACCCTGTCGCCCTTCTTCTATCCGGGTGAGGAACTTTCGAGTACCAACACCTATGACTCTTCAGAGGCCCCGATGTATCAACATCCGGGGGTATTCCTCAATAGCCGCACGCTCTTCGGCATGCGCAATGAGTATGTGCTGGCGCATGAGTTGGGGCACTTCCTCGGGCTCCACCACGTATTCGAGCCATTTGAGGATTGTGAGGACACTCCCTACTACGATCGCTCGGTATATCTGCAATATTATGATGATCTGGGCTACATGCGTATGCTGCCTGACGAAGAGTTTGTGGTATCGGCCAATGTGATGGATTATCAGGAGACGTTCGGTGCCGGTTTCACATCGCAGCAGCGCGACCGCATTCTCTACACCCTGGAACATTCGCCGCTTGTGGCCGGCGGACGCAACACATTGTCGTCGGCCGATGCCTCGCGCAGCGCGCAGCCTACGCCTAAAGCGTGTCGCTCTCCCCGCCGCGTGATATGATGAAGCGCGCGGCAATGCGCCGGCTGCAGGCAGCCACCTCTGCGGCGAAATGACTGAAATAACAGAAACATAATGACGGCGCCGTCTCAATTCAATGAGGCGGCGCCGTGACTTATTCGTGACTTATTATAGAAGTTTATCTATGCTTGGTGAAGTCGATATCAGAATCTGACTTTGACAGCTACCCGGCCCTGGCGTATGATGTAGAACTCGCCATCGGTGAGCGCTGCCTCTTCAAGCAGACCATGGTAGATGCAGCGGCCATCGAAGTCGTAGACATCTACGGGAAGAGTATTGTCGATATCCGGATCATAGCCATCCTGCATAACTTCGGTCACACCCGAAGGAGTCTCCTCCACGTCAAACTCCACGATTTTGTTGAACCATGGCCATATGTGAAATTTATATGGATCCATATACTTGTCAAGCGAACCCTCGGGCACATGCAGAGTCGCCTCATAATTGGCGAAGAAGTAATCGGGGTCGAGGCTTCCTCCATTCGTTATGGCAACCGGCGGCTCCGGATTACGACACCACACATCTTCCATTTTTCTGGCAGACGTAAAGTTGCCTTTGGTAAGCGACACCATAGATTTGCTCAGAGTGACCTTTTTGAGATTGATGATGCCTGCGAATGCGGATTCCCCTACGCTTGTGACATTGTCAGGAATGACAATCTCCGTGATTTTGTTGATAAATTGAGAGGCAGTGTAATCATGAACGTTCCTCTCATAGCTGAAAGCCTCATCTCCGATTGATTTGAGACACTCGGGGAATATCAGTTCCTCCATGTTGTGGCACCCCATGAATGCAGCGTTGCCGATTGTCTCGCATGAGGGGAAATCGTATTTGACGAAGCTGTGACAGTTTTTGAATCCCCCTTCGTGGATAGCTACAATGTAGTTCTTCCCCTCTACATCATCAAGCGCTGTGCAGCCGGAAAATGAGTAGGCTCCGACAGTGGTCAGCGATTCCGGAAATACCACACGGCGCAGCGCTGTGCAATTCTCGAAGATGCCATCAGGTGTGGCTGTGATCCCCTCGCCAAATATAGCTTCGCGCAGTGCGGTGCAGTCTTTGAAGATGCCGCTGCCGGGGCTATAGCTTATCCACTTTGCACTGAGCGTTATTGACTCAAGAGATGTACATCCGGCGAATGCCTCATCGCGTACGTATGACACCGTTGAAGGAATGATGATAGACTTCAGTGCGGTGCATCCGGCAAAAGTGCGGTCCTGTACTGCCTTCACCCCTGTGGGGATTCTTACGCTTTCGAGCGAGGCGCAGCCCATGAAGCACTCTTCATCGATTTTGGAGACGCTGCCGGGAATCTCGAACTCGGAGAGCGCTGTGCAGTTGGCGAAGGCTCTTGTCTCAAAAGTTGAGGGGTAGCCCTTGAAAGTGACCTTGCGCAACCCCGTGCAACCTTCGAATGTCTCGTAGCCCACCACAAACGGGCGTGGCAACTCTATCTCCTCAAGTCCGCTGCATCCCTGAAACATGCCTCCGGGTATACTGAGATATTCCGCAATTTCAAATCGGCGCAGGCCGGTGCAATAGCTGAAGATACCCCATCCCATCTTGGTGACACTCTCCGGAATCACCACCTCCTGAAGTGAGGCGCAACCCTTGAATGCATAATCGTCTATCTCAGTGCATCCATCCGGAATCTCGATGCTCTGCAGTGATGCGCAGTCGAGAAAGCATTCCTCCATGAATCGTGTCACAGATGAGGGGATTCTCACACTCTTCAATGACGTGCAGCCTGCAAACATGCGAGTGACGATATCCTGCTCCTGCTCTCCTTCGATTACTGCCGTTTCAAGCGACGTACAGTTGGCAAAAGCGTCATTCATCACAAGGGTGGCGTTTTCAGGCAGCGTCAATTCGCGCAACGCTGTGCATCCATCGAAGGCGTGCATGCCGATGATTTCCATGGCCTGCGGCATCTTTACTTCGCGCAGCTCCGTGCAGTTCTCGAAGGCGTAATGGTTGATGGCGCTGACAAGGTAGCCCTGTGCCACAAGATTCGATGGGTCCCAGACCGTTACGCTCGGGTCAGCTTTCTCTACGACCACTTCTCCGCTGTCATAGATGGTGTAGGTGACTCCATTTTCAGTCACCTCCCGGCTGTCCTCAATGGCTCGGGCCGGGGTTGACGCCAGTGGCAGTAGCACTGCCAGCAGCGCCATGATTGTAAATAATCGTTTCATAGTATGGTGTATATATGGTTAATGAGTTGATATGCTGCATGATGCCGCGCACAACGCTCCTTGCGGTCGGTAAGATGGATGCACGCGGCAGCTACCCCAATCACCCGATAGCTTCTGGCCGGGTGGATGAGGTAAAGTGATGGATTGCGATATGTCAGAAATATCCTCGGCATTCTCTTCAATCAATATGAACTCTCTTCCGGCGCACTGAAGTGTATCGGAAGCCGCCCCGCGCCCCTTTTTATCCGGAGCGGGTGGATGCGGTAGAGTCTGCCAGACGGGACGCAGACTATACTAAGTTCATATGGATATCTCCGCCGATTGGTCGTGATGAGTCATTTGGCGACGGAAGCAGACCGCAGCTCATATGGGCGAGGCGTCTGCCGTAGCCTCCGGATGCTCCTCCGGGCCGGCGGGGAAAAGGGGGTAGAGCCGTCCCATCACTTTCAGTCCCTCCGCTTCATGCAGCGCAGCAGACCGAATTGCCGAGGTGATGTAAACCCCCTTCCGGATAAACTCCTGTCAGATAGTGGCTTATGTCGGGGCCACACATGCAGTGATATCTCAGAGAGGCGATGATAACGATTTTGAATCTCAAGTGTCTGAAATTCTGACACATATCAAGCGCAGCACACTCTTGAGTCCGGATTGCACTGCAAAATTAATGATTTTTTTGTAATTTTGCACCCGATTTCTGACTTTCCTCTATAGAAGTGGAGTGTGAACGTTAAACAACTTCTATATTTTTGATAAGTTTCTAAGGTAAGGCTCTCTCTCGGAGTAGGTTTGAATTTAACCCTAAAGAAAGTTGATTCACCATATCTACGTGTTTGATACAGTCCTCCCGGCTGATTATGGAGAGAGAGGCCAAGATGTGATTCTGATTTATGAGCGATTTTAAACTTAAGGGACATCTTTCGGCACTGTGTGCCAATACGATATGGGGGCTTATGGCCCCGGTGGTGAAACTCGTGCTCGCTTCGGGGGCCGTGGCGCCGCTGCTGCTCGTTGACTTCCGCATGGTGGGCGCGGCGGTGCTCTTCTGGCTCACATCTCTATTCACTCCGCGCGAGCATGTGCCATGGGTAGATAAACTGCGCCTATTCGGCGCCGGTCTGCTGGGCATATGCCTCAATCAAGGATGCTTCATAGTTGGGGTGAGCCTGACATCGCCGGGCGAGGCATCCCTCGTCACCACCACCATGCCTATGTGGGTGATGCTGCTCGCCTGGATCATACTGCGTGAGCCGATAAGTCTCAAGAAGGCTGGTGGAATATTGCTCGGTGCAGCCGGAGCGCTTATACTGGTGCTCGGCAGCGACACCCCTGCATCGCAGGCCTCCAATCCGGCCTTGGGCGACATAATCGTGCTTATGGCCCAGCTCAGCTATGCGCTCTATCTGACCCTCTACCGCAATTTCATACGCCGATACTCACTGGTGACACTGATGAAATGGATGTTTCTCGGTGCCACGGTCGTGACCCTGCCCCTCACCTCACCGCTGATTCTCTCCACCCCCTGGGCTGAGGTCAGCTCGCTCGAATGGGCCGGAATAGCTGCCACCGTCATCGGCGCCACCTACATAGCCTACATCTGCATGATGATAGGGCAGAAGATGCTGCGCCCCACCATCGTGGGCATGTACAACTACGTGCAGCCCATCCTGGCCAGTGCCGTAGCCATAGCCCTCGGTCTGGAGACCTTCACACTCATCAAAGGGGCTGCCGTGCTGCTAATCTTCAGCGGCGTATGGCTCGTGACCGTCAGCCGCTCGCTGGCCACCGACAAAGCCGCTCCCGCCACCCCTCCCGACCGCCGCTGACCCAACTCCTCACTCAGTCAGCGCACCGGCAGATATTCGTCGAAGCTCTCGCGGAACAGATTGCCCGAGGCCGTAGCATTATAGATGGTGGCATGCGAACCCAGGGTGCGTCGCGCCACTTCATAGTAAAGGTCGCGCATCGAAATCGCAGGATTTGCATCCACCGCTTCCTGAAAGGCGCGCGTGAAGCCGTTGGAAAGCCATATCCCCATGTCAAGGTTCTTCACATCGGCTTTTGATGATTCATTGGCATTGGCGGCAGTCATCACAAGCACTCCCGGCACCCCTTCGCATGCCTCTCCGATGGTGCCGCTATAGCAGGCATCCATCACAATCAGCAGCTTGCGGAATCTTCCGGCATCCGCCATGCGCTCGACAATGCGTCGCATCCGGCTCCCCTCCATTATGGCGCGGCTCCCCCAGCAGAGCTGGTTGAGGTTGCCATGTCCGCACCAGAAGAGCACCACGTTGTCGTGGTTGTCTGATTGCAGTGTCGAGGGCAGACCGGAGTGCTGATTGCCTGTCATGATATCCTCGAAGTCATCTATCGAGAGCGACGAGAGATGATAGTCCACCTTCAGTGCGGCATGCACATCCGCGCCATCCGGGCGCACGCGCACCTCGCCCGGCCAGATGTTGCGTGGGTCATCGGCCAGATTATCCTCGGCTATCACGATGATATTCTCATCAGCATATCCATGGCGGCGCAGCAACTGATACATCGCCATCGCATCGGCCTGATGGCGATAATTGGCCCAGGTGTCGGAGGCGGCCACAATCACCGCGTGGTGCCCCTCAAGCGCGGCATACTCGGGCGCAGTGCCCGAATTGTCAAAGTTCTGCAGCCTGTCGGCTGCTTCAGCCCATATCTGCATTGTGGAGGTGGTGCGGTGGCCACCATCGGTCGATAGATATTCTACCGGTATATATTCGCCATCGCTTAGAATCCAATGCAGGTAGGTGGTGTTGAGTATGACGGTGCGGTTGGCAGAGTCGAAGGTCCAGTCGCCGGTCACTCCAGAGAGCCCCGGCTCGCCACCCTGACGCAGCTCGCTCATGGCAAGCCGCATATCCTCGGCCAGCCAGCCATGCTCGTCGCCATCATTGTCAATCACTCGCCGCAGCGCATCGTTAAGACCTTCGCCATCGGTCATGGCCTCGAAAGCATATGCAAGCATTGTCACCGCGTCAAACAGATGAGCCTCGCCACTGGCCGCCTCCTCACCGTAGCGTCCGCGATAGGCCGTGGCGAATCCGGATGCAGGGCTCGCCGAAGGCGACACACCCTCATATCTTAGATTCTTGAGGCGTCCGGCCAGGTCGGGCGAATGCACAATGTCGCTGCAGATTACCTCCGGAAAGCGCAGTCTTGCAGTCTCCTCCTTGAGTCGCCCTATGGCGTCGTCGAAAGCTATCGCATCCTCGCTTGATGAAGGTGCGAAGAGCAGCATGCTCAGGGGCGCATACCCTTCGTGGGCAAAATACTCCACGCATCCGCGCAATTCCGAGGGGTCGGAGTATGTGCGCACCTCTCCGACAGTTATGCCCAGCTCGGTGGCCTGATAGGCAAACCAGTCGCTGAAACTGCGTCCGTAGTCATCGGCCGAGGTGAGCAGACTCACCTGCGAGTAGCCGCAATTATGAGCCTGCGCAATCAGAATCTCACTCTGTGTGATGTCAGATTGGCAGAGATGCCACACATTTGGGCAGCCTGCATATAGACGCTGTAATTCGGTAGAGGTGGCTATGGGCAGAATCAGCGGTTTGCGGCTCTCTTTCATCCATTTGGCCGCGATGGCTGCATGCGCCGACTCCATAGGCCCGACGACAGCCTCATACTCGTCATCTTCGGCCACCCGGCGCAGATAGGTCTCCAGTTCAGGGTCAGCCTCGTCATGCCATTCTACCTCGATCTCCATTTTGTCGGGAAAACCGCGGCGCGCATTCCGTATATTCTCCAAGGCCCACTCTACGGTGCGGTGCCACCGCGCATCATTACCCCCCGGCATCACCACGACTATACGGTGGATGACATCAGCATGTCGTTCAGAGGGGGGAGTCTCATCCGAGCATCCCTGGACGGCAATGCAGAGAATCACTAAGAGTGCTGGCAGTGCAATCTTCCTAACGCTTTCAGTTAGACGGAGTATTGTGTGGCCGATTATATGGTGCAGGTTATTCAGTTGCGGCATAGTATTTTTGTTCAAGAGTCAGTGCGTCATCGCGCATAGAGTCGTGGCGACGTTGCCAGTAATCAGCATCGGCGTAGTAGTCGAGAAATATCTCGGCACGTTCGAGAAAATGGGGATTCAGCGTGATGCCGATGCAGTCGGAATTACCCATATTATACTCCATATGGGCCGGGAGCCGGCCACTCTCAATCCAGTCGCTGAGCAGCTGGCGCAGAATGTTGTCGAGGTTGACGGTCAGCGAGAAGGGGACGCGTGTGGAGAATTCTGAGCAATCCACATCCATCCCGGCCACCAGCAGCAGCGAGAACATATTCTCGCGTGTGAACTTATATATCCCGCTGTTGCTCCCCCCGGCCAATGGGAATATGAATGTCTCCTCGAGCCCCTCCATAAGGCTATACGCCTCCCCGGGCATATCATAGCCTGCCTCATCATCGGCCAGATATGCGATGCGCAGCTCACCGCCGGAGCGTGAGGTATAGCCTTGCTTGAATCCGTCGACCGCATCACGCAGCAAGGGGTCCGACTCATTGGCGGCCACAATCAGCGCGTCCTGACTTTCGGCCGCCATCATCCCTGCCAGACATGCGGCTCCGAAGCGTCCGATGCGCAGGGTGCTCACCCCCTCGGGCATACCTGTGTGGGGTGATTCAAGAAGGAGAATATGTGCGTTATCACCCAACTGCCGGGCAGCCTCGCGTGCGATATCAGTGTAACTGTCGGATGCCATTACCAGAAGTTCAGGCACCCCGCTCCTTCCTGCTTCATCCAGCCACCGGGCCACCATGCTCTCAGCCTCCTCCATATCGGCAGGATGGCGCAGCAGGAGCGGGACGCCGGGATTGTCATGATATACCGCCATCGCAGCCGAAGTGATCATATCATTATAGCCATTGTCGCCCGGTCCATTGATAGAAGTGAGCAGGGTGATGCGCGCCGACATAGCAACCCCGTTAGGCTCCTCGTCAGCGTCAGCCGAGCATCCGCCGAGGAGAAACGCGAGCCATAACGCTGCGATATAAATGCCCGCTACATGCCGGCAAACCTCGGCAGTGCGCATATGTGCCATCAGATAATTCATTGTGATAACCTAAGGATGCTTATAAAGGGAGGGGCTGACAACTGAAAATATCGTCATATTGAACTGATTTAAACTTTTTTCAAGGTCAAGCTTTATTAAGATTTTGAGCAGGTTTCGGCTCTCGAAGAGGGAGCGATGCGGGCATCGCGACCGATGAAGAGGGGCGAAAGATGCCAAAATATTAATGAAGATTGGCCTTGAAGAAACATTTTAAAATACATTTTTAGTTTTCGTAAAAAGTTTAAATCAGTTCATTACCGCTGGATTACATGTTGGTAATCTTCTCCCATTTTTCAAATTCATTTTTAAATGCGGGTCCTGTCAGATTTGAATCAAACCGGTATTCAGCCGAATAACTGGATTCCGTAGGCACGTCGTTTTTCTTCTCAGTCTTGTAGTGCACGATTGAATTCTCTGACTTACTTCCCCAATAGTAGTCCCCTTCGACGATATAGTAATAATAGGGCGGAATCCACGCATATTTCGATTTTACATTAGCTGAACCTGTCTGGAAAACACGGGTGGGGAGGAAATAGGGGTCTTTATGTCCGGCCAGCAGCTGTGATGGGAGGGGAGCATAGGGTGATATGAGAATATCGCGCAGAATATCGTAAGTGTCACGCATACGTGTATCCTGAGCATTGACGGAATGCGTCGCAAGTCTCTCAAGCTCAAGGTAATTCGACATTATGCGCTGCGGATGTATACTCCTCAGGTCCCTGAAGGCAATCCATGCCTCCTTCGAGGCTCCGCAATCGAGTAGCTTGATGGTGTCTTGAAAATGAGTGTGGTCGCTATATTTGACTATGTTCTCATCCGGTATCTTTGTTCTCATGCTCAGCATTATTCCATCTACACATCCGCTTTCTTGGACACATATCCAGTAATCCCCCTTATATCTCCAGATCTGTCCGAGGCTGAAGGGGGACTGGCCGCTGTTGAGTGGCCACAAGTCGGTAGTGGTGAAATATATTTTCCGCAACGTATCGATGCCGGGGATATCGACTTTGACCTCAGCAATAGCTGCGGCCTCTGTCGAAGGTCCGAAATCAAGGCGCGCACCGCACAGTTCAAGAAGCGTGTGCTCATCCTCCACGCGTAATCCGGTAGATTCTGCCCCGCCCGGAACAATGAGTTCCACAAAGCGCTCATATGCATCCTGCAAATCAGAGGCCACCATCCATACCTCATCAGGATGGGCCTGGTCAATACATTTGCCGATAGCGGGTGACATCTCTCCGGAGAGTTGACCGAAGAGATTCAGAAGCAGCCGTTCATACTCCATTTGCTCTGCCAACTCTTGATATTCAGCGGAGTCGTCATAGGGTGGAGTCTCTTCATCCTTATTGCAGCTGCCAAGCAGCAGGATGCCAAGCAGCAGTACAGGCAGTATACGATAAGATTTGTTCAGTATCATTTAGTCGGGTACGGTGTATTTGAAATATGATGTTCGATAAAGTCTTACAGGATAGGAAGCATCCTGTGCCTTATCAATGTCTAAGCATTGCAGGGTGTAATTTTTGGAGAGTACCAAGACGGCACCGGACTCCTCCTTCGGACTATCCTTGCAAGGAATCAGGCAATATTCATCCTTATAGTAGAAATCCTGCCTATTGAAAGGGTTTGTGGAGAAAAGATCCCATGTGCCATAGCATCCATCGAATGATGCCTCGAAGCCCGAGCGGCGCTGAGCCAGAAGTTCACGGGGATTATCATCCACATACTCTTTTAGATTCCACACATCCTTCTGACGTGGTAGATACCAAAGTGTCCGTTCGCCATACACCGGATCAGTATCGGCTCCGAACGATTTGCTTATCTTGGCAAGCACATCCGGATTGGTTTCTTTGAAAATATGGGCATAAAGAGTATTATGTTGACCAAATACTTCATATTCCTTATATTCGGTCTCTCCATAGCCATTGGTTTCTTTCTTGGCGAAGCCTAAGCTCTCGCTGATATTTGAGCGTGTCCAATATCCGGATCCGATTTTTACAATCGGATACTGCTTTCGCAGTCGGCAATATACCGGCTGGGTGAGTACGCTTTCAGGTATAGCAGCGTCTATGCCGTAGTTGGACGTATAGATGTTGCCGTGAAGGTAATATATATCATTAATCTGACTTTTGCCATCATATCCTGGGATGGGCTTGACGTAGACCTCCCCCTCAGAGAATGTAAGCCATGCCGGCGGGTGTCCCTCTCCATCTCCGGGAAATAGTCCGGCTCCATGAAACGGGCGACCGTTGCGTAGGGCGTAATATATTGTCACGCGTTTGTCAGAGCGAATGTGAGGCACATATTCATTGCATATCTCTAAGACGGGTACATACCGGTCAAAGTCATCTTCTGACACATATGCGGCTTGTACAAGCGTTGCCCAGGGATAGTTATCGAATCTGATGTGCATGTCACCCAACGAAAGATGGTAGTAGTCGCTGCCATATGTGGCTGCGGAGTACTGATTATTTGATTGTGAGGCGAGATTATTGACCTCCTTGATGATGGCAGAAGCACACGATGTGGGGAAGAGACTCCATATCGGCACAAGCTGGAAATTGACCGGTTCGAGGCTCGACAGGTCAGAGGCATTCACACTCTCAATCCATTGGGTCATGATTGAGTTTGAACAATATCCGTGGGCTTTTATATCAGCTATCAGTGCCTCGCGGGCTGATTTCCGGCCGCCGGTCACTATGCAGTTGGTGCCGGGTGTGATCTTGCTTGTCAGGTCGGCTATTTTGCCATCCGAGAGCAGAAAATCAGATGATTTGTTTTTAAAGAAGTAGTCGCAGAAATCCTCTGTGCGCATGGAGAGGGTCCCTTTCATCCGGCGGCTGAAGTTGATTGAAAGGTCGAGTGAGGCGCCGGCCTCGGCATATACCACCAGATGGGTGCCAAATGATTTAAGCATCCGGGTGATTGTAGCTTTGTCGGGCGAGGCGATGACCGCGTCGCGCACTTTGCGGAAGCCGGGCGAGAGTATGTCGTCGCTTTGCGAGAGCAGGTAGTTCAGCACACCCAGATCAATCGAGCGCATGGCCACTGACTTCGACATCGTGATATGCCCGAATTGCTGCTCGTCGGCACTATACGTGGCTACATCTTCGTGAATCTTGACCGTCTTCGATGCGCCGCGCACGCCGGAGCGCACTTTCTCCTCCTGCTCAGTCAGAAGATAGGCCATCTCATCGAGGGTTCGGGCCACTGTCTTCTCAATCTGCATGTCGGCGTGGAGGGAGTGCTCTATCAGTCCGCCGCTTTTCAGAGGGTCAGCTATCAATGCCTCATTGATGATGGGGTCCATCACGCTGGCATCATTCTGGAAAACTCCGAATACATTATACCCGTAGCCTACCCGCATGCTTGAGGCGGCGGGAATCTCGGCATTGCTGCCGTCATCAGTACTTTGGGCGATATCGCACGTCACACTCACCTCCCGGCCGTCGGGGACAACTGTGGTGAAGCGGATTTTGCCGTGGCGTTCAAGCTGCTCCTCATCGCGTTCGATAAAGAATTCGGCAAAGCCATCGGTCGCCAGTGTGTCGGATTCCGGATGAATCCAGTCGCAATCCGAACTGATGGCAATAGCCCCGACCCCCTCGGCCCGCGCCACATTGAGAGTGAGATAAGAGGCCTTCGAGCCGACACTGAAGCTCTGCTCTTCGGGCATGATATATGCCGAGCCGTCAGCCGTGTCATCTTCGTCAATGCCGGGGAAATCATCATCGGCGCATCCGGTCATGACGATTGCCAGAGCCAATATTATCCATGCCAGCGCTACCGAACGCCGGATTCCGCTAACAGTATATCCTGAGCCTGGGTGTCGGGTAATCATATTATCTTTAGTAATCATCATCATCGACTATATCATCATCTCCGAAATCAACTTCATACCAAGCCTCGCTCGGGTCAAGCACATACCGGTATCCTGCATTTCTGATCATTCGTCCCGAGAGATTCTGCTTCCCGTTGCGGCCCGGAAGTTTCATTCCGCAGAGTTCATAAAGATTGTTGTCGTTAAGATAGTGCGCATAGTATTCGGTTGCATCGGTATTCTCGGGCTCATCGGCCCAGTGCCATCCGGGGAGATTGGCGTGTCGGTCGGCATGGTCAAGATAGAATTCTCCGAGGAATTTGCGTGTTTGGGTGTATCCTTCGCCGACGCACGACCCATCCTTGATGCTGACCCCTCCGGGATGTTCGTATCCTATCAGGGGTCGCCCCAAGTCATATTCCTGTCCACTTATTGGATGCAGCGACAGACATCCGCATGTAAGGTAAATCTTTCCGTTCCATCGGGGTGCTGAGTCGGTGAGCTTGACCACCTTGAAGCGGTCGTAGCGCCAGGCCACATTGTAGACCCCGCCATCGGCCGCTACATGGAGTCCGGCGCTGAGGTCCACACGGTTCTCATACACCGGATAGGTTACCTCCACGAGCTCTGTCGCATTGATTTCCGGCACCCATTCCCTACAGACTGTGGCTACAATGCGGTTGGCGAAGATGATGTTGGTGACATATGGATTTGTATATGACTCCACCCACCAGGATCCCCTCTCTTTTGTAAACGAATAATAGCTACGGGTGCCCTTTACGTCAATTTCGGTGTTGACCCAGTTGAGATTGCCGTATAGCTCCTGCATTGTGGGGGCATCGGCGGTGATGCGGGTCTTTACACGCAGGGCTACCTCCCGGTCAGGTATGAATTCCCATATCGGACGGACCTGCATGTCTACAAGTTCAAGATTACCAGTGCCGGCCCCCTCCTCGTCATCGCGCAGCGAACTGACCCATCGTGAGATGGTCTCCTCAGTGGCATCCGGATTTTCGGGGGTAGGATTGAGAATCAATCGGTCGAATACCCCTATGTCACCCCCCTTGACACTGAGGTCAATCGAGGAGCTGTCGAGCACATGGCGGATAAATTCCTTCTCATCTTTAGTCGAGGTGGATTCCTTTTTTACGAATAGCAGATTAAGTTTCTGCTTGGTGATTGTCTCCTCGCTTTTATAATCCACGAGCAGTCCGCGGCGTGTCTTGATGTCGAGGCTCAGGTAGGCGCCGATTGATACGTCGGTCACCACATGAGTGCCGAAAATATTGACGAATGAGTCTACTACGATAGTATTTTCTTTCGGTGTGTTGGCAATGCGGCGTATGGCATGGCGGAAACTCGGTGTCAGGTAGTTCTCCAGATTATCCGGCAGTTGCTCCGGCAGGTCATCCGGAATCGACAATTCCCGTAAATGAATACTGCAATGGTCGGTGATGCAGGTCACAGTGTCGAGCGCGTGCTCGTAGAGCGAAGCAACTTTAGAGTAGTCGGCTGCATAAATCAGTACATCGCCCGAGACCGAACCTGTCAGGTTGATTGCATGGCAATATTCAGAGAATGAGTGGGTGACGGCGCATGTGTCGTGCATCGTGTTGAGGCGGGTGGTACGCAGAGTTCCGGCCCCTTCGAGAGCATTCAGGTCGAGCACCTGGCATTTCACCGAGCGGATATCGCAACGACTGCCGTAGATAGCGTCATAGCTGAATCCTATACCGAATTTGCGGCGCAGCTCAATCTCCTCGGCGCGTGTGCGGCGCTGAGAGTACCAATACATATCGGCGTCGTCGGCCATATCCGTTGACGTAGCCTTCTCAAGGTCGGCATAAATGTCGGTGCATGCCGACAGTCCTGAGAGCAGAACTGCCAGCATGCACAGATTTATAAGCGCGGATGATAATTTCATACCGTTGGAGTAGTTGTTGCTGTCTTTAGGCAGAGACTTCGCTTGCTGCCTCTGAATTTTACCCATCGAAGTCCTCTTCCATTTTGAGGTCGCGTAAAAAGTTTAGGTGACTTCGAGGGATAAGAATCAGTATTGGTTGATGAGCTCCTGCACATTCACAAGATAGGGGCATACCTCCTCACCCTTATTGTTGATTGTGTTAGTATATTTGGCTTTGAAGTATTGTTTCAGTATCTCTGCCGCTTCGTCAGAAAAGAGGTCCCATATGCAGGTAGTGTCGTAGTTGGTGACTGTCATGTTATCCGCAGCGAATGACCCTGCCCATGTTGACAGTGCGGCCGAGGTGGCTTTAGGATTAAACGTGGTATTAACGTCAGTCAGCTCCATGAGTGCATTCTTCAATTCGTCCTGCGCTGTGAGAGAGCCTCCGGAGATGCTGAGATTGAGGGTGGCATTCTTGGAGAATGAGTTGACATCGTTGAAATATGTGGCCGAAGCCTCCACCTTCAGTGAGAACAGACTGCTGAATGATGTGGTGAGTTTGCCATAGATTGAGAGGGTGTCGGTTGATAAGCTTGAACCGATGCTGTAGTCAATGCTGGCGGTGCCACCCATAATCATATTGGTAACAAATACCGGACCGTAATTCTTGTCGAGGGAGTTAAGCTTGTCTACAAGTTGTTTTGATTGTGGTGTGGAGCCGTTAAGAGTGGCGCCATTAGCTACAAGTTGTTCAATGGCATCGTGTATATTGATAAATGTCACAGCGAACATGTTCGCACGTCGCTTTCGGTACTCCTCTTCGGTGCAGTCCATGTGCCAAGGCACACTTTGGGTGCCATAGTTTTCTTTGAGACTTGTATAGTCGAGAGTGATATTCTGAGCCGGATAGTTGGCGATGGCAGCATAGCATGTGGTGGTGTCGTTCTGGGCACCATACATCTTGAAGTCGCCGTTCAGACCGAGTTTGAAGAGTCCGTAGCTGATATCTACATTGAGATTGGCCTTGATAAGACGCTCCTGATTCTGGTAATCGAGAATTGTCTGGTAAGTGAATTCTTGCTTTGAGGTGTTGGATGCTGTTACATAATCTATCTCATCCTTCACATTATCATTACCCATCGTTGCGAGGTTTGCAATGGGTAGGCCCAGCACTTTCTGAAGTCCTGAACCGCTATTCTGATTGATATGCAGCCCCTGGCCGAGTCCGGTGCTCTTGTATTTCACGTCGTTGGCACTGTTGGCGTCGTCCATAAATTGGCTGATGGTGTATTCAGTCACCCCTGTGGCATCGGTGAGGGTGATTGTGGCGGTGCGGGCCTCTTCGCCATAGTTTGCGTCGATGGCCACGCTGAGGCGTCCTGAGCCTTTCCCGGAGGGATTGATGATGTAGACCCATTCGCTGTCGTCTGACGTTACTTCGGCTTTCCAGTCAGATTTTGAGCTGACGAGAAATTCAACCGATGTGTCGGTGGCTGCCACCGATTTGGTGAGCTCATCGTCGGCTACAGGCTTGGGAGCCTCATCGTCTGACTGACAGGCGGTGAGAGTGCACATGGCCAGGAAGAGAGTGGCCGTAAAGGCGCCGACTCTCTGCAGATAGATTTTTTTCATAATGTATTTAAAGTTTTTTATGATGCGTTAGTCGTGTAGGAATGATATGAGGGTTATTTCGCCGGATATGACGATGTGAATGATGTAATCTTGTGCTCTTTGGCCATATATGCGGTGAGGCCGTTGCCGCCAAGCGAGAAACCATCGATATGCGCTGTGTTGCCACCTGCGATTGTAGCCCGGCTGCCGTCGGTGTATGTTCCGGTGACAATATTCAGTGTCTCTTGGGTAAAGCGATATACTTCCCCCTCTGCCACTTCTGCGTGGTCGGCGCGCGGAATGGCTGTGACGTTGAATATGAAGTCGCCCGAGGGGTTGCCCTCTACACTCTGGGTGTAGGTCTTGTCGGCTGTGAGAGTTTCACGTCTTACTCCGTCGCTATCTCCGAATGAGTACTCTACCTCAATTGTGAAGAAGTCATACCATGCTGGCGACAGTTTCACCTCATATTTGCAGACGTAGGTGGCGAGAGTGCGCTCGGCAGACGACGGATTATCGGGTGTATTGCCATCGTCTGAGTCATGGCCACAGGATGTGGCCGTCAGCGCCATGGTAATAATTGCGAGTGCGGCCCATAGGCTGCGAAAGGTTAACTTGGTCATGATTTGTTTTGAAAGATTAGTTAGTATCAGTTTCAGGGGAGAGGAGAGTCTTGGTGCTGCAAAATTAATCACTTGTAAGCGGCGGGGCAAAATCGGGGCGCGGAGTGTTGTACTCTTTTGGCTAAAAGAGGGGTTGCGTAAGAGTACAAAAGCGAAAAGTTTGTACTATTTGATGTACTATTTTTGACTATGTCCTGATATTCAATAGTTTGCAAAGGGGTACAATCCAGCGGCCGTGAGTAGTATTATTGAGGGTTATACGATGAAAAATTCGTAAATTTGCAATATGAAACACCCGATACTATTAACCTTATTACTGTCAATCTTCTTTATTCCGGTCAGGATGACGGCTGCCGATAAAAGTAGCGGTTCAATCATGCAATCGCTCCGCGCCGCTGTGGTGGAGAATCCTGACTCGGTGCTCACTGTGATCGATGGCATGGAGCGTGAGGGTGACATGCCGATTGAGGCATATCAGGCGAATCTGCTGCGTGGGCTGGCCTATAATGAGAAGCGTATGTTCTCGCTGGCGGAGCGCTATGCGAGGCGGGTGCTTGCCGCCGACTCTATCGCGGCACATCCGGCAGAGCGGCTTAACGCGCTGACGCTGCTGTCGGTGGCACAGAACTTCTTCGGCAATTTCCAGGGTAGTATCGAGAGCTCGACAGAGGCTATGGAGATTGCCCGCTCCACCGGTAATACGGCAGCCGAATACAATATCCTGACCACGATGGCCAAGACAGCCTTCGCGATGGGTAATCGGCATCAGGGCTACGCATATCTGGCAAGTATCATCAAATCGGGCGAGTCGTCAACAGAGGCGCGGGTGTTGGCCAACGTGTCGGCTGCCTATGGGGTGAGAATCGTGGAACTATATGCCGACGATAGATTCGACGAGGCTCTGGCCGAGGGATATAAGCGTCTGGCCTTGATTGACAAGATTGAGCGGGTGGGGGGTGCCCCGGAGGGATTCACCGACCAGCAGAGGGCGTATGCCTACGCGCGCATCGCCTCGTGTGCAGAGCGGGCCGGAAAACCCGAGGAGGCCCGCAAGGCTTATGATTCATTCATGCTCACGGCATATGCGCAGAATCCCGTAGGGCGTGCTTACATCATGGATTATCTCCTCGATTCGCGTCAGTGGGCGAAGGTGCTTGAATTCACAGCTCCGCTGCATCACATCCTCGCCCGTGGCGACACCATCAACGACGACTACCGCAGTCTGCTCATATCGGATGGCAGGGCATATGCCGGACTGGGCAACTACCGCGAGGGTTACGGCTTGATACAACGAGCTTCCGACATACAGGATAGTCTTTATATGCGCGAGAAGACAACGCGTGCGCAGGAGCTTGCCTCGGCCTTCGCCCTCAATGAGAAGGAGCTTGAGCTTGCACGTGTGCAATCGGAGTCGCAGCGCCGGCATCTGCTTATGTGGCTGGCTATAGGTGGCAGTGTGGCGTTGTTGGTCATATCGCTGCTTATATTCAAGGCTTACCGCGAGTCGGTGAAGCGTCAGCGCATCGCCGCCCGTCAGATCGATGAGCTATGGTCGCTGCATCAGATGACACCCCCGGCCTCTGACGAAGACCGCGATGATTTCCGCCTCTTCTCCGACATGCAGCGCCGCATAATAGATGATGAACTCTTCAAGCAACCGCAATTCAACCGCGACGCCATTATTGAACTCACTGGGCTATCGAGGGGAAAAGTGTCGCAACTGATCGAGAAATTCGCCAATTTAGGGGTGAATGATTATATCAATAAACTGCGTGTGGAATACTCAGTGCAGTTGCTCAAGGAGCATCCCGACTGGACTATCGATGCGATAGCCGAAAGCAGCGGATATGTGCGCCGCGCCACTTACTACAGTCACTTCAACCGCGTCTTCGGCATTACTCCGGCGCAATACCGCAAGGAGGCCGGCCGCACGCCAGTAACCGACTCTCAGGATAAGTAGTCATTTTTTACGTAAGGCAAGTTGGCCGGTAAAAGAGTGTCCGGCGGCAGATGGCTGCGGCGAGCTCTTGCAAATATTAGTGTATTTTATTAATTTTGCATTGCAAAATCCGGATGCGGCTCCCCTTGAATGGGCTGCCACTGCGTCCGGATGGGAAGATTACATTACCTTGGCAATTTGTCGTCGGCTCGGTGGGGTAGACCCCCGCCGGTTGGGTCGGCCACCGCCACCCCCTGCGGGTATGGCGAGGCTGATGCGGCCGATGATAAAAGTAATGGGACGGCTCTTCTTCCCGGTCATCATGGCCCGGGCTTATGACACGCGTATGGCGGTGGCACCGCCACCTGACTGTGTTCATCGCCGCGCCGGGTCACTGACCAAACCTGACATATCTGCGTCCCGTCTTGCAGAATTATCAACCCTTTGTGGCTACAGAGTGGCGATGGCGCGGACATCCGCAGGGATGCCCACGTCGGCGGCTATCTGTACGTCATGGATAA
This sequence comes from uncultured Muribaculaceae bacterium, assembly GCA_910577585.1. Classification (GTDB taxonomy): domain Bacteria; phylum Bacteroidota; class Bacteroidia; order Bacteroidales; family Muribaculaceae; genus Lepagella. The sequence continues at coordinate 5,706 of CAJTNN010000008.1, read as the reverse complement.
TTCGCAAGATATGAACCGGACTCAACTTTCAACTTATTCCATATTTCTCCGAGATAGTAATCATGCAGGCTGCGCCGCTGGCGGCGTGGCCCGTACGCGTGTGTGCGTGTGCATGACGCCGGCCGAGAGTTGAAAGCCGTAATGCAATCGATTAAGAACCTGCACAATACAATTAAGAACCTACACAATACAACTATTTTCTTTCAATATGAAGATTCATTACTTTCTAAGAACTATGATGGCCCTGATAGCGGGATTATGTATCTCGTTCGGGGCTCGTGGTGGTGAGGTTGAGACGGCAACGGTGGATGGCCTCACATATGTGCTGCAGACCGATGTCCAGGGTGGCACGAAGCCAACTTATGCCTGTTTCACCGGTGTGGATGTTAACCCCGGTAACACAGTGCGGATTCCGGCCCAGATTCCCACCGAGTGGGGCAATCTGCCGGTAAGGTATATCACGGAATGGAACTGTAGCTCGAGTGTCGACACGCTTATTCTCGAGGATGGCGTCGTCGGAGTCGGCATAAATGCGAGTGTGAATCTGGGCACGATAAGACATCTGTATCTGGGGCGTCCGATTGATGTGAGCGCCAGCTGGTCCACCACGCAGCCATTCGCCAATGCCACCTTGGTATCAGTCGGCTATGGCGCATCGATATACACTGTCGATGAACGCTATAATTTCAAGACCTCAAATCTTCAGAATCTTTACATCGCTGAGTCTAACCATGACATCAAGTTTACAAAGGAGTCAATCGCAAGTAATTGCGGACAGTTTAATAAACTGAAGAATGTATTTCTCGGCACACAGGTCGTCTACGGCCAGACCTCTAACTCCTATGCCTTCACCTCCTTTGCCAATGCATTGGAGACTTTGATCATAGGATCCGGCGTCAGAGAATTTCCCGCCAATACGTTTGTCACCAGCAATCTCACCGGCTGCAGTCTGAAAAACATCTGTGTGACATCGGTGTATAGCTATTTCAACCTCTCGTTCAATGAGGATGCAGGCTATCCTGCCTATTTGTCACCCGTTGGCTATGACATGTATTATGGAGCGGCCACAAATGTGGATTTCCTTGATATGGCCTCCACGCCTTCGAAGATGAAGAAGCTCACATCGCTTGAGCTGTATTCTGATACTCGCACCGAGCTCGGCAAGTATGCATTCTCCGGTTGCCACAGTCTGACATCGCTCAAAATTCCCGCATCGGCTGCCTACAATAAGCTTGCCACCATCTCTTATTCCGCATTCGCTGGTTGCCGTAATCTGAAAACCCTCGAGATTCCCTGGAGTGTCAACACCATCGGGCATGCTGCTTTCTTCGGATGCGAAAATATCCAGACCATCAAGATTGAGGACTGCACAGGCAAACTGACCTTCGAATGGGAACTGGAGTTCTCCGACCTCCAGCAACTTAGCCAGCTCTATATCGGGCGTAACATAGCTTATGCGCAGACTTCCCCCTTCAGAATGAAGGGCACATACACATGTCCGGTCAATGTGACGTTGTCGGATTTAGTGACCGAGATTCCCAACGGCATGTTTGAGAGCTGTCTCGTCTCGAAAATCTCATTTGGTGAAGGCATCACCCGCATCGGCGACGAGGCCTTCTCTCATGTGGGCGTATACTCACCGGTGACACTCCCCAACTCGCTTGAATATATCGGACGCCTGGCGTTCGATAATTTCAACGGCGACCCCGATATCACTTCAATCACCATCCCGGAGAATGTCAGCTACATCGGTTATGGTGCCTTCAACAATATGAGCCCTCTGGTAGAGGTGAAATGCCGCGCGCAGGAGCCTCCGTCGGCTGCCGGTGCTTTCTCGCAGACTACATTGGGAAAGGCCACTCTGCATGTGCCTGACACCAGTCTCGAGCTCTATCGCGAAGCCAAGACTTGGCAGGATTTCAGCAATATCGTCGATGATCTCGCTCCGATGATTGACCCCGAGCTGAAGTTCACCGCCGATGAGGTCTCTCTGCTGCTTGATCATTTCAGTGCTGAGAAGCTCCCGGTGCTCGTCAATGAGCATGGTGTGAAGGTGACATACTCAAGCAGTTCGCCGGCTGTGGCCACAGTCAATGCCTCAACCGGTGTCGTCACCCCGAAGGGCTACGGCACGACCGTGATCACTGCCAAATCGCTGGCCACCGACACTTCGATAGCATCATCCGCCAGCTATTCACTTACCCTGACGAAGCGTCAGCTGAAGGACCCGAAAATCAGTTTCGATCCCGATGAAATCGAGGTGACTCTGGGTGAGGAGTTCGAGCAGCCGGTGTTCAGCTGCGAGTCTGATGGCAAGTTGATTGTAGAGAACATGAACCCCTCGATAGCCTATTGGGATGAGGCGACCGGCAAACTCGTGGTGCGCGCTGCCGGCTCGGCTTATATCATGGTTACAGTCGAGGCTACGGATGAGTACTATGCGTTGTTTGCCTCGCTTATCGTGAGAGTCAGGCCATCATCTACAGTTGACCCGGACCCCGACCCGACTCCCGACCCCGATCCTGACCCGACTCCCGGTCCTGATCCTGACCCGACCCCTGACCCTGACCCTGACCCGGACCCCGATATTGATCTGGGTGTGAATCCCATCCGGATGAGTGAGGGCGACTTCCAGTATATTCTCGATCCTGTAGAGCGCACGGCGCAAGTCTACGGTGCTGTGTCGGCGTCTACTCTTGTGAATGCCGTAGTGCCTGAAATAGTCAGATACAAGACTGTCCCCTTCATTGTGACATCCATAATGTACAGCTCCTTCCAGCAGATGCCCGTGCTGCAGACTTTCAAGCTCCCCGCCACAGTGCGCCATATCGGCTCGGCAGCGTTCCGCGATAGCAAATCGCTACGTGAGATAAATCTGGAGAAGGTGGCAGAAATCGAGTACCACGCTTTCTATGGTTGCTCGGCGCTGACTTATGTGAAACTCTCTGATGATCTGAAGCTCCTGGAGTCGTCGGCGTTCAGAGACACAGGCCTGAAGAGTGTGGATCTCGGCGGCGGTATCGAGGAGCTGGAATACAGTGCCTTCTATAATGTGCCGCTTGTAAGCCTTGACATCCCTGAAAGCCTTCGCAAAATAGGGCGTGGTACATTCACGGATTGCACACAAATCACATCGATACGTCTTCATGGGCTTGTGCCTCCTGAGACTGATTACTCATTCAGCCCGGCAATATATAATCAGTGTGAGCTGATTGTGGCGGAAGAGGCTATCGATGCATATAAGGCGGCGCCTGAATGGGGTAAATTCTATACAATCACTGCCGACCCGAATGTGGGTGTGGCCGGCATCGATGCCGATTCGCTCTTCAGCGTCAACGGCGGCGAGCTGACGTTTGCCGACTCATTCAGCGGCGACGTGCTGGTAAGCACCGTCAGCGGCATAGTGCGCTACAACGGCGTGGCGCGCACTCTGAGCCTTGCCCCCGGCTGCTACCTGCTGCGTGTCGGCGGACGCACTTTCAAGATCATCATCTGATCTTCATCACTGGCAGCTCAGCCTGTCAACTTCCACCATTGTCAACATCCCCACCCACGGGGCGCCCCCATGCGGCCGCCCCATCCGAACCCAAGTTGCCCCGACAGCCACTGCTGCCGGGGCAATCTTATGTCAGCCCCCACGCCCTACTACCGACCCGGGGCAACGTTGCCGATCGAGAAGGATCACGTTTTTTACGGGAGCACGTGGGTTACGTTCTCCCGTAAAACTCAGTTCTCCCATGGCCACCGTTCTCCCATGACCACCGTTCTCCCGTGGCCACCGGGCTAAAATCATAATATGTATTGCAGCGTAATCTGCTGAAATACCGATTATTTTTCGTAATTTTGCAATCTAATAAGCCTCGCACATGGATAACAACGACAATAGCGTTCTTAAAATAAATGATGTCGATAGTAATCATTCTGTTGATAACGAGATAATTCTTTATCAACCAAACTCTACGTTTTCATTAGATGTCAGAGTCGATAAGGAAACCGTTTGGCTGACTCAGCCCCAGATAGCGGAGCTATTTGGAACAAAACGCCCTGCGATTACTAAACACTTATCCAACATATTCAAATCAGGAGAGTTAGATGAGGATTCAGTATGTTCCATTTTGGAACTAACTGCTGGAGATGGTAAAAATTACCGAACTAAATTTTATAATCTTGATGCAATTCTATCTGTTGGCTACAGGGTTAACAGTATAAATGCCACGCAATTTCGTCAATGGGCGAATAAGGTGTTGAAGGAGTATTTGCTGAGGGGATATAGCGTCAATCAACGTCTTCTATACATGGAGTCGCGGATTGACCACCGTCTGTCAGAGCATGACCGTCGACTTGACGAACTCGCTGACAAGGTAGATTTCTTTGTCAAAGCATCGCTGCCTCCGGTTGAAGGCATCTTCTTCAATGGTCAGATATTTGACGCATATAAGTTTGTGTGCGCCCTTGTAAAGTCCGCGAAAAAGAGAATTGTGTTGATTGACAACTATGTAGATGAGACAGTCCTTACCTTGTTTGATAAGCGTGGAGATGGCGTTAAAGCAGTGGTCTATACAGATGCTGACCGTTCAAGGCAAATCCGACTTGACTTGCAACGTCATAACCGCCAATATGCTCCAATCGAAATAAAGTATGTGGCCGACATTCATGATCGTTTTCTGATTATTGATGATACCCTCTATCACATAGGAGCATCAATCAAAGACCTTGGCAAGAAACTGTTCGCATTCTCAAAGATGGAGATTGCACCCTCTGTAATCCTCGACACACTTTGAAATAACAAATCCCGCCTTGCCGCAGGTCGGGGGGACGCCGCCCAACCTCTGTAAGTGAAGGATACAACTTTGGCTGAGTTGATTGGGATATGGAAGGAATTTTTAGGCGCGGATCTCTCTCTCTCGCTGCTGCGCAGCTCGTTGCGAGCGCGGATGGGATGGATTAACGCGGATTTTTATTTGCTTCATATGGGATGGGGCGCAGGCACATCGGCGCTACGCGCCTTGTGTCGACGCGGATGGGGCCGGATGCTGATCGACCCCAAGTAACGACATCCTTTTTACTGGACACCTGCTTTTTACGGGAGTACGGCTTTCACGGGAGAACGTTCTGTTCTGGAGCACGTGGTTTACGTTCTCCCGTAACCCCACGTACTTCCGTAGCCACCGTACTCCCGTGGCCATAGTTCTAAAATCATAATCGGTATTGTGCAATATCAACCTTGAGGTGCAAAAATTACACCTCAAGTCAAGACTCTAACTTGAAATCACAAAATGTGACATCAAGTTGGGGCGGCAATAGGAAACTTTGCACCGTCATATCTCCGAAACGGACAAGGGAATTGAAGAGGAGCTGACTCGCCTTGACAACAAAGAAGTGCTTGATTCTTTATGACACCAATAGTTTTGTATGTGGCTCAGTTTGCGCCCAATATTGTATGTATTTTTGTATGGGATAAAAATTAAAATCGTTGTAACTTTGTGGGTTACAACGATTTAACTTGGTTTGTTGGCGGAGAGAGAGGGATTCGAACCCCCGGAGGTGTGACCCTCAACGGTTTTCAAGACCGCCGCAATCGACCACTCTGCCATCTCTCCTTGATGGGCTTGCCGCTTTGGCCTGTGGGCTTCCGGCGGTTTGCGAGTGCAAAGTTAATTACTTTTTTTTAGTCTACCAAATTTTTTTCGCAATTTTTTTACGGTA
>CAJTNN010000007.1:40376-99009 GCA_910577585.1 uncultured Muribaculaceae bacterium | reverse complement strand
GAGCCAGGATCAAACTCTCCGCTGTTAGTATCTATAGTTTCCTATTTTCTACTTAATTAGTTTTGTCTTTGACCTCGACCCGATGATTCTATCGTTTCGGATATTGACGGAAATCTCTTTTCATTCCTTGGTTTACACCTTGACTTTATCAGCATCTCGCGACTCTTGCGAATCTTGAGCGCTGAAGAGCTTTCGTTGTCTCTCTTGTGGCATCTTTGTCATTGTTCTCTGTGAGCCCGTTTCCACTCTCCCAACACTTTGTCGCTCAGCCTTTTGCGGGCGTCGCCGTGTCTCTTTCAGTGAGGGGCGTTTCTCATTTGCGATTGCAAAGTTACAGCATTTTTCAGCGTTGTGCAAGCCCTGCGACGAAAAAAAATCAATTTTTATTGTTTTTGCTTCGTATTGCGCTGTAAATCAGTGAAATCAAAATTCGTAAATAAATGTTAACGAATGTGAATGCAATTTCATTCTGTTATCCACCCCCTTGTGGCCACCGCTATGCAGAGGTACAAATCTTTCATATTTTTGCTCCAGGGATAGCTTTATATTTACTCCAGGTCATATTTCTTAACCCGCCGACAGCCTATTTTTCGACTTCAAATAAAAAAACCGCGCAAAAAAACTTTGCACGGTTATTGTATATTCCAATTTGGGTGTTGAAAATATTTGGAGGGAGAGCCTTTTGGGGGTCAGAAACTCATTGAGGCGGCCAAGCCGACATGGGTGTCGCTGGCGGCCGGAGCCAGGGCGAAGTCATGCTCGCGTGCCCACGGGGTGGTGAATATATATGCCGAAGCGGCTCCGATGGCAGCACCAGCCACACAGTCCCACCAATGATGCTTCTTTGCGATTACACGCCCCACGGCCGTATAAGCCGCCACAGCATAGGCCGGCCCACCGAACTTCCATCCATAACGGCGCTGCAGAAAACCGGCCGTCGCAAAAGCCACCGTACTGTGCATCGAAGGGAAACTGTGGTAGTTGGAATGATCCGGGCGCAACTCGCGCACAGAATATTTAAGAATATAGTTGGCGCCTCCAGCCACTACGGCTGTGAGTACCCCCTGCTTCAAGCCCTCCCAGTCGCGTGCTATCAGCACACCGGCCAGCGTAGCCACCGGCAGCGCTATCATTGCCACATCGGTCGACACCCCTACCCCCTTCTGCAGCGACGTGCGCTCGATTGGCATCACCGGAGACGGCACCGGCGCATAGATATCCTGCGCTGCCGCCGGCATCCACAACGCGAGAGTGAGCATCAACACCGTCCATATTCTAAGCATCGGAATACCATGCGAGCCCGTTTTGCTCTCCACTCCGAAGCGGAGCATAATATTAGACTTGAAAAAATTCTCCATCAGAAAAGAGCTATAACTTTAGGTAAGAAAATAATCAGACCCACTGCCACTGCAGCGAAGACAAATATGAGCACCGCCCCGGCTGCCACATCCTTGGCACGCCCTATCAGAGGGTCAAAACCGGGCGACACCTTGTCGGCGAGCGCCTCGATGGCAGTGTTGAAAGCCTCAGCCATGAGCACCCCACCGATGCACAGACACACCGCGCACCACTCCCACACTGCCAGACGCAGCGCCACGCCGCAGCCAATCACAATCACCATCACCACTGCATGGATGCAGGCGTTAGGTTGGGTAAAGAGGGCCGCTATACCCTTGAAAGCATAGCCAAACGAGCGGATACGCTTCGAAAGTTGCCAATCGTTTTTATCCATCTTGTCAAATACTTTTCAAAAAACAAGAGCGTAAAACCAGCGACTAATAATCGTAGAGCAACTCATAGTCATCGACATAGAGGCAGGCTCCGGCGGCACCGGTGAAGTAATCGCCATATTTTGATGCAGCCGAGGTGATCTGAATGTAGCGGGGTTCACGCGAAGTGCTGCGATACTTCAGCTCGATCGTAAACTCCTGCCACCCATCGGTGTCACTACCCAGCACGAGTTCGCCATAGGCTATGATCTCAGGCGAGTCAGGATTGAAGAGCTGACGCGTCTTGGGATTTGTGCGAATCTCATAGGGGGCGGTCCAGTCGGTCAATGCCACATATATATGGCACGAATCCGGACGATTCATCAAGTCCTTGAACTCAGCCGACGCATAATCTATCGGCGCCGTATGATACTTCATATATCCGCGCAGGCGCGTCGGGCGTGTAGTCCATGGACGGCCGAAATCGAGTATACCGTTGGTGCCGTCGACCCGCTTGAAGCTACCCGAATAGATAGAGCCTGCCGCAAGTTTACCGATACCGAAGAGCCCCACGAAGCGAGTCTCCAGCTTTGCGCTCTGTCCGGAGATACCCGGAGGCGTATCGTCGGAGGGCTGCACATTGCTCTCGCCAAGTGTGGCCGCACCGGTGTTGCCCGTATCCCAGAAGCGTTCGCCCCCCTCATTCCACGGACACCACACCTTGCCATCGAGCCACCACTGGTCAAACGACCCATCCGGCAGCACCGGCGTAGACTGCGTCTCTACCTCCACCTCATTACCTAAATCATCGCCCGACACCGAGCGCACCACATATCGCGTCAGCGGTTCGAGATGCGCAATGCAAGCCGAGAAGGCACCCTGTCCGGCAGGCTGTGTCACATCAGCCGGATCGACATCGATCCACTCCTGAGCATCAGCGCGGCGATACTGGAATCCATTCTTCACATCAGCCGGGCCCGCACCATAAGCCCACACCACCTGCGACCATGCATCGACAGCCGTGGTCTGCACCACGAGCTCCGACTTCTCGACATAGATGCCCCACTCCTCCGAGCGCCCATATGCCGACACCTCCACATGCAGCGGCTTCGAAAGATCGATCGGACCCGGCACCAGGTCAGGCACCATCGTCGTCAGCCCCTCCGGTCCGAGTTTAATCGAGGTCAGCTCAAGATGAGCCAGGTCGGCCGACTCCGGCACTCTCACCAGCACACGCCGTCCCACAACATCAATCACAGTCTCGCCTATCTGTCCGGCAATCGTCAGATAGCGCTCGATGGTCTGCTGCGCCGAAATCATCCACGAATAATCCTGATAGCGCGACACCTTCACCACCATCGGCAGCGACATGTCATACTCACCATCAAGCAGATCCGGATCGGCCGAAGCCCCCGGCGTCACCTCAAACTCAGTGAAACGCACCGCACGGATATCGACACTCTCATCAAGAGTCACCACCGCCGTATACTTCAGCGTATCGATCTGCGCCGGCTGCAGCTCACCCTCGGCAGCCAAAGCCGTGATGTATTGCGGTATCGTAGGATACGGCAGGTCATTCTTTATGCACCCCGCCGCCAGCAGCGCAAGCACTGCCACCGGCAACATCCGCCACCACCCCATGCGGAATCTCCGCACATCCTTAAATATATGAAAATTATTCTTAGCCACTATATTGCCACGATTTAGAGAGATAAGTATCCTACCCACCTCCCGAGACATTACTTAGAGATGTATGCCGATGCCAAACGCCAGGTTGAAGAGATTGATACGGAAGTTGGCACCCGAAGTCAGGCGATTGCCCGCCTCCACGCCATCCACACGCTGCTTCTCATTCTTCAGATAGAAACCGAAGACACCGAACGACACATTAAACGACACATTCTCCATGATAAACACGCACACACCTGGCGAGAAAGTCAGCTTCGCCTCCATGTTGGTGGTGTGGGTCTCGCGCAACACCCCGTTGAAGGGGCGTATGAAATCAGAGTTACCCGACGAAAACGACAACTCAGCCTCATTATATATACCGAATCGTCCGCGCCGCGACAGACCCATATATTGCTGCACGAACACCGCCGCCGCATACGACTCAGCCCTGTAAGTGATATCATGCAGATTGAAATTCATATCCTCATCGATATCCACCTTGAACGACCCCACATTAGCCCAGCTGCGCGTGTAGCCCATGCGCACACCCACAGCCAGATTATTGCGCAGAAAATATCCCAGCGCCGGCTTGATGTTAAATGTATGCGCACCAAGATCGACATCGCCGATCAGGTCAAACATCTGCAGGTCAGACGTCGAGAACTCACCGTAACTCACCGTCAGTCCCACACGCCACGACCCCTTCGGCACAAAGAGGAAGTTGAAAAGTCCGCGGTCATAGCGCCCCAGATTAGGCGAGCGCAACACCATCGGGATAGTGTCGCCGCGCCACACCACCTTCTCATCGATGTCAAGTTTCAGCGGATCATCCACCACCCGCGAATGCCCCTTCAGCAGCGTAGCCACATCGCCCGCCAGCGAATCAGGGATCCACACCATATGCCCCGGCACAGCCACCTGCGCCGAATCAGCGACCTCATCGGCAGCATGCACCTCAATCCATGCCGCCATCCATATCAAGCAGAATAAAATCGAAAGTTTCTTCATAGATAGAACGTGGCTCCGAACGAGATTGAAAAGAGGTTAATACGGAAATTAGCCGACTTCGAGTTGCGCCGCGACACATATATCTGGTCGTGGATTGACTTTGTGTCGGTGTACGAGAAACCCAGCACACCGATATTCACCTCCATAGCCGAATAATTGTTGAGAAACACACATAGCCCCGGCGTCAGACCGATATCGAAATTGAAATTACGCTCATAGGCCCCTGTCAGGTCAGACCCCGTGCCCTGCATCAATTTCGACTGTCCGCCCCCCAGAGTGAGCTGCACCTCATTGAAGAATCCGAAACGCTTCGAGCGCCCGATTGAGAAATAATTGCGAAACAGCCCCGAGAAGCTATAATTATGCGCCAGTCTGTAGAGATGGTCGACCTCATAATCCGTCTCCGAATCGAGCACAATGTCGGCAGTCTCCAATTTGGTCAGCGAGCGCGAATAAGCCACACGGCCACCCGCCGCCATATCATTCTTGAAAGCGAACATCAGCATCGGCGACACCTTGAATGTATAGGTATCACCCGATATCCCCTCCAGGATAAGGAATTGATATTTATTCTGTGCCGACTGCGAATAGCTCAGCGACAGACCCGTGATCCACTGCCCCTTCGGCACGAACACCACCGACTCTATCTCACGCTCGAAAGCATCCTGAGCCAGTGCATCGCCATGGCAGGTGAGCATCGCCATCAGAGCCAGCGCCATGACGCGCAGCAAACCTGTAGCAAATCGTTTCATCATCAAATGTATAATTAAGTAGCCTGCAAGATTGCACCGCCACTAATTTTAAATATTGAGGAGCATGCCTGGCAGTCTCAACCGCTACCGTGCATACCCTTTTTGGCGTATGCCAAATAATTTGCAAAATTAGTTAAAATTTTGCAAACATAGGGCAATATATCCCTATTAGTCAGCGTGCCCACCTCACAGTGCTGCACGCCGTGAAAACAAATTACGAGGGGAAGCGAGGCAAATGCGCCGGGCTTCCCCTCGATAAAAGATGTCATATATTCGTGCGCGGCATCAATCGGCCAACGGCGCATCTACACTCACCCCTACAGGCCGACCGCACGCGCCGCCACACTTACTCGTAGACCAGTTCGAAGTCATCGACACACATGGTCGAACCCTCACCACCGTCAAAGTAGTCGCCGTAATACGATGCAGTGCAGACAATCACGAGATATTTCGGTTCAAGTGTCTTGGCCGAAGCCTTATAATCGAGCGGAATCTCGAGTAACTGAAGCTCACCGTCGGGACCATAATTCTCTGAGAAAATCTTCTCGCCATATGCCAGCACCACGGGGCTATCCGTCTTCCAGAGTGCAAATTCCGGTTTCTCCGGATCAGTATAGCGCGTATCAATATGCACCTTCTCAGTAGTCAGAGCCACATAGATCTGGCCCTTGTCGGTATCTCCGATACTCAGCTTTTTACCTTTACAACCATTCTTATCAACCACACCCGGACGATAGTTGACATATACACGCAGCTTTGTCGGATGACTACCGTTATACTCACGTCCGAAATCAATCTCACCGTTGGTGCCGTTGGTCTTTACGTATTCACCGGCAAAGAGATTGCCTGCAGCAAACTTTCCAATAACACCAAGCGCCACAAACTGCGATTTCAATTCCGCGCCCAGTGCTCCTGAATGCTTCATGGATGAAGTGCCCTGAGTCAAGGTTTTCGACAGAGTCGCCGAGCCATGGTTGCCTGAATCCCAGAATGTACGCTCGCCTCCAGCACCCGGCAGAAGCACTTTAGAATTCTGAGAATAATTCGACCACTCCTCCATGCTCGCATTCGGGATGACGAATGCGCCTTCGGTAGTAAAGTATTTTGAGTCAGAATTGAAGCCATCGGCCACAGCCTGATACTCATAACGTGTGCCGGGAGTCAGACCGCTGAGCTCCACACTGAATGTGCGCTTTGCACGGGTGCGTGTGGCCACGGCAGTGGTCCAGCTCTCAGTGCCTGCCTGACGATAGCGTATACCCACGTTGGCCGCATCGTCAGCCTCGATGGTACCGGTCAGTGTGGCCTTGGTGGCGAGGATAGCCATGCGGTTGTTGGGGTTGACAGCGTCATCCACAGTCACCGGATCATCAACCACGATTGCATCCTTACCCACGGCAATGCGCACAGTCTGCACCGTAGTCTTGCCGTAGCCATCGGTGGCGGTGAGCTGGATGCGGTATTCCGTATCCTTCTCGGGTATGTTATTGAGGAACGGCTGCGAGAAGTGAATATAGGAGAGCTGGCGCAGCACATCACCCGAGCCATCCATCGGAGTCGTGGTCTTATCCCAGGTGATACCGGCAGCATTCACCTGAGTCTGCACCTGCTCGGTGGCATTCTTCAGATCGATTATACCTGAAGGGAGCCCCAGTGCGGCAGCCGTATTGTCGAGGCACTCCATCGAGAAACTGCGGATTTCGTTGAAAGCCACAACCTTCACATCGCGTCCGGCAGCGAACTGCCCCGGGTCGCCCACAATCTGCTTCTCGATATCGAAGCCCACACCCTGAATTGAGGGGCGTGCATAAATACCGAATGAATCCTCAATCAGATTCTCATTGTCGTCGACTATGATGGTGATATATCCGGCGCCGTCGGTGTTCTCCTCCGGATTGAAGCTCACACTCAGCACATACTCATGCGCGCGCTGCACGCCGCTGATGGTATGCTCCTTTGTGAACTCCTCGCCGGCGGCATTCTTACCGCTGACAGTCACCTTCAGGTCATCCTCCCACACACCATCATTATAAGGCATCATGAAGTAGCCCTTGGCATCCTGATAATTCTCAGCCGTGAAGTCGAGCGAACCGCGCGAGTTAGCCACAGTGATTTTGAAATCCTTCAGGAGGTCCTCATCGATTGACTCCGCATTGATCGAAGCCACCACATTCGCAATCTTACAGTTAAGCACGATCTGGTTGACACCCGCAGAGATATCGAAACCCTGATAGCCGCGATAGAACTTCTTGTCGAACGAAGCCGGCACACTGTCGCCGGTCCACGCCTCAGCCACATAATGGCCGGCATTCATCACCAGCTGGTCGGGCAGGTTCTGCAGACCCACATATTTATGAATCAACCCTTTTGTGCTTGAGATATATACCACACAATTCTCAGCCAGCGACGACTCATCGCTCTCAGCGCGGGTGACATCAGAATTAATCACCAGCTCCATCTGCAGCACGCCCTCGCCACCAGCGCCGAACGGCTCATCGAGCGAGCACGACTGGAGCGCCGTGCCGGCCAGCAGAGCAGCCGAAAGCATGCCGATTGATTTAAATATATTCTTCATTGTCGTAAATTCAATTTAATGGATGGTGTGTTTATTGCTGACGGAGTGTCAGAGTTAACTCAGTCGTGCCATTTGCATCAGTGATAGTCATGATGAATCGGCTGTCGCCGGGGCCCAGAGCGCCAAGCAGCGTCAAGAAGGTGGTGATGTCGAATTCAGCCTCTGTCTTTCCGCCGATATTCACCGGGAAACCAAGACCTTCCAATGCTTCCTCAAACTCACCCGGATTGACCAGGTCAAGTTCCTCAGCAAGACCTACTCCGCCAAGTTCACTGGGGGGCAGCGTCTCTGAATCAATCACAACCTTAAATCCGGTGAAACCACCCTCGGCTTCCGACACGACTTTCCATGCCGCGTAAAGATGGTCGGTAATGATATTCACACCCTCAAGATTGAGTGTATCGAAATCTTTATACTCACCATTGGGGTCGGGCTTCAGCGCCTCAGCCTTCGGAGCCTCTCCGCCGGGCTGGTCGGGAGTTTCATCGCCACCGCCGGGACCCGGGTCGGGCTCTGTTGAGCCACCCTGCACCGGACGCATATCGTCGGCGATCACCTCATCCTCCTCATCCTCCTCACCATCTACGGTGACATTCATGTTCACCTCCTCAACCGAGGCATCCACCTTCACGCCACCCTCGATGTTGCCCGGAGCATCCTCCGAGGCATTGTGCATGCGGAATGTGATTTTATAATGGTTGCCCGGAGCCACATTCTCATAGCCCTTTGTCTCGCTGATCTGCGAGCCATCGACTATGCCGCTGATTGTGGCGGTCAGAGTCTGCGAATTATCCACATAGCGGAAATAAGCCGAACGCGCCTCATCGGCGGCAAACTCCATCGAGCCGGCCTCACCAGCCTTCACCGTAACCTTTGTGTCAGCGCTCATCATAGCCTTCAGCGCGGGGTCGAACACGATTGTGACGCGGATATTTGAGAACTTCGCCACGATCGGCTCCACATCGTCGGTGATGGTGTTGGCTTTGATGTCGAAAGAGGTCTCACCATGGAAGTAGGGTTCCTCCCAGGCAGCATCCTTATTATCGCCATGATATGCGCGCACCGTGTAGGAGGCCACCGGCAGCGTCAGCATCTCCGGCATCTCCGCATAGCGGTAAGTCTTGTACACATTGTCAGAGCCCGCCTTGCGGATCTCTACGGTGAAGTCATCAGCCGCCGGAGCAGTGGCGCGCGTGGCCGCCAGATACTCCTCGTTGGTCAACGACGGTGCCAGACAGCTCGTCAGAATCTGCCCCACCGGACCATCATACTCTGCCCCATCCGGAAATGGATCCTCCTTAGAGCAAGAGCAGAGAATCGCGGCTGCCGCCATAGATATATAAATACCCTTATATAGTTTCATAACTGAAAAGTTGATTTGAATGGAAGAGAATTAATAGTTGAGTTTCACGTTGTCTACCGTCAGGACCGAACCGGTGGCCTTCGACTTATACTGGTTAGCGGCAATGGTCACCTCTTTAGAGGCTTGACTACTTGAGATGTCCCTAAGTTCATCACCTGAAGGCACATGCACCGGAGCGGTTGCTGCATTTGAAGACTTGAAGCTCAAGAATATCTTCGCCGCACGAACTCCGAAGGGATAGCTGCCGAACGGAATCTCCACAGTCTGCATATTGCTTGATGCACCCACATTGCGGCTGACAGTAGTGATAACATTCCCCGCCGCATCAATCACTGAGGCAGTGACAACTGCATTGTCATCGGGCCCCTCTGCCACAGTGGCGTAGCTATAGTCAAACGATACCGATGCCGGACGCGAAGCAAAGGCGATGCCGTCAGCACGAGTTTCCTGACCCGCAGCGAAGCTATAACTGCCAAGGAAGAGTTCGCCGGCCTCCTGATTGGCAAATGATGCAGGAGCATTCTTACTCCAATACTTGCCAAGACCCGCTCCGCCTTGATTATATACTGATGGGAGCTGACCATTATGGTCATATGCCACGTTGCGTATTACTACTGCGCCATTCTCTGCATATGTAGAGGGCACCATAAACCAAGTATTCTTGGGATTTGAGCCATCATAGCATGTCTTCTGATTTATCGAAGCCCAGCCGGTAGGCTCGCTTGCAGTAATTGAAGAATAATTAAAGAAAGTGCCTATTATAGTAATTTTATACTGTCCGCCGGCATTGATTTTACCCGTATTGATTGTCTGCTCAGTCTGCGAGAAGTCAGAGTTGGGAATCTGGGCGTCTTCCTCGGTGGTGATGGTAAGGTTGCTGAAGGCGCGGGTTGCTACGGGTGTCGAGGTCAGTCCGTAAGAGAACATATATTCTGTACCGGGATTAAGACCGCTCACAGTCAGGATACCCTTCTCGACATCGCGCTGGATATCGGCATCGGCTACCGACACTCCATTCTTCTGCACTTTCAGAGCGTTGGCCACGGTCGACAGATACTGCGCATCGGCCTCAACCTTGAAGCGCACCGACTTCGCAAGCGCGTCGGCCTGCACAGTAAACTGCGGCTCAACCACATCGATTGTGAAATTCTCACCCCACTTCTGTCCATTATAGAACATCTGCATCGGCAGCGGCGACTGCTCGGTGTCGGGGAGTTTGAGCGTGAAGATATATGTCTTGGTCTCAAAGGCGCGGGTGCGGGTCGACTCCTTGCAGTCTATCACCTGGCAATCCTTATAGACACCATACTGGTCCATGCTCTTGAATGAGATTGTACCCTGCGGATTAGAGGCGTTGTAGCTGACCTTTACGGTAGCCTGCGCATCAGTGCCGGGCGCGGCATACACCGCCGAACCCTCGATGGGGCTCAGCTCAATCTCAGCCGTAGAGAGATTCAGAGTCACAGGCTCGCTGGCACGGTCGAGAAGGTCGGTCACCACGAGCGACACCTGATACTGTCCCTTCGTCAGATAACGCGACAACTCGGTCACATCCACACTCGCCATGGCGTCAGGATTCTTGAAGAGACCCTTGACCACGATGCCGAGGTTGGCAATCTGCTGCTGTTGCTCGGCTGTGGCCGAAATAAGCTCTATCTCCTTGCCGAAGATCGGAGTGTAGGGTCCGGCGATAGTGAATTTGGCAGATTTCAGACCACCCTTGGCGCTGACCATGAACTTCAGGGGTTCGGAGGCCGCATCGCCAGCGAGTGCCTCGATGGCAGCGCCGCCATTCTCGAAACCTACGGCAGTCACCGACGGCGGAGTCGATGTGAAGAGCTCATCGGTCAGGGGTATTGTCACATCCTCCTGCTGCAGAGAGTCGTCGAAGCTGACTGTCATCGTGGCATTGCCGGTCTCAGCGGCATTCACATCAAATGTGACATGATAGTGATGGCGTGCAAGCGCCTGGATTTCGGCCGCCTGCAGAGTCACGGTCTTACCGGAAGGATTGGTGAGGGTGGTCTGCAGCGTCACTGCACCCGGCGTAAAGAAGCCCGGGCGGGTCTCACTCTTGGTGAACTCCACATAGCTCTGACCCTCAGAGTGCACAGCCACCTTATAATCCGGGAAATAATTGCGGAACGCATCGGTATACTCCACACTCAGCATGGAGTTGGCCAATTGGGCGGTCACCTCTACCGATGACTCGCGCCCCTCGAGCACATTGACCGATGCCTCACCGGTGAAATAGGGTTTCTCAAAGCCACACTCATTGATACTGCCATAATATGCAGTCAGCGTGTAGGCACCTGTAGCGAAGCCCTGCTCGGCATTGAAATCGTCGAGAGTGGGCCAAGTCTTAACTTCATCCGTGTCGAGATTCCGCAGGGAGATTGCGAAATCCGCAGCCTCCGGAGCCACCAGAGCCGGCACATCGGCGCGCACCACCGGGGTGGCATCCTTGACATCGGCTGAGGCCGTCAGCTTAAGATCAATTCCACCCATGCCGCGCTGCTGGCTCCACGGGTTATCCTCAGAGCAGGCTCCAAGTCCGAGTGCCACAACCGACAACAGGATTGCTTGATTACGAATTTTCATATCTTTGATGTTAGAGTTACGCCGCCGGCATTGCTGACAAGAGTCCGCTCGGCGGCTTGACTGAAATTTCCAAAAAAAAGAAGATAAAAAGCCATCGGCAGATGCTTCGGGCGCACCTCGCCGTTTTATCAAAATTTTATCCGCATTCTTAAGCATAATTTTATAAATATGCCTAAAAACACGGATGCAAAGTTAAAAACTATTTTTTTAATGGCCTAAAAAATGAGTAATATCGGCCACAAAAGTCCGAAATACACCAATTTTTTCTTAAAATATAGGGCATTTTTAGCCTCCAGCGCCCATTTACGGCCCATTTCAACCACTTTCAGCGGCGCGGGGACCTCCACTCTGCAGCCTCACCGGCGGCGGCGGAAGAAATCGCGCATTATGGCCAGCGCATCGTCGGCCAGTATGCCTGAGCTGACGAGGGTCTTGGGATGCAGTGCGGCGTCGGGGTCGGCGAAGGCTGCGCGGTAGCCGCGTTTGGGGTCGGAGGCGCCATATACCAGGCGCCCCAATTGCGCCCAGCGCAGGGCGGCCGCACACATCGGACATGGTTCGAGGGTCACATAGAGAGTGCAGTCGCTGAGATATTTACCGTTAAGGAAGTCGGCAGCTGCCGTGATAGCCTGCATCTCGGCATGGGCAGTCACATCGCGCAGGCGCTCGGTGAGGTTATGGGTGCGCGCTATCACCCGGCCATTGCAAACAACAACGGCACCCACAGGCACCTCCCCCTCTTCAGAGGCCTGCACAGCCTCATCAAGGGCTATCATCATAAAGCGCTCGTCGCGCTCGCTTTCTGTCTCGCCTAACATTGGAGTTTGTAGTGAGTAGTTTGTAGTGAGTAGTGAGGAGTGAGGAGTGAGGAGTTTGGAGTTATTTGTTGATAATGTTGCCGACACGCTCGGCCACTTCCGCCATTAGCCAGTGGGGAGTGGAGGTGGCGCCGCAGACTCCTACCGAACCTGCTCCTTCGAACCATTCGGGGCTCAGTTCGGCGGCTTCGGAGATTAGATAGGACCTCGGATTGACTTTGCAGCATTCGGCAAAGAGCACTTTGCCGTTGCTGCTCTTGGCTCCGCTCACAAATATCACCACATCGTGCGAGGCGGCGAAGTCGCGAATCTTGTCCATGCGGTTTGCCACCTGACGGCAAATCGTGTCAAACCATCGGAAATCGTCGACCCCGCAGGACTCCTGCCGGCGGCGTATCTCATCGACCAAAGCCCTGAAACCATCGAGCGACTTCGTGGTCTGCGAATAGAGGCGTATCGGGCGGCGGAAGTCCACGCTCTCCAGGTCGGCCACATCACGTATCACAAGCGCGCGTCCGGCCGTCTGCCCTACCAGTCCATTGACCTCGGCATGTCCGGGCTTGCCATAGATCAATATCTGAGGTTCCTGCTCGCAGGCGGCATCCTTGATGCGGCGTTGCAACTGCAGCACCACCGGGCATGTGGCATCGATAATCTCGATATTGTTGCGGCGTGCAATCTCATAGGTGGCCGGAGGTTCGCCATGGGCGCGGAGCAGCACTTTCACATCGTGCAGCTCGCGCAGGTCATCGTGGGTGATGGTGACGAGCCCCTTGCGGCAGAGCCGATCTACCTCAGCTGCATTATGCACGATATCACCCAGACAATATAGATGACCCGACTTATCGAGCTCCTCCTCAGCCTTCCGGATAGCCGTCACCACCCCGAAGCAGAACCCCGAGTTGCTGTCAATCTCTATGCGCCGCCCCGACGGGTGCGTCATCTGATTGCCACTGTTATTTTCGCTCATATTCTCAATTGGTCGGAAGACTTTAAGGACCTTAAGGACTTTAGGGTCTTTAAGGTCCTTAGGGTCCTTAAAGTCTTAAGGTCGTTAGGGTCATTATTTGCCGGTGATACGGCTAAATTCTTTGAGCAGCCACTCCATCTGTTGCTCGCGGGTGAGATGGTCGTTGTCGAGCAGCAGCGCATCTGCCGCGCGGCGCAGCGGCGACTCTTTGCGGGTAGTGTCGATGCGGTCGCGCTCGCACACATTGGCAAGCACCTCCTCATAGCTCACACTCTCACCCTTGGCCAGCAACTCATCGACCCTGCGGCGCGCGCGCACCTCGGGGGATGCCTGCACAAACACCTTCATCTCGGCATCCGGGAAGACAGTGGTGCCTATGTCGCGGCCATCCATCACGATACCCTTGTCGCGGCCATAGCTCTGCTGCATGGCCACAAGCCGGTGGCGCACCTCGGGCACAGCCGCCACGGGGCTCACCATCTCCGACACCTCCATGCCGCGGATCTGCGCCTCGACATCCTCGCCGTTGAGGCATGTGTGCTGCGAACCGTCAGGCATAAGTCTGAAACTCACCTCCACGTCGTCGAGGCGCCCCACCAGGGCGGCGGCATCGAGACCGCCACCCTGCGAGGCCATACCTTCACGCAGAGCAAACAATGTGACAGCACGATACATCGCGCCGCTGTCGACATACAGATATCCCACCTCGCGCGCCAGCTGACGCGCCATGGTGCTCTTGCCCGACGATGAATATCCGTCGATGGCAACAATTATCCTTTTCATTCTGCAGATTTATCGCTCTTTTTAGTGCTTCTCTTCTTGGGCGTCTTCGGCTCGGAGGGCTCCTTTACGGCTTTGGTGCGTTTCGGAGCCTTGGTCTCTTTGGCATCTTTGGCGCTCTTCTTCGCAGTCGCTGCGCTCTTGGCGGCCTTGGGGGCCTTGGGAGCCTTTGCCTCGCCGGCCACACTCTTCTCGGCATCGGCCACACGCTCGGCAGTGCTCTTGGTCACTCTCTTCGTGCGGCCCGGCTTAGGGCGCACCATACGCAGCACCTGCGCCGTGCGCGCCGGGATATACATCTTCAGCCAACCCTTGCCGGAGGGTGAATAGAGCGGGTCGGGCTGGGTGAAGTGATGCACTCCGGCATCCACCAGACCATGGCCGCCAAACTCAAGCGAATCCGAATCAAGCACCACCTCATACTCGCCGGCAGGCGCGAGGAAGCCGTAGTCGCTGAAGGACTTGTTGGGGCTCCAGTTGAACACGAATATCAGATCGCCGCGCATGAATGCCAGCACCTGGTCGTCGTCTTTCTCCCAGAGTTTCACCACAGGCTCCGACTGGAAACCGAAGACTCCTGCCACCAGCTCAACCATGCGGTTGTCAAAAGCGTTGAGGAACTTATATTTCAAATCTTCGCGATCCACCAGATCCCACTGGCGGCGGGCATACTTATAGCTCCAGCCATTCCCCTCACGCGGGAAATCAATCCATTCCGGATGCCCGAACTCATTGCCCATGAAGTTGAGATAGCCGCCATTGATCGTGGCCAGTGTCACGAGGCGGATCATCTTGTGCAGGGCCATGCCGCGCTCT
Organism: uncultured Muribaculaceae bacterium; assembly: GCA_910577585.1. Taxonomy (GTDB): domain Bacteria; phylum Bacteroidota; class Bacteroidia; order Bacteroidales; family Muribaculaceae; genus Lepagella. Next base: position 83,949 of record CAJTNN010000007.1, on the reverse strand, counting down.
ACGGTATAGTTGTTGTCGCCCACCATCATGTGCCAGTACATCTCTTTGTCGATGAGACGGAAGATGATGGTCTTGTCGCCCACCAGCGCCTGGTCATGGCTCTCGCAGTAGCTTACGGTCTTCTCATCGGCGCGGCGGTTGGTGAGCTCCCAGAATATCGAGGTCGGGTGCCAGTCTTCGTCGCGGCGCTCCTTTATCATCTTGATCCAGTAGTCGGGCACACCCATGGCCATACGGTAGTCGAAACCTATGCCTCCGTCGGCAAACTTCACTGCCAGGCCGGGCATGCCGCTCATCTCCTCGGCAATGGTGATGGCGTCGGGGTTGACCTCATGAATCAGTATATTGGCCAGTGTGAGATAGGTCAGGGCATTGGGGTCCTGGTTGCCGTCGTAGTAGTCATGGTATCCACCGAAGGCTTTCCCCAGACCATGGTCGTAATAGAGCATCGAGGTCACGCCATCGAAGCGGAACCCGTCGAACTTATACTCCTCGAGCCAGAACTTGCAGTTCGAAAGCAGGAAGTGCAGCACACTGTCCTTGCCATAGTCGAAGAGCAGCGAATCCCATGCGGGATGCTCGCGGCGGTGGTCGCCATAGAAGTAGAGGTCGTAGCTGCCGTCGAGTCGGCCGAGACCCTCCACCTCATTCTTCACAGCGTGGGAATGCACGATATCCATTATCACGGCGATGCCGAGGGCATGGGCGTCGTCGATGAGGCGCTTGAGGTCGTCGGGGGTGCCGAATCGTGATGAGGCGGCATAGAAGCTGCTGACATGATAGCCAAACGACCCATAATAGGGATGCTCCTGGATAGCCATGATCTGGATAGCGTTGTATCCGTCAGCGGCTATGCGGGGCAGGGTCTTTGTGCGGAACTCCTCGTAGCTACCCACCTTCTCCTCCTGCTGGGCCATGCCGATATGGCATTCGTAAATAAGCAGTGGATTGACATCGGGGCGGAAATCGCGCACCTTGAACTCATAGGGATGCTCCGGGGCATAGACCTGTGCCGAGAAGATTTTGGTGTGCTCATCCTGCACCACACGCGTGGCATAGGCCGGTATACGCTCGCCGCAACCGCCATCCCACTCCACAAACATCTTGAAGAGGTCGCCGTCATGCAGGGCGTCAGCGGGAAGATGAATCTCCCATGTGCCCCCTTCGAGGCGCTGCAGGCGATAGTGTTCGTCGGTGTGCCAGTCAGAGAATGTGCCTATGAGCCATATCCCTGTGGCATTGGGGGCATACTCGCGGAATATCCACGAGCCATCGGCCTGACGGTGCAGACCGAAATATTTATATGCGTTGGCAAACTCTGTGAGGCTGCCGCCGGTGTTGACTGTGAGCTGATGCAGTTTGCGCACCACATCCTCATGACGCCCTTCGATGGCAGGAGCGAAGGGTTCGAGCCACGGGTCGTTGCGTAAGATATTCAATTGTTTAGCCATGAAAAAACGAAAGCTGTTTTTGGGTTAGTGAGGTGTGCCACAGTGAGCGGATTGCCACACCCGGGGCTGCCACGTTCTCCACATCGGGAGCGGGCATACACCTTAGTTATTTGCAAAGATAACAATATCGGGGCAATATTTTGCAGTGGTTTCTATAAAATTTAGTTAATTTTGCAGTTGCATGGATAGTCAGCGGGCTATCCGCAGCGTTTCAATAAGGGTGACGGGGATGTCGTTGTTAATTTTTTTACGGAAAAATCGAAAACGACCTCTTAAGTATTATCCCCTCACCCACGCAGTGAAATTATAAACCTTAATATACCATCATGTTTTCAGGAATCGTAGAAGACGCAGCACGCGTGGTAGCCCTCCGCGGCGACCGCGACAACCTGCATATCACACTGCAGTGCAGTTTTGCCAATGAACTCCACATCGACCAGAGCGTGGCCCACAACGGCGTATGCCTCACAGTGGTGGAGCTGCTGCCCGACAACTGCTACACCGTCACCGCCATCCGCGAGACCCTCGACCGCTCGAATCTCGGGCTGCTGCGCGAGGGTGACCTCGTCAATCTCGAGCGCTCGATGAAGATCGACGGACGCCTCGACGGCCACATCGTGCAGGGCCATGTAGACTGCACCGCCGAATGCACCGCCATCGAGGATGCCGACGGCAGCACCTACTTCACCTTCCGCTACCCATTCGATGCCGAGATGGCTCGCCGCGGATATGTGACTGTCGAGAAGGGGTCGGTGACAGTGAATGGCGTAAGCCTCACCGTGTGCGACTCCGAGAAGGATTCATTCCGTGTGGCCATCATCCCCTACACAATGGAGCACACCAACTTCCGCGACTTCCGCGTCGGCACACGCGTCAACCTCGAGTTCGACATCATCGGCAAATACATCGCCCGCATCTCATCGCTGGCGTGAGGCTTCACACGTAAGAATACAGAAATGGCTCCGGATTTTTTGACCGGAGCCATTTCTGTATTCTTATTGCACCGTCATGCTATGATGCCCGGCGACATATTCTCTATTCCGATTCGGAATGCTCACTCCCCCTGCGAACCTACATTCTTCAGGATATTCATCAGCGCGTCGCCAAGACCTGAAGAGCCGTTGGAGTTCGTAGTGGTCGTGGTGGTGGTAGTAGTTGTCGTGGTGGGGGCATTGCCGCTCTTGTTCATGCCGAAGCCCACACAGAGGCCATCGTAGCTGTCAAGGAGTGAAGCGGCTGTCTGGGCCACCGATATGCCGGTCACCTTGGCTATACCCGATATCAGAGTCTTCAGCTTGGTGGCATCAAACATTATGTCGAGATGGTTGCCCGATTTCTGCACATAGGCGGTCATTGTGCCCAGCGGTATGGCATTGAGTGCCTTGAAGGTAAACTCGAATGTGCCGTCGCCGTTAGAGGCGAGCGTGCCTGTCAGCGTCATACGCTTGGCCTTGAGCGAGAAAGTGCCGTCAGATTTGATGGTCATCGTGGCATTGTTGAGGCCGAGCTGCTCGAAATATGGATTGATTTTGGTCTCGAGCGCCGCAGCGGCTGCGATGCCGCCGGCCTTCTGCAACAGATTATCGCTCTTGAAGGTCACAGCCGAACCATCCGTAATCCACACGCCCACCACATCCTCAAGCGTGAGATTCGATTTCGTAAACACACCCTCGATGACATTCGTCACCGTCTCGCCGACATTGCCGCCGAGCACATCCTTGAGGTCCCAGGCCATGGCCGGTGCGGCCGAGGCGGCCAACATAGCTCCCAACACTGCCGGAGCTATCAACTTAGTAATTTTCATATCAATTAATTTCTATAATTTCCGATTATTCCCAATCCCCGCGAGGTCCTTGCGGACTTCACGCCATCCCCTATTTATAGACCATCAAAACTAAAAACGTTTATTTGCCTCAGAAAATTCATCGCACCCATACAATTTTTACTGTTTTTTTCGTGATTATTTCAAAAAATTTGTTAATTTTGCCATACTTCTATCTTTTCACGGAGCGGCTCCGACGCTGACACTCATCGCTGGCCACCGCCCCACCAACCATGAAGAGCGCCGCCACGGCAGCCTCTTCGCAAAGCAAACTTAATGAGTTTCAGCAACAAAATCAAAGGATGCCTCGTAGGCTACGCCATAGGCGACGCTCTGGGCCGGGGCACCGAATTCATGACAGCTCCCGAGGTGAGCCGCCGCTACCCCGACGGCCTGCGGAGCTACGACGCCATTATCCGCGATGCAGTGCGCAGCCGCTTCCGCCGGGGTGACTTCACCGGCGACACCACTGTGGTGCTCTCCATGACCGAGAGCCTCATCGAGCGCAATGGCATCGACTACCTCGACTTCGCACGCAGATATAAGGAATGGTTCGACACCCAGGCGCCTGAGGACAGCGACTCCCACATGCGCATGGTGCTGCAGCACCCCGACTTCCTAACCGACCCTCACGCGGCCTCAAAATCTGTCTATGAGCAGCAGGCCCTCTTCGAGGCCCCCAACGAGGCTCTGGGACGCGCTGTGCTCATAGGTCTTTGGCCAGGCAGCACCGAGAAGGATGTGCGCGAGAATTGCCAGGTCACTCACTGGGATTACCGCTGCGTGGCCTCATGCGTGATTATCGCCACCATGGCCAACGAACTTCTCTGGCATCGCCGCGAGGCCGACTACGACCGTCTCACCGGTATCGCCTCACGCCTCGACAAGCGCGTGCTCCCCTATCTCGAGGCTGCCCGCGAGGGTGAGCTCGATGATTTCGACCTCGATGATGAAGACACATATTGGTATGTGCGCAAAAATATGGGGGCTGCTCTATGGTCGATGTGGCATCACACCGACCCCGAAGAGGCCCTCTACGATGTCATCCGACATGGCGGCGACGCCAATGGCAACGCTGCCCTGACCATGGGACTGATGGGCCTGAAATATGGGTTCTCGCGTCTGCCGGCCCACCTTGTGGAGGCGCTGCTCGAACTCGACCGCGTCACCACCATGGCCGACCGCCTCATCACAAGCCTGCAGAATGCCGACACCCAGCGCGACACCGATGAGTAACCCCTGGATAGAGGCGATGCGCCTGCGCACGCTGCCGGTGAGTGTGGCCGGAGTCATCGCGGGTCTGGCATGCGCGCTCTTCAGCGGCTCTTGCCGCCTGCTCCCTGCCATATGCTGTCTGCTCTTCGCCATCGGCGCTCAGATTGCCTCCAACTTCGCCAATGAATACTTCGACTTCCGCAACGGTCTCGACCGCAAGGGGCGCGAGGGTTTCCGCCGTGGTGTCACCGAGGGTGATATCAAGCCGCAGGCGATGCTGAGGGCCACTTTCCTGACCCTGGCGCTGGCCGCCATACCGGGCCTGGCGCTCATAACATGGGGTGGATGGTGGCTAATCGCCATAGGAATACTTGTGGCTATCTTCGCCCTGGCCTACAGTGCAGGACCCTACCCGCTATCGCATCATGGGCTGGGGGATCTGGCGGTGGTGATCTTCTTCGGGCTGGTGCCGGTGGGGTTCACAGCGTGGCTTTCAGCCGGCACGACGGCTATTCTCCCGATGGCGCTGACAGTGGGCACCGGCGTAGGTCTGCTGGCCGCCAACGTACTTATCGTCAACAACTACCGCGATGCCGACGATGACCGCGCCGTAGGCAAACACACCACCGTGGTGCTCTTCGGACGCAAATTCATGGGGCGCGTATATCTGACAGCAGGGATTATTGGTGTGCTGCTGACGCTGGTTCCGGCTGTGATGATGTGCTTCGACGGCCATCAGTTATTGCTCGCTCCCATCCTGGCTTTGCCGGCGCTCTTCAAAGCCCACCATAACCTCATCACCCAGAAGGGTGCGGCTCTCAACGCGGTGCTGCGCCAGACTGCCCTCGTGCTGCTCTGGACCTCGCTCCTGCTGCTGGCCGAGGCGCTCGTCATATATTTCTGTTGAGCGCCAGGAGCGTCAGCACTCCGCGCGCCCTACAATGATATTTCTATCGCACGCAGTGGCAGATTCCCGCAACGCGCTATACTACCCATGCATTCCTTTTTATCGGGGAGTGCATTTTTTTTATTAACTTTGCGCTATGGATTCACAATCACCACGCAGAAATTATGGCAATTCCCGCCCCAATGAGCGAAAGAACGCGCCCCTGACCGACTCGACCGGCAAGCTCCCCCCGCGCGACACCGACCTTGAGGAGGTGGTGCTCGGCGCCCTGATGCTCGAGAAGGATGCCTACATGAATGTATGCGATATTCTCACTCCGGAGAGCTTCTACGACCCTGTCAACCAGAAGATATATGAGGCCATAACCACTCTCGGTCTCAACCAGCGGCCAATCGACATGATGACCGTCACCGAACAGTTGCGCCAGAACGGCACACTGAAGGAGGTGGGTGGCGCGGTGCATATCACCGAACTCACGGCGCGCGTATTCTCGGCGGCCAACGTAGAGTATCACGCCAAGATTATCGCCCAGAAATATCTCGCGCGGCGCCTGATAACTTTCGCCTCTGAAATCGAGACCAACGCCTTCGATGAGAGCAACGATGTGGAGCAGCTTCTGCAGATGGCCGAGGGTAAACTCTTCGACATATCTCAAAATCAGCTCAAGCGCGAGGTGACACAGGTGGATCCGGTGCTCAACCAGACCCTCGAGCAGATTCAGACTGCCGCCAACACCCAGACCGGTCTCTCGGGCCTTCGCACAGGCTACGACGACCTCGACAAAATGACCTCCGGCTGGCAGAACTCCGACCTCATCATCATCGCGGCGCGTCCGGCGATGGGTAAGACGGCGTTCGTGCTCTCTATGGCTAAGAATATGGCCATTGACTATAGCATACCGATCGCCATATTCACCCTTGAGATGGCCAATGTGCAGCTCGTGAAGCGTCTGATATCGAATGTGGCCGACCTTGAGGGTGAGAAAATCAAGTCTGGTCAGCTCTCACCCGAGGAGTGGGACCGCCTCAATACCCGCCTGCGCGGTGTCTACGGTGCGCCGCTGTATCTCGACGAGACTCCGGGCCTCTCCATTACCGAACTGCGCACCAAGGCGCGCCGACTGGTGCGCGAACGCGGCGTGAAGATGATCATGATCGACTATCTGCAGCTGATGAATGCCACAGGCATGAAACTCGGTTCGCGCGAGCAGGAGGTGAGCACCATCTCACGCTCGCTCAAGGGTCTGGCCAAGGAACTCAACATCCCCATCATAGCCCTTTCGCAGCTCAACCGAAGCACCGAAACCCGCGAGGATAAACGCCCCGTGCTCTCCGACCTCCGCGAATCGGGCGCCATCGAGCAGGATGCCGACATCGTGTGCTTCATCCACCGCCCTGAATACTACACCAAATCCTCGGAAGATGCCAATGGCAACGACATCCGCGGTCTGGCCGAACTCATTGTGGCCAAGCACCGTTCGGGCGCCGTGGGCGATGTAAAACTGAGGTTCGTCAATCGCTTTGCACGCTTCGAGAACTGGGAAGAGGGCTACCGCATGGTGCAGGAGACACTGCAGCGCGGCCCCATAGGCTCACGAATGAACGAGGCCATCAAAGAGGAGCAGCAGGCCGCCCGCAACGGCGCCGGCGCCTCACCCTTCCCCGCCGATAACTCCGACACCAACTTCACCTTCTACCCCTCAGGCTTCGACGCCCCGATGCCCGACCTCACCCCCGGCCCCGACGAAGGCCCCCTCCCCTTCTGATAAAGCCGGCCTCAAAGAATCCTGATTTATCCCGATTAATCGCGATTCCACCCGATTTACCCCGATTTATCCCGATTAATCGCGATTTCCCCCGATTAATCCCGATTAATCCCGATTTTCCCGATTTTCGCGATAAAAAATATCTCCGCGTCCGGAAGTTTTTACCTTTCCGGGCGCGGAGATTTATCGTTAGCCTCATGGATGATGAAGCCCTTGATGGCAGTGGGTCTCCGGTTTAGACAAGAGTCACTGCAATCTCCTCATCAGCCATGGCTATCACGATTTTTCCTTCGCGACCAAGCCAGCCGAGAGCGGCCATAATCTCATCCTTTTTCAGTTTTGTAGCTTTCTTAATACCTTTGAGACCAAGCACGTGGGTATCTGTTGATTCGAGGGCCTTGTAAACTTCGCCGGCCCAGGTTCCGATTGTCTCGATGTTCATTGCTTTACTTATTTTATTTAGTTGTTGGTTGTAAGTTTTTTGACTGTATTCCGCAATCCGATGCCGGCCATCACCCACATAAATTGCAGAAGCAAGAGAGCCTATGAATGACAATTGAATTACAATTGAAATAATTTCTGAGCGCAAAGATAATAAATATTTTTGATATTTTTAGTTTTATGCCATTTTTGACATAAAAATTTACGATTTATTATCTTTCGCACGCAATTATTCAATCTACCTCAAGGTTTGCGGCTCTTTCGTTTTACTGTCAATTTATTAACAATCTTATCCCGATTTTTGTTAATTTTGCAAATGGATTAGCGCTGTTTACGCGGAAGAGCAAAATCCCACAGCGACCCAAACCCACGACGACTAAAATCCGGAAGGGCAATTCAAAATCAGATAATGGCAAAAAAATCAAGTAATAAGAAGTCGGCTCAGAAGCCGCAGCTGCAGCAGATTCCGCCCGAGCATGGTCTGGTGGTGAAAAACACCGGCAGCGCATATCGCGTGCGCCTCGACGACGGCACCGAGACCGACTGCCGCATCAAGGGAAATTTCCGCATCAAGGGTATACGCACCACCAATCCTGTGGCCGTGGGCGATGAGGTTGAAATCTCTCTGCGCGATGCCGACACCCACTATATCACTTCGATTCTGCCGCGACGAAACTATATCATCCGCCGCGCATCCAACCTGTCGAAAGAGAGCCATATCCTGGCCTCCAACCTCGACCAGGCTATTCTGGTTGTGTCAATCGTAGATCCGGCTACGCCCACCACCTTCATCGACCGTTTTCTTGCCACAGCCGAAGCCTATAACGTGCCGGCGCGCCTGATTATCAACAAGTCCGACCTCTGGAACGAAGAGGACCTCGAGTATGCCCGCGCTATCGAATATCTCTACTCATCGCTCGGCTACCCCACCCTGCTGGTGTCGGCTCACACCGGAACCGGAATGGATACCCTGCGCGAATGGACCGCCGGAAAGACCACTCTCTTCGCCGGCAATTCGGGCGTCGGAAAGTCCTCGCTTATCAATCAGCTCGCTCCGGAAGCCGACCTGCGCACAGGCGAAATCTCGGGCCAGCACCACACCGGCATGCACACCACCACCTTCTCTGAGATGGTTGACCTCCCCTATGGAGGCGCCCTTATCGACATCCCCGGCGTGAAGGGATTCGGTGTGATTGATTTCGCACCTGAAGAGGTGTCGCACTTCTTCCCCGAAATTTTCCGCACCGGCCGCGAATGCCGCTATCAGGATTGCAGCCACACCGGCGAACCCGGCTGCGCCGTGATTCCGGCCGTAGAGGAGTCGCGCATCGCACGCAGCCGCTACGCATCCTACCTCTCCATACTCGAAGAGGCACGCCAGACCCCGGCATCCGACAAATACCGCAAACCCTTCTGATTCAAAATTAAAGTATCTCTCAAAAATTAGCTATGCATTATTTTTGAGAGATACTTAAGTCTAAAGATTGGCAAGTATATGCTCCAGGTCGAGTCCTGAGAGCTTGATGCTGAATTCGCCATCCTTGGCCACCGAGATATTGCCGGTCTCCTCGCTGACTATCACACACACTGCATCGGTCACCTGGCTCATGCCCAGCGCCGCGCGGTGGCGCAATCCGAGTTCTTTCGGAATATTCATGTCGTGGCTCACCGGCAGGATACACCCCACCGAGTTGATGCGCTTGTCGGCTATTATCATCGCGCCGTCGTGCAGCGGTGAGTTCTTGAAGAATATATTCTCTATCAACCGCGTATTGATATCGGCATCTATTATGTCGCCGGTCTTCTCATAATCGGTCAGCGGCATCTTGCGCTGAAACACTATCAACGCGCCGGTCTTCGACTTCGACATCGACATGCAGGCATACACCACCTGCATGATATGCTTGTGGTCCTGCTCCTCGCGCTTCTGCCCATGGCGGAAGATATTGCGCCATCGCCACCATCGGCGCTGCGAACCGAGATCTATCAGGAATCGCTTTATCTGGTCCTGGAAAATCACCACAAGGATTATCAGGCCTATCGACATGAATTTATCCATGATGGTGCCCGTGAGGCGCATATTGAGTATCTCGGAGGCTATCACCCACACCACAGTGAAGAGCAGCACGCCGTAGAATAGACTCAGCGAGCCCGAGCGCCGCATCAGCCTGTAGATGTAATACAGCAGCGTGGCTACGAGCAGTATGTCGATTATATCTTTTATTCCGAATTCAAGCATATCATTTCTATTATTGGAGCCGAACTGAGCTTCATTTACGCAACGCGCAGAAGAGACTCACGCATTCGCGGGCCTCCTTGACGTCGTGCACCCTGAGTATGGCGGCGCCACGCTCGAGTGCCACCATATTGAGGGCGGTCGTGCCGTTGAGACTCTCGGCAGGGGTGGTGGCAAGGGTGCGCCATATCATGGATTTGCGTGAAAGTCCGGCCAGTATCGGCGCATCAAGCAATGCGAAGCTATCCATCTCGCGCAGCAGTTTGAAGTTCCCCTCTACAGTCTTGGCGAAACCGAATCCGGGGTCGACTATCACATCGGCCACTCCGAGCTGACGCAGTTCGGAGAGCTTGAAGGCGAGGTCGCGCACCACATCGGCAGTGACATCCGTATAGTCACACAGTCCGGTCATCGTGGCCGGTGTACCGCGCATGTGCATCAGCACATAAGCCACGCCGAGCGAGGCCACCGTCTCAAACATCGCCGCATCGAGTGTGCCGCCACCTATATCATTGATTATCTGCACTCCCCACTCCTCTACACATCGGCGAGCCACATCGCTGCGGAACGTATCGACCGACACCACGGCCTCCGGGGCCTCGCGACGTATCGCCTCAAGGGCCACGGCAATGCGCCCGTACTCCTCATCGGCCGAGATATCCTCTGCACCCGGACGCGAGGAGTAGCCCCCCACATCGAGCACATCGGCGCCGTCGGCAAGCATGCGGCGCACACGTTGCGCCACCGCCTCACCCTCAGGCGTGCGGCTCCCTGAATAGAATGAATCGGGGGTGGCATTGATTATGCCCATCACCCACGGAGTGGAGAAACTGCATATTCTCCCCCCTATGCATATCGATGGTGTCTCTTTGATTGTCATAAGGGTCGCAATGGCGGCATCACCTCTCTTGCACACGCGCCCGAGGCGCCATGCACGGCAATACCTGAGTATCTGAGTTAAATTTTTACAAATATAGCGGTTTTTTATGGAATAATTTAAAATTTTACTTACTTTTGTCGTTGTGGACTCACCCACGCTGCCATGCCATCAGCTGATAGTCGGCATATGACATCTTACAAGTGGCCGGCCGGGAGTCCTCCCCACTACTTTCACTATCCGATTTTAAACACTTTGCTTATGCATAGACTCTTACCTCTTTTTCTTCTTTCGCTATCGCCGGCGGCTGCTCTGAATGCTTCGGCTGCTGCGCCGGCGCATTATCCGCTCGCGCCGACATCGATGCGCGTGGCGCCTCCGCAGTTTGACAATGCCGACGGCCATGACCTGAGGGCCATCACCACCACCGGCGACTACCGCGTGGCCGTGGTGCTGGTGGAGTTTGCCGATGCATCTTTCTCGCAGGGGAAGGGTGACCCGCAGGCGCTCATCGATGAGATGCTTAATGGCGATGAGTTCACCTATCAGAATGCCACCGGTTCGGCCAACGCTTATTACCGGGCAATCTCGCGGGGTCAGTTTAATCCGGTGTTTGACGTCTACGGTCCGGTGCGCCTGCCGCGCAATGAGAAGGATTATGTGGTCACCGACCCCGACGACACATTCATCGACCCGGCCACGGGCGAGACCCGCACCGTCTATCAGGCGGGGCGGATGGTTGAGGATGCCGTCAAGGCTCTTGATGAGCCGGTGGATTTCTCTCTCTATGACCCGGATAAGGATGGCAAGGTAGATTTCATCTATCTTTTCTTCGCGGGGAAGGGGGCCACCACCGGTGGCAACCGCGAGACCACCATCTGGCCCCATGCCTCGACACTGACGGCCACCATCGGCGCACCTGTCGAGGCCGACGGGGTGCTCATCGACCGTTATGCCACATCCTCCGAGCTGGGTTCCGACAATCGGCTGAGCGGCATAGGAACTTTCTGCCATGAGTTCGCGCATGTGTTGGGGCTCCCTGACCTCTACGACACGTCGTCCAACAGCGGCCAGGCTTCGAAGTGCTTCACTCCCGGCCCCTTCAGTTGCATGGATTCGGGCAATTACAATAATTCCGAGCATACGCCGCCGGTATTCTCTGCCTATGAGCAGTATGCGATGGAGTGGATGCGCCCCTCCCTTCTTGCTGCGCCTGGCTACTACACACTGCCGCCACTTGAGGCTTGGCCGATGGCGTTTAAGGTGGGATTGAGCGACAAGCCTACTGAATATTATATTCTCGAAAACCGTGGGGCAGGCTACTACGACAGCCGTCTGCCGGGCGCCGGACTCCTTGCGTGGCATATAGATTTCGACGCACGTCTGTGGCAACAGAATGCCCCCAACAATGATGCCTCGCATATGCGCATCGACCTCATTGAGGCCGATAGCGAGAAATCGGAGTCCACGCGCGCCGGCGATCCGTTTCCGGGGAGTGCGGGGATAAATGAGTTCACTGCGCGCATCAACCCCACATTCTCTGCCTGGGATGGCCGCGGCATGGGGGTGGAGTTGCGGCGCATCGTGCGCAATTTCGATTCTACCGTGAGTTTTGAGGCCACCTCTTCTGATGCTTCTGCAGCCGACCATGAGTCGGTATTCGTCGGCGAGGCGCCTGAGGTTCGGTTCAGTTCGCCGGATGCCTCTACGCTGCGTCTCTCCTGGCCTGCGGCAGGGCTTGCTGACAACGTAGCAGATGATGCGGCCGGGGAGGTGAGCTATATGGTGTCGGTATTCCCCGCCGACCGCTTTTCGGGCGAGATACTGGGGTATGATGATTATGTCGATGGTTGGTTCTTCCGCAATGTGGGTAATCCCGTAGGAGCGGATGGCGAGTGCTCGGTCGATGTGACCGGTCTGGAGCCGAACACCTCATATTGCGCCATGATATACCCGGCCACAGAGGGTGAGATACTTCGTCCGCTCTACCCTACCACGGGGCGCACCGTCGACCCGGACGATTTCCGCGCGGCAGTGCCCAATCTGCGGCTGCGCCACACGGCTGCGGGCGAGGTAGAGCTTGAGTGGGATGCGATGCCGTCGGCTGAGGAGGCCACACTGCATGTGGTGACTCTTGCACCGGGCGATGTGGCGGCTACTTTAGATGTTGATTTCAGCGGGTCGCAGCTCCCCGAGGGGTGGGTGGCCACGGGTGAGTTTGATTCGCGCGAGAATTATTGCGGCGCCTCGGCTCCCTCTTGGCGAATGCCTTCATCTTTCAGCCGTATAGAGTCGGCTCTCATGGAGCAGGAGATCGGTGAGATGCAGTTCTGGGTGCGCCAGCGCTACGCCGATAAGTCGGCGTTCGGCCATCTTGATATCCTCACTGCCGATGCCTCGGGGGAATGGCGCTATCATTCTTCGATGAGCGATTTCTCCGACATCGGGGAGATGCGCCACGTGGATTTCGGTGAGGGGGTGCATGGTGTGCGCCTGCTCTTTGTGGCTGAGTCATCGGCGCTCGACCTGAACATCGATGATATCCTGCTCACGCTGCGCCAGCCGACCATTGAGACTCCGGCGGCGGAGGCCGTGGTGGCGTATTCTGATTCTGAGCCGGTGGCGATGGTGAGCGGTTTGCGTGAGGCTATGCAGTATGCGGCCTATGTGGAGTTCTGCGATGCTTCGGGTGCCACCACGCGTTCGCGCCAGCTTCGCTTCAATCCGACGGCACCGTCGGGGGTAGAATCTATCGAGACCGGAGACGCCGGCTTTGCATTCCGTCTTGCCGAGGGTGTGATTCTTCCGGCTGACGATAGCCTGCGCTATGATCTCTTCTCTATCGATGGTCAGGCCGTGGCAATCGCCCACTGCGGGGCGTTGCGACTACCGGCAAAGGGCATCTACCTGCTGCGCGATGCGGCATCGGGGCACACCGTGAAACTGGCCTTCTGATTCCCGCTCACGGGCTATCCTACGTATAAAAATACTCCCCGCTCAATCCGCACCCCCTTCATCGGGGTAAGGCGGATTGAGCGGGGAGATATTTATTGTGGAGTGAATCAGGTTACTTGCTGATCAGCACCTCGCCATCCATCTCTGCCGGGGCCTTGATACCCATCAGGTAGAGAAGCGACGGGGCCACGTCGGCCAGCTTGCCATCCTTGAGGGTGGCATTCTTGTCGCTGCCTACATAGATGAAGGGTACAGGATTGAGCGAGTGGGCAGTGTTGGGGGTGCCATCCTCGTTGATTGCGTGGTCAGCATTGCCGTGGTCGGCGATGATGATGCTCTCATAGCCATGGGCGAGGGCGGCGGTGATCACACGCTTCACACACTCGTCGAGTGTGGCCACTGCCTTCTGGATAGCGTCATACACACCGGTGTGACCCACCATATCGCCATTTGCGAAGTTGACCACGATGAAGTCGAACTTCTCGCTGTCGATGGCGCTGACGAGCTTGTCGGTCACCTCGGGTGCCGACATCTCGGGCTGCAGGTCGTAGGTGGCCACCTTGGGCGAAGCCACAAGCACACGCTCCTCACCCTCGAAGGGATTCTCGCGACCGCCGTTGAAGAAGAATGTCACGTGGGCATACTTCTCTGTCTCTGCGATATGGAGCTGCTTCTTACCCTGCTCTGAGAGATACTGTGCGAGTGTCTCCTGCACGTCGCTCTTGGGGAAGATGACGTGCACACCCTTGAATGAGTCGTCGTAGGGGGTCATGCAGTAGAACTGCAGGTCGGGAATCGGGTTCATGCCATCCTCTGAATGCTGGGTGAGCACAGTGGTGAGCTCTTTGGCGCGGTCGTTGCGGTAGTTGAAGAAGATCACCACATGTCCGGCGCCGATGCGGCCGTCGACTTTGTCGTTGACAATCGGCTTGAGGAATTCGTCAGTCACACCCTCGGCGTAGCTCTCCTCTACGGCAGCCACAAGGTCAGAAGTCTGACGACCCTCGCCATACACGAGCATGTTGTAGCCCTCTTTGAGGCGCTCCCAGCGATGGTCGCGGTCCATAGCGTAGTAGCGGCCGATTACCGATGCCACTGTTCCGGTTGATTTCTCGCAGTGTGCCATCACGTCGCGCAGGAAGCCGGCTCCCGACTTGGGGTCGGTGTCGCGGCCATCCATAAAGCAGTGGATGAAGGTCTTGTCGAGTCCGTAGGCCTTGGCGGTGTCGCAAAGGGCATACACGTGGTCGAGCGATGAGTGCACACCGCCGGTGCTGCAGAGGCCCATGAAGTGGATGGGCACATTGTGCTCCTTGGCATATGTGAAGGCGCTCTTGATCTCGGGATTCTCGGCGAAGCTGCCATCGGCGATGGCGCGGTTAATCTTCACGAGGTCCTGATATACCACACGGCCTGCGCCGATGTTGAGGTGGCCCACCTCAGAGTTACCCATCTGTCCGTCGGGCAGACCCACGAACTCACCGCTGGCCTGCAGCTGCGAGTGGGGATACTCAGCCAGAAGACTGTCCATAAAGGGTGTGGGAGTGTTGTAGATAGCATCGTCCTTGCCATGATCGCCGATGCCATAACCATCAAGAATAATTAACAGTGCTTTGTTAGCCATACCTGTATAGTAAAAATAATTGTAATATTCATATGCATAGAAGTTGTTTAAACTTTTTACGAAAAAATATTAAATGAAGAGATTTTTTCTTCAAGCGCAATCTTAATTAATATTTTGGCATCTTTCGACCCTCTTCATCGGTCGCGATGCCCGCATCGCTCCCTCTTCGAGAGCCGAAACCTGCTCAAAATCTTAATTAACCTTGCACTTGAAAAAAGTTTAAACAACTTCCGGGGAGACTGCGCCAAATGGCACAATCGCCCAATCCGCGACGCCATGGGCGCCACGAAAACCTTTGAGTCTACAAAGTTAACAAAAATTCCCCGCATATAGCTCATTATCCCCGCCAAAACAGATGCAAAAGAATTATTGCGCCGCGAAATCGCACCGCGATTGTGCCGTGGATTGAAACCCACGGCTACTGAAAAACCATCGCGACTGTCATAATAAGGAAGAAAGTGGAGTATTTTTTTAGGCGCAAATATTTTAGCTTAAATACTGAGATAGAGGAGAAAAATATAAACTTTTCGTCTGAAAATTACGTTTTTATTTTGCAAGGTAAGAAAACTTTTCGTACCTTTGCATACCTTATCGCCCTTAGGTGGAAAATACTAAGGCTCGCCCACCCCTTAAGGTGGGCTTATTTTTTATGGATATACAGAGAGTAATAGTATATATCGATGGATTCAATTTCTACTCTGGCTTGAAGAAGGACGCCCGGTGGAAGAAATATTATTGGCTTGACGTTGTCAAGTTGTTTGAGATGTTCATGCGTCCCAATCAAGAACTTGTGGCTGTCAAGTATTTTTCAGCGAGAGTTGATGATATTGACCAAAGCCTTCGCCAAAGTGCATTCTTCCAAGCTAATAAGGAGAATCCCAAGTTCAAGTTGATTCTTGGCAAATATCTGAAAAAAGAGATTACATGTTTCAATTGCGGAAACAAAATCCATACCCACGAAGAAAAGGAAACGGATGTGAGGATAGCCACGCAAATTGTAGCAGATGCCTATCAAGATAACTGTGACCTTGCGATTGTTGTATCGGCAGATAGCGATATGATTCCGGCTATCGAGCTTGCAACAGAAGCCGGACATAAAGTTGTGGTGTATTTTCCGCCCCATCAATATTCAAGCAACCTTGCTTCTATGGCATCTTGCAAGCCGGTTCAACTTAAACAGTATGAAAGCCGATTCCGGCAATGTATATTGCCGGATGTGGTACACCTCTCTATTCCAGATTTTGATTTGCATATACCTCTCAAATGGAAGGCTTTCCAATAACGACACTCTGTTTCCATATAAGTAGCTGATCCAAATAAGGCTATCTTTTCATAACAATGCTTTTATGCGATTAAACCCAACACGATAGCCACCTCCGCAGTCGTAGCGCAATGAATCAAGAAAAAATCATGAGGGGAAAGGTTATTCTGAATTATTTTGCTAATTTTGCAGATAATGCAGTCTTAATTGAAGCAGTAGATTAAAATGAATAGATATTTCTCCACCGCGCTGGCGGCGGCTGCAATGGCCGTGGCAGCTGTCGGAGGCGCGGCCTCCGACCTGGTTATCCTGCACACCAACGACACCCACTCTCTGATCGACCCCGATGCCAATGGCGAGGGGGGCGTGCTGCAGCGCAAGGCGCTGATTGACTCTGTGCGCGCGGCTGAAAAGAATGTGCTACTCGTCGATGCGGGCGATGTGGTGCAGGGCACCCTCTATTTCAAGTTCTTCAAGGGCGATGTGGAGTATCCGCTGATGAATATGATGGGCTATGATGTCCAGATTCTTGGCAATCATGAGTTCGACAATGGTCTGGATGAACTGGCGCGTTATTACCGCACTCTGAAGGCCGACCGCCTCTCGGCCAACTACGACTTCAGCGGCACCGCGGCCGAGGGTCTATTCATCCCGAGCACCATCCGCGAGTACGACGGCCACCGCGTAGGCATCCTGGGCATAAATATCGACCCTTCGAGCCTTATCGCGTCAAGCAACTATGAGGGGATGAAGTTCCTACCGGTGTCGGAGACTGCCAATGCCGTGGCGGCCGACCTTAAGCGCCAGGGGTGCGATATGGTGATTGCAGTGACCCACATCGGGGCAATGAGGGATAATGATAAGGAGATCGATTATGATCTGGCTGCAGCATCGAAGGATATCGACCTCATCATCGGCGGACATTCCCACACGCTGATTCGCCCGCACAACGGCACTCCAGAGGCGCCGTCGATAGTGCGGAATGCAGAGGGACGCCCGGTGATGGTGGCGCAGACGGGCAAGTATGGCCGCTATTTAGGATATATCAAGATTGACCTCGATAAGCTCGATTCTGCTACTCCGGCTGATTTCGACCAACGGCTGATTCACGTCACCGACCGTTTCCCGGCAGAGACACTGGATGCTGAGATGGCGGCATTTATCGAGCCGTTCCGCCGGCAGCTCGAGGCTGTGGACCGCCACGTAATCGGCCGGGCGGATGTGGCGATGCCCAATGGTTTGCGCACCGGGGCCTACGCGAATTGGTCGGGCGATGTGGCCACCTCTTTCGGCACACATGCAGCCGACTCGCTGCGGGCCGCGGGCATGGAACTGCGCCCTGTGGATTTCGGCATGATGAATGTGGGTGGCATTCGCCACGCCATGCCGGAGGGTGATGTGACCGAGGGTGAGATTCTCGCCACATTCCCCTTTGCGAATCATTTCGTGCTTGTCGATATCAAGGGGGCGGATTTTATCGATGCAATGCGCATTGCGGCCACCAAGGGTGGCGAGGCTATCAGCGATGAAATCCGCGTGCTTACTGATGGCGACGGTAATCTTACCCGCGTGCTTCTTAATGGCGTGGAGATGGATCCTGAACAGCATTACACGATGTCTACAATCGACTACCTGGCCTGGGGCAATGATGATTTCACACCACTGGCCAAGGGTGAGATAGTGTGGCGCGATGACGCTGAGGTGTCGCTCCGCATCCTGGAGCATATCGCGGCAGAGACCCGCAAGGGTATGCCGTTGGGAGCCGACCCGCGCTCGAGATTCCTGAAGGAGGTGGTAATTGAGAACACCGCTGATTAAGACCTATTTAGGGCATTTGTATATAGTGCAAGCCGCTCTTCCTGCTAATATATAGATTCAAATCCCGCGTAACCCTACATAATTATGTGCCGCATCAAGCGCCTTTCACTGCTCCGGCTCTGCCGGCTATTGCCATCCCTCCTGGCGGGGGGGATGCTCTGCGCTTGCTCGGCGGGGGGCGCGGGTGCTGACGATTCGGCCCGCATCGCTGATTCAATTGCTCTGGCCGATAGTCTTGAGCAGGTGCGCCGGGTCACGGATCTCACCACCGAGGCTGAGGAGTATGCAGATTCGGTGCTGCGCACTCTCGATGCGCGGCAGATGGCGGGTATGCTCTTTATGCCGGCTGTGTATGCGCGCGGCGATGGCTATAATCTGCATGTCATCAACCGCTATGTGCAGGACCTGCATGTGGGTGGATTGGTGCTGCTGAAGGGTGACCTGCGTGGGGCGGCGATGATTGCCGACACTCTGAGAGCTCTGGCTGCGCCGGCTCCATTTCTGGCTGTCGATGCAGAGAATGGCCTGCGCATGCGCTTTGAGGATGCGCCTGAGTTTCCGTGGAACCGCGAACTGGGTCATCTCACCGATGACCAGCTGCTCTATGAATTCGGTCGCGAACTGGCGCGCGAGTGCCGGGCTACGGGGATAAACATGGTGCTGGGTCCGGTGATTGATGTGGTGCCCGGTGAGGGTAGCCATGGATTGATGCGCCGGCGCTCGCTGGGTAGCGATCCGCGCCGGGTGGCTGACCTGGCGCTGGCTTACGCGCGCGGCGTGGAGGATGGCAATGTCATCAGTGTGGCGAAGCATTTTCCGGGCCACGGTTCGGCATCGGCCGACAGCCATCGTGCGCTTGGCGAGATCCGCGCCGACAGGGCGGTGATTGATAGTGTCGACCTCTACCCTTTCCGGCGGTATGTGGCCGAGGGATTGTCGGGGGTGATGGTGGGGCATTTAGCTGTGAAGGCGCTCGATTCGGTGCGCCGCCCGGCGGTAGTGTCGCCGGTGGTGATGCAGGATGTGCTACGTGGCCAGCTCGGTTTCGAGGGGCTGGTGATCACTGATGCGCTGAATATGGAGGGGGCTATGGGAGTCAAGGGTTGGCAGGCTGTGAAGGCCGGGGCCGACATGGTGATCGCGCCCTCTGACACGCGCGGCGAAATCACGGCTCTTGTCGAGGCCATGCGCGACGGTCGCCTGGATTCGCTCGTAGTGGCCGACCGCTGCCGGCGCATTCTCTTCTATAAGTATCTGATTGGCCAGGATCATCCGGCCCGACTGACTGATATCGACAATATCGTGCACGACGTGCACAGTGGTGCCGAGGCGCTGCGCGATTCAATCAGAGCCGGCCTTTATCGGCATATGAATAGTAACCTTCGGCGCTGACAATGACGTGGTCGAGCATCGTGAGCTCCATCACAGCTGCGGCCGATTTGAGGGCCTGCGTTATGCGGTCGTCCTGTGGCGAGGGCTGAAGATTCCCGCTGGGATGATTGTGGCAGAGTATGATGCTGTTGGCTTCGTCGAGGAGGGCGAGCTTGAGTGCGCGTTTGATGTCGAAGATCGAGGCCACGGCTGAGCCGGTGGTGAGATGATGCTTGGCGATGATGGCATTGCGGCGCGAGAGCGTCAGAAGCCATATCTGCTCTTGCGGAGAGTTGGCGTTCTCGAAGCGCATGACTTCGTGAATGTCGCGCGATGAACGTATGATTTTTGGATTCGTGGCCTCTACCTCGGCGTAATATCTACGGGCGAGCTCCATGATGGCCTGGACCTGCAGGGCTTTGGTGGCCCCCATGCCGGGTGTCTGCTGCAATTCGGGGAGTGTGCGCCGGGCAAGCATGTGCAGCGAACCGCCGTTGGAGTCTATCAACTCCTTGCACATGTCGATTATCGGCATCCCCGTCACCCCTACCCTGAGTATCAATGCGAGTAATTCGGGTATCGTGAGCACACGGCATCCGTGGGCAAGCGCCTTTTCGCGCGGTTGCTCCGAGGGGTCGAAGTCTTTCATCCGCCGATGCACGCGCGCCGGCTGCGCCGCAGTCCCGGCGGTAGCCTCAGTGGCCTGGGGTGCGCTATTCTCCTGAGGTGCGCTATTCGCTTGATTGGTATTCATTTCCCTTTGCGCATGGCTATCTCCTGGGCTTCGTCGCGTCCGTGGCGCAACAGTATTTTCCACACATAGGCTC
Organism: uncultured Muribaculaceae bacterium; assembly: GCA_910577585.1. Taxonomy (GTDB): domain Bacteria; phylum Bacteroidota; class Bacteroidia; order Bacteroidales; family Muribaculaceae; genus Lepagella. Next base: position 63,379 of record CAJTNN010000007.1, on the reverse strand, counting down.
GTATGAAACCGGTGCCGTAGCCCAACAGCTGCACCATCGAGGCGGCCACGGCCATTGTGCCTATCTTGAGGCTGCGTGTCTGCGCTATCGCCGAGCACCATAGGGCGAGCAGATAGACGCCGAGTGGCAGCAGCCACCAGGGTGATACGAATATACCGAGCAGGATGAGCAACGCTGCGCCGATGGTGAACACCGCCGGCATCCAGTGCACAAGCTTCATCGAACCCGGATAGAGCAGCTGCAGCGTGATGCGCGACATGCCGAACACATGCACCTGATGCCAGAACTTGCGCAGATTGCCGCGCCGCTTGTGGAATACCCTCACATCGCGCAGCAACACGGGCTGATAGCCCCCCTGGCGTATGCGGGTGCTCATGTCGATATCTTCGCTGAACATCTCGCGGAAGCCTCCGGTACGCTCCCACACCTTGCGCGAGAAGCCCATGTTGAAGGTGCGGGGCACGAATTTCTCCATCTGCACCTTGCCGCCGCGTATGCCGCCGGTGGTCAGGAAGGAGGTCATGGCGAAGTTGATGGCCTTCTGCATGTCGGTAAACGACTCGTGGGCGGCATCCGGACCGCCGAAGCAGTCGGCACCGGTGGCCTCGAGCTCACGACGCAGGGTGGCAAAATAATCCGGGGGGAGTATGCAGTCGGAATCGACAAACACAAAATACTCCCCCCGGGCATGGGTCATGCCGTGGTTGCGGGCAATGCTTCGCCCTTCGTTCGGCTTATAATAATACTGTATGTCGAGGCGCGAGGCATAGCGCTCCACCTCCTTGCGGCAGTCTACGGTGCTGCCATCCTCCACCAATACAAGTTCAAATCCCTTGTCGGTCTGACGCTCGAGACTCTCAAGCAGGTCAGCTATCTCGTCGGGCCGGTTGTAGACCGGCACAATCAGTGAGAAGAGCACCGCGCTGCGCATAATTGTCGTCCTGGCTAATCTGTGATTGAGTCAGAATCAAGCCTTCACGCGGCTCACGTAGCTGCCGTCGCGGGTGTCGACCTCGATGCTCTCGCCTTCGTTGACGAAGAGGGGCACACGCACTGTGGCTCCTGTCTCTACAGTGGCGGGCTTCAGAGTGTTGGTGGCTGTGTCACCCTTGATGCCGGGCTCGGTGTAGGTCACCTTCAGGATTGTCTTGGTGGGCATCTCGGCATAGAGCACTGTGTTGGTGCTGGCGTCGCTGACTACCTCCACCACGTCGCCCTCCTTCATATAGGCGGCGCCTGTGACGAGCTCTTTCGAGATGGGCACCTGGTCGAATGTCTCCTGGTTCATGAAGATATCATCACCGCCGTCGGCGTAGAGATACTGGTAGGGGCGGCGCTCCACACGCACATCCTCAAGCTTCTCGCCGATGTTGAAGCGGCGCTCCAGCACGCGGCCATCCACCACGTCTTTCAGCTTGGTGCGCATGAAGGTGTTACCCTTGCCGGGCTTCACGTGCAGGAATTCGATACAGAAGTAGAGACGGCCGTCGAGGCGGATGCAAGTGCCGTTCTTGATGTCTTGAGCGTTCATCATATCGCTTTGTATATATTTTATTGTGGCCCCGGCATACGCGCACATCGCAGCGCGCGCAGTGGCGGCTGTCACCGCTCACCCGGCAGACCGTGTTATGTTGATTTGAATGCAAAATTAATAAATTCCGCCAACATGATAAAGAGTTGCAACTTAAAATGACACTAAAAATCATGAAAATAACCTTATATCACCCTGTTTCATGAAAAAATCAACCGATATTTTTGGCAGAATTGAAAGGATTTTATAATTTTGCACTCCGAACGCGATTCACTATCGCTTGAACTGCCATGCGATGTCGTCAACGCGAGGACGTGTATGCCCCGCAGCCGCGATTCCCGCCCACCCCCCCGCCCGGGCTCAGCGCTGAGCCTCAGGCCCCCACAGCAGGCGGAATGGTAAAGTAAGCGATGGCGTGCTCGCTTTCAGACCCTGTCAGTTATTTGACTAAAATATAATATAAAGCTTTATACACAATGAAAAGAACTTTTCAACCCTCTAACCGTCGCAGAGTCAACAAGCACGGCTTCCGCGAGAGAATGGCTACCAAAGATGGCCGCAAAGTATTGTCACGTCGCCGCGCAAAAGGCCGCGCTTCTCTGACAGTTTCCGATTCTATCGGCAGCAAGTAATCCACCAGCCCGGATTACTCCAATCACATAAAAAAACTCTCCCGCATTCCGGACTGTCCGGCATGCGGGAGAGTTTTTTCTTTCTTTTGCAGAGGTTTGATTGCTTTTGAAAAGGGCGCTTGCGCTGGCGTAGCATCCTATCGACTTGCGTGGCTTACTGTTAGCCTTGCGTAGCCTCTTTTGTGGCTTTGCTTACGCCGTTTTTACTTTTGCTATGCTCAGTATCAGCCGTTGAAGTAACCCATCAGGTCATCGAAGGTGCCGATCACGAAGAGCCAGTAGAGAAGGATGAAGATGAGCACGATCACACCCAGCCAGATCCAGAGGCGGTTGGTCTTCACCGCGTCATGGCGTTTTTTATTCTTTCCTTGTGCCGTCATACTGTTGATTATTTGATCTTCAGTTTCGTATTTATTTCCTTTATTATCCATAACTTTCATCGTTTAAGGGTTCATTTTGATATTTTAACGATTTTAACACTGCCTTGGTTCAAACCTTTCCCCGAAAAAAGTGCAGCCAGCCTTAACGTTAAGTTACGGAAGGGCCTGAATATCTCCAAATCGGTAAGATGGGAAAGGAATTTAAGGGCGCGGATTTTTCGCTTGTCGCTACGCGATGTCATCGCTTGGGGTCGATTAGCATCCGGCACCATCCGCGTTGCCACAAGGCGCATAGCGCCGATGTGCCTGCGCCCCGTCCAAAAGCATCTGAAGCAAAAGAAAATCCGCGTTAATCCATCCCATCCGCGCTCGCGACGAGCTGCGGAGCAGCGCGTAAGAGAATGATCCGCGCCTAAAAAAATTCCTTCCCCATCTTCCTAACCAACTCAGCCAAAATTGAATCTTTAACTTAACTTAAAGTCCCTTAAGTCTTCCTTAAGAAAATTAGGCTCCAATAGCCATAATATCACACTTTTTCACTAACTTTGCGGTTTCTTAACTGAATATCAGTAATATTTAGGTTCAATATAATTCAAGGCATTATGATTTTCCGACCCTATCGCTTCGCCGCTTTCGCCGCGGCAATTCTCTTCAGTATCCTCTTGCCGGGCAAGGCTGACGCCTTCAAACTCATAATCGATGGCATCGAGTATAGCTGCAATAAGACCAATGGCCGGGCATCCGTGCAGGGATGCGAGGATAAGGCTGAACTGACCAAACTCAATATCCCCGACAATATCCTCCATTCTTCGGGCACCTACACCGTAACCTCTATCGCCTCGAAGGCTTTCGAGGGGTGCACCGAACTGACTAAAGTGACGATGGGCAACTATATCGAGACCATCGGTTCGTATGCCTTCTCGGAGACCTCCATCCGCACCATCACCCTCTCGCAAAGCCTGCGCATCATCGGCCAGAGCGCTTTCTATCACAGCGACATCCGCACGCTGGTGCTGCCGGAGAGCCTGGAGATTATCAGGGCGAATGCGTTCATGTGCAACCATTATCTGACTTCGGTGACTTTCGGCCGCAAAATACAGGAGATCGGCAAACAGGCTTTCTATTGGTGTGATCGCCTGGAGTCTGCAATGCTCCCTAACACAGTAGCCTCGCTGGGCGAGGAGGCTTTCTTGGATTGCGACAAATTGTCGAAGGTCAACATCCCCACCTCGCTAACCACCATTCCGGTAAGCGCATTCGAGAACTGCCCGATCACCAATCTGGTAATCCCCTCCAATATCACCTCTATCGGCAATGCAGCCTTCTGCTGCAACCGCACGCCATCAATCTCCATACCGGGCTCGGTGAAGAGCATCGGCGAGTGGGCTTTCGCGCTGGGATCGTGCACCCAACTCTCCTTAGGTGAGGGTATCACCACTATCGGCAAGGGTGCCTTCAATGAGTGCACGGCGCTGACTGAGGTCACCATCCCCACCACCGTCACCTCTATCGGCGAGCGGGCTTTCTATAATTCTTACGCCATCAAGACCGTCTATTCGCCACGCGCGGTGCCCCCCACATGCGGCGATGAGGCGTTCGACCCCTACACCTACGAGCATGCCTCGCTCGAGGTGACCGCACCCTCGGCCGAACTCTACCGCAACGCGCCTGAGTGGACCAAATTTAAATCTCTCTGGCAGGGCATCACCGGTGTGACTGACATCACTGCCGACCCCACCGACGGCGATGAGCAGCAGACTGAATACTTCGACCTCTGCGGACGCCGCATAAGCCGCCCCGCTCCGGGCAGCATCTGCCTGCGCCGCCGACTGAATGAGGCCGGTTGCGAAAAGGTCGTGGTCAGATAAGTCCGGCGACTGATAAAGTAGTATTTTCATGTTGTGCAACATGCTCTTCAGATTTTTTTGCTAACTTTGCAGTCTGAAACTCTCCCGAGCCGGGACTCCCACCTCTTCCACTCCCGGCAGATAACAACGTTATATATGCAAGATATCCGCAACATCGCAATCATCGCACACGTCGACCATGGCAAAACCACGCTCGTCGACAAAATGCTCCTCGCCGGTCATCTCTTCCGCGATAACCAGACCACCGGCGAGCTCATCCTCGACAACAATGACCTCGAGCGTGAGCGTGGAATCACTATCCTCTCCAAGAATGTCTCCATCAACTACAAGGGGACCAAAATCAATATCATCGACACCCCGGGACACGCCGACTTCGGCGGCGAGGTGGAGCGTGTGCTCAACATGGCCGACGGTTGCCTCCTGCTCGTGGATGCTTTCGAGGGACCGATGCCGCAGACCCGCTTCGTGCTCCAGAAGGCTATTCAGATGGGACTCAAACCGGTGGTGGTGATCAATAAGGTGGATAAGCCCAACTGCCGCCCGGATGAGGTGAATGAGATGGTGTTTGACCTGATGTTCAACCTCAATGCCACCGAGGACCAGCTCGACTTCCCCACCATCTACGGTTCGGCTAAACAGAACTGGATGGCCACCGACTGGAAGACTCCCACCGACAACATCACGCCGCTGCTCGATGCAATCATCGAGAATATCCCGGCGCCGAAGCAGATCGAGGGTGAGCCGCAGATGCTCATCACGAGTCTTGACTTCAGCAATTATGTGGGTCGCATCGCCATCGGACGTGTCCACCGCGGCACCCTGCGCGAGGGTATGGATGTGGCTCTCTGCAAGAAGGATGGCAGCGTGAGCAAACAGCGCATCAAGGAGCTGCACACCTTCGAGGGGATGGGTCGCAAGAAGGTGACCGAGGTCTCTTCGGGCGATATCTGCGCCATAGTGGGTCTGGAGAATTTCGAAATCGGCGACACTGTGTCAATCATAGATAACCCGGAACCCCTCCCCCGCATCGCCATCGACGAACCCACGATGTCGATGACCTTCACCATCAACGACTCACCCTTCTTCGGCAAGGATGGCAAATTTGTAACTTCGCGCCACATCGCCGAACGCCTCGAGAAGGAGCTCGACCGCAACCTGGCGCTGCGTGTGCAGCGTGGCGATAACGATGACAAGTGGGTTGTGTATGGCCGCGGTGTGCTGCATCTCTCTATCCTTATCGAGACCATGCGCCGCGAGGGCTATGAGCTGCAGGTGGGTCAGCCGCAGGTTATTATCAAGGAGATCGATGGAGTGAAGTGCGAACCTGTGGAGGCTCTCACTATCAATGTGCCCGAGGAGTATTCTTCGCGTGTGATCGATATGGTGACTCGCCGCAAGGGTGATATCCTCTCGATGGAGACCCAGAACGACCGCATCAACATCGAGTTCACCATCCCTTCGCGCGGCATAATCGGTCTGCGCAACAATGTGCTCACCGCCACCGCCGGCGAGGCCATCATGGCCCACCGATTCCTGGAGTATCAGCCCTGGAAGGGTGATATCGAGCGACGCACCAACGGTTCGCTGATCGCCATGGAGTCAGGCACAGCCTACGCCTATGCAATCGATAAACTCCAGGACCGCGGCCGATTCTTCATCTTCCCGCAAGATGAGGTATATGCCGGTCAGGTAGTGGGCGAGAATGCCAAGGACAACGATATCGTGGTGAATGTCACCAAGTCGAAGAAACTCACCAACATGCGCGCATCCGGAGCCGATGATAAGGCGAAGATTGTGCCGCCGGTAGTGTTCTCGCTCGAAGAGGCTCTCGAATATATCAAGGAGGATGAATATGTGGAGGTAACTCCCAATCACATCCGCCTGCGCAAGATTATCCTCGACGAACTCGAGCGCAAACGCGCCAACCGATAAGAAAATACCTATATATACAATTCCAACCTTGACCATCCACTAAGAAAGTGGAAAAAATTTCGCCGCAACCGCCCAAAGGCAGTTGCGGCGATTTTACGTTATAAACCTTCCGCTAAGTCGCTGGGGGTTGGCGACCCCCGGCTTAGCATAATGAAAATGATAATAATACGATTACTTGACTTTATCACTTGTCTCCATAATGCCCTTTTAGAGAAACGACCGTAACGATTACCTTTTCATTCTCTATAGTGTAAATCATACGGGAGCTCTTATCTATCCTCCGGCTCCAAAAGCCCGACAAATTGCCTTTAAGTTGTTCAACTTGTCCGGTGCCGGTAGTGGGGTGGATTCGTAGTTCGGAAAACAAATCCACTATCTTTTTGAGAATTTTCTTTTGACCTGATCTCTTCCACTCTTCCAGATGTCGTTGAGCTTCGGGCTGCAAAATCAGTTCGTAAATCATACCCCTAATAGTGTCCGAATCTCATCAATAGTATAAGCACGACCTTTCCCTGCTTTCATCTCCTCAATGCCTCGGCGTACCGATGCCATATTTCCGGGGTCATCAAACCACGAATCCCCTGAGGGAGAGGGATTTTCACTAACTTCCACAGATATTGAGTTCGCCTTATTTATAAGGATTGTCTCGATGAAATTCTTCAGACTCCTTCCCTGTGAGACTGCCATAATGGATAACTTCTGCAACGTATCGACAGGAAGGTCTATATTCTTACGCTTGATATTTACTGCTGTTGCCATAATCAATATTCATTTTGGTTTTACACCACAAAGATATAAAATATACATAATATACACAATTCAATAGCATGAATTGTTCAACACAATGCAGTCCCTGCAGATGTCGCAGCAGTCGCTTAAGTCGGCGGGGTTTGCAACCCCCGGCTTAGCATAACATCACAATCAAGGCGATAAAACTTTCCGGGCATTCCGGGCGTTATAATTACAGAAAGTCGAAGAATCTCAGTCAATAACCTCCCGAGGCGCGAAGCCTCGTCATGCAGGTCGACTGGACAACCGAAAGACACATAGACACCTTTATTATCCCCCAGCCTGCGCGCCATCTCCCGCTGTATACCGGCGGCCGGTGGCGCGCCACTATTACCCCCAACTCCTCACTACTAATTACTAACTACTAACTACTCACTACTAACTAAAGTAACTGCTAACGCCGGAAAGGGATACTCCATATCACGCGCACAGGCACTGCCTGATTGTCGTTGCGCCCGGGATGCCAGCTGGGCATGGCGCTGAATATCCTGACTGCCTCGTTGTTGAGACTCTCTTCCACACCTTTGAGCACGCGCACATGCGATATGCTGCCGTCGGTGTTTACCACAAATGAGCAGGTCACGCGCCCCTGCACCCGCGCCTTGTAGGCCTCTTTCGGATAGCGCCGCGTGGAGTTGATAAACTCCAGCAGCCGGCTGTCGCCACCCGGAAAACTCGGTTTCTCCTGCACAAAATCATACTCATAAACCTCCATGAAGGATTTCTGGCCCTGTGAGTTGACGCCGCAGGATACACGGCAGGTCTGCGCCTGAAGTCGCCCGGAAAATGAAATTATGATTATCCCGGCTGATAGGAGGGCCAAAAAGTGGCGCCATTGCCGGGGGGTAGTTGGTCTGAGTTCCATGCCCGTTAAGGTGTTTATAGTCGTCGCGCCACGCAGGGCGCGACGGGAATCGTGAGTTGACGCAAAATTAAAAAATCCTGAGCAACCCCGCAACGTTATCCACCCCACTTTTCCAACGAATTAAGTAAATTTAATACTTTTTCAACCACCCCCCTCCTCCTCAACCACCCGGCCATCCATCAAGTCAGCCTCCGGGCAACTGGCACCCTTTTTGAACAACGCAGGCAATAGTGCACAGCTTTCTGCGTTTTTACATCTGAGGGGCACCTTCTTCCTTAGTCGCTCCGCACACTTTAACTCTTACTCTTCAGAATGCAATCCCGAAAAGCAATATTCTCAGCTGTTGCCCTGATGTCGGCCATATGCGCTCTTCCGCTCTCGGCCGAGACCGGAAGCTCGAGCTATGACTTCCTGAATATCCCCACTTCGGCGCATGCCTACGCTTTGGGTGGCTCGGGCATAGCGGTCATCAGCGACGATGTGTCGCTGGCCGACCAGAATCCGGCCCTTCTCGGTCCGGAAATCGAGCAGCAGGTGGCTCTTGGGTATATGCATTATATGGCGTCGGGTAATTTCGCGGGTGTGCGATTCGGAATGGCTGCCGGCGACAACAGCGCCTGGGCAGCCGGCATCCGCTACCTCAACTATGGTAGCCTGACAGAGTTTGACCCCTCGGGTGTGGCAGGAGGTAAGTTCTCCCCTACAGACATCGTCTTCGAGGGGAGCTACTCTCACGACATCACCGACCGCTGGCGCGGCGGCGTCAACCTCAACCTCATCTATAGCCACTACAGCGTGTACTCGGCATTTGCCATCTCGGTCGACCTGGGCGTGAATTACTATGATGAGGAGCATGACCTCTCGCTTTCGATGGTGCTGAAGAATGCCGGCGGTCAGGTGAAACGCTTCGACCAGGCCTACAACCGTCTGCCATTTGACGTGCAGATCGGCTATATGCAGGGGCTCGGTCACTCGCCATTCTCTTTAGCTATCACTGCCCGCAACCTGACCCGCTGGAATCTGCCATATTATTCCCATCCCAAGGATGCCACGGGCGATGAGCAGGTGCTCAAGTCATCCTTCTTCTCCAATTTCTTCCGCCATCTCACCTTCGGTCTGCAGTTCCAGCCCTCCGAGAAGTTCTATCTGGCCTTAGGCTACAACTATAAGCAGGCCACCGACATGTCATCCTACCAGCGCAACTTCTTCAGCGGATTCTCGATTGGCGGCGGACTCAACGTGCGCGGCTTCGGAGTAGGCGTAGCCTACGCGATGCCCCACAAAAGCGCCTCCACCCTGATGCTGAACCTCAACTGCAACATCTGGGAACTCATGAACTAAAATTCTACGGGAGAACGGGGATCCTACGGAAGAACGGAGATTCTTACGGGAGAACGGGATTCTACGGGAGAACGGGGATTCTTACGGGAGAACGGGGATTCTTACGGGAGAACGGGGATTCTTACGGGAGAACGGGTTCTACGGGAGAACGGGAGATGATTACGGGAGAACGGGATTCTTACGGGAGAACGGGATTCTTACGGGAGAACGGGGAGTCTACGGGAGAACGGGGAGTCTACGGGGAAACGGGGAGTCTACGGGGAAAGGTAAAAGCCGAGCTTCCTCACCACCGTACTCCCGTAAAAAAACGTTCTCCCGTCACCACGTACTCCCGTAAAAAACGTACTCCCGTAAAAAACGTACTCCCGTAAAAAAAAACGTGCTCCCGTAAAAAAACGTACTCCCGTAAAAAACGTACTCCCGTAAAAAACGTACTCCCGTAAAAAACGTACTCCCGTGAAAAACGTACTCCCGTAAAAAAACGTGCTCCCGTAAAAAAAACGTGCTCCCGTAAAAAAACGTACTCCCGTAAAAAAACGTGCTCCCGTAAGCCAGTCGCCGTGGGTTTGCAACCCACGGCTCGATAAATCGCTGGGAATAAGGCTATTGTTCGCCATTGCGGATATCCTTGCCGAAAGGTCGGGGCGACGGCGCCCCTCCTCCCAGGGGGCTGCGCCGATGGGCAACTGCTAAAAAAGCATCCCTTCTGAAGCTAACTTGTCGGCGGCTTCGGAAGGGATGCTTTTTGCACTCTATGGTGACACTCTCTTATCAAGAGAGTCTTAAATCGGTGGCAAAGATAGTAATTCTGCAAAGAATGTGCAAACATTTTAACATAAAAAAATCTGTTTAATAACATTTGCCGCATAAACATATGCGTGTCCGGTATAGCCGTTATCACTTCGAAAACCTTAAAATCACGTAATTTTAAGCCAGTTTAGTCTATCTTCCTACGATAGCGTAAGATTCGACCACTATATCTTGCCATCTGCATTCTCGATTACGCTATCATTCCACTTCAAAACATTACATTCATTTCACACTCTCTTGATAAGAGAGTGTGACGACGAGGCTGAGAATCACCATGAAAAGCTGGAGGAATTGGCATCGGAACGTGCATTCTCAATCGGCGGGAGTAGTGAATCAAAGAATAGGGGTTCGCGCAACCCCACATCTTTACTGACTGACAATACCAGAGACTTAAGAGGTTTAACGCACACGTCCGGTTACTAAGGCTTTTGTTTGACAAAAACTGACCTTGCACCCCACGGGGCTTACGGCTGACACACACGCAGTCGCCACCCCACCCGACAACAGGCGCGTCGACACCTCCGGCTTTTTCAAGAACACCAACAAACAATTAATACATTAACCTAATTTTTTCAGACATGAAAAAGATTTATGGCTTTGCAGCCCTTGCCGCAACTCTTGCGCTCGGCGCCTGCTCCAGCGAAGAGCCCAACGTACAGCCCGGCAACTCTTCCGAAAACCTCGTCCCCGGCGGTTACCTCGCCGTTAACGTAGTTGCACCCACCGGCACTCGTGCCGCAGTCGACGGCTTCGAGCAGGGTACTGAGGCTGAAAGCGCTGTTTCTTCAGCTTATTTCCTTCTTTTCGACAAAGATGGCGAGCAGCTCAGCATGCAGTCAAAGGCTCTTGACGACAACAATCTCAATCAGCCCGGACCTTCTGACACTCCCCACCTCTCACATGTATGGAATGCAGTGCTCGTTGTAGGTTCAGAGCCTGAAACTGAGGGTGCACCCGCAACCGGCGTTCCTGCCGTAACAGCCGACAAGCTTCTCGTTGTGCTCAATATCACTGAGGCTCAGTCAGAAGCTCTGAAAAACAAATCACTCTCAGAGGTAACTGCTATCGTAGCCAACTACGAGGCTGAGATGAAGGCTGACAACAGCGATGACCCGAAACCTCTCGTAATGTCGAACTCGGCTTACAAGAATCTCGAAAATCAGATCGTAACTGCTGTGCCTATCTCGGGTAATATCTCTACTACCTACGAGGGCGCATTCGAGTCTCCGGTTGAGGTATTCGTTGACCGTGTGACTGCAAAAGTCGTTTATGCAGATGATGCTGACGGATTCAATATTTCCGGCACTGACGTAACTCTGCAGGATGGCACCGCAAGCGGTACTGAGGGTACTCTCACTCCCCGCATCGACGGCTACTACCTCGCTAACAAGGCTTCTGAGTCTTACCTCGTAAAGAATATCGACAACAGCTGGGGCAATGGTTTCTACGACTTCGCTAACCGTCGTAGCTACTGGGCGCTTATGCCGGCTGCCGCACAGGCTGCTCCCACAGATGCTGAAGACTCTTTCTTCAAGAACCTCAGCTGGAAAGACCACGCTAACAAAGGCACTTCTACATCAGGCTTCTTCTACACTCAGGAGAACACTTCTGCCTACAAGACATCTTTCTTGATTGCCGCAACTCTGATGACAACAGATGCTACAGGCAAGGAAGTTCCCGCCAACATCGTGAAGTATGCAGGTCAGTACTACTCTTACGCTAACTTCCAGAACCAGATTGCCCAGAACGTTGCTAACCGTGGCTTCCGCGTAACCAACACTACCTCTACCGGCGACAACAGCCAGGAGACTGCAAAAGAGACTATCGCTGCTAACTGCTTCAAGATGTCTAACCAGGAGGGTAACAAGTCTTACAAGACTTACTCTGTAATTGATGAAGAGAAACTGAAAGAGACTTATGGCGAGAATGTCAAGATTGTAAGCGCTGACGGTGCTGAATCATCTATCACAGCTATTAACAACTACCTCAAGAGCGATGTAAACCAGTACTTCTACTGGAACGAGGGCAAGTGCTACTACTTCCTCAACATCGGTGACCAATTACTCGCTGAGGGCTTCAAAGAGGGTATCGTACGTAACCACATCTACTCTATCACTCTTCAGAGCCTGAAGGGTCTCGGTACTCCGGTATTCGATCCCGATAAGGTCATCATCCCCGAGAAGTGGGAGGATAACGACCAGTTCTTCGTAGCTGCTACTGTTAAGGCTAACAGCTGGAAGTGGGTTGAGCAGAACCTGAACCTCGACTTCGGTAAGTAAGTCACAACCATTCGGGCGCTTGCAAATGCCGCTTAGCGCACTCCGCAGCGTCTGAATCAAGTTTCCCAAAATAGCAAGATCCCGGGAGTCCGGCCGCGTCTCGCATCGACGCGATGCCTCGGCCGGACTCCCTCCTTTTTTTCTCAGAAAAATGCTTCCCTCTCTTCGCTAATCTCTATCAACTGCGGCGCCACGGCGCTGCCCCCTCTCCTAATCAAAAAAAGCCGCTATGCCGCTCCTCCATAAGAGCCGCAAAAGGCTATTCCTCCTCTTCAAATAGAAATCAAGGGCCACAAAAGCCCCCCTCAATCGAAAGTCCAATCTCCGGCCCGGTCCGGAGCCCCAAATATACCCCCGGAGCCTCTTCCCCTCCGCCTCAGCACTGTGCTGAGGGCGCAAGCCCGAAGTCCCGGCCCTCCCTCCTCCCCCTCCTCACCGCGCTGAGGGCGCAAGCCCGAAGTCCGGCCCTCCTCCCCCATCAAGTTACGACAAAATCTTCTTACAGCAATGCATAAGACTTCCCTTCTGACTTCAATAGCTTCCGTGGCCATCGCGGCCACGATTGCCCCACTCGCTTCATGCAATATGTTTCATGAAGACTTGCCCCCTTGCGAGGTGAATCATAACCTCCGCTTCCGGTGGGAGCGCAATATGCTCTTTACGGATGCATTCGAAGGGAATGTGTCGTCGGTGGAGGTCTATGGTTTCGACTCGGAAACGGGCGTCTTAGCTTTCACCCGAAAGGAGTCGGCCGAAACGCTCTGGAGCAACAACAACTCTATGTCGCTCTCGGGTGTGGCGCCGGGCGAATACGACCTGGTGGCCTGGTGCGGGCTGGTGCCGGAGGGTGAGGATGACCCGTCGTTTGTGCTCCCTGACCTGCAGGTGGGGGTCTCTACGCTCGATGAACTCAACTGCCGCATGGAGCGCGAAATCAACACCGATGGCACCCATCATTCGTCGTCTGACCTCTACGACCTCTACCATGGCAAGCTCGATAATGTGGTGATCTACTCGCCCGATGATTCGGAGCACAACATGGACTCCTACACCTATACCGTCGACCTGACCAAGGACACCAACCGCGTGCGCATCATACTGCAGCAACTCTCGGGCGACGATATCGACCCGATGAACTTCACCTACACCATCGAGGAGAGCAATGGTCTGCTGCACCACGACAACTCGCTGCTCGATGATGAGATGATCACCTATCACCCCTGGCGCAACTCTTTCGGCCAGGCGGGTATCGACACCGACCTGAAAGACCACGGCGACACTCGCGCCATCACCAATGTGAGAGTGGCTATCGCCGACCTCACCACAAGCCGACTGATGGCCGACCGCCAGTCGATTCTGACAGTCAAGAATGGCGACGGCGACCTGGTGGCCCGAATACCCCTGACGGACTACGCTCTGCTCGTGAAGGGTAACTACAACAAGAAGATGACCGACCAGGAATACCTCGACCGTCAGGACAGCTACACGCTGACCTTCTTCCTCGACGCCAACCACCACTGGGTGAGCAGCCAGGTAATCATCAACTCCTGGAAGGTGGTGTTTAAAGATGCTAACTTTGATTAATCCGGTCTGATGAAACGAATATACCTATCATCTTATATCATTCTGTCGGGAATGATGCTGCTGGCCTCGGGGTGCGACTCCGAGCATCAGCCGCTGCCGATGCCGGATGACCCGACCGGATTACATGACCGGCTGGTGGTGGAGTTCCAGTTGGCGGTCGACCGCACGACCTCGCAGGTCAAAACCCGCGCGGGTGCGCCGTTGGCCACCGACAATGAGTCGTGGGATGACCCCTACCCCACTACCGATGCCTCTGAGTTTGACGTGACGCTCGATTCGCTCAATCCGGTGCTCTATGCCGTCAAGGATGATGGCTCGCTCGACCTGGAGTCGGCCAACATCGCGGGCACTGTGAGCATCGTCACCAAGCAACGCTCGGAGACCTCGGGGAGAGTCGTCTACAACATCACCGGCATCCTGCAGACCACCCTCACAGCCGAGGAGTTGCGTGCCGGAAATTTCCGCCTTGCCATATTCGCTAATGCCTACCCCTCCGACCCGGCTGCGGCAGGAAGTCTGAGCTTCAATTATTACGGCACCCCATTGTCAACAACCCCGGTGGCGTTCCCGGCTATCCCGATGTGGGGTGTGGCGAAGGCCGACCTCTCCGATATCGAGATGGGGCAGCTGAAACACCTCGCTGATGTCGACCTGCTCCGCGCAATGGCACAGGTGAGAATGCGCGTCAGCGATGAGCTGTTTGCCGTAAAGGATGATGAGCATCCCGATGGACGCGAGGTGAGACTGGTGTCGATGTCGCTCAACCGCATGAACAGCAGCGGATATGTAGTCCCAGGTGATTGGAATACCCTCACCTCTACCAATAAGCTCCTCTTCACGAATACGCTCAACGAACTCTCGTCGCCGCTCTTAGGTGGTTTCACCGTGACGGCTGACCCTGACGCCGAACTGGCCGAGGGGGAGGTCTCTTCTGAGCAACTGCTGAGTTTCTATCTGCCGGAGGTGAGCAATTCGGATGATCCGGCAAATGAACTGGTGCTGACCCTGCGCTACACCACCGACGGCATCGAGGAGATACGCGAGAATACGGTACACTTCTCCCGCTACACTGCCGACGGCACATATGATGAGTCGGCCGAGAAGTGGGATATCCTGCGCAACCATATATATGAATATAAAATCACCGGCGTGGGCACTGCCTACACCCCCGAACTTGAGGTGTGCATCAAGCAGTGGAGATATGAGAAGTTCAACGGCGAGCTGGGCTCGGACTCTGAATGGCATCAATAATCCCTCACTCACACCTGATTCATAACGCTGACACACACAACTACATCGACCATATGAAACGATTTCATCATATATTTCTCTCACTGCTGACTTTGATGGCAGTGGCTGTGGGTCTCGGGGGCTGCGCCGACGAGATGCCGCGCCCTGACTATGAGGCGCTGCAGGGGACCGTGCTGCGTATCCCGAATGTCGAGGGGATGGCGGAGATGGCCACCCGTGCGGGTGGGAGTGATGCCACACTCAACCCCCTGGAGGCTGAGTGCCGCGTCAATTCGCTCTATCTGATAGCCTTTGACGCTGCCGACGGTGCCTTCAGCAAGGCTATCGACCTGACGGCTATCACATCGCTTGATGACGGTATGCTGGGGGTGCATGACAATGCCACTCTCTATCAGCTCGATGAGATGCTGCCGGAGGGTAACTACCACCTCTATGTGGTGGCTAACCTTGACGACTACACCGACGGCTCCTACAAGGCACCCTCTGATGAGGATGACCTGCGCAATCTGCAGCTGAACTTCATTGATGCCGACGGCCGCTATCTGCTCGATACATACACCATCACCAGCAAGAAAGCTGGTCTCCCGATGGCCTGCCTGCCGACTGAGATGACCCTCAACGGCAACCCCCTCACCGGCGGCACCGTCAAGATTTCGAAGGGTGAGCAGACCCTGATTCACGCCGACCTCACCTACCTCTGCGCCAAAGTGGGCATGACACTCTTCTATGATGGTGAGTCTTACTCTGATTTCATGCCTTCGGGTATGTTTTTTGAAACTCATGATGTTCAAATGCAGAATCTGGCTACTGGCGCCACATGCGTAGCTCCGGGCAAGGATTATGATGAGCTGAATGGAGCATTCACCGAAAAGAGAACATTAGATTACCTCTATTTCATCGGATACCTCTATCATGACCACGACCGCCGCAAACCCTATACAGAGGAGGAGGTTGACCAGATATTACCCTCCTTTAATTCTTTCAATTACAAGGATGATTTTGAGATCCTGTGGTATGAAAATGAGGAGGGCGTTACCCAGCAGAAGGCCTGGAACAATATTTTCTACGTGCCTGAGAATCTGTCGGAGTCTACGCTGACTTCGATGACGCTTCATGCAGAGGCGGGCACTGATCTGAAGTATCATCTGCCGCTGCTGCCGGCGGCTGACTCTGACGGCGAGAAGACTCTGCGCCGAGGGTTTGCGTATGATCTGGTGGGGAAAGTCACCGGACCTGAAACCATCGTACTAAGCAACATTCAAGTCGAGCCGTGGACCGTCAATGCGCTCTACTACACGCTGCAGGGTAATTGCTACCTGCATCTCGACCAGACCTCAATATCGCAGCTTGTGGCGGGTGAGGAGTATTCCATCTGGTGGGAGAGCAGCGTACCGGCCAATGAACTGAAGTTTGATATACCCACCTACCAGGGTGAAGGCATGAAGGAGGCTATCCCGCTCTACATCATCGATGTGGTGGGCGACCAACTTAAGATCAATGTCAACCCGGCCCTGCGCTCGCAGTTCTACCCGACTATCAACAACATCCTGCTCGGTGAGTCAGAGGCGGATCTTACGATGTCGCGCTATCTGAGGGGCTTCCATGTGGTGGCGGGTCCGCTGCGCAAGCGCGTGGATATCGAGGCGCTGCGCTTGAAGCGATTCCTGACAGTCGACCCGACTGATGTGTCAATCGATGTGCGCGAGAATGTGGCGTCGGGTGCCTACAATGGTGAGTATACGGTGACAGTGAAGACCAACATCGAGAAGTTCACCATCTCGCCGAAGACCTGGATCGACACCCAATATTTCAAGCTTTACGATATGGATGGCCGTGAGATCAGTCTCACCGACGCCACCACCATCACGATGGAGGATAGCTACAACGGTGTCTACACCTTCAAAGTGAAATACAGCGGACTCAACTCGGGCGATGACTTCTGGAGCGCACTGAAGCAGCAGATATTCACCGTAAGCGTCGACAACACCGGCTTCTCCGGCGCCGACATCATCAACGATGTGGATGTCACCTTCAACATCATCCCCTCTAACGACGACTACATCATCCACTTCCAGGCACCCTCATCCTGGACAGCGGCTCATATGTACGCTTATCAGTGTCTGGAATTACCGGCCTCTATGCCCGGCACACACTACTCCGGGAAGCCATTTGCATCACTGCCGGTGGGATATATTGAGGGTACTAACCATAATGCCGCCCTCGAGTACTCCTTCACTGGCAAAATCGCTTTCAAGGGATGGGATGAGAAGAAGAATAAAGATGAGTTGGCCAATGCTGCGCGTTGTACCTATGGAGAGGGCTTTCTCTATCTCAGTGGTACTTGGGCTCCGAAAGGCAATACCGACCACTATTTTATAGACTTTGATTTCTATGCCGACTATCGCGCGTCATGCGGTTGCAATGACTGCAACAACACAAACTACAATGTCCTTTGGCCGGGCATCAATATGCAGAAGGAGGGTGATCCCAAAGATGGCTATCAGTGGTGGACTATCAGTCTATCCGGTCTCGCCACTCCGGGCAAAACCCTGCTGATGTGGGCCAATTTGCACTCAGGAAATGGTGGTCGTTATCCTGGCAACGACCAGGTGGGTGTGCCGCTCTTCGACTATCCGTCGCATGAGGGCTGGTTCTATTGGGATACAAAGGCATTCTCTCCGAATGGTCCCGATGCAAGCAGCTCTTACAACTGGCGCAAGCAGGGGAACGGTATCATCTACTTCGATAACCCCGCAGGCTGGAATCCGCCTTATGTCTACTGGTGGAATAGCACAGGTAATAACACTTGGCCGGGCGTAGCGATGGAGCAAGATAGCCAAGGCCGTTGGTATGCCAAAATTGACAAGAATGCACAATATCTGATATTCAGCAACAATGGCAATAAAACTACCCAAACCCAGGACATCCTCCTCGACAACACCACAAACCGCTACACCGCTGTAGGTGGCAACCCTGATTACATTACCTACGGTGGCTCATCCTCTTCGGGCGTGGTGTACAGATTTACGTGGTATAAGGATGACCGCACTCATATAAATCTATCTAAAGATAATCAAGAGAATAGATATGAAAATATGGGTGACTATCTGGGCAGATATTATTACGATGTGACTCTTGACAATGATAATGACGATATATGGTATAGATTGAGTAAAGGAGACGGAAATAATATCTTTCCTGCAGCCTGGACCAGTGCCAAATCGAAACGAGGCAACAAGGTCACCGGACAGACATATGATTACCTCATTCAAATCTATTGAGAATAGCGATTCTGAACAATGAAGAATAAAGCAATGAAATATATATGGGGATTGGCTCTGATGGCGCTCGGAGCTGCGGCTTGCAGCGAGGAGGCGATCGATAATCCCGTCGGGGAATTGCCCGATGATGGCCGACTGACGGTGAACTATGTCATTCCGAAAATGACTGAGGTGGCCACGCGCGCTGTCAATGAGGATGACCTGGCGTCGCTGACGATGCTGGTGTTTGATGATGAGAGCGATGATGCCTCGCTTGTGCAGGTGACGCCGGTGACGGATTTCACGGGTGATAAGTTTGAGGTCACCATCGATGCACCATTGCGCAAGAACCGCGACCTCTACTTTGTGTTCGTGGCTAATTCAGATGTGGATTTCTCTGCGCTGAAGGGGAAGACTACTACAGAGGTTATCGCTACGCTGTCGCAAAATCTTACCATCACCTCCAATGGTTCGCAGTACATAACCATGAGCGGTAAGATTGACCTTCACAATCTGCTCCTTAACGATTATACCCCGATATGCCTTTACCGCAATGCGGCGAAGCTGACGGTGCATGACTACACGGCGCCTGACAGCGATTCAGATTATCTTGATGAGACTGCGCCCTACGCCTACCGCCTCTTCGGCACGGCATCGGAGAGCAGCTGCGTGGCGGGTGCCTACGAAAAGATGGCGGCGCCGGCGACAGTGAGTCTGCCTGCATCTTTCGATGATGCACCGGTGGGTGTGACCTACATGCACCCTACCCTCAACCGTGGCACTACCGCTGAGTGCGCCTCTTATGTGATTGTGAAGGCGGCTTTCCCTACGGGTAGCAGCAATATGTATTATTATCGCCTCGATTTCAAATCGCCTACCGCGATCTATGATATTCGCCCTAACCACCATTATGATTTCCGCATCCTGGCGGTGAATGGCGCAGGCTACGCCACCCCTGAGGAGGCTGCGAAAAATCCGGTGTCACCTTCGCTGAAACCGTCAGGCGACGGCTCGGAGATTATCAGCTATGAGATTCACGACCATGCGCCGGTAATCTATAATATGATCACCGATGGCAATAATGAACTTGGTGTGAGCCACGAGCTGCTGCATAGCAATCATTCTAACATCCGCAACACTGAAGTCTTCTACGTGAAGACACTCTCGCTCTCAGCCGGCGATAAGGTCGAGACCCTCACCGCCGACAATATCAGCTTCGATGTGCAGTGGATGGAGGTAAGCGGCATCGAGAAGGTGGAGGGTGATGAGTTTGTGGGCACCGACTTCCCGGCCGACCCCGATGACTCGGCTAACTCCGACAAGAATGATGCCGGAAGCGTGTGGAAGGTGACGGTGAAGTTTACCGAACCGATGGAGCCGGGCTCGCTCAAAGGTAACGTGATTGTGAACTGGAATGGCCTGCAGCGCACAGTACCTGTGACGTGGGACCGCACATTCGTGGCCTCCGACCTCTTCGCTGCGGTGACGCTGCATATCAACCAGGGTATTAACGGCTATGGCGATGATGACAAGACCGACTACTTCTCATTCCTCTCTACCACAGTGGCGGGCACCTCTTCAACGGCCAACAATGGCTGGCCGCGCAATGAGGGTTTCCACTTCCCGGTGCGTTATGGCAGCTACGGCAACCGCTACAACTACTTCTATGACATCCGATATAAGGATCTCTATAATGGACAACCCTACCGCTGGCGCGTGTCGGTGACGGGAGATGCGGTAATACGCGACAATGTGAAGATATGCCAGTATCAGCAGACTCGGGGAACTACCCTCCTCTCGGGGGTGCAGACATGCAATGCGGGCGAAGGCCCGAAGTTCTCGCTTAAGTTCGCCGACTCAGCTCTTGAGAATTTCACATATGGTGTAGGCGAACTGATTCTGGAGGTGACTCCTGTGGGTTCTGACGAGTGGATTGCTTATACGACCGACCTCTACCACTGCGGTTTCTTCAATAAGGAATCAACCGACAGCTACATCTATTATGAAGTGGTGGAGATGGAGGGGGGCCGCTACTGGCTCGACCGCAATCTCGGCGCTCATTCGGCCGAACTCTATATCGAGACCTCTGCGGGCGACACTTACTATGGTAATCCGGAGGCTGCGGGTTCCTACCTGCGCCCGGCTACGTATCAAAGTGGAAAATATTCCGACCCATTAATGGATTCGAACCTCTGTCCGGAGGGTTTCACCTATCCGTCGTCGGATGAGTGGGATGCCCTGCGCAAGTCGCCGAAGTTCCTGAATGAGTCGCGCGGTTATTATTATACATCTGAGTATACCACTGCTTATGGCAAGACCGTATACTTCCCGAAGGCGGGCTACAAGGATGCGTCTGACGTGCGTCAGGGTGAGTCGCGCGCAGGATATTACTGGAGCAAGACCGCATCGAGCGGAACCGAGAAACTGGAGATCGGCAACTGGTTGAAGTGTCTGATGCTCACCGGCACAGCCTCATCATATATCAACGGCCAGGTATCGGGTAAGGATGGCTATCAGGGCTTCGCGATGGCTGTGAGATGTATCGACGACAGTCCGGCAAACACTACGGTGCAGAAGACCAACTTCTTCGTCAAGGGGGCCACTCACATCTACCTCTACACGGTAGATAAAGCCACCGGCGACCGCACCGCTGTGGAGACATGGCCCGGCAAGGCCATCGGTAGCTGGGATACGGTCGACAAGAACTGGTTTAACTTCATCTACGAGTCAACCGCCTTCTCACCCGAAGACCTCTACGTAATCTTCAACTACAAGGAGAAGTCGGGCAAAATCATCAGCTTCAGCCGCGGTGCCAACGGCAGCGGCTCACGCCAGACCGACGCCGAAACCCCGCAGGACCTCCGCGGCTGGAAAGTCACCGGCGCCGACTGCCCCGCCGGCCTCCACACCACCGCCCTCGGCGACTACTGGCAATGCGTACGCAACGCCCCCACAGGCACGCCCGCAGTCATCCACAATAATGAAGTCCTCGCTCCTATCGCGGACGGAATGCGAAGAATCATATATCATGCTAATGGCGGTAGTGAGAATTGGACCGTATTCTGCAAAGCATTCAATTCTTCAAATAACTCTCAATGCAATGCCACAAACGGAGCAGAGATGGAGAGTTATCCCGGAAGTGAGAAATGGTACTATATTGATGTCAAATCGGAATACAATGCAGTGGTGTTCAACAATAATGGAAGTTGGGCAGCACAAAAGGGAGACTTCTACATTACTACGAACGATAATCCCATCTATTTCGATAGCTCGGGCATCACTAATGATCGTCCGTGAGCATCCATACGATATAAACGAAAAAAGCATGTAAGAATACCAGCCGGAGACTTCCACGGGGCGCAGCACCAGTTGTTGCAGCTGCGCCCCCGGAAGTTGATGGCACACGTCTGAGAGTTTTTTGTTAACCTTGACTCAGCGTGAATTTCATTGTAGGCCCCTCGGACGTGTAGTCCGGGGAACTTACTTATTTTGGTTTTTAATTGTGGACCGGGGACGTCGTGATGACGCCCCCGGTTCAGTTTCCCCCAGCGCCACACGCCGCTACACCTCCGCCTCAACCTCTACTCCACCCCTCCACACGCCCGGCGCATAAACCTAAGCGACAGACTTGCATAAACCGATAATTTTTAGTAACTTTGCAGCCGGTTTGCAATCTCTGGTGAGGTGAGGCCGATGAGTGGCCCCTTAAATGAAACTCGGCCATATTGCAAGCTTAACCAAAATCATATTTCTAAAGAAATGGATCTGATCAAGATTGCGGAAGAGGCTTTCGCCACTCCGAAAAAAGAGTTTGAAGATTTCCAGCCCGGCGACACTATCACTGTAGCTTACCGTATCAAGGAGGGCAACAAGGAGCGTATCCAGCAGTATCGCGGCGTTGTGATCCGCATCAGCGGCCACGGCGACAAGAAGCGCTTCACTGTGCGCAAAATCTCTGACGGCATCGGCGTGGAGCGTATCTTCCCCATCGAGTCACCCTTCATCGAGTCTATCACTGTCAATAAGCTCGGTAAGGTGCGTCGCGCAAAACTTTACTACCTCCGTGGCCTCACAGGCAAAAAGGCCCGCATCAAAGAGCGCCGCGTGAAGAAGTCAAAAGAGGCGTAAATTCCGGCTGTGGCCCGCAAAGCCACTCAGGAACACCCCAACACCTACAGAGGATTGCCCCCTTCCGGGGAGCAATCCTCTGCTTTTTTTTGACCCGATTAATCGCGATTTCCCCCGATTAATCCCGATTTTTCTCGATTAATCGCGATTAATCGGGATTAAGATTTAGCGGCGCTCCCCTGCCGGCTCATCGAGCAGGCTGCGCCGCTGCGGGTCGGGGGCCGGCTTGCTGCGCTTTTGGGCAGCGCTGCGCTTGGCGCGCCCTCCCGCGCGCTTGCCGGCATCGCCATGGCGGCTTGCGGGCGCGGCTGTATCAGCGCCGCCAGCTACCTGCCGGGCGAAGCCTGCTGTGT
>CAJTNN010000007.1:0-40366 GCA_910577585.1 uncultured Muribaculaceae bacterium | reverse complement strand
CGGCGGCGGAAGCTGCCGATTGCGGCAAAGAGTCAGCGGCGCCCCCAGTTTGCGGCAAGGAGCCGGAAGCTGCCGATTGCGGCAGCGGGTCGGCGGCGCTTCGCTGGCGCGTGCAGGCGCTGCCGTCGGTCAGGAAGCCTATGCTCAGCGCTGCTATCACTATGGCGCTCAGTATCATGAGCCCGTTGCGCTCTCGCGGCGAAAATCCGTTGCCCATAGTCGTGCGTTCAGAAAGGATAGCCGATGGCGAGGTGGAAGGCGAAGGCGTGCTTGAACTTGATGTTGAAGTAGTGGCCTGTGCCATTGCCGGCGGGGTCGTGCAGACCGTAGCCGAGGTCGCCGCGCAACACGAGCATGCCGATATCCACGCGCAGTCCCACGCCGGTGCCGAGGGCGATGTCGCGCAGGAAGGTGCTCCCCTTCAGCTGACCGCCGGGTCGCAGGGGGTCGTTCTTGAGGAGCCAGATATTGCCGGCGTCGATAAAGGCGGCGCCATGCAGCACACTCACTATCGGGAAGCGATATTCGGTGTTGAGCTCGAGTTTGAATGTACCGGTCTGGTCGAAATAGCCATTCTCAAGGTCATGGGGCGGACGATAGCTGCCCGGGCCGATTGAGCGCACCGTGAAGGCGCGTATGGAGTTGGCACCGCCGATGTAGAACTGTTCGGAGTATGGCACCTGAGTGGAGTTGCCATAGGCATGCTCGGCGCCGATAAGCACTCGCGACACGAGCCATTGGTCGCTGCCGGGAATCAGACGGCGGCTGTAGACGAGCTGCGCCTGCCCCTTCACGAATTGCGAGAATGGTGTGCCGAAGAGGCGTTTCTCACCCTTGACACCGCAGAGGCGGTAGATGCCATCGAACAGATTGCCGGCTTCGGTGAAGGTGGCGGTGAAGTTGATGCCGTTGATCTGCTCGCGCTCGAGAAATTTATCAAGCGTATAGGTGTAGCTCAGCTGGGGTATGAACTGGCTCATGAAGCTCTGCGCCACTGCGGGGTTCTGCGCCATGACGGAGTCGAACTCGGCTGTGGTGTGCATCAGTTTGGTGTAGGTGAGCTTGAAGGGTGTAAACTGATGGAGCGTATTGCGTGTGGCGCGCCATTCATAGGCGATGCCGGTGTTGAACTGGGCCATCTTGAAATAATGCGGGCGATTCAGCAGCTCGGCATTGAGCGAGATGGTGGTCCAGTTGAGTTCGGTGTTGCGGCGGCGTATGAAGGCGGGAGCGAGCAGACGCGGGAAGGCGAGCGAGGCTGTCACGCCGAATTCATAGCTGTTGAAGAGTGAGCGGTCCTTGCTCTTGCCGGTCTGCCATTCATAGGCACCTGTGAATTTGAGGCTGAGTTTCTCGGCCCCACCGAAGATATTGTTGTGGGTCAGACCGAGTATGAGGCCCGGGCCGAGATATGAATTCGACTTTGAGGTGACATTGACCTCGATAGAGGCCTCCATCGGACGGTCGTACTTGCAGGTGATGAGCACATCCATCGTGGGGTTGTCGGCGGTAGTGTCGGCCGGATAGGGCTGGATATTGATGGCGCTGAATATGCCGAGGCGAGAGAGGCGGGTCTGGGTGCGGTCCATGTTGCGGACTGAGAAGAGGCGCCCTTCGCGGAATGTGATGCATGAGGGAATCATATTCTCGCGCACATGCTGCGGGCGCATCACCACGAGTTCGCCGCGCGATGTGGCGATGGTGTCGGGGGTGCCCGGATTGCGGGTGCTGCGGCGCTCAAGCACGGTGGTGACCTTGCCGGTGCGGTAGGCGAGCTTGGCGAGGTCGGGGGTGTTGGTGGCCAGGGTGTAGCGTATGGCGATATGTCCGGGATTGAGCAGCGAGTCGGCCTCAAACTCTATATATTCGGGGCGGAAGTAGTAGTAGCCCCGGTTGCGCAGACTGTTGGTGATGCGCACCCGCTCCGTAGTGAGCGAGTCTACGCAGAATATGGCCCCCTTCTGCATATATGGGCTGCGACGGGCCAGAGAGTCGATGAAGTGGCAGAGGCGCGATGAGGAGTCGTCGAGATACTGTATGGAGTCGATGGTATATGGCTTCGACACATCGAGGTGATAGAGTATTCGGGCCTTCTTGGGATTCTTCTTGTCGTAGAGGAGGTCGTAGGTGGCGGTCGAGCCGAAGTAGCCGTTGTTGTCGAGGATATCCTTGAGCATCTCGGTGCGCATTTCAGGGCGCACGTCAGAGATGAGCACGGGGTCCTTGGCGAGTTTGCGGTAGATCCATCCTTTCAGTCCGCCCGCCGAGTCGCTCATGTTGTTGTAGACCCATAACCCTATCGGGAAGGGTGTGCGCATGTAGGGCGACATGAAGGGCATGGGGTTGTTGGGGGGCACATTTATGGCCTGCTTGAGATTGGTGACCATGCCATCGGGGAGTTTCTCTTTGTCGGTGGGCACAATCTCGAGGGCCTTGACACCGGTATAGAGTGTCTCGCCATCGGTGAGTTTGCGCGTGGTGGAGCAGGCGCCGGCGAGCATGGCGAGCGTCAATGCGGCAAGCATCAGGCGCAGCGCGGCCATCGGGCGCATTATGCGGTGGTGGTGTGAATAGTTTCTTCTCATTTGTCACCCCCTTTCTCTGTGGGTTGGGTTGAGGTTGATGCCTTGGGGAGTATGGCGGTGGTGTCGGCGGGCTGTATGGCCGGTGTCTCACCGGAGCCTCCGCCGGCCGGAATTGAGTCGGCGGGGAGAGGGGCCGGAGTCTTGCGCTTACCCCAGTGCACCTTGAAGAGTCGGCGCAGGTCGCCAAGCCGGCGGCGCATCGTGAAGCCGACGCCCATCTCTGAGATCTCACCCTCGAGCACACTCTCGTAGCCTACATGGCGGAAGAGACGCAGAAGCATGCTGAGCGAGTTGGTCTGCTTGAGGGTATATTCGAATGATATGTCGGATATGAGGTTCTGGGCGAAGTTCTCGTCGGCTGAGGCATCGGTCGAGTAGTTGCCGCCGACCACGATCTTGAAGCGGTTGCTGAAGAGTGATTTCGACACCTGATAGCTGTAGCTCATGGTGTTGCTGCTGACGCCGTCGACCGATTTGTCATACTGGTCGATGCCAAATGAGAGGTCGACGCCACGGATATTGTTGGCGGCCCATGAATTGAGCTGCGAGGTGAGGAAACTATAGAGCATATTGTCGGCGATGTTGCCCGAGGCGGTCTTGGTGTCGGCGCCTGAGTAGCGGCCGGTGACGAGCAGGTTCATGGCCTGGGTGCTGCGCTGGTCGGGGCTCATCGATTTGAGTTCGTTCTGCACCTGGAGGTCGTCGTCGGTCGATAGGTCGAACACTATCTTCGGGTCGGAGAGTGTCTGCGTCACATTGAGGGTGACGAGGAAGTTGACGAGGTTGCTGTTGCCGGATGAGTTGATGACATTGGCGCGTATGTTGTCGTAGGCCGAGATATTGAGCACGGGGTTCATTATGTCGCCGTTGAAGAGGGCGTAGCTTGAGGGTTCGAAGTTGAATTGCTTCTCGCCCATGACGGGAACTTTGTAGTTGGCGTAACCGTTGCCGGTGAATATCTGGCCGTTGAGGGTCATGTCGCCCATGAAGTTCTGGTAGTAGTTGACAGTGCCAGAGGGTGCGGCGTGCACCTTCCCCTGCGAGCCGAGGTTGACGGTGACGAGCGCGCCGGGGGTGATGGTGAGTCCGGCGCGTATGCGCATGGCCATGGTGCGGGGCACGGTGTCGGCCACGACGGTCTGGGTGGTGTCGGCGAAGCTGACGAAGCGCACCACACCCTCCTGGTCGGTCACGACGGTGGAGGTGGGGGCCATGTCGAGATTATAGGTGACGTCGGTGGCGCCGAGCACATTGAGATTGGCGTTGATGTCGAAGTGCTTCATGGGACCCTTGACGGTGGCGTCGAGGTTGAGGAAGAGTTTGCCGAAGAGGTCGCTGCGGGCGCGGCGGTCGTTGTTGATGAGCTGGAAGTTGGCGGCGTTGGCGCTGAGGTCGAAGCTGACGTCGGAGAGGTTGCGGGCATCAACGTTGCCGTTGATGGTGAGGGGATTGGCGTTGGCGCCGAAGATGTTGAAGTTGTGCAGGCCGAGCAGGTTGTCGTCGATGGTGACGGGGTCGGTGCGGAACTTCAGCGAGCTGCCCATGATGGGGAGATACACCGCCACAGAGTCGACGCTTATGGCGCCGTTGAGGCGGGGATTAGAGAGTGAGCCGGTCATGGCCATCGTGCCGTTGAGCTCGCCGCTAAGCGAGGCCACATCCTTACCGAGGAAGGCGTTGGCGATGCTGAGGGGGAAGTGGGTGAGCGAGAGGTCGACGTTCTTGGGTTCGAGTCCGGTGGGTTGCTCTTCGAGGGTGGTGATGAGGCTGAGGGCCGGGTCGCCGTTGACCTTGAGGGCGGCGTTGATCACTGACTCGCCGTGGAGGTCGACACCGGCGTTGAGGTCGAGGCCGAAGTCGCCCACTGTCATGCGTTCGTAGGTGAAGTCGTGAACATCCACATTACCTTTGCCCGAGAGCATCTTGCCGTCGTAGTGCACACGGATATCGCCATCGACTGTGGCCTTCACCGGCGGTGCGAGCACCGACATGTTGAGGAAGTCCTGGATGCGGATGTTGGCTACGTTGAGATGCAGGTCTTCGCCATCGCCGTCGGCGGCGGGTTCGGTCATGAGCAGGATGCTGCTCTCGCTGCTTGAGGCGCGCAGATTGGCGTTGACCATGCGGTTGGTGAAGTTGTAGTCGATATGGTTGTCGGAGTTGAAGGTCCAGGGCATATAGGCGATTGTCGACTTGAGGGGGGTGAAGTGCAGCGAGAGGAGGCTGTCGGCTATGGCTGCGGTGAAACCGATGCGGTAGCCGGTCTTGCCTGCAAGATTGCGCTGGGTGACGAAGGCTGAGAGACGGCTTGCGCCGGCATATCCGTTGACGTCGACACAGGCGAATTCGTCGAGCACTCCGGGGCGGTTGCCCATATGGAATGTGTAGTCGAAGAGTTTGCCGCGCTCGGTGAGGTTGAAGGTGAGGGTGTCGAGCGTGACGGCCGAGGTGCTGAGGCGGCGGCCGAGGATGTCGCCGTGCAGTATGGAGTCGTTGGCAAAGGCGAGTGCCACGGTGTCGATGGCGATGCCTGAGGGTGTGAGGAAGTCTTTGAGCATGCCGCGCCCTGAGGCGTTGGCTGTAAGGGTGAAGGGGGGCAGGAGGCTCTGCATCTCCTCGACGTCGAGATTACGCTCCTTGACCTGACGCATGGCGATGTCGATGGCTTTGGTGAAGCGGTCGGTGACCTCCTGCAGGCCGCGTGGCGAGGTGAAGCTGAGGTCGGTGGCGTTGGCATGCAGGTCGCATTCCACGTTGTCGGCTTCGGCTATGAAGCGTGCGTCGAGACCGTCGGGGAGCTGGAGGTCGTAGGTGGGGAGGTGCCAGTCTATTGAGTGCACCTGGAGGTCGGCGTCGTAGAGCCACTTCCCGGGGTGGGCGGTGATGTCGAATTCGATGTCGGCAGCGCCGTAGCACACGTCGGATGCGAAGCCGTAGGCCTGAAGGTCGGCGTTATAGATCTTGAGCATACCCTCGGCGCAGTAGTCATCGGGGGCGAGGCTACCCACGATGTGGGCGTTGAGGTTGAGGTCTTCGTTGGGTGAGTCGAGGTCTATACTGTAGTGGCCATCCTGAAGGCGACCGCCGAGGGTAATCGAGCGGAGGAGATGGCCTTGATAGGTGATTGAGGCGATGTCGATGTCGAAGTCGGTGTGGGCTGTGGCGAGTGTGGGATTGAATCCCGCACCGGTGGCGCGCACTGAGGCATCCACGACGCCTATGCCGAGGTCGGGCATGAAGTGGGCCACGTTGAGGCGGCTGACCTTCAGGTCGGCGTCGTAGCGTTCGGAGGTCATCCCTACATGGCCGGCGGCGAGCACCCCACCCTGCGGGGTGACGAGGTCGAGGTCGGCGCTATAGTCCTGGTGGTCGGCTCCGAGGCGCCCGCGGAGCTTGAATGGGGGCACCTCAACGGGGAGCTTCCCGGCGAGTGATTCTATCGGGGCGGGATTGATGACCTCGCCGTCGAGGTCTACCTGGGCTACGAGATTCTTGAAGTCGAGGGCGTTGCGGGCGTTGCCTGAGCCACGCAGACTGAACACGCCGGGCATGGCGAGGTCGAGGGCGCTGACCTTGACATTGTCGAGCCTCCCCTCTGCGGCGAGCTTGGCATTGAGCGGAGCTGTGAAGGGGCGGGTGAATTCCTTTAGCATCGGCATGAAGGCGTTCACATCGGCCATCCCGACGCTGGCATCGAGGCGGGCGTTGACGGGGGCTGAGGGCTGCAGGGCCATCAGTGCGAAGGGGAGGTCGGCGGTGACGGCGGCGCGTGAGTAGGGTGTGCGCACGCTCAGGGCGTCGAGGGTTATGCCGGCTTCGGTGAGGGCCACGAGCCCCTCACCCTCCACAATCTGCAATCCGCTGCGTTCGCGGGCTGCTATGCGGGTGACGGGGAGGCGCAATGAGGCGGATTGGTTGTAGAAGTCGCGCAGACCTATGCCGAGGTCGCCGACCTGGATATAGTTGGCGTCGAAGCCCGGCAGGGGCTTGGCCCCTTTTATGGCGTAGAGGGCGCCGAATGAGTCGACGCTGATGCTGTCGGCGCGTATCGTCATCGGTGCTGAAGCCACGGCAGTGGTGTCGGCGGCCGGAGCGGGATGCGCGGCTACATATTCGGGTGTGGGGGCTATGTAGCGGAGGTCGCCGCCGCGCAGGGTCATGAGGCGGGCGGTGATGTCGTTGTTGCGAAGGTCAATCGTGCCGTCGCGCAGGGCTATGGCGCCAGCATTGACCACGAGGGTGTCGATCGTGGGGAGCATCGACATGGCGAAGCGCACACGCTCGATGTCGAGCTTGCGGGCCTGGATGAGGAAGGGTGTGGAGGTGGTGTCGGGGGGTGTGGATTGCTGACGCCAGACATTCATGTAGAGCGATACATCGCCGTCGGCCAGGCGAGCCTGGTCGATGAGTATCTCGCTCTTGCCGATATCTATGCTGCTGCCTGAGGCCACTTCGAGGCGTCCGGCGCGTATCTTCATCACCATCGATGAGTCGGGCGAGAGAAAGCGGTAGTAGCCGTCGCGCAATTCGAGGCGGTTGAGCTGCACATCGAGGCGCAGCAGGGGGAGGATGCGCACATCGGCTATGGCTTCGGCGGCGTTGACCATCGTGTCGCCGCCGGCCTCGACCACACTGACTCCCTGCAAGCTGACATCAAGTGGAAAGCGGAGCCGGAAGCGGTCGATGCCTATCTGCATGCCGGTCTTGTCGCGGACTATGCGTGTGGCAAGGTCTTTGACGGCGGTCTGCACGGGGGGGATATATAGCAACACCGGAATCAACACCACCAGCCCGATGATGATGCCGATGATAATCAGGGGCACCTTCAGCCAGCGGCTCATGCGCCTGCGACGGGGTCGCGGCGATGTGCCGGAGGGGGCTGACGGGGCTTTCGTGGGCTCCTGCGGTGAGGGGGTATCGGAATGAGGGTCAGTTTGCATGGGTGTCGTTTTGGTCGTCAGATATAGTGCTGATTTTGTCTGAGAAGAGGGTCCATAGTGCGCCGGCCACGCAGGCGCCGAATGCGTCGGCTATCATGTCGGGATATTCAAACCCGCGGCCGAGGGCCATGGCGAGCTGGATATATTCTATCGCTATGCCGACGCCGATGCCAATCAGGGTGATAAGCGCGGTGAGCGGCAGGGGCAACCTCCGCCAGCCGCGCGCACGCAAGGCATCAAACAGCATGCACAGTGTGAGGCCGAAGAACATTATGCCGTGCACCACCTTGTCGGCGCCCGGAAAGAGGGGCGCGTCGTTGTGGCCCAGGGGGTCGGGCATAAGGGTGAGGTAGAGAATGACGGCGAGGCATATGCCTGTGAAGAGCCATCGGGGCACCCGTCGCATCGTGCGGTGTAGTCTCTCTGCAAATTCCGTTCTCTTCATGTGGAGGTCATGCTGTTGGGCGCCTGTGGGAGTGGGCGGCAGGGTGAAAAAGCCTGTCGGTGCGGCCACTCGCCGGCGCGTGATTATGGAGTCTATTCTGCGAGATAACGCCCCAATGGATGATTACGTTCAAATTTATGTTAATTTTTTTGCTCCGTCGGCCCACGGCATACCCGAGGATAGACCCGGCTAACCGATGACGGAACCCGCCATGACGTAGTCGCAAAATTACAAAAAAATATTGATAATCTTGCCTAAATTAACTGAATACTGCCGGCTCGGCTACTTGATCTTGCCCAAACTCCGCAAGGGGCATGAAAAAAATCAGACGCGTCCGGGATGATTAAATCCTCGGACGCGTCGATGTGGGGTCTATCTGTACCGCTATCCGCTATGCCCGACGGACGGGTATCGGCGGCTTGCGGCCATCAGAGCGGCAGCAGCGCTATTATTTGCGGATACCGAGCTCTTTCTGAGCGATGATGGCACGATAACGGTTGATATCCTTGCGGATGAGATAGTCGAGCAGACTGCGACGCTGACCTACGAGTGCCTTAAGGGCGCGGGCAGTGGCGTAGTCTTTGTGATTGCTCTTCAGATGCTCTGTCAGGTGCTTGATGCGGATTGAGAACAGTGCGATCTGGCTTTCGGGGCTACCGGTGTCGTTTGCACCCTGGCCGTACTTTGCGAAAATCTCTTTCTTTTCTTCTGTTGAAAGATGCATGGCGTTGGAGAATTAATTTATTGATTATTAATATATTGACTTTTATCTAAATGATTCCGCGCATGATGCGGCCTGATGGCCCGCTCCGCGCGCCCGGCTGCCGACTCTCCGCGCCGGCGGCAAACCATTTGGTCAAAAAGCATGCAAATTTACGAATTTTCCGCGACATAAACAAGCGTTGCCGAGATTTTGCACCCTCTTTTTTGCAAGTGAAGGTGCTCTTTGGCGGGAGGCCGGATTTCGCGATGATTGCCGGGTCTATCCCCCCTCCCCTGCCGCCGCGTCAGGCGAGGAGCAGCACAAGGAGCTGGGCAATGACCACCCGCGAGAACATGGCGAGCGGATAGACTGTGGCGTAGCCTACGGCAGGGTTGTCGCCGGGGAGTGTGGAGTTGGCGTAGTTGAGGGCCATCGGATTGGCCATGGCGCCACTGAGCACGCCGCAGGTGAGGCCGAAGTCGAGACGGGCCCAACGCATCGCCACCGGGGCCATGAGCAACACGGGGAGGATGGTCACGAGGAATCCGGCGGCTATCCACAGCAGTCCGTCGGCACGCAGGATGGTGTCGAGGAAGCGTTCGCCTGCCTCCAAGCCAAGGCAGCCGAGGAATAGCGAGAGGCCGATGCCGCGCAGCATGAGATTGGCGCTGCGGGTGGTGTAGGTGACGAGATGGAATTGCGGTCCGAAGCGCCCTACGAGTATGCCTACGATGATCGGGCCACCGGCAAGTCCGAGCCTTACGGGCACCGAGATGCCGGGTATGGCTATGGGCACCGACCCCAAAAGCAGCCCCAGCACGATACCGAGGAAGATGGCCCCCATGTTGGGGTCTTTGAGAGTGACGGATGAGTTGCCGACCACTTTGGCCACATTGGCTATCGAGCGGGCCTCGCCTACGACGGTGAGGCGGTCGCCGAGCTGAAGTATGAGCCCGGGCGAGGCGAGCAGGGTGACGCCGCTGCGGACTACGCGCGTGATGTTGATGCCATAGGTGTTGCGCAATTTGAGCGAGCCGAGACGCCGGCCGTTGAGCTCGGGTTTGCTGACTATGATGTGGCGTGAGATGAGCGATGAGTCGATGGCGTTCCAGTCGATGTCGCCGGTGTTCCAGTCTTTCTCCTCTTGCGAGCCGAAGAGGGCGGTGAGGGTGGCGATATCCTTTTCGGTGGTGACCACAAGCAGACGGTCGCGATGCTGGAGGATGGTGTCGGAGGTGGGTATGGTGACATTGCCGTCGCGCCAGAGGCGTGAGATGACAAATTTATGGTCGGTCAGGGCTGCCACCTGCTGCACGGAGCGTCCGAAGATGGCGGGGTTCTGCACACTGAAGGCTGCGATGAAGGTCTGGTTGTCGTCGTCGTGGCCGGCCTCGACGATATCGCCGGGACGCACGGCGAGGCGGCGCAGAAGGATGAAGGCGAGTATCACCCCGACCACTCCGAGGGGATAGGTGACGGCACAGCTGAGGGCGGCGCCGTTGGCCGACATGCCGAGCTGCGTGAGGGCCTGCTGGGCGGCGCCGAGGGCGGGTGTGTTGGTAGTGGCGCCGCTGAGGATCCCCACCATGTCGCTCATCGGTATCTGCATCAGATAGCTGAGACCTACGGCCACAAGTGTGCCCACCACCACGAGCGCCATGCCGATGCCGTTGAGCAGCACGCCGCCGGTGCGGAATGAGCTGAAGAAGCCGGGGCCTACCTTGAGGCCGAGTTCATACACGAAGAGCACCAGTCCGAAGCTCTCGGCAAATGTGAGCATCGCGGGGTCAATCTTCAATCCGAGATGCCCGGCGAGGATGCCGACGAAGAATACCCACGTCACACCCAGCGAGACTCCCCGCACCTTAAGTTTCCCGAGGGCCAGACCTACCGCCACTATCAGCGACAGCACCACCAGCGCCTGCAATGCGCTCTGCTCAAAGAGCAAACTCTTTATCCACATATATTGACTTTTACCTGTAGTACTTGCCGACCCTGCGGCATAGCCATCCGCTGACAGCTGCGCATACCCGCGGGCCGGGAAATGCAAAATTACAACTCTTTTGCTTTCCAGCCAATCTTTTCAGCTTTTTTATAATCCACAATAAACGATTCGGCACGTTTTTTGCGTTAATAAGTTGACCTTTATTACGCAGTGACTGGTCAGGAATGATGAGTGACTGCCAAATCTTTTTCCTACGCTTAATGAAGAATCTTTTTGCTTCGTCAGTTATGGCTATCTCACTCCTGACAGCCGCCGCGGCTCTCTCGCCGGGCCTGACCATGGCGCAGTCGGCTTTCGACGCGCAGTTCGTGACCTATCCCACCTATTCGGGCGATGACCTGGAACTTCTGGTCGATGAGTCCGGCACCCACTTCCGCCTCTGGAGCCCGAAGGCGCAGCAGGCTGAGGTGAACCTCTACGACGACGGCCACACCGGCAAACCATATGCCACTCTGCCGATGACTTTCGATGCAGCCACCGGCACATGGAGCGCGGCTGTGCCTGAGAAACTCTACGGTAAGTTCTATACCTTCCGCGTGCGCCAGAATGACAAGTGGCTCGATGAGACTCCGGGTGTATGGGCTAAGGCTGTGGGCATCAACGGCAAGCGCGCTGCCATCATAGATATGGCGGCCACCAACCCCGAACACTGGTGCTGCGACCGCGGCCCGGAGGTGAAGAATTTCTCGGATGTGATTGTATATGAGATGCACCACCGCGATATGTCGATGTCGCCCACTTCGGGTATCGCCAACAAGGGTAAGTTCCTGGCTCTGACCGAGCATGGCACAACCTCGCCCGAGGGTCTGGCCACAGGCATCGACCATCTTAAGGAGCTGGGTGTGACGCATGTGCATATTCTCCCCTCTTACGACTATAATTCGGTGGATGAGGCCAACCTGCCGCTCAACCAGTATAACTGGGGATATGACCCGCAGAACTATAACGCGCCTGAGGGCTCGTACTCGACCAACCCCTCTGACCCGGCTACACGTGTGCGTGAGATGAAGCAGATGGTGAAGGCTCTGCACGATGCAGGCATCGGCGTGATTATGGATGTGGTGTATAACCACACTGCTGAGAACGATGGCTCTAACTTCGAACTCACCGCTCCGGGCTACTACCACCGCCATTGGGACGATGGCCGCTATTCTGACGCTTCGGGCTGCGGCAACGAGACGGCTTCCGACCGCCAGCAGATGCGCGATTATATCATCAATTCCGTAAAGTATTGGGCTGATGAGTATCATATCGATGGCTTCCGATTCGACCTCATGGCTATCCACGACACCGAGACAATGAATGAGGTGGCGGCTGAGCTGAAGAAGCTGAATCCGTCGCTGTTCGTATATGGCGAGGGATGGACAGCGGGTGATTCGCCGCTGGCTATCGAACGCCGCGCGCTTAAGGAGAATGTGAGCGCCATGAAGGATATCGCCGTATTCTCTGATGATATCCGCGATGCTGTGAAGGGGCATTATTCTAATGCCGAGGACCGCGGTTTCGCCACCGGCAAACCTGGTAATGAGGAGACTGTGAAGATCGGCATAGTGGCTGCCACACCCCACCCGCAGGTGAATTTCGCCAAGGGCAACAATTCAAAGTTCCCCTATGCGCAGTCGCCTGAGATGATCGTGAACTACGTGAGCTGCCACGACGACCTGACTCTGACCGACAAGCTGCGCAAGTCGATGCCGGAGGCCTCTGACTCTGTGCGCCAGGCCGCTGCCAAACTGGCCCAGACCATCGTCTTCACCTCGCAGGGCACACCCTTCATGTTTGCCGGCGAGGAGGTGTTCCGGGATAAGAAGGGGGTGCATAATTCCTACAACTCTCCCGACTCCATCAATGCCATCGACTGGACTCTGAAGGCGCGCAACATCGACCTCTTCAACTACTACAAGGGGCTGACAGCACTGCGCAAGGCGCATCCGGCATTCCGCATGACATCGGCCGAACAGATTGCGAAGCATCTGGTATTTGACAAGATTGACTCTGCCAAGCAGCCCAACCTCATCTCTTATTCGCTTAAGGATAACGCCAATGGCGATGCCTGGAAGGAGATCAAGGTAATCTTCAACGGTGCTGCCGAGCCCCAGAGCATCAACATCCCGAAGGGTGACTGGCGCATAGTAGCCATCGACGGCAAGATTTCGCCCGACGCCGACTTAGGCGCCATGCAGGGCGGCAAGACCGCAATAGCCCCCTACTCCGCCCTGATCCTGGCCAAACTGAAATAACCCCCGGGCCTTCCCCGGGCCGCAACACCGTGTTGAGGGCGCAAGCCCGAAATCAGCAAGCCCGAAATCAGCAAGCCCGAAATTAGCAAGCCCGAAGGCCTAACATTTGCAGATTAAAGAAACTTTAGCTATCTTTGCATCTGCAAACCGCTCTCATAGTTCAATGGATAGAATAATGGATTCCGGTTCCATCGATTGGGGTTCGACTCCCCATGAGAGTACAAGCCTATAAACAAGCAAAAATCCCAAAGCCTGCCTAAGAGCAAAGCTTTGGGATTTTTGCATCTGCGCCCAGCCTGAGAGCTGAGCTTTGGCGACCAGCCTCAAGGCTGAACTTTGGGATTTTTGCATTTCTGCGCGTCGCCCGCTACCAGCTGATGGGCTCACGGCCATGCTCGACAAGATAGGCATTGGCACGGCTGAAGTGGTGGTTGCCGAAAAAGCCACGGTAGGCCGACAGGGGCGAAGGATGGGCGGAGGTGAGCACAAGATGGCGCCCTTCGTCGATAAGACTGCGCTTGCGCTGGGCGTCGCTCCCCCAGAGTATGAACACCAACCCCTCGCGCTGCGAGGAGAGCGCACGCACGGCGGCATCTGTGAGGCGCTCCCAGCCTATGCCGCTATGCGACTTGGGTTGGCCGGCTTTGACACTGAGCGAGGTGTTGAGCAGAAGCACCCCCTGGCGTGCCCAGCGGGTAAGGTCGCCATCGGCTGGCACAGGGGCTCCGGTGTCGGACTGAACCTCCGTCAGTATATTGCGCAATGAGGGGGGAAAGGGAACGCCCGGATTGACCGAGAAGGCCAACCCGTTGGCCTGCCCGGGTCCATGATAAGGGTCCTGCCCTATTATGACCACCTTGGTCTGATCAAATGGCGAGGCATCAAAGGCGGCAAAAATCTGACGCGCCGGGGGATACACCACCCCATGGGCGTAATCGGCGCGCACACGCTCGGTGAGCTGTCCGAAATATTCTTGGCTGAACTCTGAGGCCAGGGCCTGACGCCAGCCTGATTCGATATTTACATCTTCCGGTTTCATAGTGGATAGGAATCTTAGGACTGATTTAAACTATTCTCAAGGATTGTCATTGAAAAATCTCTCCATTTTATAGTTCTCGTAAAAAGTTCAAATCAGTTCTTAATCATAATATGGGGGCGAAGAGCCGGATAAGGCTCTCGAGCATGCGTTGGGGGAGCGGACGCGATTTCCATTGCGAGTATTTGAGCTTGTCGCATTGCTTGAGGTCGGCAAAGAAGATATCGCGCATACGTGCATTCACCTCGGCATCATAGATGAGGAGATTGGCTTCGAAGTTGTTTTCAAATGACCGGAAATCGAAGTTGGTGCTTCCGGCTGTGCAGAATGTGTGGTCGATGGTCATGGCTTTGGCATGAAGCATGCCGGGACGGTAGCGGTAGACCTTGATGCCCGCCTTGAGACAACGGGTGACATAGCTGTATGTAGCCAGTTGCAGCAACTTCGAGTCTGACCGCGAGGGTATCATTATCCTGACATCGACCTTGGCGAGGGCGGCAGCCTCGAGAGCGTTGAGCAGCGTGTCGGTGGGCAGGAAGTAGGGGGTCTGGATATATATCGATTTCTTGGCCATGGAGATGGCTTTCAAGAAACATTTGGCGAGATTGTGCCAACTGTCGACCGGACCCGACGTGACGAGCTGCATGGCGCAGTCGTTGCGCAGCGGATTGCGCGGCACCTTGAGGCGCAGCGACATGTCGGGCGATTTGAGGAAGTACCAGTCTACGGCAAATGAGAAGATTAGCGATTGCACGATATCCCCCTGAAGCCTGAAGTGGGTGTCGCGCCATTCTGAGCCATCCTTCATACCCTTGACATAGCGGTCGGCGATGTTCATGCCGCCGATGTAGGCTATGCGGTTGTCGATGACCACTATCTTGCGGTGATTGCGCCAGTTGATGCGGTTGGCGAGCTGCGGGAAGGTGACCCGGAAGAAGGGGTGGGTGTCGACGCCGCCACGCTGCATGCGGCGGAAGAATTTGTTGGATGACGAGAAACTCCCGACATGGTCGTAGATCACCTTCACCGCCACCCCTTCGGAGGCTTTGCGAATAAGCAGGTCTGAGATCTGACGCCCGAGGGAATCGTCGCTGAAGATGTAGTATTGCACGTAGATTGTCTCACGTGCCTCTTCGAGATCGCGGATGAGGGAGCGGAATTTATGGGTGCCGTCGATGAAGATTTCGACGCTGTTGTTGACTGTAAGCGGTGCATGCGTGAGCGAATGGGCGAGCTTTACGAGCTGGCAGGCATCAGGCGAGAGGTCGAGCGAGTCGAGCTCTACCGACCGCGAGGCTACCAGATGCAGCAGCTTGCGCTTGTTGTGGCGCGAAATCATATGCTTACCCTTGAGGCTACGACCGAAGAAGAGATAGAACACCACCCCGGCCACCGGCAACGCCAGAAGCGCAATGACCCAGGCAAGCGAGCGGATGGGGTTGCGGTTCTCGGAGAGCACCACCACCACACAGCTCACCACCAACGTAAAATAGGCCAGCACTGCTGAGGCCACGGCCCATGAAGAGATCACGATCATTCCTTCGGTCATATCTTTATAACGTTGTTTATCGGGTGTTCGGATATGTAAGCCTATAAAAATCTGCATCTGCAACTGTGGCGGCCGAATGCCACCACCAAAGCCAGTGAGTAAGGCTCAAAAATTAAGCAGTTGCTAATTTCTGAGAGATGCCAACAAACAGAACTCTATACCATATATCATTATAGATAAGCCACTTACAAACACAATACCACTTGACATAGGTACAAAAAAAATATGAGATAATTTTTCAATCACCTCATACTCTTGGCTTAACTAAATAAATTCTTACATGCTAGGTTCATAGGCTTTTTCCTATTGCAAAGGTATACATTTTATGGGGTCCTGTCAAGAGGCAGAGTGTTAATTATCGTTAAAAACAGTATATTCATCATAGTTTCTCTTTCTGGCGCAGGTATTCGCGGGCGGTGAAGGCGAGTTCGTCGTACCATTCCTTGCCAAACCGGCGCGTCAGGGGCTCCTGAAGAAACTCGAATGCGCGGATATTCTTTGCTCGGCCCATCACCTCGGCTCCTTTGCAGATTTTCCAGCGGTGATAGTTGACGGCGGTGAAGCCGTCGTATTCCTTGACTCTGACGGGATATAACGCACAGCTTACGGGTTTGAAGAAGTCGGTCTCACCTTCGCGTCTTGCCTTCTCAAGGGCGCAGAGGCATACCCCACCCTCGCCGAATGTGGTGAAGACACAGTTGGCGCCATCCACAAGCTGGGTGACGAGGTCGCCATCTTCATCAATATAGCTGACCCCTTCGCGCTCCACCACCTCGCGGGCTTTGGGCGAGAGATATGGCTTTATGCGGGGCAGAAGGCGACGCAGTTCTTCGGCTTCGGCCTCGGTGAGGGGTGCGCCGGCATCCCCTTCGATGCAGCATTCGCCAAGGCAGTCATCGAGATTGCAATGAAAGTAGCGCTCCACGACATCGAGCGATACGAGTATATCCTTTCCTATTTCAAGCATGGTGTATGTAAGAATCCAGAAGATGTTATTGAAGTTGTACTCATGGGGTGGCCACGATTGTGGCCACGGCGAGCAGACGGTCGGCGCGCGCGCCGGGCTCACGAAGGTAGACGCTGACGTTGTATTCGTTGACTGTCTCGTAGTGATTACCTTCGATGAGACTCTCGTCGGCGCCCGCTAACTGACGCCCGGCGGCATCGCGCTGCACTGCATTGCCTCCTATATTATAAGGAGTGGCCGCGCTGAGCGACTCGGCGTCCGACTTACGGCGCACTACATATTGATAGTTGTATGAGCCTTGTTTGAGGGGGATATCGAGTCGGTAGAGGCCTGCGGTGCGGTCGTAGGTCATTCGGTTGACATCGGTGTATCCGCGCAATGCCAGCTCTCCTTCCACATAGACGTCGCCATCCATTATCTCGGGATAGTCGAGCGTGAAGTGGGTCATGATATAGTCGGCTCCGAGGTCGGGGTCGGTGGCATTGTACTCATCTATCTTATAACGTCCGCGTTGGGTGCTGTCGTATACGTAGCCGCGCCCTGCCCGCTCTGCATCGACGGCGATGTAGGCGTGATACATCGGGTCGGCATATCTGACCGAGTCGACATGCATGCCGGGATAATCGGAGCGCACTGTCTCAAAACGCCGGTATTCATTGCCGGCGTTGAATATGAGCTGCGGCAGATGCTCATATATGGCGCGGTCACCCTCCACGCGCTGGGGATGCTCGATGATGCGGCGTGTGTCGGGGCGACCGTTGCGCATCACCTCTATGATGAGGTCGGTATAGGGATTACGCACCACTTCGGATGTGCTCCCCACGGCCAATGTGAGCTGTTGCGATGTGTCGTTGAAGCCGCGGTCGGTGCGTCCATCGGCGCGTCCGGACACGCCGACATTGTTTTCGGCCACCTGAAACCGCATCTGGAGCAGCACGCGATCAGGGTCCTCTTCGTCGTAGACCTGCCACACGTAATTGCCCGACACAAGTGGCTGCAGCCCGCTTTCGGGGCCGATGACATAGCGGTAGTTGACGTAGTGCACGTAAGTGTTGCGCGAGTAGCCGAAGTCTTCAAGCTGGTCTTCGTTGAAGCCGTCTACATATTCCGACTCCACAAGGCGCGAGGGCTGCCAGTCGGCGTTGCAATGCAGCAGGCGGCAGCGCAGATAGCGACGGTCGTCGGCAATCTCGTCAAAGGAGAATATCAGTTCGTCGCCTGCGCCGATGCGCATCAGCGGTGTGTCCATCAGGTTGCCATTGCGCGTGACGGTGAGTGTGCGGAACATCGGGTCGAATGTCGCACTCTCCGTAAGTTCGGCGGCGATGGCCTTAAATCCTGCCATAGCCGACAGGAGCATTATGGCCATGAGTTTACGCATTCTCCGGAAGCTGGCTAAAGTAGTCGTGAAGTATCTCTACGCCCTGGGCCACAAGGTCGTTGCAGGGGCGGACTCCGGGCTGCGATTTGAGGTCGGCACATCTTACGCGGCCGTCATTGTCTGCGGCGAACCGGGCGGTGAGTTCGCGGCTGCATTTGCCAGCAAAGGCTTTTGCCGAGGGGTCGGCCGAGCGCAGTGCTCCCTGGGCCAGCGCCATGGCATTGACCACACCGCACACCTCGCCACAGCCAAGTCCGGTGCCAAGCCCGGATGTGAGGCGTGCCAGCATGTCGGAGTCAAGGCCCGTCACATCATCAAACACCATTATCGTGCTCTGCGCACAATTATAGCCGCGCCGACGCAACTCCATGGCCTCGGCCTTTCTCTCTTCAAGTGTCTTCTTCATATCGGTTTCTTCCAAAATCAGTAAGAGTATAAGCACCTCTTCAAGCTATCTATCCCTAAAATGCCTAATATCAATTAATTTAGAGACACTTGCAGATAATTTGGAGATACTTGCAATCTATATTTAATCATAAAGGAGCGCTCCGCAACAGATGGGGAACGCTCCTTTATATCTAATTGAATGGGATTTCATTTATCGGCCGGTGAGGCTATGAAATTCATCATGCCACCGGCATCATCAGCTCAAGCTGCAGATTACTCAGCTGCCGGAGCCTCAGCAGCGGGAGTTTCGGCTGCGGGAGCCTCGGCTGCCGGAGCGGCTGCCTTCTTGCTGCGTGAGCGGCGTGTAGCCTTGGCTTTCTTCTCGCCGGCTGCCTCGAGCATGTTCTCGTTGAAGTCCACGAACTCGATCATGCAGACCTCAGCGTTGTCGCCAAGACGATGACCGGTCTTAAGGATACGCAGGTAGCCACCGGGACGCGCTGCAACCTTGTCGGCGATGGGGCCGAAAAGTTCCTTGACAGCATCCTTGTTCTGGAGGTAGCTGAAGACGAGGCGACGGTTAGCCATGTCGTCTTTCTTGCAACGTGTGATGATGGGCTCGGCGAATACACGGAGCGCCTTAGCCTTAGCCACAGTGGTGAAGATGCGCTTGTGCATGATCAGCGAGATGGCCATGTTGCTGAGCAACGCCTCGCGATGACCCTTCTTGCGGCTGAGATGATTGAATTTTTTGTTATGTCTCATCGCTGTTTAGTCTTTGTCTAATTTATATTTTGAGATGTCCATCCCGAAAGAGAGGTTCAGATTAGCCAGAAGCTCATCAAGCTCGGTGAGCGACTTGCGGCCGAAGTTGCGGAATTTAAGAAGGTCATTCTTATTGAACACCACAAGTTCGACGAGAGTCTCCACCTCGGCGCTCTTCAAGCAGTTGAGCGCGCGCACGCTAAGATCCATGTCAGAGAGTTTGGTCTTGAGCAATTGACGCATGTGGAGCACCTCCTCATCGAATTCCTCTGAGTCTACGTCAGCCGGAGCCTCGAGGGTCATCTTCTCGTCAGAGAAGAGCATGAAGTGGTGGATAAGGATCTTGGCTGCCTCCTTAAGAGCATCTTTCGGGTGAATAGAGCCATCGGTGGTGACTTCGAGTATGAGCTTTTCGTAGTCGGTCTTTTGCTCCACGCGGAAGTTCTCGATGGTGTATTTCACATTCTTGATCGGGGTGTAGATTGAATCGATAGCGATCACACCGGGATCACCGGCGCCGATCATCTCGCGATTCTCATCAGCTGATACCCAGCCGCGGCCCTTATTGATTGTGAACTCCAACTTGAAACTTGCCTTGGGATCCAGATGGCAGATTACCAAATCCGGATTGAGGACCTCGAAGCCCGTAAGCACCTTACCCAAGTCGCCGGCTTTGAACACCTCTGTGCCTGACACCTCCACAACGGCCTGTTCGGCCTCGATGTCGAGTGTCAGCTGCTTGAAACGTACTTGTTTGAAGTTGAGGATCATGTTGATCACATCCTCTTTCACACCGGGGATGGTGTCCAGCTCATGTGCTACGCCATCAATCTTGATGGAGTTGATGGCGAAACCGCCGAGCGACGACAGAAGTATTCTGCGAA
Organism: uncultured Muribaculaceae bacterium; assembly: GCA_910577585.1. Taxonomy (GTDB): domain Bacteria; phylum Bacteroidota; class Bacteroidia; order Bacteroidales; family Muribaculaceae; genus Lepagella. Next base: position 20,479 of record CAJTNN010000007.1, on the reverse strand, counting down.
GGGCGTTGCCGATGGTCTGGCCATATCCGGGCTCAAGCGGACGGAATTCAAACTTGCCGAATGAATTGCTGTCCTCAAGCACGCTGACCTGTTCAGGCTTTTGAAATGCTAAAATTGGCATGGGTCTCTATTGTTTATTATTTAGAATACAACTCGACAATCAACTGTTCCTTAATTGTCTCGGGGATATCCTCACGGGTGGGCACGTGGAGGAAGCGGCCTGACTTGGCGCTCTCATCCCACTCGATCCAGGGATATTTGCTGTGGTTGAAGCCTGCGAGTGCGTCGGCGATAACCTCAAGCGACTTTGACTTCTCACGCACGCCGATCACATCGCCGGGCTTTACGTGATAGGAAGCGATGTTGACAACCTGACCGTTGACAGTGATGTGCTTGTGGAGCACGAGCTGACGGGCAGCCGGACGGCTGGGAGCGATGCCCAGACGGTATACCACATTGTCAAGGCGGCTTTCGAGAAGCTGCAGAAGCACCTCACCGGTGATGCCCTTTGTGCGGGCCGCCTTCTCGAAGAGATTGCGGAACTGACGCTCGAGCACGCCGTAGGTGTATTTGGCTTTCTGCTTCTCACGGAGCTGGATGCCGTACTCCGATGTCTTGCGACGACGGTTCACACCATGCTGGCCCGGGGGATAGTTCTTCTTAGCCAGCACTTTGTCATCGCCGAAGATGGCCTCGCCGAATTTACGGGCGATTTTTGATTTAGGACCTGTGTATCTTGCCATTTTTGATTATTCTTTATTTAAGCTTCAGCCCGGGGGATACCCGTGAGTCGGTCTATACCCACCACCTTTTGTCCCGCCGGAGTGCCTGCCGGACTCCGGAGCCGCCGTTAGCGCAGCCGCGACTATCGAGAGAAAGTTACTTATCGAACATCGTGTCTCAACGTCGATTGGTGTATGTTGGTATATTGTGTAGAAGCATCAATTGTTCGGGATAGTCTATTCGCATTCCGGCGTCTCCTCAGGCCGACTCGTGCCGGCCAGTCCGGGGATCACATCCTATGGTGCTTCGGGCCTTGGGGTGAGACTGAGATTGACTCAGACTGAGGCTTGGGTTGAGATGAATTGAGTCAGTTTATAATAACACGATTATTACACTCTTCTTCTCTTGGGAGGACGGCAACCGTTGTGGGGCAGCGGAGTAACGTCTACGATCTCCACTACTTCGATGCCGGCACCGTGCACGGTGCGGATTGCAGACTCACGTCCGTTGCCGGGACCCTTCACGTAGGCTTTCACCTTGCGCAGACCGAGGTCGTAGGCCACTTTGGCGCAATCCTGGGCTGCCATCTGGGCTGCGTAGGGAGTGTTCTTCTTCGAACCACGGAATCCCATCTTGCCTGCAGATGACCATGAGATGACCTGGCCCTCGCTGTTGGCCAGACACACGATGATGTTGTTGAAAGAGCTATGCACGTGAAGCTGACCCATTGCGTCAACCTTGACATTTCTCTTTTTAGCTGCGACTGTCTTCTTTGCCATGTCTTAGTATTATTTAGTAGCTTTCTTCTTGTTAGCAACTGTTTTCTTACGACCCTTGCGTGTGCGGGCGTTGTTCTTGGTGCTCTGACCGCGCACGGGAAGACCGATACGGTGACGGATGCCACGGTAGCAGCCGATATCCATCAGGCGCTTGATGTTGAGCTGGATCTCTGTGCGGAGATCACCCTCCACCTTATACTCGCTCTGGATTACTTCGCGCACTGCAGCTGCCTGGTCGTCGGTCCAGTCCTTGACTTTGATGTCATGGTCAACGCCGGCTTTGCTCAAAATTGTGTTGGCTGCACTGCGGCCGATTCCAAAGATATATGTCAAGGCGATCTCGCCTCGTTTGTTCTGCGGCAAATCTACGCCGACTATTCTTACTGCCATATTTCTATGTTGGATTTTTTAGCAAAGTTGATTATTTAGCCCTGACGTTGTTTCAACTTCGGGTTCTTCTTGTTGATTACATAAAGTCTCCCCTTGCGGCGTACGATCTTGCTGTCCGGGGTGCGCTTTTTGATTGATGCTCTAACTTTCATATCTTTATCGTTGGGGTTATTTGTATCTGAAAGCGATTCTCCCCTTGCTCAAGTCGTAGGGCGACATCTCGACCCTTACCTTATCGCCGGGAAGTATCTTGATGTAGTGCATTCTCATCTTGCCCGATATGTGAGCGGTGATCTCATGGCCGTTTTCGAGTTCTACTTTGAACATCGCGTTCGACAATGCTTCGAGAATGACGCCATCCTGTTCGATTGCAGCTTGTTTTGCCATAAATTTTAGGTTACGTAGTTAAGTGTTACGCAGTGTTGCGACTCTGTGCTCTGACGGTGGATTCTGCCCTGAGGCCGTCTTCACTCGCCGGCGGCTGAGTCTGAAATCTCTGTGTTCTCTTGCTTCGGCGCCGGTATGCCGCGGGTGACATCTTTGTCGCCAAGTGCCTCTTCGATATATCTGAACGTTGTCAGTATCTCGGGCTCATCGGGAGTGATAAGAAGTGTGTGCTCGAAGTGGGCCGAGGGCTTGCGGTCGCGGGTGCGGCACTGCCAGCCGTCGCGCTCGATCACTATGTTCTTGCTCCCCATGTTGATCATGGGCTCAATGCAGATGAGCATCCCGGGGCGAAGCACAGGGCCTGTGCCGCGGCGTCCGTAATTGGGCACCTCCGGATCCTCATGCATGCTCTTGCCTATGCCATGGCCGCACATCTCGCGCACCACGCTGTAGCCGGCATGTTCGCAATATCTCTGCACAGCATTGGCGATGTCGCCCACACGCTTGCCGCCACGCGCGGCATCTATGCCCACGTAAAGCGACTCCTTGGTGACACGAAGCAGCCGGGCAGTGGCCTCGGCTATCTCGCCCACACCGAATGTGTAGCAGCTGTCGCCATGATAGCCATCGAGCTCAACGACACAGTCGGTGCCCACGATGTCGCCCTCCTTGAGCACATAGCCCGAGGGGAAACCGTGCACCACTGTCTCGTTGACCTCTATGCAGAGCGTACCCGGGAAACCGCCATAACCCAAGCAAGCGGGTCTACCCCCGTTGTCGAGGATAAACTCACGTGCTATGGTGTCAAGACGCTGCGTGGTGACGCCGGGGGCAATCCACTTGGCCACCTCGCCCAATGTGCGGCTCACGAGATCGCTCGCGCGACGCACTTTCTCGATTTCTTCGGGTGTCTTGAGATAGATCATTTCTAATTTACGTTACTCTACGAGTTGCAAACGATTAAAATGCCCGGTTGCCTGTGGTGCGACCCTGGATGCGGCCCTCTTTCATCAGGCCGTCGTAGTGACGCATCAGAAGGTGACCCTCGATGATTCGGAGTGTGTCGAGAATGACACCCACCAGAATCAGCAACGATGTGCCTCCGAAGAACTGGGCGAAGCTTCTGTTAAGACCGCATACATATGCTATGGCCGGGAGAATGGCCACGATGCCGAGGAAGATTGATCCGGGCAGCGTGATGCGCGACATGATTGAGTCGAGATAGTCGACTGTCGGCTTGCCGGGCTTCACACCGGGTATGAAGCCGTTGTTGCGCTTCATGTCCTCTGCCATCTGGGCCGGACGCACTGTGATTGCGGTATAGAAGTAGGTGAACGCTACAATCATCAGGAAGTAGATGATGTTGTATGTCCAGCCATACATGTCAGTCAGGGAACCCAGGATGCCGCTGTGCTCGGTCGAGAAACCGGCCAGTGTCACCGGGATAAACATGATTGCCTGGGCGAAGATGATGGGCATCACGCCGGCAGCATTCACTTTCAGCGGGATATACTGACGGGCGCCGCCATACTGCTTGTTGCCAACAACTTTCTTGGCGTACTGCACAGGCACTTTGCGGGTGCCCTGCACGAGCAGCACGGCTCCGGCAATCACAGCCAGCAGGATCACAATCTCCACGAGGAAGAGCACCAGGCCGCCACCTGCCGAGTTGAGCAGGCGCGAGGTGAACTCCTGGAAGAATGCCTCAGGCAGACGCGCGATGATACCGATAAGGATGATGAACGATATGCCATTGCCCACACCCTTCTGGTCGATACGCTCGCCGAGCCACATGATGAACATCGAGCCGGCTGCCAGCACGATTGTCATGAAGGCCACAGTCCAGAAGCTCATGTCGACATAGCCGCCGGCTGCCTGCACCTGATAGCGCAGGTTCATCAGATAGGCCGGACCCTGCAGAAGCAGAATCAGGACTGTCAGATAGCGGGTGTACTGATTGAGCTTCATGCGTCCGCTTTCGCCCTCGCGCTGCATCTTCTGGAATGCAGGGAGCACCATGCCGAGAAGCTGTATCACGATTGAAGCCGTGATATAGGGCATAATGCCGAGTGCGAAAATCGAAGCCTGTGAGAATGCACCGCCCGAGAACATGTCGAGCAGCTGCATCAGGCCATCGGAGGTGAAGTTCTGCAGTGCCATCAGCGAGTCGGGATTAATGCCCGGCAGCACTACATAGCACCCGAAGCGATAGATAATCACCAGCAGCAGGGTCACCCCTATGCGATGGCGAAGATCCTCAACGCTCCAGATATTTTTGATTGTCTGAGTAAATCCCATTTTAGAAAATTATTTTTTGATTACGCTTCCGCCGGCAGCCTGGATTGCCTCCTCTGCCTTCTTTGAGAAAGCATCGGCCTCGACTTCAATTTTGCGCGTCAGAGCGCCATTGCCGAGCACCTTGACAAGGCAGTTCTTGGCCACGAGGCCGGCTGCGCGAAGATCCTCAACTGTGATACGGTTGAGTTCTTTGGCTGCTGCCAGTGCCTCGAGGGCGTCAAGATTGATGGCTTTGTACTCCTTGCGGCTGATATTCTTGAAGCCGAACTTAGGCACACGGCGCTGAAGAGGCATCTGGCCACCTTCGAAGCCGATCTTGCGGCTATAGCCTGAACGTGATTTTGCGCCTTTGTGACCGCGGGTCGATGTGCCGCCGTAACCGCTGCCCGGGCCGCGGCCCACGCGTTTGTTGCTCTTGTTGCTGCCCGGTGCGGGTTGAAGATTATGAAGTTCCATTGTTGTATGTGCAGTTTAAGATTTTAGAGTTTTGCCACTTCTACCAGGTGACTCACAGCCTTTACCATGCCGCGAATCGACGCATTGTCTTCATGCACCACTGTGTGGTTCATTTTCTTGAGGCCGAGTGCGTCGAGAGTGCGCTTCTGCACTGCCGGGCAGTTGATACGGCTCTTGATCTGTTTGATTGCTATCTGTGCCATTGTCTCTAATCTTATTTGCCGTTAAACACTTTCTCTACCGAGATGCCACGTGCTGCGGCGATCTGAGCCGGTGAGCGAAGCTCGCCGAGAGCCTCGATTGTGGCCTTCACGAGGTTGTGGGGGTTGGATGAACCCTTTGATTTTGCAAGCACGTCGGTGATGCCTACGCTCTCAAGCACGGCACGCATTGCGCCACCGGCCTTCACTCCTGTACCCTCAGATGCGGGCTTGAGGAAGATGCGTGAGCCACCGAACTTGGCGCTCTGCTCGTGAGGAATTGTGCCTTTGTGGATGGGCACACGGATGAGGTTCTTCTTCGCAGTCTCAACGCCCTTGGCGATGGCTGCCTGAACTTCGTTGGCCTTGCCGAGGCCCCAGCCGATCACGCCGTCTTCATTGCCGACTACGACGATGGCTGCAAAGCTGAAAGCACGTCCGCCCTTGGTGACTTTTGTCACACGGTTGATGGCCACAAGACGGTCTTTCAATTCCAAATCATTAGTGGATTTAACTCTATTGTTCTTAGCCATGATTTCTTTTAAAATTTAAGACCGGCCTCGCGTGCTGCGTCAGCCAATGATTTTACTCTGCCGTGGAAAAGATAGCCGTTACGGTCGAATACCACGGTTGTGACACCCTTCTCGAGAGCCTTGCGGGCGATCTCCGCGCCTACCTTGGCTGCTACCTCGCTCTTTGTGCCACCTTCGAGGCCCTTTGATGAGGCTGCTACGATTGTCACACCTGCCAGGTCGTCGATCACCTGTGCGTAGATGCCCTTGTTTGAACGGAAGACACTCATGCGCGGACGCTCGGCAGTGCCTGAGATTTTGCCGCGGATACGGGTCTTGATTTTATTTCTTCTATCTATTTTAGATACCATTTCTGTCCTGATTTAATTATTTCGCGTTAGCTGACTTGCCGGACTTGCGGCGGATAATCTCACCTACGAACTTGATACCCTTGCCCTTGTAGGGTTCCGGCTTGCGCAGTGAACGAATCTTGGCGCATACCTGGCCGAGAAGCTGCTTGTCGGAGCTCTCGAGGATAATCAGCGGGTTCTTGTTACGCTCTGACTTGGCCTCCACCTTGATCTCCTTGGGGAGCTTGATGAAGATAGCGTGTGAGAAACCGAGTGCAAGTTCGAGCACCTGGCCTGTGGATGTGGCGCGGTAACCTACGCCTACGAGCTCCATCTCTTTCTTGTAGCCCTCCGACACACCTACCACCATGTTGTGGATAAGCGCACGGTAGAGACCATGCATCGAACGATTCTCGCGCTCGTCATCAGGACGTGTAACCACTACGTGGCCATCCTCGATTGCTACGTGGATATTGGGATTGATCTCCTGCGACAGCTCACCCTTGGGGCCTTTTACTGTCACTACGTTTCCATTTACCTGGACTGTTACGCCGGCAGGTATCTCGATCGGGGCTTTACCTATTCTTGACATATCAGATACCTCCTATTAATATACGTAACACAATACTTCGCCGCCGATCTTCTTCTCTTTGGCTTCCTTGTTGGTCATAACACCCTGCGATGTGCTGAGGATGGCGATGCCGAGGCCGTTGAGCACACGGGGCATCTCTTTGTAGCCGGTGTACTGGCGAAGACCCGGACGCGACACGCGATGAAGGTTCTTGATCGCGCTTACTTTCTCGATCGGATCATACTTGAGGGCGATCTTGATAGTGCCCTGCGGATTCTGGCCCTCCTCAAACTTGTAGTTCAGGATGTAGCCCTGGTCGAAGAGGATTTTTGTGATCTCTCTCTTCATCTTTGATGAGGGAACCTCAACCACGCGGTGTCCGGCGTGGATGGCGTTTCTCAATCTAGTCAGATAATCTGCTATTGGATCAGTCATTGTTTTGGTTGTTAAATTGATTCAGATATACTGAACAATATTTAATACTCTCATGTGTCTAAGGGCCTATTGCCAAGGCACGCCTCGCCAATAAGCTCAAAAACTTTGCAAAGATAATCTGAATTTCCGATATATCAAAATTTTACGCTGTGAATCTATGCAAATTAACCTATTTTTCATCTCATTCTGCGCCGCCCGGGGCCACGCGGCTGAATTTTTGCCTGTAAACGATGATTCCCGCCTGCCGCCCTGCATTTCTCTGCAGGGCGACGGCGGGAATCATATATGTCGTGATCATCAGCCTGGCCGGGCCATTCGCGATGAATGGCGACTCAGGAGCCGATGAGTTTTGCGCGGATTACCAGCTTGCTTTCTTCACACCGGGGATCAGACCGGCAGAAGCCATCTCGCGGAACTGGATACGCGAGATACCGAACTGACGCATGTAGCCTTTCGGACGGCCAGTGAGCTCGCAACGATTGTGCAGGCGCACCTTTGATGCGTTCTTGGGGAGCTTCTGGAGCTTGGTGAGGGCCTCGTAGTCGATGTTGCCTTCAGCGTCAGCGAGAGCTGCTTTCTTGAGAGCGGCTTTCTTGGCGGCATATTTTGCCACCATCTTCTGGCGCTTCACCTCGCGGGCTTTCATTGATTCTTTTGCCATATCTCGATATTATTTTTCGTGTTTGAAGGGAAGACCGAATTTCTTGAGAAGAGCGAAACCCTCTTCGTCAGTGGGTGCTGAAGTCACGAATGTGATGTTCATACCCTGAAGCTTCGGCACATTGTCGATGTTGATCTCGGGGAAGATAATCTGCTCGGTGATGCCCAGTGTGTAGTTGCCACGGCCGTCGAGCTTGGAGTTGATGCCCTTGAAGTCGCGGATACGGGGTAGAGCCACCTTCACGAGACGCTCCAGAAATTCATACATCTTGTCCTTGCGCAGAGTCACCATCGCACCGATGGGCATCTTCTTACGCAGTTTGAAGTTCGAGATATCCTTCTTCGAGAGAGTCGGCACAGCCTTCTGACCGGTGATGGCAGTAAGCTCGTTGAGCGCTGTCTCGATGAGTTTCTTATCCTGTGTGGCAGCGCCGAGACCCTGGTTGATGACGATCTTCTCCAGGCGGGGCACCTGCATTACAGTGCTGTAGTTGAACTCCTTCTTGAGTTCAGGAACGATGCGTTCCTTATAGTCGTTGCCAAGTGTAGTGCTCATTACTTAATCTCCTCTCCTGATTTTTTAGCGATTCTTACGAGCTTGCCATCTTCGTTGAGCTTGCGGCCCACGCGGGTCGGCTTGCCCGACTTCGGATCAAGCGGGTTGATCTTTGAGATGTGAATGGGGGCTTCCATTTTCACGATGCCACCCTGGGGATATTTCGCATTGGGCTTCATGCTCTTGGAGATGATGTTGATGCCCTCCACGATGGCGCGCTGCTTTTTGGGCTGCACTTCGAGCACACGGCCGGTCTTACCCTTGTCGTCGCCTGAGTTGACATAGACCGTATCGCCCTTCTTGATATGTAATTTTGCCATTGTTTACTTGATTGTCTAATATTGGATATTAAAGCACTTCGGGAGCGAGCGACACAATCTTCATGTTGGTGGCGCGGAGCTCGCGGGCCACGGGGCCGAAGATACGGGTGCCACGCAGTTCGCCGGCATTATTGAGAAGGACGCATGCGTTGTCGTCGAATCGGATGTAGCTTCCATCAGGACGACGCACCTCTTTCTTGGTGCGCACTACCACAGCCTTGCTCACTGTGCCCTTCTTGACGTCAGATGAGGGGATGGTGCTCTTTACAGTAACTACGATGATATCGCCTACCGAAGCATAGCGGCGGCCGGTGCCACCGAGAACATGGATGCAGAGGGCTTCTTTGGCACCGCTGTTGTCTGCAACCGTCAAACGTGATTCAGTCTGGATCATAATTACTTAACTTTTTCGATGATTTCTACGAGTCTCCATCTCTTGGTCTTGCTCAGGGGGCGGGTCTCCATCAGACGCACTGTGTCGCCTACAGAGCACTCATTGTTTTCGTCATGAGCGTGGTATTTCTTTGTCTTGTTGACAAACTTACCGTAGATAGGGTGTTTCTCTTTCCACTTGATCTCGACCGTGATGGTCTTGTCGCACTTGTTGCTGGAAACGACCCCGATTCTTTCTTTTCTCAAATGTCTCTTTTCTTCCATTTTTTCAAAATACTTAATAGGGGTGGATTACTTGGAAGCTGCCTCAGCAATTTCCTTCTGACGCAACACGGTCTTCAAGCGTGCAATCTCCTTGCGATCTTTGGTGATCTTGGCGGGATTGTCGATGGGAGATATCGCGTGCGTTACTTTCAATTCACGATAAGCCTTCTCGGCGGCCTCGATGCTGGCGCGCAGTTCGGGAATGCTTAATTCCTTGATTTCTTCCTTTTTCATTGTTATTATTATTTATTTATCGGGAATGCACACACTTGCCACTTCACGCAGCAGTGCATGAAAACCCAATTCGGCCACAAAATTAATGCAAATATTTGATATTTCCGCGTTTTTAGGCGATTATTTGCATCCCACTACCCTCTTTTTCATCTATTTTAGGGTTCAGCCACATTTTTTTGATGCCTGAGGGGATAAAAGAGTTCGGGCGGCGAGGCAGGACAAGCCTGCCGCGCCACCCGAGATATTGCGGTCTTATTCTGCCTGAGGGTGCCTCTGAGGAGGCGTCAGGCATGAAGAATCAGACGTTCTGCGAGGGATCGTAGTCGCGGCGCACCACAAACTTAGTGATAACCGGGAGCTTCTGGGCAGCCAGACGGAGTGCCTCCTTGGCGATGTCGTAGCTTACGCCCTCAACCTCGATGAGGATGCGTCCGGGAGTCACGGGCGCAACGAAGCCTTCGGGGTTACCTTTACCTTTACCCATTCGCACCTCGGCAGGCTTCTTGGTGATAGGCTTGTCGGGGAAGATGCGGATCCAAATCTGACCCTGACGCTGCATGTAGCGGGTCACGGCGATACGGGCAGCCTCGATCTGACGGCCGGTGATCCATTTTGACTCGAGAGTCTTGATGCCGAACGACCCGAAAGCGAGCTGATTGCCACGCTGAGCCTCACCTTTCATGCGGCCCTTTTGCGAACGGCGGTATCTGGTTCTTTTAGGTTGTAACATGATTTATCTCTTTGGGGGGATTATTGACGATTGTTGTTTTTCTTGTTGCGGAAGCCACCCTTGCGGCCGGCGCCCTGCGGGCGAGCGGGCTCTTTGACACCGATGGCATAAGAGGGAGTGAGCTCCTTCTTGCCATAGATCTCACCGCGGCAGATCCAGACCTTCACACCGAGGATACCTACCTTGGTGAGAGCCTCGACCAGAGCGTAGTCGATGTCGGCACGGAGAGTGTGCAGCGGAGTGCGGCCCTCCTTGAACATCTCGGAGCGGGCGATTTCAGCGCCGTTCAGACGGCCTGACACCTGCACCTTGATACCCTCGGCGCCCATGCGCATTGTAGACTGGATAGCCATCTTGATGGCGCGGCGGTAAGCCACCTTGTTCTCAATCTGACGCGCGATGTTGCTTGCCACGATCTCTGCATCCAGCTCGGGGCGCTTGATCTCATAGATGTTGATCTGCACCTCTTTGCCGGTGATTTTCTTGAGTTCCTCCTTAAGAGCGTCAACATCCTTGCCGCCCTTGCCGATGATCATACCCGGGCGTGAAGTGCAGATAGTCACAGTGACCATCTTCAGAGTACGCTCGATGATGATGCGCGATACGCTTGCCTTTGCAAGACGAGTGCGGAGATACTTACGGATTTTAGAATCCTCGAGGAGGGTTTCGCCGTATTTCTTTCCGCCATACCAGTTTGAGTCCCAACCGCGGATTACGCCGAGACGGTTGCTGATCGGATTAACTTTCTGTCCCATCTTGCGAATTAGTCTTTATCGTTATTAATTGTGTCCACAAAGAGAGTCACGTGATTGGAGCGCTTGCGGATGCGGTAGCCGCGGCCCTGCGGGGCCGGACGCAGGCGCTTGAGCATCGGGGCGGCGTCTACGAAGATAGTCTTCACATAGAGCTCGCCGGCCTCAGCCTTGCGATCATTCTTCTGTTCCCAGTTGGCGATAGCCGAGCGGAGGAGTTTCTCCACGCGGTTAGAAGCCTCTTTATTTGAAAATTTAAGGATGCCGAGTGCCTTGAAGACCTCCTGACCGCGCACCATGTCAACGACGAGGCGCATCTTGCGGGGCGACGTGGGCACATTGCGGAGCTTGGCGAAGTATTCGCCTTTGCGGGCCTCCTTAATGGCGTCTGCTGAATTTCTTTTTCTTACACCCATTGTATTGTTATGCTTTTATTCTTTAGTGATTAGGGCCATTATTTCTTCTTGTTGCCGCCGTGGCCGCGGAATGTGCGGGTCGGAGCAAACTCCCCGAGCTTGTGGCCTACCATGTTCTCAGTCACATAGACGGGGATGAACTTGTTACCATTGTGCACTGCGAAAGTGTGGCCTACGAAGTCCGGAGAGATCATTGAGGCGCGGCTCCAGGTCTTGATCACAGACTTTTTGCCGCTTTCCTCCATTGCAGCCACTTTCTTTTCGAGCTTTACGCTGATAAATGGTCCTTTTTTAAGCGAACGACTCATAGTTGTCTTCTTTTATCAGATTTTATTTTTTTCTTCTTTCAATGATATACTTCGAAGAATGTTTCTTCGGCGAGCGAGTCTTCAGGCCCTTAGCGTAGAGACCTGTGCGTGAACGCGGGTGTCCACCGCTCTGACGGCCTTCACCACCACCCATCGGGTGATCGACAGGGTTCATTACCACACCACGGTTGTGGGGGCGACGGCCCTGCCAGCGGCTGCGGCCAGCCTTACCGCTTGACTCGAGTGAGTGCTCGCTGTTGCCAACGACGCCCACTGTAGCGCGGCATGAAAGAAGCACCTTGCGGGTTTCACCCGAAGGCAATTTGATAATCGCGTAGTCACCTTCGCGAGAAGTCAACTGAGCGAACGTGCCCGCAGAGCGTGCCATGCTGGCACCCTGACCGGGGCGGAGTTCGATACAATGGATCAGCGTACCTACGGGGATCTTAGCCAGAGGAAGCGAGTTGCCTACCTCAGGAGCTGCGTCGGGACCGCTCACCACTGTCTGACCTACCTCGAGACCATTGGGGGCAATCATGTATGCCTTCTGGCCATCGCTGTAGTAGAGAAGCGCGATGCGGGCGCTGCGGTTAGGATCATACTCGATGGTCTTCACCACTGCGGGTACACCGTCGTTAGTACGCTTGAAGTCGATGAGACGCAATTTTCTCTTATGGCCGCCGCCACGGTAGCGTGTGCTCAGGTGACCTGAGCTGTTGCGACCGCCGGTGCTGCGCTTGCCGACGATAAGAGATTTCTCTGGTGCGTTAGCAGTCGATTTGCGAACTTCCTGCTGGCCATCCTTATTGATGACCTGCTCTTCGCGTTTGAACACACCAATAATCTTGTGTCTTTGGCCCGGGGTTGTGGGCTTGAATTTTTTTACTGCCATTGGAACTTTTAAATATTGCTATAGTAATCGATCGATTGGCCCTCGGCTACTGTCACGTAAGCCTTCTTGAATGCGGGCTTTGAACCGCGCAGGAGGCCTGACTTGGTGTAGCGGGCCTTGCGCTTGCCTGCGTAGTTGCAAGTGTTCACACTCACTACGCGCACGTTGTAGAGTTTCTCGACAACGTCCTTGATCTGAAACTTGTTGGCGTCCGGAGACACAGCAAATGTGTAGCAGTTCTGCTTCTCGCTGTAGGCCGTAGCCTTCTCAGTCACGATAGGTCTGATCTCTATTTTCATTGTGTTGTTTCTCCTTCTGTTTAGAATTGGTTAAGGACTGCCACGCTGTCTTCTGTCACGAGGATGGCGTCAGTGTTGAGCACTGTGTAGGCGTTGAGGTCCATTGCACGCTGAAGAAGCGCGTTGGGCACGTTGCGCACCGAGAGAAGCACGTTGTCGTCCTTCTCGGGGAACACGAGGAGCACCTTCTTGTCGGCCACCTTGAAGTTCTTGGCGAGCTCCATGTAGCTCTTAGTGCGCGGAGCGTCGAACGAGAAGTTCTCTACCACAAAGATGCTGGGCACCTTCGAAGTCAGCGCGATGCGACGCGCCAGAGCCTTCTGCTTCTTGTTGAGCTTGCTGCGGTAGTCACGCGGACGCGGACCGAACACAGTGGCACCGCCACGCAGAAGCGGAGAGTTGATGTCGCCGCGACGTGCGCCGCCGCCACCCTTCTGACGGATCAGCTTGCGGGTCGAACCGCTGATTTCGCTGCGCTCCTTGCTCTTGTGGGTGCCCTGACGCTGGTTGCCAAGGTACTGCTTTACGTCGAGATAGAGGGTGTGCTCTGCATTACCCTCTGTAAGGTCGCGGCCAAACACTTCATCATTGAGGGTCACTTTGCGACCCGTATCTTCACCTTTGATGTTATATACTGCTACTTCCATTATTTCTCAACTAAAACGATTGAACCTTTAGGACCGGGGATGCTTCCCTTGATCATTAACAAATTGTGTTCCGGCAGAACTTTGATCACCTGGAGATTCTGTACAGTCACACGCTCATTGCCCATCTGGCCGGCCATGCGGAGACCTTTGAATACCTTTGCGGGATACGAGCAGGCGCCGATTGAACCCGGAGCACGAAGACGGTTGTGCTGACCGTGAGTGGCCTGGCCTACGCCGCCGAAGCCGTGGCGCTTAACCACGCCTTGGAAGCCTTTACCTTTGCTGGTGCCGACTACGTCAACAAATCCGCCCTCCTGGAACAGCTCTACAGTCAGAGTGTCTCCAAGTGCAGGCACAGTCTCGAAAGACTTGAACTCGGCCAAGTGGCGCTGCGGTGTTACTCCGGCTTTTGAGAAGTGACCTGCCTCAGCCTTGTTGGTGTGCTTCTCCTTCTTCTCCTGGAAGCCCACCTGTACAGCCTCATAGCCGTCAGTCTCTACAGTCTTGATCTGAGTAACCACACAAGGACCTACTTCGATAACAGTGCACGGCACGTTCTTGCCGTCGGCACTGAAAACGGATGTCATTCCGATTTTCTTTCCTAATAATCCTGGCATTTCTGGTTTGATATTGTGAAGCATTGCGAGTTGAATCCCGGGGTCAGCCCGGCCTTCCTCCACAAGAGGCTTCGGATTGTATTACTTGTTGTGTTGTGTTGTTGTGTTTGGGGATGATCCCTCCGATTCTCCCCTGCCCCGCCGGGGGGCAGGGGATTCGATATCTTCGTGTCGTTATCGGATGGATCGGGAGATGTCAGCGCTTCAGACCTTGATCGAAACGTCAACTCCGCTGGGAAGCTCAAGCTTCATGAGTGCGTCGACAGTCTTGGCAGTTGAGCTGTAGATGTCGATCAGACGCTGATAGGAGCTGAGTTCAAACTGCTCGCGGCTCTTCTTGTTGACGAAGGTGGAGCGGTTGACGGTGAAGATGCGCTTGTGTGTGGGCAGAGGTATCGGACCGCTGACTACTGCGCCTGTGGATTTCACTGTCTTCACGATCTTCTCGGCCGATTTGTCGACGAGGTTGTGATCGTATGATTTCAGTTTGATTCTGATTTTTTGGCTCATTGTATTATTATAGCTTTATTATTTCAAAAGATCTACGCGGCCCTGAACCTCTGTGAGCACGTTGCGCGCAATTGAGTTACTTACCTCTGCATAGTGGCTGAAGGTCATGGTGCTGGTGGCACGTCCTGATGTGATTGTACGCAGGGCGGTCACATAACCGAACATCTCTGCCAGCGGAGCCTTGGCCTTGACGATGCGTGCACCGCTGCGGCTTGTCTCCATGCCCTCTACCTGACCGCGACGCTTGTTGAGGTCGCCGATCACGTCACCCATGCTCTCTTCCGGAGTCACAACCTCGATCTTCATAATCGGCTCGAGAAGCACCGGAGATGCCTTTTCTGAGCCATGCTTGAAGGCCTGGATGGCGCAGAGCTCGAATGAAAGCTGGTCGGAGTCAACGGGGTGGAAGCTACCATCGAGAAGAGTCACCTTGAGCTGCTCTACGGGATAGCCGGCGAGCACACCATTCTTCATGGCTGTCTGGAAGCCCTTCTGCACTGAGGGGATATACTCCTTGGGCACGTTACCACCCTTGACCTCGTCGACAAACTGGAGGTTGCCCTCGAAGCCCTCGTCGACGGGCTCGATGCGGACGATGATGTCGGCAAACTTACCACGACCACCGGTCTGCTTCTTGAATGTCTCGCGAAGCTCTACGGGCTTGGTGATTGCCTCCTTATATGTTACCTGCGGACGACCCTGGTTGCACTCTACCTTGAATTCACGACGCAGACGGTCGATGATGATGTCGAGGTGAAGCTCACCCATGCCTGAGATGACGGTCTGGCCGGTCTCCTCGTTGGTCTCAACGCGGAATGTGGGGTCCTCCTCAGCGAGTTTCTGAAGACCTACGCCGAGCTTGTCGAGGTCCTTCTGAGTCTTAGGCTCTACAGCGATACCGATCACAGGATCCGGGAACTCCATAGCCTCGAGCACAATCGGTGCATCCTCGGCACAGAGTGTGTCGCCAGTGCGGATATCCTTGAAGCCGACGCCGGCACCGATATCACCGCAGCCGATCATCTCTTTCGGGTTCTGCTTGTTAGAGTGCATCTGGAAGAGGCGTGAGATACGCTCCTTCTTGCCTGAGCGGCTGTTGAGCACGTATGAACCGGCCTCGATGTTGCCTGAATATACACGGAAGAAGCAGAGACGGCCTACATAGGGGTCAGTGGCAATCTTGAATGCCAGAGCGGCCATCGGAGCCTCGGGTGAGGGCTCGCGGGTCTCGATAGTGTCGGGGTCGCCAAGAGCGTGACCCTCTACGGCACCTGCATCCTCGGGTGAGGGCAGATAAGCGCAGACAGCATCGAGAAGAGTCTGCACACCCTTGTTCTTGAACGAAGAACCGCAGATCATCGGGTTGATCTGCATGGCCAGAGTAGCCTTGCGGATGGCAGCCTTGATCTCCTCGACAGAGATTGTAGAGGGATCATCGAAGTATTTCTCCATCAGCACGTCGTCAAACTCAGCCAGAGTCTCGAGCATCTTGTCGCGGTAAGCCTCAGCCTCCTCCACGAGGTTGGCGGGGATCTCCTCGACACTGTACTCGGCGCCCATGCTCTCGTCGTGCCAGAAGATAGCCTTCATAGTAATGAGGTCAACCACACCCTTGAAGGTCTCCTCGGCGCCGATCGGAATCTGGATCGGGAGCGGGTTGGCACCCAGCACCTCCTTCACCTGGCGCACAACCTCGAAGAAGTTGGCACCCGAGCGGTCCATCTTGTTGACGTAGCCGATACGCGGCACGTTATATTTGTCAGCCTGACGCCATACAGTCTCAGACTGGGGCTCCACACCACCTACTGCGCAGAAAGTAGCCACGGCGCCGTCAAGCACACGCAGCGAACGCTCCACCTCGACTGTGAAGTCGACGTGTCCCGGGGTGTCGATAAGATTGATTTTGAATTTGTCGCCGTTGTAGTTCCAGAATGTTGTGGTGGCGGCTGATGTGATTGTGATACCGCGCTCCTGCTCCTGCTCCATCCAGTCCATTGTAGCTGCACCGTCGTGCACCTCACCGATCTTGTGAGTCAGGCCGGTGTAGAAAAGGATGCGCTCTGAAGTAGTGGTCTTACCGGCATCGATGTGAGCCATGATGCCGATGTTGCGGGTATATTTAAGTTCGTCGTGTTTTGCCATTGTGTGAGTCTGCGATTAAAATCTGAAATGTGCAAACGCGCGGTTGGCCTCAGCCATGCGGTGCATATCCTCCTTACGCTTGTAAGCGCCGCCCTGATCGTTGAATGCGTCTACGATTTCGGCTGCCAGCTTGTCGGCCATGGTCTTGCCACCACGCTTGCGTGCGAAGATGATGAGATTCTTCATGGAGATTGACTCCTTGCGGTCAGCGCGGATCTCGGTGGGCACCTGGAATGTGGCGCCACCTACGCGGCGTGACTTAACCTCTACCTGGGGAGTCACGTTCTCAAGAGCCTTCTTCCAGATCTCAAGGGCTGACTTCTCCTCGTTGGGCATCTTGGTCTTCACAGTCTCCAATGCCGTGTAGAAGATAGTGTAGGCAGTGTTTTTCTTGCCGTCGTACATCAGGTGATTCACAAATTTAGTCACCTTAACGTCATGATAGACAGGATCAGGGAGTATTACCCTTTTCTTAGGCTTTGCTTTTCTCATTGTCTGTTTAAAAGGATGTGGTTTTGTTCCTTGGTTGCTTCGAGGGGCTTACGTTGTGTGTGTTTCCGCCCGATTACTTCAACGCCTCGCTCTCTTGCGCGCGTTTACTCAACCTTTCAGCTTCACCAATAAATCAAAAACCGGATGCTGATTTGATTTGATTATTTCTTGGCTGCTTTAGGACGCTTTGCTCCATATTTGGAACGACGCTGGGTGCGACCCTGCACGCCTGCGGTGTCAAGTGTACCGCGCACGATGTGGTAGCGAACACCGGGAAGGTCCTTCACACGTCCACCGCGTACCATCACGATCGAGTGCTCCTGAAGGTTGTGGCCCTCTCCGGGAATGTAAGAGTTCACTTCCTTACCATTGGTCAGACGCACACGCGCCACCTTACGCATTGCCGAGTTAGGCTTTTTCGGGGTAGTAGTGTACACACGTACACACACACCACGACGCTGCGGGCATGAATCCAATGCCGGCGACTTGCTCTTGTCCTTAAGAACTGTGCGTCCTTTTCTTACTAATTGCTGAATAGTAGGCATTCTGTTATTTTGATTATTTGGTTGTTGTCGCTATTGCCATGCCGACCTTGCAGCCGGCCAGACTCCTGAGACCCGCGCCCCACCTCTCAGCCACCATCACCTGCAGGCAACGCAACTTCGCGATGAACACACATTTACACCGACGTCTAATAGCTTGATTTCCAAACTATTGCCGCCAGCTGCCTCTGAAATCTTCTTCAAAGCGTTGCAAAATTACTAAAAATAAACGGTTTACGCAAATTTCCAGGCCGTTAATTTTCACTAATTTCTATAATATTCTTACTTTTTGCTCGGCTGCTTATAGCGTGAGGCCACTTCGTAGACACGTTCGTAGATGCGCATGTCGGCGTCGGTGAGCGTCAGCCCGCGGCGCCCCATCACCCGCTCGGCTATCTGATAGAATTTCTTAAGCGGCACATCGGTCATGCCACCGGCCGGCGAACCCTCCTGAAAACTGGGCACAAACACACGCGGAAATCCCGCCCCGTGCAGGTTCACACCCACACCCACTACCGTAGCGGTGTTGAACATGCAGTTGATGCCGGCCTTACTGTGGTCAGCCATTATAAGGCCGCAGAATTGCAGGTCGGTTCGCATGAAGGTGTGGCGCGGATAATTCCAGAGGCGTATCTTGCTGTAGTCGTTCTTGAGATTTGACGCATTGACTCCGGCTCCGAGATTGCACCACTCCCCTATCACGGCATTGCCGAGATAGCCGTCGTGGGCCTTGTTGCTATAACCGAAGATGACGGCATTCTGCACCTCGCCCCCGATTTTGCAATAGGGGCCGAAGGTAGTGCCCCCATATATCTTGGCGCCCATCTTCACCTGCGATTTGGCACACATGGCCAGCGGACCGCGCACACACGCCCCCTCCATCACCACGGCATCGCGCCCGATGTAGACCGGACCCTCCTTCACATTAATAATAGCACCCTCTACCTGTGCTCCCTCTTCGATAAAGAGCATCGGCTGCCCGTCGGCGTCCATGAGGTCGCCGAGCACCCGGTTGCTGGCATCTAGCGGCGCCGAGACGCGTCCGGCGGTCAGACGCCTGAACTCACGGCGTATGGCCTCAGCATTATTAAGGAATATGTCGTAGACAAAGCGAATCATCCCATAAGGCACCTCGCCCAGCTCAACCCGACTGAAATCGCCGGCATCAAGCCCGGCCTCGCTGCCACGGTAGGCCAGCAGATCCTCGCCTGCCATCAACGCCTCACCCGGCTTGAGCGCAAGAATAGGCGCCACGAGCGACTCTTCAGGTATCAGATTTCCGGCCACAAAGAGAAGGTCGGCCGCAGAGGCATCACAGGTGCCGAACTTGTCGACCTGAAACTCTACCGGGCGATAGCAATAATCACCCGGCATTATATCCTCCCATTGCTCGCGCAATGTGCGGATACCCAGACGAAACGCGGCCACAGGTCGCGTGTAGGATAGAGGCAGCAGGTCGTTGTGCACCGCCTCGGTGTCAAACAATACTATCTTTTGCATTATCTCTTAGGTAGATTCTTTTGAGGAAGCCGCTTAGTTCTTTTTTCGTAAAAAGCCTTGACGACTTCGTAAGATGCCGCAAATATAATCAAGATTGCACAATCAATCTCAATATGTAGGTCACGAAAACAACATTACTTAATATTTTGCAAGTCATTCACTCGCCCGACTACGCGCCATACAGCGGCATACCTATCAGCATACACGCCGGCTGACCGCCGGAGATATGCGCGGGCTGACCGACAGGTATAAACGCGAGAAAGGCGCCCCGCTTTCACAAGCCTGCGCCTTTCGCAACCACTAACTTACAATTTATATCACTAAAATTTCTTGAAACTTGCTTTGTTCACTCTTATTCAATTTCACACTTCTACGGAGCGTCACACACGCTCCATGTTGTCACGATGGTATGATTTTCAGTCGCTATACTAAACATTCTCTAAGCATTTCCAGTTTTCTGCCTCAATCCCGAACGCAGCCGCGCTGGCCACGACTCGACATCGAGTCATCATCTGTATCTCAAAATGGGGGAGCTGAGCTTCCTTGCCAAAACTCCTGCATATCATCACGACATTCATGCTCCACCCATTGTCAACTCTTTTGAATGGGCACCGAGGCTTGCGCCTCAATTACCAATGCAAAAATATAAGGAATTTTTCAATTTCACAAATAAAAAAGCATGGCTACCCCCCCCCATGCGAACTTTTGACCAATTTTATCCCATTTTGACCAATATTCGGGAGTTTAGGAGTTTTTAGAAATAATTTTTGTAAATAATTGACTTTAAATTTGGTAGAGTCAATTTTTCTTTGTATCTTTGTGCTATAAAATACTATAATACAAAGCTTATGTTTCTGCACGTTACCAAGACTAAGGATCCGCATTTCTACATTCTCAGAAGTTTCCGTAAAAAGGAGGGGGGCACTTCTTCTGAGAGATACCTGGATTTAGGTACTGCTTCTCATATTAAGGAAACTTACGGTTGCAGTGATGCAAATGCGTGGGCAAAGGCCAAACTGAAGGAGATCAACGAATCCCTCAAAGAGGAAAAGGCCTCGGTCATGGTTGCTTACAATCCCAACAAGAAGATTGAAAGCGGCCAGT
>CAJTNN010000006.1:100636-114381 GCA_910577585.1 uncultured Muribaculaceae bacterium | reverse complement strand
CATCTTGGCGCTCAGCGCCAAGATGCATCCGCTCCCGCTTACTTAATTTCGGCAATAATTTTGGTTTATTGCCGAAATTAAGTTATCTTTGCAGCGAAATATAAATCGTTATGAGTACATCTGATATGATATTGAATTTTGCCGATAGCCATGACACGTTCACGCTTTGTGAATTGGCTAATTATGTCCGAAGACAGGAAGATATTTCTGATTCCGGTATATTATGGCATATCAAAAAACTTATCAAGCAAAATAAATTATGCCGATTAACCCGTGGGCTTTACGGGAGTTTTATAAAAAGGGCGTTTACGCCGACGCTGACCAATGAGTTGAAAGAATTATATGGCGACTTAGCCTCTAAGTTTCCACTCATTGATATTGTTGTATATTCAGGACAGGACATAACCGCATTGCAACATCACATATCTGCCAATAACGCTCTATATGTCGAAGTTACCAAAGAGGCATCTGAAGCGGTGTTCCACTATCTGATTGATAAGAATATAAAGGCTTATCACAAGCCCGATAGTGATTTTATGTGTGATTATGTTGACTTGGCCGAACAGTGTGTAATAGTCAAACCTCTTGTGACAGAAAGTCCTGTAAAGATAATCGACGGCATCTGTACCCAAACCTTGGAGAAGTTGCTGGTGGATATAAATATTGATGCGGACTTTTATTACATCCAAGGAATTGAGGCATCCTACATTATGGAGAATGCCAAATCCCTATATCAATTGAACATCCCTAAAATGTTGCGCTATGCTTCACGAAGGGGGATCAAACAAAAATTGCAGTCTTACTTGAAGAACGATACTGACCATGATTAAACCCGAATGCTTCACAAGAGAATGGTGTCCAACGCTGACAAACAAACTGAATAAACTGAAGCGTACCCTACCCGAAGCGTTCTATTACTGGGTGAAGACAAGCGAGCTATTACAATAGCTTAATTTTGGCAATAATCGGCTTTTATTGCCGAAATTAAGGTTGATGCGAGTATATACTTTTGATTCATATCTTGGTTAGCAAATCGGCCATGCGCAAGACCAGAAAGGCCGACTCGTTGAGTCAGGCCGACGGCCTCTACCTTCTTCTGTGCGACCACGGGAGAACGAGGAGCCTGCGAACGAGGAGGCAACACGGGAGAATAAAGAGGGACCACGGCGACTGAATTGGAACGGCCAGAACTTGCCGGGACGCCATCCGCGAGCATCAAGGCGCTGAGCGCCAAGATGCATCCGTTCCCACCCGCGTGCAACCCAAGCACAAATATGATCCGCGTTAATCCATCCCATCCGCGGCGCAGTCGCGTAGCGACAAGCGAAAAAATCCGCGCCCTTAAAGTCCTTTCCCATTTTCAAAACTACGCCACATTAAGATGGTGACTGAACTTAACGGCGTTGGGTGCCCACGGCCACGATCTTGCCTCAAGAGAGGGAGAAGAGAGGTTACTTCCCCGGGCGCAGTCGAGCCGTGTCGGGGAGAGGCGCCCCTCCTCCCAGGAGGCTAACGCCGCACCCGCCACCTCCCGTCACCAACCGTACCCCCGTCACAACCGTTCTCCCGTCTTCAACCGTACTCCCGTCTACAACCGTACTCCCGTCACAACCGTTCTCCCGTCTACAACCGTACTCCCGTAAAAAACGTACTCCCGTCCACCACCGTGCTCCCGTCATCGCCGGAACGAAAAAGAGAGAGGTGCTCCGCAAGCGGGGCACCTCTCGGGGTTATTGGGAGTATGAATGTCGTGACGGGTTATTGTTTGATGTCGTGACGCGCTACGGATTGATGTCGTGACGCGCTACGGATTGATGTCGTGCGGCCTCTATTTCTTGAAGAGGCGCAGCAGCTCGCCTATCCAGAGCACAAGCGACGTCGCTCCGATGATGATGCACCAGTCGGTGAACTGGAGCGGCACCACATTGAAGAATTGTCCGCCGATGCTCACTATCACTATCTGACCCACCAGAATCACAAGGGCTATCAGAGCGAAGCCGCTACAACCCTTGAAGTGGAAAGCCGAGCGACCGGTCTCGAATGCGCGGGCATTAAACATATTCCAGAATTGCAGGAACACGAAGATAGTGAAGAAGAGCGAGAGCTCATAGGGGGAGAGTCCGGTGTTCTCCGAGTTGATAATGGCTGAGCCAATCTGGGTGAGCGAAGTGATGTCGGTGTGCTCGAAATACCAGAGCAGGGCCAGGAGCAGCAGGAAGAATATGCCACCCACACCCACTATGGAGTTCCACATCGGACGATTGATGATGAATGCCTGACGCGAACGCGGCTTGTCGTGCATCACTCCGGCCGACGGCGGCAGCGAGGCGAGCGCCATGGCTGCGAAGGTGTCCATAATCAAGTTCACCCAGAGCATCTGGGTCACTGTCAGCGGCGACTGCATACCCATGAATGCACCGAAGAGCACAATCAGACAGGCAGCCACATTCACCGTCATCTGGAAGAGAATGAAGCGCTGGATATTCTGATAGAGCGAGCGACCCCACATCACGGCGCGACCAATCGATGAGAATGAGTTGTCGACGATGGTGATGTCGGAGGCCTCCTTGGCCACCGACGTGCCATCGCCCATCGACAGACCCACATGCGCGGCCTTAAGAGCCGGCGCATCGTTGGTGCCGTCGCCGGTGACGGCCACAACCTCGTTGTTGCCCTGCAGGGCCTCTACGAGGCGCTTCTTATCCATCGGGCGTGCACGAGCTATGATCTTCAGGTCGCCCACACGCTCACGGAGCTGGGCATCGCTGAGCTCGGCAAATTCTGTGCCGGTGATGATGTTGCGGTCGCCATCCTTGGCATCATTCCAGAGACCGATCTGGCGCCCGATCTCCTTGGCGGTGCCGGGAGTGTCTCCGGTGACTATCTTCACGCCGATTCCGGCATTGAGCACCTCAGCCACTGCATCGGGCACATCCGAGCGCACCGGATCCGATATCGCCACAATGCCGAGGAATACGAGTCCATCGGCCTTGAGCTTATGGTCGGCAATCACAGGCGCGTCATTATCGAGCACCTTATAGGCGAAGCCAAGTGTGCGCATCGCCTGATTCTGATATTCGAGCAGCTGGGCATCGATCTCCTGACGGGTCACTCCGGCAGTGTCGCCACACATGCCGAACACGATTTCCGGAGCACCTTTCACGTAAAGTATACGCTTCCCGGTGGCAGACTTGACGACTGTAGCCATGTACTTGCGCTCGGTCGAGAAGGGGAGCTCCTCTACCCTCTCCACACCCTCGCGCAGCTTGAGATAATCGGCGCCGCGGTCGCGCAGCCAGAGCAGCAGCGCACCCTCGGTGGGGTTGCCGAGCACCTGCGGCTTCTCGCCCGAGAGATCAAGCTGGGCGGTAGAGTTGACGGCGATACCCTCGTAGAGCACCTCGTCAGAGGGCTGGCCGAAGAAGTTGGTCTTGTAGACCTGCATCTGGTTCTGGGTCAGGGTGCCCGTCTTGTCGGTGCAAATCACCGTCGTGGCGCCCATCGTCTCGCAGGCGTGCATCTTGCGCACAAGGTTGTTGGTCTTGAGCATGCGGCGCATGGAGTAAGCCAGCGAGAGAGTCACCGCCATCGGCAGACCCTCGGGCACAGCCACCACCACCAGCGTCACAGCCACCATCAGCGTCTGCAGCAGATAGGTCATGAATTCCACCCAGTTGAAGCCATCGGCGCCACTGTGCATGAAGAAGAGGAAGAGGCGGCCGATCACGATCGCTGCAGCAAAACCATATGAGATTTTAGTGATCAGATCCCCCAGACCGTCAAGCTGCTCATTGAGCGGAGTCTTGACACTGTCGTCGATCTGGGCGGCCTCAAACACCTTGCCGTTCTCAGTCTTGTCGCCCACGGCGAAGACCTTCATCACACCGTGACCTTCCATAATCTTGGTGCCGCGCATGGCATGATTGTCGGGGAAGGTGTGGTCGGGGTCAAACTGAGCCGGGTCGGTAGTCTTGTGGCAGATGGGTTCGCCGGTGAGGGTGGACTCATCAATATTGAGCGACACAGCCTCGAGCAGCTCGCCATCGGCGGGCACCTCCTCGCCGGTGTTGAGAATCACGATATCACCCACCACCACATCGCGCTTGGGAACCGACATGGCATGGCCGTCGCGCACCACCTGCACCGGCTCATCGTCGTTCACCTGATTGAGCAATGCGAATTCCTTGTCGGCCTTCAGCTCGAAGATGAATGCCAGACCTGTGGCAAGCAATATGGCCACAATGATGCCGAGGGGTTCGAAGAATACTCCGAACCGGCCATGCTCGCTTCCGGGTCCCCAGAATTCATAGCATGATATGCCGATTGAGAGCACTGCGGCAATCATCAGGATAATGATCAGCGGGTCGCCGAATTTCTCGAGAAACCGCTTCCACAACGGGTCCTTCTCGGGAGGCGTCAGCAGATTTGAGCCGTGTTGGCGGCGGCTCTCCTCAACCTGCTGCTCCGTCAGACCCACAAAATGAGTTTGCTTCTGCATGTTGTAATTATATGTATTATTGTATTTTGTGTCAATTTAGGCTGCAAGCCCGAATATTATTTTCAGTCCAGACCGCAGCGGCTCGCCAAGCCTATTTAATAGCAGCCAGCTCGGCAAAGAGTGGCGTGGCGAATATGTCGCAGGCCTCATCGCTGCCCGGCAGCACACACTCGAAAGCCTCGCTGATGGCGGGGATGGCGTAGTAGCCATCGCGGTCGCGCTGCACCACGAATCGTTCGGGCTTATAGATATTCGATTCATGACGCATCACCTCGCGCTTAATGTTGGCCAGGATGGGATTGCGTATATCCTGACGCGTGATGTCGGGCACCCTCTCGGTCGTCCCCTCGAAGGCGCGGTAGATGCGCGCGAAGCGCCGCTTCACCTGCTCCATGCGCCGCTCATAGCGGTGGGCATCAGCGCCGCCGCGTGGCGGAGTGAAATTTATGCCCCCCTTCTGCGATTCGAATATCATGAGCACATACATCGTCTTCTCCTTGCGGTGAAGCCCGCTCAGCACCGCATCGATGCCGGGGAATACGAGCGTCATATTGCGGAAGTCGACCCTGAGCTTCGTGGTCACAGCCCGCTTGAGCAGGATAATCTCAAACAGCTGCCTGTAAAACCCATTATAGAGGAAACTCCCCTCGGCATCTCGCTTATGGCTGATTACGACGCGGTCATTGCTGCAGGCTGAGAGAAACAAGTCGGTCAGTCGCTCCACCTCGCGCAGCGGGTCGGTGTCGAGACTTATGCGCAGGAAGTTGGTCACCACCCTGTCGCCCACACGCGTCTGGCCGATGCGCATCAGCAGGGCCGGATCGGTCTGGGCAAGCTCTTCGAAACCGAGTTTGTGGTGCAATTGCTCGATGCAGAATTTGTCGGTCGAGATATTCTTGAGCTGACTGAGCAAATCGCGCACACCACTCTGCGACAGTGTGGGCGACAGCAACATGGCCACATCCTCCATCAACGGCGCCGGGGTGGTGAGATAATGGTTCACCACCTCGGGCAGATACACGAAGTCGAGTCCGCAGAGCTTCAGCTCGCGCTGTATCTGGCGCAGGGATCCGGCCACCGCGGCATTCACCTCCTCATCAAAGTAGGACTCCACATAGAGCACCTGCCGATCATCAAACCACACATCGTCGACCTCTACCGACAGCACGTCGCTCTGCGGCATATGCGGGTCAAGACAATACCTCAGGGCCAGCATCAACAGGGCCTCCTCGCGGGCGCAGAATGAATCGCTGAGCGTCATCTTCTCGAATGTGCCCAGATAGTCGCGCACCTCCGCCTGCGGAAGAGCGCATATCGTAGAGATGGCCTCGCCAAGTGTCAGCATGAATGCCTCACCCTCATCTTCGCGGGTTATGCCGAATTGCTGCTTCAGCTCGGCATATAGCTCCATCTCGCGGCTGTCTATCACTTTGTCGGCCTTTATGAGGTCGATCAATATGCGGGTCAGGGCCCGGCGTTCGTTGGCTTTCATGCTCACTGGTTGATTGCGGAGCGCATGCGGGTCGCAATGTGTACCGCCGCTCTCCGGTGATATAGTAAGACCCTCCGTTAAGCCCCGCCCCGCACATTCTGACAATGGGGACGGGGCGAAGACACCCCATCCCCTCTCAGTCGCAGGAAAGGCAAGGAAGACTGATTATCTCTATCTTTACTTGGCGTAGCTGTCAAGTATGCGCTTGATGGTGTTGCGAAGATCGTAGCCGTCATCGAAGGCATCGCCGATGGCAGCGAACTTCCACTCACCGTTGCGGCGGTAGATGCGGCCGAGCACAAGAGCGTTCTTGCCGCGGAACTGCGGTTCCTTGGCCACGTCGTACTGCGCGAATACCTGCTGCACACGCTGCGGTGTGCCCTCAAACATGCGGATCTGCACATATGGCACCTCGGCAAAGTCGATCGAGCGCGGCGAGAAGATATTGAGGAAGAAGAATATCTGGTCGATGTTGGAGCGCACTTTCTTGAGATCGATCTGCACAATCTCGTTGTCAAGGCCATCATCGCCACCTTTGTCGCCTTCAGTGTCGTCGGGGGTGTGGTACATCGAGCCATCGGCGCTCCAGTCCTTACCCACCGGCAGCCCGCGCGAACGGAACATCACCGGATTATAGAGCGGCGAGTAGAGCGTGTCGATAAGATTACCCTGCGCATCGGTCATGACACAACTCAGGTCGATATCCACATCCAGCTCCTCTGCCACCATCTTGGTGCTCAGTCCCAGGAAGCCCGACTTGCGGGGCACTTCGCGCACTATCGCGCCCCAGTTGACGCCTACACAGAACTCGGTGAGTTTCTTGCCATCAGTTTTCTCAAGGTTGATGCGGTGTCCTTTTTCAAGATTGATTGCCATATCTGTCTATGTTTTTTTAAGTTTCTGATTTCTTATGCTGCGAAATTAACATTTATTTCACTCAGCCCGGCATTTTTCACAATATTGCGGTGACTCGATAGCGCGTGCATGATTGCCTCAATTGCAATATTGCAATCCGCTTGCAGCCTCGCCCATACCTCAACGCAACACCCAAAGTTAGGCAAAATCAAAGTAACATGCAAGATTTTCACCTCCAGATATCGACTTTTCATGGATTTGCCTAAATATGCCGCCGATTTTGACCTCTCTTTTGAATTTTTCCGTTAATTTTGCATATAGGGAGCGTTTTCCCCTATTAAGGAACTCTCTCCCAGCAATCCCATCCCTCCCAGAGATCCCATCCCTCTCCCAGCCCTCCCAACAGGGCAACCAAGAGATCAAAAATTTAATCAACTTCAATTATTACGTTAAATCTGTATTATGAAATTATTGGCAAAGGTGGTGCGCAGCAACAACGGCACCCCTCAGTTTGAAGTCAAATATGAAGACCGCACCTACAGGGTCAAGCTATTTAAATTTCAGGAGAATCTGCCTGATGGCACTCCGATTGATTGCACAGTCACCCATCAGGCCAACGGCAATATCTTTCTCCGCCAGAATCTACAGACTCTTATATCTCAATTTTATGAGATAGGTGGTGAATATGAATTCATCGTGCGGCATGATTTCTCACACAACGGTTATTATGAATTGGCCGACCACCGGGGGATATCCTTCCGCCTCGGTGTGCCGAAAGGGGCCAAACTTCTTACCGGCAGTTCCGTGCGCTGCTCGCTTACTGATATCGACAAGACCGGCGCCCACCTGAGGCTCCTTGATTCGGCTGCTTTATTCAGACCTAATCCGGTCAAACCCAACATCGATATTGCCGATGATTCCGAGCCATCCGAACCCGACTCTTTATCCGAACTGGACGCCGCAAGTGTGGCCGCCATCATCCGCCGCAACCTCTTTGCCGAGGAATCGCCTGAATGGGATATGGAGAGATTCTTCTCTCTACCATTCCTTAACGATGACTTCTATGACCTGGCCGTGAGCCGGAGCCTGCTCGAGATTATCAAGGACTGGCAGGTCACCGGAGCGGGCTGGGAGGATATCGCGCGCCGGCTGCACGAGATGCTTGACTCGATTATGTATCTGCTCGAGGGGTCGGCGGTGCTGCTTGATGTAGAGCCGCTGCGCCGCAAGTCGCTGCAGCACCGCCTTACGGTGCTGGCCCGGAATGTGGGGGGCTACATGACGGCTGCCGAGTATCTGGCCCGCGGCGAACATGAGTCATGCGTCAATCACGTGCTCGAGAGTCTGCGCACATCGGGCTATGTATTCGAGGCTGAACGCCGTCTCGACATGATGATGCGCATCTTCTCGCTATCGTCTGATTTCATGCAGGAGAATGTGAAACGCATCTTCGGCATCATCCATGACCGCTCTGAAGATTTCTGGCGCGATGAGCCCTTCCGGAAGGCCTTCATCCGACTCATCCAGATCTATGTGGAGCAATGCCGGCAGGGTATTGAGGAGAATGGCTCGCTCAAAGACCCCACGGTGCGGAGCCTTATCGAGGCACTGGCCATACAGCTTCTGCTTGCCGACCGCGAGACGGATGCCGATGTTTTCGACTATAATCTGAATCTCTCTACACTTTACCGCTATGCGGGGCGTCTGCGCACTTCGGTGCCCGACAATGCGATACGCAATTCTTTCCTGGCGCTGATGGATGTCACCCGCACCCTGTCGGGCATCTACCGCTGGAGCGAGACCGACGGCCACGACCTGATAGCCTCGAAACTCACAGCCATGCCCGTAGGTCTGGAGGGATCGTTCGAGAAGTGGTATGCCAACCGCCAGGTGGTGCTCAAGCTCAGCGACAGCGGGGTGATTCTCACCCGCGACGATGTGCCGGAAGATTCGCTGCGCACCCTCGACCTCAACGGCGTGGGAATCTGGCCGAATCTGAGGGTGCTGAGCCCGCAACGTATCATCGCCCCCTCGGGCGAGACTAACCTGAAGAGGTCGCGCGACATGTGGAGCGCCATCGAGTCGTCGCTCTTCTCTGAAGATGAGGAGGTGAAACGCCCAAACCGCATCCGCCGTCCGCTGCCGGCAGAGGATGACTACTGCATGATTCGCGTCACCCGCAGGATTGATGACAATCTCTTCGCCGTCGTAGTCACCGATGATTACTATGAGGGGCACGGCGTGATCGCGCTCGACGACATTGTGCGCTATAAGGTGCCGGGGCTGACGCCTGCCGACTTCGCCGACCAGGATGGCAACCCCTATATATTCGAGGCGCGTGTCAAGAGGGTTGATGATGGGGTGATTCATTTCACCGCCTCTGATGCTATCGTGAAGTTCACGCATGACCAGATGGTCAACGACAATGAACTTATCTGCGTCATCAAGAGCTCTAACCAATATGGCACCGTAGGCGTCAGCGAACTCGGCGATGCCGTGCGCTTCCAGAAGTCGGGGCTCTCCTCGAGCCTGCGCAACGGCACTATCGTCAAGGCCAGCTATTGGACACGCCCGGACAATCCGAGTGTCCCCTACATCGATGGCGTGGTGACCGAGATTGTAGAGGAGCCCATGAACTTCCGCACCGACATAGCCTTCAACCGCTTGATAGCTGACTATAGTAATGGCAACATCTATGAGATGCCGGCCGACAACCTTACGATTTCGGGCGATGAGCCCAATAGCGAGGACCTCGTGAGCGACGCGCGCATGAAGGAGCTCATGGCGCTTGTAGAGAGCAAGGCGGCGGCTGAGTCGAATTATTCGCGTGCCTACAATCATCTCGGGTTCGCCCGCCTGCTGGCACGAATGGCCCGCGACGACAACCGCCGGGAGTTCTACGCCGCCTGGATGCGACTCATCGAGATTCTGCATTACTTCGCCATGAACGGTATCATCGATGCCGAACAGCTCGAGGAATTTGAGGCCAACGACCGCTCGCGCTTCGACCACCGCTCGGAAATCTACCACCGATATCTGCAACTGAAGATAGTCTCTTACAAGGGTAAGCCGCAGATGCGCGACGCTCTATGGGCCTACATGTCGGATTCTGACGAGGAGATACGCAATCTGGCAAGCTATGTGATGGCTTACAATATACTGGCCGAGAATTCATCGGCATCGGCTCTGGGAGAGATCGAGGACCGCATCAACTATATTCTGCATGTCAATGCCCGCAAGTCGACCCTGCATTCATTCGGCAAGGAGGACAAGACCACTGAGTTCAAGACCTCGCTTATATATCCACCCAACAATCATATGCGCCCCGACCCCGACACTCAGTCGCGCGATGTGATGAAGGAGCTCTGCTCGCTGCTGAATGCCGACGGCGGCACTCTCTATATCGGCGTCAATGACTTCGGCATGGGTGTGGGCATGGAGAATGATCTGGCTTATAAGATGTTTGACGGCAGCGAGGATAAGTATGACCTCTACTTCCGCCGCGCGGTGTGCACCACCATGGGGCGCGATGTGGATGCCTATGTCGAGACCCGCTTCGAGACCTTCGGCGGCAAACGCATCTATGTGGCCACGGCTAAACCTTACTACACGGCGCCTGTGAAGGTGGATGGCGTCATCTATGAGCGCCACGGTTCTTCGAAACTCGATTTCAGAAATCCTGAGGACATACGCCGCTTTATCGACCGCCGCGCCGAGGAGCGTGAGCGCCACCGCCTGCTTCAGGCGGCTGCCGCCACACCCCCTGCCGAGACGTCGGCTCCCACTCAATCAGCGGCTGCAGCTGCGGCGCCGGCTACCGACGCAACATCCCAGGCTCCTGCAGAGACTGCCGCCACAACCACCCAGCAGAGCAGCCCGGATCCTCAGAAGTCAGAGAAGTCTCGCAACACCCAGGCGCCGACAACTCCATCGGCAGAGAACCCTGAGAAGATTGCCACCCGACATTGGCGCGCCGTGTGTCCGGCGAGCTTCGACCCCGACCATGATCCCTCCACCACCCGCTATCTGCAGATTCTGAAAGATGGCTTCATGATGACCTCCGATTTCTACGGCTACACCGACCCCGACCTGCTGCTGGCCCTCCCCATCCGCGATGAGGATGCACGGAGCTGGGTGGTGCTCGGTTATGAGGATGGCACTGTGTGCCGCGTGCCGATGAAGCTATTCCTCGATAAGGAGGATTTCAAGACAGGGCGGCGTTATGAGGATTCAAATCTGATATTTGCCGACATTTTGACCGATGATGAGGCTCTACTCACACTCTCAGAGGGGAGCCGCGGCTCATGGAATGCCCGCGCCGACCATCCTGAGAATCTGACTGAAGTGGCCGGCATACGCAATGCCGGCAGCCGCCTCTTCAATACCGAGCAGGCCCACTACACCTTCGATGTCATCTCGGGCGCTAAGGTGCTGAATTATCAGGATCTCTTCAACCGCACTGCCAAAGACTGCGGCCGCCTATTCAACCGCTTCAAGGGCGACAAGCTCTTCAAGCAGCTCCTCACCGACGGCTACGTCACTGAATAGCCCCGACGGCATGGGCAACTGAATAACGCCGTACATAAATAACAGGAGGACCGGACCACCCGGTGCCATAACCCGCAAAGGGGTGTCGGCGCCGTGTGGTCCGGTCTTCTCTCATAGTGTGTGTTGCAAGTGGGGGCTTGCACCTGGCATTTCAGGCGTGCCGGCACCCGCAGTGTGGTCAGTCGTCGAGCTTCATGCTCTTGAAGTTGCCCAGACGGTCAAACTTCAGGCCTACGCCATCGTTGAGCTCAATCTCGTAGCTGAGTGTCTTCTTCTCAATCTTCGTCACGAAGGTCTCGGGGAAGTTGGCAGCCACGTATTTTGCCACTTTCGATGGAATCAGCGAAGCGGGCACCTCCTTCTGCTTGCAGTCGACACAAGTCCACTCGCCTTTGTTGTTGAAGTCGATCTTGGTGCCGTTGACAAGTTTGACGTCGTAGTCAGTCTTCTTGAGCAGATGCTTGTCGGTCTTGACCATGCTTACGCGTGCTTTGCCGAAATGGTCGGTCAGAAACTGCTGGGCAGTCTCAGGAAGGTCTTCGCGGTTGATTGAATACTTGTCGAATGCCTGCACAGGCATAGCGCAAATCGCCATTCCCAACACTGCGGCCATGATGATGTTTTTTCTTTTCATCGTTGTGTAGTCTCTCGTTCTTATTTGTCTGTCATTATCCATGGCTCTCATGCCATGGGGCAGGCAAGGATTGAGCAACGGTGGCCGGCAGAACCACGGGGCTCCCCGGATGCTTCCGGAACACCGTCACCATCTGCCCTCACCTATATTAAGAACGCTCTCGGGCAGCGATGGGTTTAATGGGTCGGGCTCGGCTATGGCCACACGCCTGCCGGCCAGACCGAGCATCGATATCACCACTGAGTTGGCGCGGTCGATGACCTTGGCGCTGAGTGAGGCGAGATAGATGCGGGTGGTGCGTTCTGACTCGTGGCCCATCCCTTCGCTGATCACGCTCAGTGGTATACCCGACATCTTTGCTGTCGAGGCCCATGAGTGGCGTGCGCAATACATCGTGAGTGGAAATGAGAGGTTGATCATGCGTCCCACACGTTTCAAGCAACGGTTAATCCGATAGGCTTCGTTGCGGTAGGCGCACTCCGGACTGCCGGCTCTATGGCCGAGTATCGGCAGCAGGTAGGGACCGATTTTCGGTGGATATTTCTCGATGAAGCTCTGCATCTCGGGGGTCCATTGTATGCTGAGCAGGCGGTTAGTCTTGCGCCGACGGTAGACGAGATGCCCCTCGCTGAGGTCGCTCTTGCGCAGGAAGGCCATGTCGACAAAGCTCATGCCTCGCAGATAGGCTGAGCATAAACATGTCGCGTGCATATTCGAGCAGCTGGTCGGCCGAGAGGTCGAGTTCGAGCAGAAGCTGGAGTTTCTGCAGCGTCAGGCCGCGCTTGACGGTGTGGTCGACACCGGTGTAGACATGCCTGAAGGGGCGCAGGTCGGCCACAAGGTTGCGGTCGACACCACGGTTGTAGACGGCTCTGAGAATGCGCATGTAGAAGGAGATGGTGTTGCGCACCACTCCCCTCTCCGAGAGGTAGCTCTCATAGCGCTCCATCATCGGTGCGTCGATTTCTGACAGACTGACAGTCCGGTTGCCGGCGAATTGATTGAAGCTGTTGAGGGCCGACCGGTAGCTCTCTGAGGTGCGTTGCTTGCCGTTGCTCTTCAGCTGCTCGATAACTCCGTTCATGAATACTTGCAGCGAGGGGGCTTCCTTTCTTGCCCGCCCGGGGCGGGTGACTCTGATTCGTTTTCTTGCCATGTTTCGATAATTGCCATTAGTATTAAAATTAAAATTCACCGCGCCCTGACTCTCGGTCAGGACGCGGTGAGTAGATTGCGGATTCTTATATCGATCTGTCTGAAATCAGCACATGGCTCTGTTTTTTGATTTCACTTGGCTTCGCAGCTGCCGCAAGATGCTTCGGCAGCTTTTGTGCAAGTAGCTTCCTCAGCGCTGCTGTGGCAAGTGGCGTTCTGTGCGGCAGCGCATGCTGAGCCACCCTTAGACTTGCAACATGAGCCCTCCGGGGCGCCGGCGCATTCGGAAGTTGCCTCTGTCTGGTCCCCCTTTACGGGTGTGGCCTTGTAGCCGATCTTGCCGAAGGCTTCGATGAGATGGGCCTCGTCGGTCTTGTCGGAGTTATAGCTTACGGTCACCTCCTGACGCTCGAGCGAGGTGGTGATCTTCTTCACACCCTTCTCAAAGCGGAGATTGCTCTTTATCTTGGTCTCACAGCTGTTGCACACCATCTTCGGATTGACGGTGAACACACACTCCACTGTCTCGGCCATGGCTGACAACGAAAGGGAGGTTACGGCTA
>CAJTNN010000006.1:0-100626 GCA_910577585.1 uncultured Muribaculaceae bacterium | reverse complement strand
CGCCAGCCATAAGGATTCTGCTGATTTTCATTGCTGTTTTATAATTATTATGTTTGTTGATATTGCTGTCAATTCAGATTAACCCGGGGGGTGAGGGGTCATTTGAGATTATAACGGAAGCCTACATACACCATCGCGCCATGCACCGGAGCATAGACCATTGTCGAGTCGAAGCCGGGACCCCAGGGGTCGGCGGCGCCGATGATGGGGTGCTTCTGGCGATAGTTGGTGAGGTTTTCCCCACCTATATATATGCTCCAGTGGCGGAAGTTGCGGGTGGCCTGGGCGTTGAGGGTGGGATAGGCTTTGTAGCGCTTCTGCCAGGCTGCGGTGTCGCCGGGGTCTGGCATGCGTCCGCCGCCGTTGATGGCGAGGGTGGCATCGAATTGCCATAGCCCCATCATGGGGGCATAGCTCAGTGAGAAGAGCCCCTTTGATTTTGAGGTGAGGGGTTTCTCCACGACACCGCGCCCGTAGTCAACCTTTACGTCGTTAAATCTGTAGGCGGCTGTGAAGGTCATGTCGGCGATGATGTCGATGCCGGCCTCTACCTGCACTGAGTGCGAATATGATTTCCCGCCGATTTCGCGTATGATGGCCATCTGGGGAGAGTAGTCGAGGTCAACTACTGTCTGATGTCTGAAGTCGGTGTAATAGTATTCGGCGCTCCAGATGAGCTTGCGTTCGCCAAGGTGCAGGTCGCCGCTGCCTCCGCCGCCGAAGTTCCATGCCTCCTCTTGCTTGAGCGAGGGGCTGACCACAATCTCGCGGCTCGATGCGAGCAGATAATTGTTGTCGGCCAGTGCATAGGGGGTGCGGTAGCCTTTGCCGGCCGAGGCGTGAAGCGAGAGCCAGTCGGCGATATTCCAGCGGGCATGCAGGCGCGGGGTGAACATGCTGCCGTAGCGCGAGCTGTGGTCGTAGCGCAGTCCACCCATCACCATCAGATGGGAGTCGTAGTTGAAGGTATACTGCACGTAGCCTCCCGCCACAGTCTCATTCTCATCGAGGCGCGTGGGTGTGAGGGCCGCGTTGTGGGTTAGGCGGTAGTGCTGGCGATAGTCATCGATGTTGAGGCTCAGTCCGGCCGAGATGCTGTGCATGCTGCCGAAGTCGCGCTCATACATGAGCTGGCCATAGAGGGTGCGCTGTATGACATCGTATATCTTGCGGCCATAGTCGCTCTTCTGGTCGTGGAAGGTGCCCGAGAGTATGAGGGCGAGATTTGAGTTTGACTCGTGGTCGAAGATATATGCGTTCTTCAGGAAGGCCTCGAGGCGGTCGGTATGGGTGTCGATAATGTAGGGGGTGGCGCCGGCCTCACCGGCATTCTGCGCTGCGGCGGCATGATGGGCGTGGCTGCCGAGCTGGCCGCTCTGGCGCTTCTCGCCGAGATATTTCAGGCCACCCTGCACTATATAGTTGTCGCCCATATAGGCCCAGCGGTTGAGGGCTGCAAACTGGCTCACTTTTGGGGAGTCGGCAAAGCCGTCGTCGTTAGAGTCATGGCTGCTGAAATTGTGTTCGCCATGAAGCAGGAGGGCTGACGAGAGTTTGGGATTGAAGTGCAGGTTGCCGACGGCGTTGGCCTCTACGCGCCCCTGATGGTCGGCATAGCCGTTGAGAAGAAGGTTGTCCTCTGTCTGGGGTTTCAGGAACTCTACATTTATCTGGCCTGTGACCGATTCATAGCCGTTCTTGACCGAACTGGCCCCTTTCGACACCTGTATCGATTGCATCCAGGGGCCGGGGATATAACCGAGGCCGTAGGGGGCGGAGGCGCCGCGCAGATTGGGTATGTTTTCGGTGAGCATCTGCACGTAGGTGCCGGGGAGTCCGAGCAGTTTTATCTGGCGGGCTCCGGTGGCGGCGTCAGAGTAGCTGACGTCTACCGAGGGATTGGTCGAGAAGCTCTCGCCGAGGTTGCAACATGCGGCGCGGGTGAGCTCGGCCGAGGTCATCAGTTCGGTGTTGAAGGCTGAGCCGCGCAGTTTGCGTATGCCGGAATTCTTCTGGATGATGACTATCTCATCAAGATCGGTGCCTTCGTAGTCGGCGTCATCCCAGTTGAGCGAGTC
Source organism: uncultured Muribaculaceae bacterium (assembly GCA_910577585.1). Taxonomy (GTDB): domain Bacteria; phylum Bacteroidota; class Bacteroidia; order Bacteroidales; family Muribaculaceae; genus Lepagella. Next base: position 98,548 of record CAJTNN010000006.1, on the reverse strand, counting down.
GGGGACTTCGCTATGTGCGGCAGGCGACTCTCCGAGAGGGGCGCTCCATGCCGCGGAGGTTATGAGGGAAATAAATGATAATGCTGTTATTGTTCTGATCATTGACGGTCTGGATAGTTCTTTGAAACAAATAACTGTGGGTGATTACCTGTAGTCTATCGTAATAATGTTGTCGGTAGCAGGCATCACGCCCTGTAGATGCGGGTGCAGATATCCGCGCCCACTCCATTTATTCTCAACGTCGGCGGCTTTACCTTTAGTATATCCTACGCCTCTCTGTCGATGAAGAGGCGGGTGTATTCCTGCTCAAAGTTGGGGGTGAGGATATCTTTCCCCATGGCGTCGGCAAGCTGGGCGGGTGTCCACCAGGCTCCGCCGTCGAGTTCTTCGGCCGAGGGAGCCACCTCCGAAGGGTCGACGATAGCCATATAGGCATTCACGAGCTCGCGCTCGCGCACCGAATCGAATACGTAGCGGGTCAGGAAGCGTGGGGTGAAACCGGTGAGCCCGAGTTCTTCGCGGGCCTCGCGGCGCAGGGCCTCCAGCACATCTTCGCCATAGTCCATGTGTCCACCGACGGCGGTGTCCCACTTGCCGGGCTGGATATCCTTCCAGTCGGGGCGCCGCTGAAGGTAGAGACGTCCTTCGGCATCAAACACATGCAGGTGCACCACCGGATGCAGCAGACGCGAACCGCTGTGGCATTCGCCGCGCGTGGCACTGCGCAGCACTCTCCCCTCTTCATCCACCACCGGAAAGATTTCTTCGCTATTGTCCTTTTTCATCACTTTCTATATCCATAATCGCGCGAGTGGCTGAGACCTCAAATATGGCTCGGTTCTTCACGCATATATACCTCTAAAAATAACGTGCCAAGAGGCTTTATCGTACCCCACGGCATAGAACTTTATCGGATGCACAGGCGTTAAAAAGTGTAAACAAATTACTTACAGAGACTCTTATGATTCACGACATTATCATATTGATTATCGGATTGGTGCTCATCATCGCCGGGGGCAACTATCTGACTGATGGCGCGGTGTCTATTGCACGGCGCATGAAGATTTCGCAGGTGGTGATCGGGCTTACGGTGGTGGCCATAGGGTCGTCGACCCCTGATTTCGTGATTGCTTTCCTCTCGACCTTGAAGGGTGAAGGGGGCATGGCGCTGGGAGATGTGGTGGGCGCCAACATTTTCGATACTTTCCTCTCTATCGGCGTGATGGCGGCGGTGAGTCCGGTGGTGATCGACAAGGGTATGCAACGCAAGGAGCTGCCAATGCTGCTGTTGTCGGGGCTTGCGCTCTTCGTGTGTGGCGATGATGTGCTGGTGGATGGGTCGGCGAAGAATATTCTGACGCGCACCGATGGATTGATGTTGCTCGGGTTCTTCGTTATCTTCATGAAGTATACCTTCTCTATGGCCCACAATACTGAGCCGGCGGCGAAGATATCGGAGCCTGCACCGATGCCTCCGGTGGCTACACCCCGCACCGGCTCTGCCGTGCGCCAGAAGTCGACGGCTGCGGCCTATCTGAAGAGCCGCGGTCTGAAGGCATTCTATCTGCGGCTCTGCGATGCCAACAACCGCATCAATGCCGGTGAAATGCCGGTGTGGCTGGCTGTAGTGCTGATTATCGGAGGGCTGGCGGCGCTGAGCTTCGGGGGCAACTGGATTGTGGATGGTGCCTCGGGCATAGCGCGACGGGCGGGTATGTCGCAGACGCTTATCGGTCTGACCATCGTGGCTATCGGCAGCTCGGTGCCTGACCTTTCGACTTCGCTGATTGCGGCGCTGAAGGGGCAACCGGGGCTGGCGCTGGGCAATCTGGTGGGTTCATGCGTATTCAACGCTTTCTTTATCATAGGTCTCTGCGCCACAATCCATCCGCTGACCATCACGGGCATGAGTGTCGTCGATTTCTCGACTCTGGCGGGGGGCGCCCTGCTGCTCTGCATATTCGGATCATGCACCCGCCGCCACACCATCACACGCGGCATGGGGTGGGTGCTCATAGCGGGCTACGCTGCCTATATGGCTTATCTCGTGCTGTCGGCCATCTGATACTGCCCTTTCTTCACTTCTGCTATCCATAATCTTCATTCATTTACCTGCAAATTCGCACGTAACCCAATAGCGGCATTATAATTTTTTATGCTCCACAACGTTAAAATGACTGTAAAAAGTTTAAGAAGTTGTTTGCATCATTCTACTCGATATGCAGGATATAATCCGAATTTTCCCTGAATTCTCGATTCTTATGAGTGGTTGCAGTGATGCTTCCGCTCAGCATGACAATGCCGACCCACATCATATCGAAACTCACCGCCGCCCACCCTTCAGCGAGATTCATCTGCCGCGACAGACACATTCGCTGAATGTGGGGATTCTGACGGAGGTGGGGATGGATTGCCCCGACACCGACGCGCTTATCACCCGCCTCCCCGGCGTGGCTATCGGTGTGCGCACGGCCGACTGTGTGCCTATTTTGCTGCATGCTCCCGACATCGGGGCTGTGGCGGCTATCCATGCCGGATGGCGTGGTACGCTGGGAGGCATCGTCGACGCCACACTGGCACGACTACGTGAGTTGGGAGCTAATCCTGGCGGCATAAGCGCTATCTTCGGGGCGTCAATCTCGGCTGAGGCTTATGAGGTGGATGAGGATCTGGCCGAACAATTCCGCGAGGCTGGATTCGGACGGTTTATCAGTTATCCTGCCAAGCCTGATTTCACACATCAGGGTGTCACCGTGCATTATCTCGCCGATGAGCCGGCGCAGTCTGCCCCGGCACCGAAGCCGCATATCGACCTTGAGGGAATCAATGTCTGCCGCCTTATCTGCCAGGGTGTGGGGGTGACCGGCATAACCCCGTCGCCCTGGTGCACACTACTCTCGAAGATGCCCGACGGCTCTCCCCGCTTCAACAGCTATCGCCGCGACCATACCGCGGCCCGCAATATCACAGCCATCGTCCTAAATAAACCCGCCCCCGTCACTACCGGCCACAGATTTTTTTGATAAGTAGTTGCGAAGAATTAATGAACAAATCATTCTTTGAAAAAGAATCACTTATGATGTTTAATTCTTCGCAACTACTTAAAATTTAATTCTGGCTGTCACCTTTCTGATTCATGATGTGTCTTTCTGATGAGACGTCTCAACAACGAGATATATAAACCCCGAAATTAACATCATCCTGCCGGCCAGATTCAGCTTGCCGGCGGATTCAAAAAAAAGATTACAATTATGAATGCAGACCAGATTTCAGAACTCTCAGGTATCCTCGTGCCGCTTTTTGTATGCGTCGTGCTCCCGGTGGCCGTAATACTGATTGCCGCATGGCAGAAAATCAATCAGGACAACAAGCGCACACAGGTGCTGATGAAGGCCATAGAGTCCAATTGCGACCTCGACACCGATAAACTTATCGAGGCTCTCAACAGCTCCGACAAACGCAAGAAGCGCACCCCGCGCGAACGCCTCAGCCAGCGCCTGATGCGCGGATGCATATGCAGCGGTATAGGTGTGGTGCTGCTCGCTATCGCCCTCATCAACTACTGTTCGGGCCTGGAGTTCAGCTCCGACCCGGTGTGCCTGACATCCATCATCGGTGGCATACTCCTGGCCGTGGGCATAAGCTATCTGATTGTCTACCGCACCTTCCGCAACCAGATCAGCCAGATGGAGGCGGAGACTGTAGAGGTCACCGTCAAAGAGGTAGATTGAGACCGGCTGAGAGCTTCCCTTCCCACCTTATCCACACCTACGCCCAATGACTAAAGAGGAATTCATCAATCACGTAGAGGCCACCCAGACTTCGCTCAGGCGTTTTCTGGTGGCCCTATGTTGTGGCGATGCCCAGCTGGCCGACGATGTGGCTCAGGAATCTTATATCAAGGCCTATCTCTCGTGTGCTGATTTCAATAATGCGGCGAAGTTCAATGCGTGGATTTTCAGAATCGCCTACAATACTTTCCTCAATCACCGGCGCTCGCAACGCATCTTCTGCGATTACTATGAGGTGCGCGACATATCGGCACCCTCTGGTGCTGATGAGGCTTTCCGCTATCAAGAGCTCTACGCTGCACTGGAGTCGCTGCAATGCAATGAACGCTCGGCGCTGCTGCTGCATTACATGCAGGGATATACAGTTAAGGAGATAGCGGCTATCCTTGATGCGAGCCAGGATGCAGTGAAACAATACTTGTCGCGCGGACGGCGCCACCTGCGCGGACTGCTCGCCACGGATTGATAGCGGATGTCTGACATCAGACTCTTGATACACCTTGATACACGCCACATTTTCAAGTCGTTAAAAAACTATCGAATACTCAAACCATGAATAATAAGATCCTCCACGATGACCCTCATGATGATAAGCTGCGCCGGCTATTCTCGGATTTCAATCCCGGGTTGCCCTCAGGGAATGCATCTTTCATGACGCGCCTGCTGCGCAATATGGAGTCGGTGGAGCTGCTTCGCGCCCACAATCTGAAGATGCGCCGTCGCAACCGCCGGGCTATCACAGCCGCCTTCGCAGCGGGCATCATCTCGGGCGCGCTGCTGACAGCCCTACTCCCCCTCTTAGCTCCGTGGCTGGCTCGGGCTGCCGGATGGTTGCTCGCCTTAATACCGGCTGCCGCGCAATTATCGCCGGCAATCATCGCCGACTCCACCCCATTCACCGTAGTGCTATGGTGCGCCGTAGCCGCCATAGCCACCCTCTCGGCCTGGCAGACCTACAACTTTACCCTCTCCCTCTCTCCAAAGTCAGAAACCGAGATGTAAGCACCCAGAAAGCCGGGGCACCAGTGCCCCAATCATGCGGCAAAGAATCCGCCAATTATTGTGCCGAGGGTTGAAACCCTCGGGTATCTCTCCAGCAGCAATAAAAAAAGTTGACCCATCTGAGATGAGCCAACTTTTTTTATTGCATCATTTAAGCACCTCACACAAGCGAGCATATAGCCTCAGCAGTCAGTCCGCACGAGGCAAGCAACTCAGCCGGGCGATAGCGGTCGGCAAACTCCTTGGGCAGACCGAGCACATGCACCTTCACCGGCGAGTCGCCGAGATAGGCGGCAATCTTCTGGCCGAGTCCGCCATCTACAGAGTTGTCTTCAAGTGTAATCACGGTGTCGAAGTCACGCAGTTTGTCGAGTGTGGCGGTGTCGAGTCGCGACATGAAGCGTGGATTGATCACCATCGGGTTGAGCCCCTTCTCAATCATCTTGGCTGCACTCTGCCGGGCAAGCTCGAGAAATGCTCCGGCACCGATAATGGCCACACGCTCCCCTTCGCTCACCACCTCATAGCCGCAGCGTGAGTAGTCGACGTCGAAGTCACCTTCGCGGTTCACCACCGGTCCGCAGGGTGTGCGCACCACCACAGGCATCTCCCGCTGCCCCATGCTCCATTCGAGCATCGCCTCATACTCTTCTGCACATGTGGGGGCAAGGAATAGTATGCCGGGGATGTTGCTGATCATCGGCACATCAAAGAAGCCGAGGTGGGTGCAGTCGGTCATGCCGCGTACACCGGCGTAGAGAGTGACGAAGGTCACGGGCTGACGGTTGATGGCCACATCCTGCGACAACTGGTCGTAGGCACGCTGTATGAATGTGGCGGGCTCACCCACCACCGGTATGCAGCCACCTTTTGCCATGCCTGAGGCCATGGCCACTGCCTGCTCTTCGGCAATACCCACATCGATAAACTGGCGCCCGGCCTCATCGCGGCGAGCCGGACCGAATCCGATTGCGCCGGGAACTCCGGCTGTGATAAGGGCAACATTGCTGTCGCGCTTCATGGCGCGGAGCATGTAGTCGGCAAAGAGGTCGATATAGTCTGCTGAGTCGTCGGCGGGAGATTCGCCTGTGGCGGCGTCAAAGGGTCCGTGGTAGTGGAAGGCCTCTTTGTGAATCTCGGCCACCGGCAGACCCATACCCTTCTCTGTGTTGAGATGCACCACTACCGGGCCCGACGAGCCCTTGACCTTGCGGAAGGCGGCTATGAGCGATTCGAGGTCGTTGCCATCGGCCACATACAGATAGTCGTAGCCTAATGATTTGAAGTAGTTGGGTTCGGCTTTGCCGTCACTTTCACGCAGCAGCGTGAGATTGTCGTAGAGGGCGCCATGATTGGGAGCGATGCTCATCTGGTTGTCGTTGACCACAACTATGAAGTTGCTGCCGAAGGTCGAGGCCATGTCGAGCCCCTCGAAGGCTTCGCCACCGCTCAACGAACCGTCGCCGATCACAGCCACTACATCGTGATGCTCACCCTTGAGGTCGCGCGCCTTGGCCAGACCGCTTGCCAGCGACACCGATGTGGAGGTGTGTCCTACGGAGAATAAGTCGTAGTCGCTCTCATCGGGATTGGTGTAGCCGCTTACATCTGCATAGTGGGCCGGATCTGTAAATGCCTGCATACGCCCGGTGAGCATCTTGTGCACATAGCTCTGGTGCGACACATCAAACACTATCTTGTCCTGCGGGGCGTCAAACACCAGATGCAGTGCCACCGTAGCCTCCAGAAATCCGAGATTAGGCCCCACATGGCCGCCACGCGCGGCAAGTTTCGCAATCAGTGCCTTACGCATATCGGCACACACCTGCTTCAGTTCATCTATCGCCAGCCCCTTGATATCGGCCGGCGAGTGTATCGCATTTATATCCATCAGTAATTATACCTTTTCAGTAATTATACCTATTATTGTCTTATTGTCGAGTAATTCTATCACGAGTCTTCCTAAGGAAGTATCCTAATCTATAACGTCCAAGATCCGCAATATATGCACCACTACCGACTTTTAGGTAAATTTCACCTACATTCTGGTAAGTAATCCCCGAAACTATTAAAGATAAAGAAGCATGCATAGCAAGCGAGAGGGCCGGCATCACTGCCGGCCCTTCCCTGATACTACTATGTGGCTTACGTAAAAAATCTTAAGTATATTAAAAGTATGGCGCCGGCGAGGGGAGCGGTGGTTCACATCATGAGGCAATCGCAGAGCCCCAGGCCAGAAGTATGTTTTTTTGAACCTATATCTATTCAAAGTTTGGGAGCGATCTCGCCTACCCATGCGGCGATGCGCGAGTCGGTGAGGTCTGATTCGTTGTCTTCATCAAGGGCGAGGCCTACGAATTTGCCGTCGCGCACCGCCTCTGAATCGTCAAACGAATAGCCGGCCGCATCCACGCCGTCGCCAATCATAGTGGCACCGGCACCTTTGGCGGCATCATATATCGTGGCCATGGCATTGCAGAAGGTGCTGCCGAAGCCGCATGAGTCGCCGCAGCCGAAGACTGCCACCTGCTTGCCGCTGAGGTCGGCACCTTTGAGCACCTCCACAGCATCATACCATTCATCCTGCAGATCGCCGCAGCCCCATGTCGAGGAGCCCAGAAGCAGGTTATCGTACTGGCCGAGCTTGGCTGCATCGAGTTCGGAGGCGCTGTATATGTCGGAGGCGCCCACGCCGAGGGCCTCCCCTATCTTTCGGGCTATCGACTCACAGTTGCCGGAAGTCGAGCCATAGAATATTGCTGTCGGTTTCATTTTGTAACGTTTTTTGTTTCCGCTTGCAAAGTTAGGCATTATCTGCGCCTCGCGAAATACCTAAATGTAAGGATTTTTTCTACCGATGCACCGCGTTTTTTTGCGGATAACACGGTTCTTTTACTGAATTCATTGAAGTTGCGACGAGGGCAACGGGAATACGACAGACAAGACTGAGGCGCCCCGCCATCCCCCGGCAAGCCGAGGGTAGCCCTATCGGCAGAACCGTTGCGGGGCATCGGAAATATCCTTGCTCGATGCAAACCGCCTCTGCGCCCGAGGCGTTAATTTTGCAAATGAATTTTTAAAACTGTATTTGAATTATGCTTGACCCTATGATTATATGGTATGCGGTTGTGGGCTGTGTGCTCATCATCTGCACCTCAGCTTTTGTGAAATATATTATGCGTCATCACCACTATGATTCGCGACACTTGAATGCGCACCACATTTTCAGCATCGGCCGCGAACGTGATCTGCTCTTCATTCCGGGCGACCGGTGTGAGATGGATCGGGAGGATGAGGAGGTCCTGAATGATGACGACGACTGACCTCGGGCGCTTCCTGGCCGACTACACGGCGTGGCTCTGGGGCTGCGGAGCAACTTGCACGCGCATCGAGAAGAATGTGAGGCGCATAGCGGCGGCATATGGATATCATATCGATATCACCGTGATGCCGGTGCACGTGACTGTGGCTCTCTATTCACCCGAGAATGAGAACCGCGAGATCTTCAGCAACCGCACGGCCCCCTGTGGCATAAACTTCGACCTCAACACGCGGTTGAGCGCACTGAGCTGGGCGGTGAGCGATGCTCGCCTGCCGCTTGAGGAGGCTCATGAGCGTTTCGACCATATCATTTCGCGGCATTATGCCGACGGGGCGCGTATCCTGCTGCTGGCGTCGCTGGCGAATGCATGCTTCTGCGGCCTTTTCAAGGGCGACGCGATGGCTATGACCATAGTGTTGCTGGCCACAATGGCGGGCTATTTCCTCAAGCAGCGCCTGCTGCGGCATAAGGTGGATGTCAGAATCACATTCTTCGTGTGTGCGTTCGTGTCGGCGGCAATTTGTTCGGGGGCGATGATTTTCGGATGGAGCGACACTCCCGCCATATGCGTGGCCACGAGTGTGCTCTACCTGATTCCGGGTGTGCCTTACCTGAATGCCACAAGCGATCTTATCGACCGGCATTATCTTTGCGCTTTCAGCCGCTTTATGGATGCGGTCGTACTGACCGCATCGCTGGGGGCCGGGCTGATATTGGCTATATTTATGATGAAAATCGACATGACATGGTAATCTCTGCTATAGATTGGGGTGGATTCCTGCAGGATGCGCTTTTTGCGGCGATGGCGGCTATCGGCTTCTCGAGCATCAGCCATACGCCGCGCAGGGCATATTTCGTGTGCGCGCTGGCCGCGGCGCTGGCGCATTCGCTGCGCTTTCTGCTGATGCAGCCTGAGGCGCTGCCTGACAATATCATTCTGGATTCGTCGGTGGCGGCGCTGCTGGCAGGGTTCGTGGCGGTGCTCTTCTCGCCAATAATAAAGGTGCCGGCCGAAGCATGCCTCTTCCCGGCGCTGTTGCCGATGATTCCGGGCATGTATGCCTACCGGGCTATCGTGGGACTGGTGGGGTGCATGGGGGCTTCGGCCGAACCGGAGGTGATGCACAATCTCTATCTCCTGTCCTACAACGGTCTGACCTGCATCGGCATCGTGCTGGGGATGGTGATCGGGGCAAACATACCTGTATTTATGCTTAAACGCATATCTTTCCAAGCCACCCGCTGACGCCTTTTTATTGCCCGACATCAAATTTTAGGTTATCTTTGCATCCACTATCCTATCCCCCGAATATTATAAATGGAACTACGCCAACTACGCTACTTCGCCAAAGCCGCCGAGCTCAAGAGCTTCTCGGAGGCTGCCAAAGCACTGAATATCGCCCAGAGTACTCTCTCACAGCAGGTGCGCCAACTTGAGGATGAACTCAATATCCAGCTCTTCGAGCGCCATCCGCATTGCATAGCCCTGACGGAGGCTGCAGAGAAAGTGCTCCCCTTCGCTCTGCGCACCATCCACGATGCGGAGTGCTGCGCCGCACGCATCCGCGACCTCAATGAGCTGCTCACCGGCGAACTCAACATCGGGGTCACCTATTCGTTCAGTCCCATACTGACGGAGACCATCATAGAGTTCACACGCCGCTATCCAGGCGTGAAACTCAATATTTTCTACAAACCTATGGCCGAGCTGATGGATATGCTGCTGTCGCGCCAGATTGATTTCATGCTGGCATTCCGCCCGAATTCGCAATGTAAGGAGATAGAGTCGCACATGCTCTTTGACAATCATCTGGCTGTGATAGTGCGCGAGGGGCATCGCCTGGCCGGGCGCAGCGGCATTACTCTTGCTGAATTGGCCAACTGGAATCTGGCTCTCCCCTCGAAGGGGTTGCAGGCGCGCAATGCCTTCGACCGCGCCATCGCTCCGCTGGCTGAGTCGCTCGACATACGCATCGAGCTTAATGAGGTCAATATCCTGCTCGAGCTCATCAAGCAGAGTGATATGATCACGGTGTTGGCCGAGGCAACGGTCTACAACCAGTCAGGCGTCCGCGCCATACCCGTAGACCATCCCGACAATGAGATGCAGGGGTGCGTGCATATGCTGCGCGATGCCTACCGCAAACGCTCGGCCCTGAAATTTATCGAAGTGCTGAGAGATTCAGACGCGGTGAGGGCACGAGTGCATAATTGGTTTACCTGACTGCCGCCTCGCTTGCCCGCTTCACACTCACTTAGTATCCACGCATTTTTACGCGTCTATCCGGTTTAAATCAAACCTTGCCTCGCCCCGAGATGTTATATCTTCGTATCGGCACCTCCTCCCGATGATTCCTTAATCAAAATTTATATCTGCTATGAACTGGTTAGTTGATACTCTTCGGGCCAATCCGGCCATCGCCATCTTCCTGACATTGGGAATAGGCTTCTGGATCGGCAAGCTAAAGTATAAGTCGTTCTCGCTGGGCACTGTCACTTCGGTGCTGCTCGTGGGGGTGCTTGTGGGGCAACTCGACATCCCTGTGTCGGGGCCTCTGAAATCTGTGTCGTTCCTTCTGTTTCTGTTTGCAATCGGCTATAGCGTCGGGCCTGAGTTCTTCAGGGCCATGCGCGGCAGCGGACTGAAGCAGGTGGGATTTGCGGTGCTGATGTGTTTCATATGCCTTTTCTGCACCTGGGGCACAGCGCTGCTTTTCGGCTATAATCCGGGGGAGACGCTGGGGCTCTTCGCGGGGGCTCAGACTATCTCGGCGGTGATCGGTGTCGGTCAGGATGCCATCTCTTCGATGAATGCGGCCGATGCCGATAAGACTTCATGGCAGAATATCATACCGGTGTGCTATGCGGTGACCTACATCTTCGGCACTATAGGTTCGGCTTGGATTCTGGGCTCGCTGGGTCCGGCAATGCTTGGGGGCATTAAGAAGGTGAGGGAGCAGACGGCGGCCCTGGCAGCTACGATGAATGAGTCGTCGCTGACCGACAATCCGGCTTATGTGTCGGCACTGCGCCCGGTGGTGTATCGGGCATACCGCGCCGAGGCAGGCTTCTTCGCCACGCCGCGAAGTGTGGCTGAAATCGAGCAGGAGCTGAAGACTCTGGGCCGACGCCTCTTTGTGGAGCGCCTGCGCATCGGCGGCAAGATTATCGATGCGCCGCAACCTGACATGAAGGTGAGCCGGGGCGATGAGATTGTGCTCAGCGGCCGGCGCGAGGTGATTGTGGCTGATGAGTCGTGGATTGGTCAGGAGGTGGCCGACCCGCAGCTCCTGTCGTTTGCCGTAGAGAAACTTCCGGTGATGGTGGCCAAAAAGGGCATAGATGGCATGACTGTCGATAAGCTGCGCCAGATGCCGCAGATGCAGGGTGTGATTATCGGTAAAATCACCAACAGCATGGGGGCTGAAATCCCTGTGTTGGCCGACACCGAACTGCACAATGGCTTCATGCTGACCCTGCAGGGTGATACCCGCGAGGTGGAACTTGCAGCCAAGAGCATCGGTTATATCGACCGCCCCACTACGGCCACCGATATGGTCTTCGTGGGTCTGGGCATATTCATCGGCGCACTCATCGGCGCTGTGACCATTCATTTAGGAGGCATTCCTATCAGCCTCTCCACAAGTGGCGGAGCACTGGTGGCCGGTCTGGTGTTCGGATGGCTACGCTCGAAGCGCCCTACTTTCGGACGCATCCCGTCGTCGTCACTCTGGATAATGAATAATCTGGGCTTGAATATGTTTATCGCCGTCATAGGCATCAGTTCGGGTCCGACCTTTATCAGCGGTATTCAGCAGGTGGGATGGATGCTCTTCGTAGCGGGCATTATCGCTACTACGCTGCCGCTTATACTGGGCATCTGGATCGGCGACAAGTGGTTTCATTTCCCGCCGGCGGTCAATCTGGGCTGCGTGGCAGGTTCGCGTGTCACCACCGCATCGCTGGGAGCCATACAGGATAACCTGCACTCTACAATCCCTGCCATGGGCTACACCATCACTTACGCCATCGGCAACACACTGCTGATACTCATGGCTGTAATCATGACAGCATTCATGTAGAGTCCTCCCATACTCTCTCTCTTCATATTCTCTCCTGAATTAGAAATCTGACACAACAACATATCTTATTTACTATGGAATCCACATCACGCGACTATGAGCGCGAATTATCGAAAATGAGTCCGTTCGAAATCAAGAACACTCTTATTGACCTGGCAAAGAGAGAGGCGCGCGCCTCGACCGACACCTATCTCAATGCCGGACGCGGCAACCCTAACTGGATTGCCACCGAACCCCGCGATGCCTTCTTCCTGCTCGGAATGTGGGCTATGGAGGAGGCCCGCGAGGAGTCGTACTGCAAGCCGGGCATAGCGGGATGTCCGTCGCCTGAGGGTATCGGGCAGAGACTCCGGGTATTTCTGGCCGACAATGCGGCCCGACGCGGGGCGCATCTGCTCAACCAGTCGCTCGACTATGCCGAAAAGACTCTGGGCATCGACCTCGACTCGCTGGCCTATGAATGGGCTGACGGCATCATCGGCGACCATTACCCCACTCCGCCACGTATTCTTGAGAACACCGAGAAGATTGTGCGCGCCTACCTGGCGCAGGAGATGGGCGACAATGCTCCGGGGCTGGGCAAGGAGTATGACCTCTTCGCTACCGAGGGTGGAACGGCGGCTATGGTGTATATCTTCGAGTCGCTGCTGGCCAATCATCTGCTTAACCGTGGCGATTCGATAGCGTTGATGACACCTATCTTCACCCCGTATATCGAGATTCCGCAGCTTGACCGGTATGACTTCGATGTGACCAACATCTATGCCAACGCCACCGACAAGGAGGGACTCCACACCTGGCAATATCCGGACAGCGAACTCGATAAGCTGCGCGACCCGAAGATCAAACTGCTCTTTATCGTCAATCCGTCAAACCCGCCATCCTACCGTCTCTGCGATGACGATCTCGCCCGCCTCGTGGATATCGTGAAGAAGGATAACCCGAATCTGATGATCGTCACCGATGATGTCTACGGCACTTTCGCCAAGGATTTCAAGTCGCTGATGTATGTGCTGCCGCAGAATACTCTGTGTGTCTATTCGTTCAGCAAGTATTTCGGCGCCACAGGCTGGCGTCTGGCGGCAATCGCTGCGGCTAAGGAGAATATCTTTGACCGCCTGATAGCTTCTGAGGATAAAATCGAGCTCAAGGACCTCCACAACCGGTATGCCTCGCTCTCGCTTGAGCCTGACAAAATCAAGTTTATCGACCGCATGGTGGCCGATAGCCGTGCGGTAGCGCTTAACCACACTGCGGGACTTTCGACGCCGCAGCAGGTGCAGATGTCGCTCTTCTCGCTGATGTGTCTGCTCGACACCAAGAATCTCTACAAGCAGAAGATGCAGTCCATGATTGCCGACCGCCTCGATGCCCTCTGGAAAGGCACCGGTTTCACGCTTGTCCCCGACCCGATGCGTGTGGGATATTACAGCGAAATCGACCTCATGGTGTGGGGCAAGAAAATTTATGGCGATGATTTCTGCGCCTGGCTGAAGGCTAATCACGAGCCTCTCGATGTGGTGCTGCGCCTGGCCAAGGAGACTTCGGTGGTGCTGCTCAACGGCAGTGGCTTCGATGGCCCGGCTTGGTCGGTGCGCGCTTCGCTGGCTAACCTCGACGAGCCCTGCTACCTGAAGATCGGCGAGGCTCTGCGCAAAATCTTCGATTCCTACCACGCCGAATATCTCGCCTCAAAGAAGTAAGTCCGGCCTCAATAGTCTATACTTAACTTCAACGGGCTAAACAGTCTTAATGAGTTAAACATCCCCTCATCTACAATATCGACGCCCCGCAACGCTGACCATAAGGGTCAAGGCTGCGGGGCGTCGTCGCGGATATATGCCGCCTATGGTCACTACTTGAGTGGCACCTCTGTAGAATTGAAGGCGGCGCTCAGACTCTTGTAACTGTCCATGTATTTGCGCCCTACAGGGATGGGCTGCTGACAGTCGTGGAGATACACAGTGCGGTTGCTGAACTTCTCGATATCGCGCATCGACACGATATATGAGCGGTGAAGCCGGGTGAACTGAGGCTTCGGCAGACGTGCCTCAAGCTCTTTCATAGTGATCTGCGACACTATCATGGGCAGATTCTTGCGGAATACCTTCACATAGTTGTCCATTGCCTCGATATAGAGTATGTCGGAGCATTTCACCACCACGTTCTTATGTTCTACCTTAAGCGTGATGGTGCCTCCGGCCGGTGAGTCACCCTGCTCGGAAGCCTTGATAAGCGACATATATTTCTCGGCCTTGGCCATGGCCTGCTCGAACCGGGGATAGAATATCGGTTTCTGAAGAAAATCTATGGCATCGATATTGAAGCCCTCGACGGCATACTCGGCATACGCGGTGGTGAATATGACCCCTATATCTTTAGGCATACCCTTGGCAATCTCTATGCCGTTGTGTGAGTTCATCTCTATGTCGAGAAACACCACATCGGGGTGCATCGAGGCCACACAGGCCATCCCTTTCACGGGCGATGTGAAGGTCTGGAGGTCAATCCCGCCATAGCGCTTGCAGTATTCCTCTATGATACGCAGTGCTATCGGTTCGTCATCTATGGCTATACATCTCATAATCTTCTGTATGTTGTAATTCAATCTGTAGTTCTACCTTGAAGTTGACCCCATCATCGTTGATGACAAGGTGATGATGGTCCGGAAAGGTCAGGGCAAGACGTTTCCGGCAGTTCTCTATCCCCATGCGCTCCCCGGGACGCCCTGTGGCAAAGATGCGGTTGATGGTACTGAAGTGCAATATACCCTCTTTCTCGCTGAGAGAGATGCGTATCTTGCTATACTCCACAGGTGATATGCCATGCTTGAAGCAATTCTCTACAAATGTCACAAGCAGCATCGGGGGCACCAGCATCGTGGGGTCGGCGATATCGATGTCGAGCTCCACCTCGGTCTGCTCGTTCAGACGCAGACACTGCAGGTCGACATACATCGATACGTAATCGGTCTCTTCCTGAAGTTGCACCATGTTGCGGCTCGAGGAGGTGTGCACATAGCGTATCATGCTGATGAACTTCTCGAGCGATGCAAGCGCCTGGTCGCTCCCGGTGAGAAACAGGCCGTAGAGCGAGTTGAGGGTGTTGAACATGAAGTGGGGCTTGATCTGGGCCTTGAAGAGATTTATCTCGGCCCGGTCGCGCTCGGCCTCTACCTGACGGCGCCGGGCGCTCTGCTCATTCGAACGTACAAGCAGCGCTACGGCGAAACTGAAGGTCTCGACAAGTCCGAAAAGTGCCCACACAGCCTCTTGATGATGGGTGACGTTGGGGAATATCCTGACTATCCCGTTGTCGAGATGACTGGGCTTGAAGACATATAGTTTCACATCTGATATGCAGTAAGTGACCGCAAGCGACACCACTATCAACACAATACCGATCAGACGCCATGCGCCGCGCTTGAAGAGTGCCGGCACCGTCACCAGACGGTTGAGAAAATATACACCGTAAAGCCAGCACCCCGCAAGAATCACATACCAGCTGAAGTAATGAAACCATCTCTCAACCGGAAAGAGCAGTGCCATCAACGGGAGCACCACCAGGCAGAAGGCCATATCTATATATCTCGTCAGATGCTTCATGATGTAGAATGCGTCTCGACTCTTGCGCGATTATTGAGCCGCCATGAGTTACGCGCCGGCTTACCCTTAGCCGGCTCTTGCGAAGTCAGGATTTGCAAAGTTAACTATTTTACTCTCAGCGATGCAATTTATCTGCCCAATCTTACCATTATTTTATTGCAGTTCACCAATCTTAAGTATCTCTCAAAAATCCTGCTCTAAACAACCTCTGATTTTTACCGGCTGCTGACAGCCCCATACACCATTCCTGAAATCTCAGCGATTATTGCTTCGGTTTGTGCCATGTCATATCCCGAATTCTCAATAAAGACGGCAATGGAATAGGCGCGGCCGTCTGGCAGACTGACATAACCGGCATCATTGACGGCCATGAGCCGGCCGTCAGGGAGTGTGAAACCTGTGCCTGTCTTATGGCATACCACGGCATCCGTGCAGGCAAGCGGCTTGGGGAGTCTCCCTGCACCGGTCTCACATGTCGACATAAGATGTTTTATCTCAATAGATAAGGAGTCGTTGAATTCTCTGCCAAATATATCCATCAAACTTGCCATACCTTCCGGGGTAGCCGAATTGGCGTAACAGAGTGAGGGGGCGCGGTGCATCTCAGCTTCGCTGTTGCACACATGCACATCCACCACCCCTATGCGCCCGAGATAATCCTCAACATACTGCGCTCCTCCAAGACCTTGCAACACTATATCAGAGGCGTTGTTGTCGCTGAGCTGGAGCATATAGGAAAGTAATTCGCCGGTAGGCATCATCAATGTGTCGGTCTGCACCCGGGATGATGACAGAATTTTCTCTGTCATAGGGCTATATGTGTCGGTATGCAAGTCTTCAGGAAGTATTGCAATCGGAAAATCAAACGGAAGTTTGTTCTGACGGTAATGTTCAGCCAAAGCCAATGCTATCGGGAATTTATATACACTCAGCATCGGAAACTCCCTATCTCCGTTGACTTCCACCCTATCAACGCCGTCAATGACAACCGCCACCCCGATAGTGGCATCCTTACTCTCTACATACTCTTTCAACTCCTGCTGCAGTTCGCCATATCGCATAGGCGATGCCCAGGCGCAAAATGTAAATACAGCCAATATGGCCAGAAGATATCCTCTCATTATATTGGGAATTACATGTGTCAATCACCTGCCAACATAACAAAGATAGCGCACAAGTTAGCAAAGATTGAATACGTTTAAGAAAATTGAATACATTTAAACCTTACCGGTTGCTCCGATACCGCAAAATTAATAACGAAGTTAATAAAACTACGACAGACAGCCAACTTCTTTAACTTCAGAAATATGTCTTGACTGCGAAAAGGAATTGTTCTATAAAGATACGCTTGAATGCTGCTATGTTGTTCTGCTCATAGAACATCAGCATTGCCTTTTTGTAATCAACAGAATCTACCGTTCGAAAAGAGATTGGACAATATCCATAGGCAATAAGTATGCCATTACTCACTATTCTTGCAGTACGTTTGTTGCCATCAGTAAAGGCTTGAATATAACTCAGCAAAACAAGAGCAAGTAACGCCTTTTCAAATATATTAGTCTTACGGTTTATCAGCGTCACTGAATCTTCAAGAGCTTCTCTGATCTGAAATTCATTATCCAAAGGCGCATAATTTGTTCCGGTGATACCTACTCGTCTATGCCTGATATTCCGTTCAACTCCCAATTCTTTCGTGAGTAGGGCATGGATCTCCTCAATTCGTGCTACAGTCAGGTCTTTCAGATAATCCGGAACGTCCAGGATAAAATCAAGTGCATCCTTATGATTCAATAGCATTACGGCTTCTTCCTTTGTTTTGCCGCTGGCCGTTTGTTTTTCTTTTAATAGTCGCTCAGTTTCAAGCAAGGAATATGTATTGCCTTCGATTTGACACGATTTCCATGACAAATCAATTCCGAGCCGTTCCATCTCTTTGCGATATTCCAAATCAGACATTTCAGATAGATGATTCCGAAAAATTGTCTGCGCCTCAGCCAATTTTTCAAGTTCCTCATTGGTGAATAAATTCACATATGGCAAAATATCGTTTATCAACTCGAAGTTGAAAGCGGTCTGCACCTGACGCTCATCTATGTCCTTGTCAAAATATGTGTCAAGATTAAGCTCCATCGTCACGTGCGCCTGTGGAGTCAGACGATAGCGAGTTGCCGGACCACGACCAATTACTTCAATATGCCCTTGCTTTACCTCCTCAGCTATCAAACGCTTCAATGTGGCTGAACTTGGAGAATTTGTGAGGGATGCCTCGATTTCAGAACGGGAGGAAGATGGATTATAGTGCAGAAATTGCAGTATTTCGATATCCTTTGTCATATCTATATTTTCTTTTATCGGCTCAAAGTTAGTAAAAATTCACGAAAAATCGGCTCAATTTGAGCCGATTTTTATCAAATTTCGCTCAAATTTGAGCCGATAGGTATCTCTAACAAATTAGCTAAGTAGTTGCGAAGAATTAATCATTCTTTGAAAAGAATTACTTCAATATGCCCTTGCTTTACCTCCTCAGCTATCAAACGCTTCAATGTGGCTGAACTTGGAGAATTTGTGAGGGATGCCTCGATTTCAGAACGGGAGGAAGATGGATTATAGTGCAGAAATTGCAGTATTTCGATATCCTTTGTCATATCTATATTTTCTTTTATCGGCTCAAAGTTAGTAAAAATTCACAAAAAATCGGCTCAATTTGAGCCGATTTTTATCAAATTTCGCTCAAATTTGAGCCGATAGGTATCTCTAACAAATTAGCTAAGTAGTTGCGAAGAATTAATCATTCTTTGAAAAGAATCTCATATGATGTTTAATTCTTAAGTAGCTGTTCAAATTAAAACGCTACTAAATTTTTATGTAATGGAGTAGCTTGAATACTATCTGCTTGTTCTTTTTGGCCCTTTCCGCCCCTTTCATCAGTCGCGATGCCCGCATCGCTCCTTCTTCAAGAGACGGGAATGACTCAAAAATAACTGCGCATATAGTATTCATTTAATTTGACCAGCTACTTACCGGTTGCTCCGATACCGCAAAATTAATAAAAATCATCGATAGAATCTACGCAAATGGTTTTGATATCAAAGATAAATGGAGTAATTTTGTGTTTCAACAAAGTTGTTTAAATCAGATCAACTTCAACAAGAGTAATCAGTTATCGATATGGATGAAAAGACACTAAAATTCGTAACATGGCTTATCAGCAAGCTGTCAGACTACTTGAAGATGCCGCAAACAGAAGTTTATAGGCGCCTTTACAGATCAGGTATACTTTACAACTATATCGTGCCTTCATACGATGTACTCCACACATTCGGAGCTCAATATCTTATGGACGATATAGCTGATTTTATGCGTGAGGAAGGCGTACTCTGAAATGGAAATTTACCATTCGTCGTATACATCAGTCGAAATACCCGATATCAGCTACTCTCGCGATTTTCTGGACTTCCGCAAAGGTTTCTACCTTACTACTCTCTATGATCAAGCAGTGACTTCAATATGCCCTTGCTTTACCTCCTCAGCTATCAAACGCTTCAATGTGGCTGAACTTGGAGAATTTGTGAGGGATACCTCGATTTCAGAACGGGAGGAAGATGGATTATAGTGCAGAAATTGCAGTATTTCGCTATCCTTTGTCATGTCTATTTTCTTTTATCGGCTCAAAGTTAGAAAAGTTCACGAAAAATCGGTTCAAATTGAGCCGATTTTTATCAGATTTCGCTCAAATTTGAGCCGATAGGTATCTCTAAAATAATTAGCTATGCAATGTCTTCAAGTTTTCAGCTCAAGGATAGTCAATTACTATCAAATATATTTCATTGCCTGCAAATGAATTATTTGCCGATACAAAATAACCCCGCAAAATTGAATAAGTTATTAACCGATTTTCGAGAGATACATAAGATTCCTGATTTCTTCAATACCTATAAGTAATGAATTATGCTTCTATGGATGGATGTTTATTAAAATAATGCGCATAAAATTCACCCATCAAAAATACTCATTTACCAATTAGACCTCCGCTTTCAATCATACATTCACCTGATATTCAAACCATTAAAAATATATACTAAAGTATAGGTATTTCCCACCCACCATATAATTCCGAACTTTGCATAAAATTTAGTGTTAGTTACAAGTATGACAAGTTGGAATAAATGTTTCCTGATTTTAGCGGCTTTGATATCTCTCCCTTCGATGGCTCTTGCCGACGCTCTGGAGGGTATGGTGTCGGGCAAAGTGCTCTCTACCGATGGTTCGCCAATTGATTTTGCCACGGTGTCGCTGAAATCCACCTCTATCTATTCCTCTACCAACGATAAGGGCATCTATCATATTACTGCCCCGGCCGGCTCCTACACCATGATTATCTCTTCGGCTGAGTATGAGCAGAAGGAAATCAAGGTGGATATCGCTGCCGGCGAACGCAAAAAGCTCACTATCAAACTCAAACCGGCCACAAATCTCGATGAAGTTGTGGTCGTGGGCAACCAGGTGAGCAAAATCCGCAATTCAGCCTACAATGCCACTGCCGTCAGCACCGGCGACATGGTCAACACCACCAAGAATCTGAGTGATGCACTGGGGAAAGCGCCGGGCATGAAAATCCGTGAAAGCGGCGGCGTGGGCTCAGATATGGCTGTGACTATGGATGGCTTCAGCGGCAAACACGTCAAGGTCTTCATCGATGGAGTGCCGCAGGAGGGCGTGGGTTCTTCATTCAGTCTCAACAACATACCGGTCAATTATGCCGACCGCATCGAAGTCTACCGTGGCGTGGTCCCTGTAGGTTTCGGCGCTGATGCAATCGGCGGAGTGATCAATATCGTCACTCCTCGACGCCAGCGCAAGTGGTTTCTGGATGCTTCGTATTCGTATGGTTCGTTCAATACCCATAAGTCGTACTTGAATTTCGGCCAGACGCTGGCCAACGGCTTCAAGTATGAAATCAATATGTTTCAGAACTATTCTGACAATGACTACTGGATCGATACTCCGGTGGAGGATTTCGCCACGGGCTCAATCGACAAGTCCCACACCCAGCATGTGAAGCGCTTCAACGACACCTATCATAATGAGGCTATCATCGGCAAAGTGGGATTCGTCAATACTTCGTGGGCCGACCGCCTGCTGCTGGGGATGACGTATTCGCATATGTATAAGGAGGTCCAGACGGGCGTGCGTCAGGAGATTGTCTACGGCCGGAAGCATCGCCATGGCCATAACCTTATGCCTACCCTGGAGTATGGTAAGCGTAATCTCTTCACAAAGGGCCTCGATGTGGCTCTCAATGCCAGCTATAACCGCGACATCAATAATAATGTAGACACGGCCATGGTGAAGTTCAACTGGCTCGGTGAGACAGCGCCGCTTAATTCACCCGGCGAACAGTCTTACCAGCTGTCGAAGTCTATCAACAACAACTGGACATCATCGCTGACCGCCAACTATCGCCTCGGCGACCAACACACATTCACCTTCAACGATGTCTTCAACACCTTCAACCGAACCAACGAAGACCTCACCACCACCCCTCCCGGAAAGGATGAGTTCAACAAGGTGACCACAAAGAATATCGCGGGATTCTCTTACCGCTACATGCCGCACGCCAAGGTGAATCTCACTGCTTTCGGCAAACAGTATCACCAGTATGTGGCGGGTCCGATGGCCACGACTTCGGCCCAGGATGTGTATGAGATGACGTCGCGCTCAATCGATTCGTTTGGCTACGGCATCGCGGGCACATGGCTCATGCCGCTCGGATTCCAGCTGAAGGGGTCGTATGAGAAAGCCTACCGTCTGCCTACTATCGAGGAGATGTTTGGCGATGAAGACCTCGAGATGGGCGACATGGCCCTGCGCCCTGAGTCAAGCCATAATGTCAATATCAATCTGAGTTATAACGCGGCTTTCGGGCTGCATACTATCTATGCCGAGGGGGGATTCATCTACCGTGATACCCGCGACTATATCCAGCGTAACATCATGGCGCTGAGCGGCGGCAAGTCAGCTGCCACATATGTCAACTATGGTAAAGTCGACACCAAGGGCATAAGCATCTCGGCCCGCTACAGCTATTCGCATTGGGTGAGCCTGGGAGGCAACTTCACCCAGATGAATGTCAGAGACAACATGCCCACCGCACAGGGCTCGACAGTCCCTAACCTGGCCTACCGCCAGCGAATGCCGAACCTTCCCTATATGTTTGCTGACTCTGACGTGAATTTCTACTGGCACGGTCTGGGGCGTAAAGGGAATGTGCTGACTCTGACCTACGACAACCAGTTCACCCATAGCTTCTGCTACTATACCTCCAATCTGGGGTCGAATAAGAATGACTACATGGTGCCCGACCAGTTCGCGCATAATCTCACTCTCTCCTATTCTATCGGCAACGGACGCTACAATCTGTCGTTTGAATGCCGCAACTTCACCAACGCCCGCCTCTACGACAACTTCAGCCTCCAGAAGGCCGGGCGAGCATTCTACGGTAAAATCCGAATCTATTTCGGCAACTGATAATTCTATCGCTCAGATGCTCTATTAAGCTGACCTGATCCATATTTGAAAACTAATTATACCCAAACTATTATGAAAGTATCAAAATCTACTCTCCGCCTGATGGCGGGCATGATTCCGGCGCTGGCTATGGTGGCCTGCACCGACAACGATGACCCCAACAACGGCAACGGCGACCAGCAGACTCCGGCCGACGGCAAGTTTGTGTTCGCTACATCCGTACAGGGCTCAAACGCCACTTCCAATGTGCTCCTCACCGGCGAGTCGCTCGACGAGGGCGAGCTCTCTCCGGTCAACAATGGTCTCATCAATGATGGCGCCACTCAGTGGGTCTTCTATAAGAACTTCCTCTATGCGCTGACCTACCAGCAGGGTAACGATGGCCAGACACGCAGCTACTTCCTCAATGATGATGGCGAGATGGAGCAGCGCAGCCGCACTTATAAAATCAATCGTTTCACCTCTTACGGTTTCTACAACGATTATATCATCACCATGTCTACCGGCGACGGCACAATTCCCGATGCCAACGGCTATCTCCCCAAGACTCTGCTCCTCTCCTATCTGGATGTGGAGAATCAGGAGGAGCATAATAATGACACTTCGTCGGGTCTCTACTCTATGGAGAACCTGCTCGGCAATGGCGAGTATGTCACTCTGGCCGGTGCCGAACAGAGCGGTTCGAAACTCTATTGCGGCGCTGTGCCGATGGGTCTGAGCCAGTATGGCGCTGCACAGGGCAACGGCAAATGGATCCGTCCGGGCTATGAGGACCTCAAGCATGATGAGGCCGGCGGCACAGGCGGCGGCTCTTATAAGGCCGGCGAACTCGTGGGCACACAGTATCCTGACTCTTGCTGGGTAGCTATCTACGACAATGAGTCGATGACTCACCCCACTATCGCGCGCACCAATCAGATCAGCTACGCTGCCGGTCGTTTCCGCTCACAGTATTACCAGACTGTATGGGCCGCTGAGAATGGCGATATATATGTGTTCTCCCCCAGCTATGCTGTCACTATGACTGATGGCCGTCAGCAGACTAAAAAGAAGGCCGGCGTCTGCCGCATCAAGAAGGGCACTACCGAGTTTGACGATTACTACTGCGATATCCAGTCGCAGACTCCTGGTGGCAACCGCTCATTCATGCGCTGCTGGCCCGCAGGTGGCAACCGCTTTATCCTCGTGATGTACGACCGCGCTCTGACTGAGAAGAACCCTGCCGCTACTGAGCTCGCCATCTTTGATGCCGACACCAAGAAGCTCACTTACGTGACCGGCCTGCCTGCCAACATCTCTTCTGTCGGCAAGACTGTCTACACACAGAATGGCAATGTCTACATCCCCATCAATGTCGAGAATGAGAACCCGGCCATCTACGCCATCAACACTGCCACTGCAGCTGCTGTGAAGGGTGTGACTATCCAGGCTACCGACATCACCGGCTTCGGCTTCCTCACCCCCAATAAATAAGTATCTTCACTGCAATGATGAAATTGTTCAGAAAGATTCATCTCTGGATCTCGGTCCCCTTCGGCATCATCATCACCCTCATCTGCTTCTCGGGGGCGATGCTGATATTCGAGCCTGAAATCACACGCGCCATTAAGCATGATGTATATTATGTGGCCGAGGTGAAGGAGGCTCCGCTGCCGATGGCCACTCTGATGGAGAATGTGAAGGCTACTCTCCCTGACTCGGTGGCTATCTCGGGCGTCACGGTGTTCGATGACGCTGACCGCGCCTATCAGGTCAACCTCACCAAGCCGCGCCGCGCATCACTTTTTGTGGATCAGTACACCGGCACCATCACAGGCCGCTATGAGCGTCTGGGATTCTTCTCGACGATGTTCAAGCTGCACCGCTGGCTTCTCGACAGTGCCAACCCCCACGGCGATGGAGTGAAGGTGGGCAAACTGCTGGTGGGCATCTCGACTCTGATCTTCGTGCTGGCTCTGATCACAGGTGTGGTAATCTGGTGGCCAAGAGCCCGCAAGAACCTCAAGCGCAGTCTCTCAATCCGCTTCAACGATGGCTGGCGAGGTTTCTGGAAGGGGCTTCACGTGGCCGGCGGCATGTATGCGCTGCTGCTGGTGCTGGCTATGGCGCTGACAGGTCTGACGTGGTCGTTCAACTGGTACCGCACTGCTTTCTATGCCGTGTGTGGCGTTGAGCATACTCCACGCAACTTCGAGCAGCCCTCCGCTCCGAAAGGCGACAAGGGCGAGAAGAGCGAAAAGTCTGAGGCCGGCAAACCGGAATGGATTGCCAACTCTGATAAGTCTGACCGCGGCGAACGCGGTGGTCGCGGCGAAGGTCGTGGCCACGGCGAAAGCGGCGAATTCAGCGGCCGTGGAGAACGTGGCGAAGGTCGTGGACGCGGCGAAGGCGCCGAGTTCAGCGGTCGTGGCGAGCGCGGCGGACGTGGCGAAGGCGGCGAGTTCAGCGGTCGTGGCGAGCGCGGTGGTCGCGGTGAAGGCGCCGAGTTCAGCGGTCGTGGCGAGCGCGGTGGTCGCGGACGTCACTCCGAATTCGGTCGCTGGCAGGAGGTCTACAATCAGCTGAAAGCTCAGAACCCGGAGGCTCCGCAGATCACAATCTCTGCTGAAAGCGCAACTGTCACCCTCAGCAACTTCGGCAATCCGCGTGCCTCTGACCGTTATAGCTTCGACCGCCGCTCGGGCGAAGTCGAGCTGCAGAAGGCTTACGCCGATTCTACTGAGGCCGACAAGCTGCGCGGATGGATTTACTCAATCCATACCGGCGCGCTCGGAGGTATCATCACCCGCATCCTGTGGTTCCTCGGTGCTATCCTCGGTGCTTCGCTCCCCTTGACCGGCTACTACATCTGGATCAAGCATATGGGCAAGAAGGGTAAACATAACCCTCATCCCCACCATGCCTGATAACTAAGCTGACATTGAAGCTGCCCCTCTCGGCGCAGCTCACACCCGATACATAAATCCCATGCGGCCTGCATCAATTGCTGCCGCATGGGATTTCTTTATATTTTATATACAGTGGCGATCAAACTAGGTATCCCCTGTCAAAGTCAGATATTGATTCTGAAACCACCCATGGCGGTGAAGCCCGGCATCTCGTAGCCGCGGTTGATAGTGTAGCGAGCATCGGTGATATTCTCCAGACGCGCAAACACATCTACATAGCGGCATATGCTGAAGGTGAGCTTCAGATTCAACAATGCATAATTCTGATGCTTGACATCATCGGCCACATATAGCCCACCTACACCTTTAAGCTCAGCGGCAATCGTCAGCCTCTCCCATAGCCGGAGCTCGGCCCCGAGATAATACTGATTCTTCGGGGCGCCCACAAGATTGGAGAGCGAGGTGTGAAGATAGCTATAGGTGGCCCATAGACTGAGATTGTCAAGAGGATTGCTGCGGGCAGTAAGCTCTACTCCTTTGTTGATGAAGCGGCCGGTGTTGACATTCCGATTGTAGACAACCTGTATCATATTCTTCCCCTCACTGAAATAGGCTGTGAGGTCGGCAGAGAAATATCTTGAGAAGTATTTCCCCACCGAAAGCTCATAGTTCATCATCTTCTCGGGCTCGAGGTCGGGGTTGGCCATACGGTAGAGATATAATTCTCTGAAAGATGGATTGCGGTAACCCATCGCGAGATTACCCTTGATGGTAAACCCCCTTCCGGGATTGAGGGCGAAGCCGAACTGAGGTATCCACTGCGTGCCGAACTTGTCACTGTTGGCCATCCTGAGTCCGCCGTTGAGATTAATCAGCTCGCCGGCAAGACTCTGCGAAAGGGTGAGATAGGGTGAATATTCGATGATGCGCTCGCGGCCTATGGTGGCCATGGAGCCTTCGGTATGCGATGTGCCGCCTGACACCGGTATCTCGCCTGAGTAGACGTCGAAGTCAAAACCCACTGTGGCCGACGCCCCCCTCCATAGCGTCACGTTCTGATAGGCCATCAGTCCGAGTCGGTCATCCTTGCTATGGAAGTGGCGCGGATCATCTACGAAATGATTGCCATAGCTGTAATAGGCTCTCAGCACACCGTCTGTGGCGGCATAACGGTTGGTGGCGCTTACCGAAGCCTCACCACGCGTGATGCTCTGCCGGTAGATATCAGTCGATTCAGGATCCGATAGCTTGGGATATATCGGATCATTCCCTTTGAAGTGCATCAGCGTGTAGTCGGCGTTTACCCTCCAGGCCTCTGACAGTTCGTAGCCCATCTTCACATATCCGTCGGCCTGATGGAAGTCGAAATTCTGCACGTTGCCGTCAGTGCGGTCGTAAGAGGCTGACACGAGCGATGTGAAGCGGCCGAACCGCATGGTGTTGGTCACCGATGATAGCCATGTGTTATAGGAGCCATACTGCGATGTGATGGTAGTGCGCACACCTTGCTGGCGCGCATTCTTGGTGATGACGTTGATGGCTCCGGCCATGGCATTCGAGCCGTAGAGTACCGAACCCGGTCCGCGCAGCACCTCCACACGCTCCACATATTCCTTGGCGTAGAAATCGGCGATGTGATGGGAGTAGATGCCTGCAAACTGGGGCTGTCCGTCCACCATCATCAACACCGCAGAA
Source organism: uncultured Muribaculaceae bacterium (assembly GCA_910577585.1). Classification (GTDB taxonomy): domain Bacteria; phylum Bacteroidota; class Bacteroidia; order Bacteroidales; family Muribaculaceae; genus Lepagella. Next base: position 71,635 of record CAJTNN010000006.1, on the reverse strand, counting down.
GCTCTGTCGCCCCCCACACCTCGCAGCTTTATATGCCCGGAACCGCCATTACTGACCCCGAAGCCGAAGATGCTGCGCTGCGACACAAAAAGACTCGGCACCATCCCCGAGATAGCCGACAGGACCTGCGTCTGGCCACTGGCCTCAAGCCGCTCCTGCCCCACGACCGACACGGTGTAAGGCAAGAGCCGGCTCTCGACCTGCGACGCGGCTCCGGTCACCACCACCTCTTCAAGACGCCGCACACTGTCGGCCGATTCAGTTGTGGCACCAACCGCCGGAAGCGGAGCCATCAGCAGTGCGCCATATAGAATCACACTCGGATTCATGACGCATCACTTGTCGAGATTGATTATCTCATAGTCGAGCGATCCAAGACCGATAGCGGCTGCATGGTCAATCGTGTGAAGTCCATGTCGGCTGTTGATACGCTCTATCAGCGGGGCATTGTCGTTGCCCTCACTGGCCTGCATGTTGAAGATAATATCTACGCATGCCTTGTCGAGCGCCACAGGGTCGGTCGAGGCCAGGATACCGTAATCCTTAAGCAGCACCTCCGATGGATGCGCAGCGCAATCACAGTCTACCGACATATTGTTCATCACATTAATGTACACGATATTCTCTCCGAAATAATCATCCACACCCTGCGCGGCGGCCGCCATCGATTCAAGAAAGAGATCCTGCTCGGCAATGTTCTGCCATATCTCCTCAGCTTTGTCGGTAGCACCGGCTGAGTGTATGTAAGCCTTCCCGTCGGCCGATGCCACTCCGATGCTGGCATTCTTCAGCACACCGCCATAGCCTCCCATCGCATGACCCTTGAAGTGGGCGAGATTGATCATATAGTCATAGCGCGGAAGATGATCGCCTACTATATCGTAACGTATATGCCGGCGGTCGCGCACAGGTATACGCATCTGCCCCTCCTCATCCATAAGGTCGACCGGAGCTATCGAGTCGAAGCCATGTTCATGAATTGTCTGCCAGTGAGCCTCCACTGTATTCCGCTTACCTGCATAGGCAGTGTTGCACTCCACTATCGTGCCATGCACAGTGTCAAGTAGCGCTCCTATCAACGTAGGCTTAAGATAATTGGGATTACCAGCCTCACCGGTGCTTATCTTCACTGCCACACGGTGGCCATCGGCCGGACGGCCAAGCGCCTTGTAGATTCTCACAAGTGATTCGGGCGAAATCTCACGCGTCATATACACCTTTGAATCTGCCGAGGCCGACAGTATTCCAAGCGCCGACGCAAGTAAAATAATACTGCTGCGTTTCATGATTTATATCTAAATTTGTTCTACTCATCTATTCCCGTCGGCATCACAGCCTACGGCAGTATAGCGTATCCATAGTGTGCCATCCCCTACCCGCTCCACACTCTCAAGCGATAATCTCACCGGTAATCGGTCCATATCGGCTATCCCGTCGAAGAGAGCCGTCTGGCCACTGCGCCCGTCGATGCCTGGCGCAAGCAGCAGACTCACCTCATCAATCAGACCTGCGGCCAGAAAACCGCCGTTGATATGGCCGCCGCCAAGCACCGCCATACGCTCCACCCCAAACTCCGAGCGTAGCAGCTGCATCGCCGCAGGAAGATCAATCCCCTCACGTCCCACGCAGATATAAGAGATGCCCTCATCTCTGAGCATCTCAAGATACTCACACGGCACAGCCTCACTGACGATGCACACCAGCGGCACACCATCTATCTCAGCGGCCGGCCAGCGCAGACGTCCATGAGTGTCGACGGCCACCATATACTCATCAGAGACCACCGCCCTATACACCGACCGCTCACCCACCGCCGTAGTATCCGTGGCCACAAACGGCTCCTTACGCGCATTATAATGCTCCATCGTCACTCTACCCTCAAGCAGAGTCGGACAATCAAGTTTCTCAAGAGTCTCATAATACTCATCACCACTGATTTTATCCACCATCGAGCAATCGATGCGCCCATCGATCGATGCCACCATATGGCAAACTATATAAGGTCGTTTCATAGATAATCAAAAAAAGAAGATTCGCAACAAAATTAGCAATTTCCAACTAAACCCCACTAACCAAAATTTCGGTATTACCGACCATCATTACCGCAAGCTGCGTAGCCCTACTATAATTACACCGAAAGGTACGCCAACACGCCGATATCTCCTATTTTTAATGTATCTTTGCATTTGAAATCAAACGCTTATCCTCAAATGGCAAAAATCACAGTTCAAAATACGAATATAACCATCATCAATGTTGATGGCAAGGATTATGTGTCTATAACCGATTTGGCTCGCCATAAGAGCGATGATCCAAACGCTGTTATCGGTAATTGGATGCGTAACCGTAATACCATTGAGTTTCTTGGCATTTGGGAGAGTCTATATAACCCAGATTTCAAACCCCTCGAATTCGAGGGGTTTAGAAAAGAAGCTGGCTTAAATGCTTTTACTCTATCTCCAAAGAAATGGATTGAAACAACCAATGCTATCGGTTTGATTTCCAAATCTGGACGCTATGGTGGCACTTATGCCCATAAGGATATTGCATTCAAATTCGCAAGTTGGATTTCGGTTGAGTTTGAATTATATATAGTCAAGGAGTTCCAACGACTTAAAGCGGAGGAGCAAAAAACGTTGGGTTGGTCAGCAAAGCGTGAGTTGTCGAAAATCAACTACCGCATACACACCGATGCCATCAAGCAGAACCTTATTCCGACGGAGGTAACCAAAGCACAGGCGAGCATCATCTATGCCAATGAAGCTGATGTATTGAACGTTGCTATGTTCGGCATGACAGCGAAACAGTGGCGAGAGGCTAACTCCGATTTGAAAGGCAATATCCGCGACTATGCCTCTGTCAACGAACTTATCTGCCTATCCAATATGGAAAGCCTCAATGCCGTATTCATAGAGCAAGGACTACCCCAATCAGAACGACTTATAAAGCTTAACCAAATCGCCATACATCAAATGAGCGTATTGGAGAACGGCGATAAGGACCGTAAACTTTTGAAATAGCAACCGTAATATGAGAAAGGCCTACATCAACATTCAGGAGATTTTTAATGAAATACCTCCTGAATTACGCGAAGAAACGCGCATGTCATTTGCAATCTCCGACAAGATTGCATTACTGATGGAACAACGAGGACTGAGTAAAAAGCAACTTGCCACTGCAATAGGCAAACGCCCGAACGAGGTGACCAGATGGTTAAGTGGCGAACATAACTTTACAATTGCCACTTTAGCCAAACTTTCAACCTTCTTTGGGATTCCCATAATAACGATATAATAACTCCCTGCGCGAGGGGCACCGGGAGTTGATGGACGTCATGGGGGACATTGGTATACCAGTCTCCGGTATAGATGCGCTATGGTATACGCGGTCTGACGCAGATGGTGTAGTCATGGAAGGGACATTCCCCGGCTTCATGAGATGTATATGTGTTTTTCTCCAAAGACCGCAAGATGATGAAAGCATTTAAATTGGATGGCGACGTTTTTTTGATGTACACAAAAAGATGGTGACTTTTTCATCATAGATTGGCTACGTAACCGTAACACGCTTGAGTTTATCGGCATTTGGGAGAAAGTGTATAATCCAGATTTTAATTATGGCGAATTCGCCACAATTAAAAATCAATCAGGTCTAAACAGTTTTAAGATAAGCGTCAAGGAGTTTGTGGCACGAACCAATGCCATATCACTTCAAGCCAAAGCAGGACGATATGGTGGCACATACGCCCATAAAGATATAGCATTTGAGTTCACCATGTGGATCAGCCCTGAGGTCAAGGTCTATATTGTCAAGAAATTTCAGCGATTGAACGCTGAAGACCAGCGGCTAATCGGGTGGTGGCAAAGCGTGAGTTGTCGAAAATCAACTACCGCATACACACCAATGCCATCAAGCAGAACCTAATGCCGGAAGAGGTCACCGCTATGCCTGAGCTGGTATGCTGGGTAGTGATTGAATGCGCACCTTGTCAACATCGGATTTTTATAACGACAGTGTCCCCCAAATCGTCCCCCATTTTACCTCAAAGTGGGGGACACTTATTTAAAATCGTCCCCCATTTTTGGTAAAATTTACGCGTCTACAACCGCCAAAAATATCATATAAACTCACTTGCAAAATTCACATAAATACCAATATTTCAATATGTTACAATAGACAATTCACTGGGTATCAACAAAAAGAGAGCGGCCACACGGTCGCTCTCTCTCGATTCCACTATAAACTATATCTAACTAAACTTTACTCGCATACATCCATTCTCACGAATCGGTGGATGCTTTCTTATTGCTTTTGTATCTTTCAAACATCTTGCGGATATGAATGGTTGGCTGACATAACGCCAGTTTAAGATTATTCAACTTTACTTAACATTACAGATATTTTGATGGGATGGGAACCCCCTTTCTATTGAAGTTGTTTAAACTTTTTTTCAATGCAGGGTTAAGTTTTTGAACCTGCTTCTCCCCTCTTCATCTTCTCGATAATTGCGACTGCGCGATGCTGCACGCGGTGATGACTGTCGTACGCATGACATCGCTATCAATCACCACTTTTTTATGGCATTTCATGATGGGACGTGCATCATTATGGGGCTATGCGGCGTTTATTGGTATAGACGGTTATACCGGATTTTATTGAGGCGACTGCGGTTGGCTGAAAGATTCCACATTGGTCCGCAAATTGTAAAAAGATACTTACACAATAGATATATAGATGGAGAAACTTTCCTTACGGAAATACACGGCTGTCGTGGCGCTGCTGATTGTGCTGGTCATGACGGTGCTGGATGTGACGGTTGTGAATGTGGCGCTCCCTGTGCTGGCCACTGAGTTTGGCATCAGCGATTCGCTGACGGTGTGGATTGTCACTATTTATCAGCTTCTGATCACTATGCTTATCCTGCCGCTGTCGTCGGTTGGCGATATGTTCAGTTACCGACGCACTTTCCTTACGGGTGTGGTGGTGTTCACGCTTGCATCTGCGCTTTGCGCGGCGTCGGGTAATTTCACGATGATTCTTGTGGCTCGTGCAATCCAGGGTATCGGTGCGGCCTGCGTGATGAGTGTCAATATCGCGCTTACACGCTTGATATATCCTCGCGAGATTCTGGGGCGTGGTCTGGCTCTTAACGCGATGGTAATCGCGAGTGCCACGGCGGCAGGCCCTACGATTGCCGGGGCTATTCTGTCGGTGACTACCTGGCACTGGCTGTTTCTTATCAATGTGCCATTCGGCGTGGCGGCGTTCTTTATCGGGCGGCGTTATCTGCCGGCGAATCCGCCGCGCGACAATAAGTGCGGGCGCCGCGATTATGACTTGGTGAGCGCCATAGCCAATGTGCTGATGTTCGGCCTGTTCTTTCTGGCTCTCGGGCAATTCAAGGACCCGCGGCACTGCACCAAAGAGCTTATCATGCTGGCAGGGTGCGCGCTGACGGCCATTTTCTATGTGCGGCGCGAGTTGAAGCGTAAGAATCCGATGTTGCCGGTCGATCTCTTCCGTATCCGGCTCTACACGCTCAGCATCCTGACCTCTACCAGCTCCTTTATCGCTCAGATGTTGGCCATGGTATCGCTCCCCTTCATACTTCTCAATAGCTATGGCTTTTCAGAAATCACCACCGGTCTGCTGATGACTCCCTGGCCATTGGCCACAATGATAATATCTCCGTTGGCGGCGCGCTTTGTAGAGCGGCATAATGCCGGGGTCACTGCCGCTGTGGGTATGCTGGTGTTTGCCTGCGGCATCGCCATGCTGATTATGCTGGGCAATGAGGGGGCTTCGGAATGGAGTATTGTCTGGCGCATGACGGTGTGCGGCATAGGCTACGGAATGTTCCAGACCCCCAACAATATCGTCATGGTCACCGCCACACCCGTCAGCCGCACCGGCGGAGCGGGGGGTATGCAGAGCACCGCCCGCCTTGTGGGTCAGACTCTGGGTGCGACGCTCGTGACCATAATATTTGCCGTCGTGGCCGGCAGCACGGCGCAGCTCGTGCATGTCTGCCTGTGGACATCAATCGGACTGGCGATCGTGGCCGGCCTTTTCAGTCTGTCAAGAAAGTCGGCGCGTTGAAGCGCCGGCTCTCTTTAGCGGAAGGAGTTGGTGGATTCTGAATAATGGAAACCTGCATCCGAAAGGGTGCGCACGAGTTCATCTTGATTCACGTCCATATCTTCGCACATGGCGGCAAGCGATGGATAACTGTCGCGCAGCTTCATGTTGACCAGGCTGCACAGCATGTTGGGGTCTTTGGGTAATGTCATGATTTCAAAATTTGATAAGTTATTTATAAAAGGTGTATACAACACATCAACTTTCATTTTGAAAAGGAAGTTGTTTAACGTTTAAACAGCTTCAATATTTGTCAATAATGCAAATTATGTGTATATTTGCGAATCCGTATTACGGCATTCTTTTTTCTTAACGCCGGATACGGCGATTTGTTTCGCGCGGCCGACTGCTGCATGGCGCTTAATCTGACTGCGTGGCAAATTCACCCGCAATTTTTCTCCACCATATGAACCATCATCTTCTTTCTACCCTACTCCGCCCCCTCCGACTTATTGCCAGCGGCAGCCTGCTGCTGTCAGCGGCACTGCTTCCTGCTGATGCCTACAGCTGCACATCGGCCATCATCTCGGCTAAAGCATCCGCATCAGGCAGACCAATGCTTTGGAAACACCGCGACACATCCACTACCGACAATAAGGTGGAATATGTGGCATCGGCCGATGGCGCCTACGCCTATGTGGCTCTCTTCAACGCTGCGGACACGCAGCTCAAGGAGGCGTGGACCGGCATGAACGAGGTGGGCTTTGCCATAATGAACACCGCCTCATATAATATCAAGGCTGACCAGGTGCCCGACCGCATGATGGACCGCGAGGGAGAAGTGATGACCATAGCCCTGCGCAGCTGCCGCAGTGTTGAGGATTTCGAGGCCCTGCTCGATTCGCTGCCACGCCCGATGGGGGTCGAGGCCAACTTCGGGGTTATCGATGCCTCCGGAGCCGGAGCATACTACGAGACCAACAATGATTCATACATCAAATATGACCTTGCCGATGCACCCGACGGGGTGCTGATACGCACCAACTACAGTCACTCCGGTCGCCAGGGTGAGGGGTACGGTTATGTGCGCGAATGCAATGCCGAGCATCTCATACGCCCTGTCATCGATGGCGAGGGAATATCGGCCGAATTCCTCACCGAAGATGTGTCGCGCAGCTTCTATCATGATGTGATGGGAGCCGACATGCTCGCGCAAACCGACACCCGCTGGGTGGTGGATGAGGATTTTATTCCGCGCTACAAATCAACAGCCACGATTGTGATCGAGGGCATACAGCCGCTCGCATCGGCCGCTGAGGCCACACCACAGCAAATCGTCAACGAGTATGTGATGTGGACCGGACTCGGCTATCCCCCCTGCTCGGAGATTGTGCCGGTGTGGTGTCATGCCGATGGCGTGCGTGCCGATTTACGCGGCACAGGGCCTGACGGCACCTCACCCATGGGGAATCTCGCCAAGCAGCGGCGCGCCGAAGTCTTCCCGCCACGCGCAGGGGGCAACACCCGCTATATCGATCTGCAGGTTCTGCGCAACTCCTCCGGCACCGGCTACCTGCAGACACTCGTGCCACGCAACCGCGAGACCTACCGTCTGATCAGCCACCGCCGCGATGCCGGCGAGATACAGTTCGAATAACCTCCTTGCCTATGGACACCTCTATCTTCAAAATGTCGGCCGCCCAGATGCTCAGCCATCTATATTGGCTCCACGGCCGCAACTGGAGCATATTCCTGCTTCTGACCATCATATGCCTCACTGTGGCCGGAATCGTCGCCTCCGACCTTCGCCTGGTGATATGCGCGCTGATAGTGCTGTTTATCGTCGTGCCCATGCTCATGGCGATGCTATACATCAATTTCGGTCTTGACCCCGACTGCGCTTTCAACGTTCTTCCACACTCCCTGCGCCACGGCGCCGAAGGGATTGAGGCCTGCATCTTCGCTGCCTCCTCGCCCGATGACGACGACTATGACCCTGAGCATCCCTACCGTAAAGAATATACGGTAAAACGCATCAGCTACGACGAACTGCTCCCCTATCAGGTGGCATCCGACAGCATCATCGTGCCTGTAGGCCCGCATGGCCGCGGATTCATCTACATCCCCGCCTCGGCCTTCGACAACCGCGCCCGCTTTGAGGCCTTTGTCAATGAAATCTCCCAACACATAGCGCGCCACGGCGTGCCCAACAAGCGGGGCACCGCATCATCGTCCCCCGCATCGTCATCCACATCCAAAAGGAAATGAGAAAGAGATATTGTTATTCGCTCGAAATGGAGGTGCGCGACTATGAGCTCGACACCGAGGCCATAGTCAACAATGCCAACTATCTGCACTACATGGAGCATACGCGCCATAAATTCTGCGCCGATGCCGGCATACCCTTCATCGACCTGCACAATGCGGGCATAGATGCCGTGGTGCGCAAGATTGACATTGAATATATCGAGTCGCTGCACAGCGGCGAGAAATTCACAAGCGCGCTATCGCTTGAGCGCAAGGGGCCGCGCTTCATATTCCATCAGGACATCATCAATGCAGAAGGGCGCATCGTCACGACTGCCTGCGTGACATGCGTCATGCTTCGCGACGGCAAGCTGAGCCGAGGCGAAGAGGTAGCCCAACTGTTCAAAAGATTTCTTTAACCCTAAAGACCCTAAGGCCCCTAAAGACTCTAAGATCCCTAAGGCTTCAAAGCCATTAAAGAGTCAATACAGCGCCTTAAAGCGCCACGCTGAATCGATTGCCGGGATGGCGTATCAGTACGCCGTCAAATTCCATATCGGCCAGCAGACTCAGCAGGCGCCCCATAGGGAGTCCGGTGTGCAGGTGAATCTGGTCGGCGCCACGGGGTTCGGGCTCGAAACGAAGATAGTCATATATCACTTTAGGCTCGCCACCAAGTTCGGGGAAGAGCGACCGCTGGTCGGGGTTGATATGCGCCCCGAGCGGCGTCCAGCCCGTACGCTCTATCAGGTCGGCTGCCGCAGTGAGCAATGAGGCCCGCTGCTTGCGAATAAGATGATTGCAACCGGCCGACATAGGATCCGACACCCGCCCGGGCACGGCATATACATCTCTGTCAGCCTCAAATGCGTGGCGGGCTGTGGACATCGCACCACCCTTTATCTCACTCTCAATCACTACTGTGGCGTCAGAGAGTGTGGCCACGATCCGATTGCGTTCCAGAAAGTTGTTGCGGTATATGCGTGTGCCCGAAGGATATTGCGAAATCAATCCGCCCCCGGCGGCAAGCATACGCTTGGCAAGGTCGCGATGACTGGCCGGATACATCATGTCGAGTCCATGGGCGAGCACTCCCACTGTGGGCACCCCGGCGTCGAGGGCCGCCTGATGCGCCACGGCATCGGTGCCGTAAGCCAGTCCGCTCACGACTACCAGATCAGGGAAGTATCCGGCAAGATCACCGACAAATCTGCGCGTGAATTCGGCTCCGCATGGGGTGAGCTTGCGCGTGCCCACCACACTCGCCACATGCTCCACATTCAGGTTGCACTGGCCCAGCATATAGATCACCAGCGGCGGATTGGCCACATTCACCATGCGCCAGGGATAATCATCCCCCTCCACCCATAGCGGACGTATATTATGCTTTGAGGTAAACTCCAGTTCGCGGCGCGCCCTGACCATTGCCTCATCGCGCGCATAGCGGTCAGGTAGCCTCATCTTATCGCCGCCGGCAGCATTCCTGAGGGCCATATCATCCGCTTCAAAGAAGTCAGATAGTGATATCCCCCTCTCCTGCAGAGCGAGCCACACATCATATGAGGCTCCCTTCAGCATTGAGAAGGCCACCTGAAAGGTCAGTTCCGTATCTTTAGTCAGCATCACCGGGGCGGCTCAAGGAGATTAGATAGTGAAGTTGTTTAATTTAATTCTTAGCAACTACTAAGCGTAAGAATCCGTGAGTCAGATTCTGTCAAGCACAGTCTCGATCAATCGGCGCACAGCCGGCTTGTAATCGGGATTAGCCTGCGTGAGACGACGCTCGGCGATAATGCAGCACACAGTCATCGCCTTATGACCGAGCAGGCGTGCCATACCTTGCAGACATCCTGACTCCATCTCGAAATTAGTGACCCGTCGACCCTTGTAGCTGAACGATTCAATCTTCTCATTCAGGTCCGGGTCGGCCAACCGCAGACGCACCATGCGCCCCTGCGGGGCATAGAAACCTACGGCAGAGATCGTATTGCCATGAATCATATCATCGCGACCAATCTCACGCAGAAGTTCCGCATCGGCATCCACAGCATATGGGGCTGCCCACGATGGCAACCATCCCGTGTGGGCCATGAATTCGCGCTCAAACTCCAGATCGCACACCTTGTCGCGACCGGCATAATAGTTGAGTATTCCATCGGTGCCGACCCCCTTGGCGGCCATCACGAAATCACCGATATGTATATCCTCCTGCAAAGAGCCAGAGGTGCCCACACGCACCATGCGCAGCGTGCGGTGTTCTGGGCGCACCTTGCGTGTGGCGAAATCCACATTGGCAAGAGCGTCGAGCTCTGTGACCACAATCTCTATATTGTCAGACCCTATACCATGCGAGATGCACATCAGAGGCTTCCCTTTATAGGTGCCGGCGATGGCATGAAACTCGCGCGACTGCACGTCGTAGTCTATCGTGTCGAAGTATGAGGCCACCATGCTCACACGCCCGGGATCGCCGACAAGTATGATATTGTCGCGCAGTTGGTCGGGACGCAGGTGGATGTGGAATGCGCTTCCGTCAGAGTTGATTATGAGTTCGGAGGGGGGAATCACTCGGTCGGGTGAGAGTTCTGGTATCATAAGGCAAATTTTATCTAAGGTTAGGAAGTTGTTTAAACTTCTATGAAAAGGGCTGAGGGAGGCTTCGCGAAGAAGTCTCCCTCATTTATAACGTGGCGGCCGACTTAAATGTTATATGGATTCGCACAATAAGCTCATGAATAATTCCACGTCCGGGGCTGCCTTGTCGGTCGATAGTCGTGTGGCGTCAGCGGTCAACGCTTGCCATACATGTCGTCGTAGTATTTCTGATAATCACCCGAAGTGATGGTGTCGATCCATTCCTGATTGTCGAGATACCACTTCACGGTCTTCTCGATACCCTCCTCAAACTGCAGCGAGGGTTCCCAGCCGAGTTCGCTCTGCAGCTTACGGCTGTCGATGGCATAACGCAGGTCGTGGCCGGCGCGGTCGGTGACGTAGGTGATAAGTTCATCGCTGTATCCCTCGGGGTTGCCGAGCAGACGGTCGACGGTGCGGATAAGCACCTTGATGATGTCGATATTCTTCCACTCGTTGAAGCCGCCGATATTGTATGTGTCAGCCACTTTGCCTTTATGGAAAATCAGGTCGATCGCACGTGCGTGGTCCTCTACGAAGAGCCAGTCGCGCACATTCTCACCCTTGCCATACACCGGCAGCGGTTTGCGATGACGTATATTGTTGATGAAGAGTGGTATCAGTTTCTCGGGGAATTGATAGGGACCGTAGTTGTTCGAGCAATTGGTCACCAGTGTGGGCATGCCGTAGGTGTCGTGGTATGCGCGCACGAAGTGATCGCTCGAAGCCTTTGATGCCGAGTACGGCGAATGCGGATTATACTTGGTGGTCTCCACAAAGAATTCCTCGCCATAGGCATGATGATGCTCTGACGATGCCTTGGTGGTGAAGGGTGAGTCGATACCCTCGGGGGCAGTCAGCTCGAGAGCACCGTATACCTCATCGGTAGAGATATGGTAGAAAAGTTTCCCCTCATACTTCTCCGGCAGGGTGTCCCAGTATTCTTTAGCTGCCTGGAGCAGGGCCAATGTGCCCATCACATTGGTTCGGGCGAACGTGAAGGGGTCCTTTATCGAGCGGTCGACATGGCTCTCGGCGGCCAGATGGATTACGCCGTCTACCTCATACTCCTTCACTATGCGGCGCATCTCATCAAGATCAGCGATGTCGGCCTTGACAAAGGTGTAGTTGGGTTTCGCCTCGATATCTTTCAGGTTGGCCAGATTGCCGGCGTAGGTAAGCTTATCGAGGTTGATGATATGATAGTCGGGATATTTGTTGACGAAGAGTCTCACCACATGGCTGCCGATAAATCCGGCGCCACCGGTGATAAGTATATTTCTTTTATATTTCTGCATCTCTGTTTAACCTTTAAATAGTAAGTAGTTGAAGCTGCGGGGAATCATTACTCAGCCATCTGCTTCATATGGGCCATGCACTTGCGCAGCGAATCGGTCCAATAGGGTATCGTGCGACCGAAAGTGCGCTTGAACAGCGTCTTGTCGAGCACCGAATAGCTGGGTCTCACCACCTTCGAGGGGAACTCATCCGAATGACACGGCTGCACATCGCAATCGTCATTGCCGGCAATCTCCGCGATATGGCGTGTGAAATCGTACCACGAGCATACACCCTCGTTCGAGAAATGATATACACCCTCGTTGCCGTCAAATTTGTCATTCTCCAGAATGTCAGCGATTGCCTCGGCAAGATCGGCGGCATAAGTGGGTGTGCCGGCCTGGTCAAACACCACCTTCAGCTCTTTGCGCTCAGCCGTGAGACGCAGCATCGTCTTGAGGAAGTTGTTGCCATATTCGCTGTATAGCCACGCCGTGCGCAGCACGATGGCCCTGGCACCCGCCTCGGCGATGGCCTGCTCGCCATGAAGCTTCGTCAGACCGTAGACTCCGGTGGGATTCGTGGGTTCATCCTCACCGCGCGGTGTGTTGCCGGCATTGCCACCAAACACATAGTCAGTGCTGATGTGTATCAGGCGCCCGTCACGCGCAGCCATCGCCTTGGCAAGATTGGCCACAGCGCCCGCATTGAGCACCTCGGCAAACTCAGCGTCATCCTCCGCACGGTCGACATTCGTATAGGCCGCGCAATTCACGATGGCGTCAATCTGATTATCCTCTACAGCTTTGGCCACGGCTGCCGCATCGGTGATGTCGAGCTCGGCCACATCTGTAAAAATGTAATTATGTTTTGATCCGGCCACAGCATTGCGCAGCGATGTGCCGAGCTGGCCGTTGGCGCCGGTTACGAGTATATTCATACTTTCTTTATTGTTGATATTGGTCCCATCCTCATCCATTTTCAGGCTTTTTCTGCCGGCAAGCTACTCAATATTCGAAGGGTGAATCGAAATCGCGCAGCAACGGATGCCGCGTATCCTTCTCCGAGAGTATGGCCTCGGCCACAGGAATCTGCCAGTCGATGCCAAGCTCGGCATCTGTGATGGCTATGCCGCCGTCGGCCTCGGGAGCGTAATAGTTGTCGCACTTATACTGGAAGACCGCCTCCTCGCTCAGCACGGCGAAGCCATGGGCGAAACCGCGCGGAATAAAGAACTGGCGGTGATTATCTTCCGAAAGTTCCACAGCCACATGGCAGCCATACGTAGGCGAACCCTTGCGGATATCGACCGCCACATCGAGCACACGCCCCTTGACGCATCTCACCAGCTTGGCCTGTGCATGCGGCGGACGTTGGAAGTGAAGGCCGCGCATCACGCCATATGTCGACGCGCTCTCGTTGTCCTGCACAAAATCCACCTTGCGTCCCACGGCCTCGTCGAAGGCACGCTTATTGTAACTCTCGAAAAAATATCCCCGCGCGTCAGTGAAGATTCTGGGCTCCAGAATCAGCACACCGTCGAGTTTGGTCTTTATTACCTCCATTTCTAATTTTATCCTGTGAAGTTGTTTAAACTTTTTTCAAGTGCAAGGTTAATTAAGATTTTGAGCAGGTTTCGACTCTCGAAGAGAGAGCGATGCGGGCATCGCGACCGATGAAGAGGGTCGAAAGATGCCAAAATATTAATTAAGATTGCGCTTGAAGAAAAAAGAATCTCTTCATTTTATGTTTTTCGTAAAAAAGTTTAAACAACTTCTGTGATTTCTTTTTTACGCAAGCCAGCCTCAGGAGCTAAAAGTTGTCTAAACTTTAGTCAAGATTGCTTGAATGAGTCCGGTCAAGTTCGGCCACCACCTTCATCAGATACTGGCCATACTGATTCTTGAGCATCGGCTTTGCAAGCTCGGTGAGTTTCTCTTTCGAAATCCATCCCTTGCGGTAGGCGATACCCTCAAGACATGCTATCTTCAACCCCTGGCGCTTCTCAAGGACCTCCACATATATAGAGGCTTCGGCCAGAGAGTCATGTGTGCCGGTGTCGAGCCAGGCGAAGCCTCGCGGCAGCACACTCACCTGCAGGTCGCCACGCTCAAGATACTCCTGATTGACAGTGGTGATCTCAAGCTCACCGCGCGCCGAGGGCTTGATATGGGCAGCCACATCCACCACACTGTTGGGATAGAAATATAACCCCACCACGGCATAGTTCGACTTCGGATGCGCCGGCTTCTCCTCAATCGAGAGACACTTCCCCTGCTCGTCGAATTCGGCCACACCGTAGCGCTCGGGGTCGTCGACCCAATAACCGAACACCGTAGCCTTGTCATGCTTCTCGGCATCCTCCACAGCCTTTGCAAGCATCGGATTGAAGCCCGCGCCATGGAAGATGTTGTCGCCCAGCACCAGACACGCCGCATCATCGCCGATAAAGTCGCGGCCGATGATGAAAGCCTGCGCCAGTCCGTCGGGCGACGGCTGCTCGGCATATTCGAAGTGCACACCATAATCCGAACCGTCGCCGAGAAGGCGGCGGAATCCCGGCAGGTCATAAGGGGTCGAGATGATGAGTATATCCCTGATTCCGGCCGACATAAGGGTCGAGATGGGATAATACACCATCGGCTTATCATAGATAGGAAGCATCTGCTTCGAGACACCCTTGGTGATTGGATAGAGTCGTGTGCCGGAGCCTCCGGCCAAAACTATTCCCTTCATATCATTCAATTAGTAAGTAGGTTATACATCCACCGGCTGACTGAAGACTCTTTCGGCCCGGCGCAAGATTCCGGCGCGTGCTGAGCCACCCTCGGCACACTCCACGACAAATCACGACAAAAATAGTGAAAAAAGCCCACTCTCCCAAATAATAGCGCCCAAAAGCGCCGCGCCACTTCCGAAAACTCACCAAGAGAACACCTCACCCCTCCCCCACATCCATCTCTCTGAGCCCCTTCAGCCTGCCTCCGGCCCACTCCCACTACCCGCTCCCCGACTCCGCGCACCCTTCAGACCGATTTTCCCTTTAGCCAGCTTAAGATTAACGGGCTTTTAATCTGTCAATGGCATCACAAACACTTATTACGTGGTCAAGTCCGTTGAGGAAAGAACAACTATCGATGCCCATCCAACTGAATAGTATCTGAATTCTGGCATAAATCCATCTTACATAATCAGTAGATATTTCCGCAAATCCAGTTGGAAAACAAATTGGCTCATGGTGTGCAATCCTATTTCTCAGTGAATTCACATGATCAAGTTCATTGAAATTTGTTCAAATGAAAAAGAAGCACTACCTTTGCAGTGTTGATCCCCGGTAGCCCCTGTATATCAAGCTATCGGGTTTTGTTTTTCAATGGCAAAGATATTAAAAATCTTCCATACAGACAAGTGACGATAAAAAGCCACCGGGATCCCTCCCGATGGCACCACTAAATCCACGTCAAAAATGAAACAAAATAGGGTTTAGTATAGCCTGTCCAAGAAATTTTAAATGAAAGAGCCGTGGAAAAAACTGAAAAAAAAATCCGGCCCAGATTGTGAGAATAAAAAAAAAGTTGTAACTTTGCACTCGCTATCAGAAACACCGACTGGAAAGATGCCGGAGTGGTCGATCGGGACGGTCTCGAAAACCGTTGTACCCTTACGGGTACCCAGGGTTCGAATCCCTGTCTTTCCGCAATCCAATCCGACCAAAATCGGACTACAAGCAACAAACCGCAGACTATCAAATAGTTCTGCGGTTTTTTGTCTTGAAGTTGTTTAAACTTTTTTCAAGGTCAAGGTTAATTAAGATGTTGAGCAGGTTTCGGCTCTCGAAGAGGGAGCGATGCGGGCATCACGACCGATGAAGAGGGTCGAAAAATGCCAAAATATAAATTAAAACACCTAAGACCGCTCCGTCTCTCGCTGCATTCGATAGGAGAATTTTATTTGGTACGATTAACAAAATTAGTTTACTATGAGATTTTGTTTGGTATAACAAATAAAATTCGCTAACTTCGCCACATGGAAATCATTTCGCGACTAATATACATTGACCATATTCTGAGGTTTTTGAACAAGGGTATGATGATAGCTCTCACCGGTCAGCGTCGAGTGGGTAAAAGTTATGTGCTTCGTAATCTTGCTGAAATTATCCGCCAGAATCACCCTGACGCAAACATCGTATATATAAATAAGGAGAAGAACAAATACGACTCAATAAAAAACGATTCTGACCTGGCTGATTATATCCAAGGAAAATTTTCTGAAGATGGGGATAATTATCTCCTGATAGATGAGGTGCAGGATATTGAAGGTTTCGAGAATACTTTGAGAAGCCTGAATGCTGATGAAGAGTGCCAGATAATCGTGACCGGAAGCAACGCCAAAATGCTTTCATCAGAGTTGTCAACCTATCTTGGAGGACGATATATCGACATCCATATCCAGAGTCTGTCTTACCGTGAATTTCTCCGCTTCCACAATCTTGAAGACTCGCCGGAAAGTCTTGAAAAATATCTGTCATTTGGTGGACTTCCTCATCTTTACAGGCTCGGTCTTGAAAATGAAGACATGGTTTGGGAATATGTACAGAACATTTATAATACCATTGTGCTGAAGGATGTGGTGCAAAGAGAAGGTCTCCGTAATGTCACGTTGTTTGAGAATCTGATGTCGTATGTCAGCGACAACACCGGGCAACTCGTGTCGGCCACGTCTCTGTCGAAATATCTCAAAGCTCAGAGAGTGGAGTTGACTCCGCTATCGGCTGTGAATTATCTGAAAGCAGCTTCAAATGCTTATATTATCAACAAGGTCAAGCGGTATGACATACACGGCAAGCGGCTTCTGGAAACCAATGATAAATATTACTTCGAAGATCTTGGATTAAGGAATTTACTTGTAGGCAGCGACCGCGCAAAGGATATAGAGAAGGTGATGGAGAATGCCGTGTATCTTCATTTGAAGAATCTTGGCTATAAAGTTGCCGTAGGTACACTTCCTAATGGTGAGATAGATTTTGTAGCGGAAAAGGGAGGCAAACCAATATACATACAGGTTTCTTATCTGCTCAATGAAGATTCGACAATGAAACGTGAGTTTGGCAATCTGATGCAGATTCCCGACAATTATCCCAAATATGTTGTGTCTATGGATCCCATTACCAAACCTAAGGATTATGACGGAATAACTCATATGCCGTTGCGAACCTTCTTGCTTACCGATGCATTTTAAGCGAAATAATAAAGAATTCTGCTCTCACGTGGCAAACGCTTTGCCCCGCCCACAGAGCGGGCAAACCTTCTGAATAACCGCCATGCCGATACCCGTGCTGAGGAAAAAGGATGACTTCTAACAATCTGTGCGAACAGAGAATGAACCCGATAAAGCTGAGCCTCAAGAACTGCCAGAACATCAGCAGCGAGCGAGCCGCCGAGAACGCCGCCAATATCATTTTTGATCAATACCATTTTTGAGCCATCCCCTATCTCCGATGAAATCAAGTATTAAACTGCTGCTTCGCGGAGTTGGGGCCGTTGACACAGTCGCAGTGCTTATCTTTGCGAAGCACCTCCGGGGTGATACCGCTCTCCCTCTGATAGCGGCCGAAGGGCCTATAAAAGCAGCGAACTCAGGCTCTATCATCAGTATAGAACCTAAGTCCACTGTAAAATGCCTTTTAAGAAAAAGCTAAAACTTATAACTTCATACCACGCATTTTCTCAATATCTATGTTTATTTCAATAGTGCCGTTAGTGCAAGAGGAACTCACATAAGAGTTGTCAAATTTTATGGATTTTCTTTAACCCGGAAGCCGGAGGTAAGGGAAAGGAAGTCCGTTTCCGATAATATTTCTATCTCCTGACCTTTATTTAATAAGTCATATGCTTTTCTTTGCTTACTACTCATGCCAGTATCACCGACCACACGGAAGTCTTGTTGACCAACGACTAATATATCAGTTTTCTTTGTGACACCGTCAACAGGAGTACCGCCAACGTCTGCAATATATTGCTGCAACTCTTTGCGAGTGCTAAAAGAAAACGCACCTGTAAAGCATACAGCCTTTTCAAAGAAATAATTGTCGGGGTCAATCTTCGATTGATCGCCAACAATATCTTTGGCTCCAACAGCCTGTTTAGAGCCACAATTTCTGATGGCGTGTTGGTTGCAGTAAGAGTCGGGAGAAATATGCCCTATTTTCAAAGCAAACATTTCCTCGGTTTGCTCTCGGCTTGAAACATCATTACGACGTAAACATTCAAGTAGAATTTCAGCGCAAGCCGCTGCATCATCGCAAGCGTGATGATGATTTTCCATTTCTTTTTCAAAAAGATTGGAATAAACCGAGTCTAATGTATAGCTACCAAGACCGGGTATTGTCTTACGCGAAACGCGTAGCGTACACATTATATCAAAAGTTGGGAACTCCAAATCATATAGAGTCAGCGCATCTCTTAATGCGCCCATATCGAAAGCGGAATTGTGGCAAACCACAATTTTGTTTTCGATAAAAGGCAATACTTCTTTCCACACCTCGGGGAACAAGGGCTTATCCTTGGTGTCATCGGGTCCAATACCGTGTAAATATGTATTGAACTCGTCATATTCATTATGAGGAGGCTGCACAAGCCAACGCTTACGGTCAACAATTTCTCCATTTTTGACAATAGCAATGCCTATCTCACAAATAGAGCTGCGCTGAAATGTTGCCGTTTCTACGTCAAAAGCGACAATTGAATTAAGCATAATCAGTCGAAGTTTACAGTTACATCTACCTTTTCGCCGTCTTTAAGGTTAACAAAATGCTTTTCGCTTAATATGTACGGCGTTTGTGAGGCACTATGATTGAAAGGAAGCTCTTTTACTTCATCAGTGCCAACCTGATATATGAGGCGTATAGGGAACTCTTTGTGTGCTCCTCGTTCTCCATTTTTTAGGGAAGTCCAAGAATTAAGGCTTATGCCGTCAATTATTGGAGTAGAGTTAAGCGGAATATGCAGACCGCCCTCCACAGGACTGCAAGGCAGATATTTAATTATATCCTTATCGGAATATCCGTTAATTTCTCCCTTTTCGATATTATTGGCTCGCACCGTTACGCCGACACGAATAATATCAGGCGAAAATAAAGAGTCGGAAATGTAAGGGATATATAGAGCGGCATGGTGGCAGTAGATTTCACCAAAAGCCTTGCCCCAAGTGATATATAGAGTTGGACGAGTGCTGGTGTGTGTCATATAGATACCGGCGAAATATAAAAACTCTTGAACAGCACCTGTGGCAGACCTATACCTTTACGACTATCAAAGAGTTCTCATACAAATTTGGCGCTTGCCGTGTTTCTTTAATATTAAAGGTCATTTCCAGATTTTGAACGTCTCAGATTGCAAAGATAACATTTTTTCGTGATATAATTGCATCGGATATCACACTTTAATAGTGGGGAAACAAAAAAAAGACATTAGTAATCAATATTCTATAAGAACCATTTCCAAACTATTATTTCGAGAGAACATTTTGGAAATGTTTCTTAAAATGATTCGGGATTATCTTTATATACACTACGACAGTTTTGACAGACTTTCGCTTCTCTGTAGGTATGCTCATCGACTACCGTTTTAACCTCGCCTCCGCATTTAGGACAAAAATATAGATCTTTGTCGTTATGCCCATGTCCTAATTTATCAGAGATATGACGAGGTACAGGGATACCCGCCACGATATATTTGCTAGCCATGTGTTCATATATAGCATCATCGCAACAACTTAGACATTTAGGACAGATATGCCAGCCATTAGGACAACGGGCAGAATCTCTTGAATCAATAAGTCCACTTTTACAGTGGTGGCAGTGACTGAGGTAAACTCGGACACCATGTTGACTGCAATGAGGCACACGACACGCAAATTTATTGTAGCGATTGAATTGAGAACTACCGATTGGGAAAAGTAAATGATTACATTCTCGGCATCGTATCCGCCTGAACAAAGACTCGGCTTTGTTTACAATTCCGATAAAACCGCGTATCAATTCAGACGTTTCATTACCAGCTGGAGTTCTTGTAATCTGGGGGTATCCCAGAATTTCCAGCATGTGTAATATGGTATATTCCTGCCATGACTTTACACTTGCAAGCGTCTGATTTGCTAACGAGTTCTTAAAGCACTCTTTACCGCGACACCAAAAGAAACTTAACCCTGTAACAAAGTCCTCGCCATTTTTATATTTTGGAGCACAATAACGGTCATATCGTGATGTCACTGTTCTGAGGAAAGGCACATAGTATTTGGCAAATTCTGATGAGTCTGACTCTTGAGGATGAGTGTAGAACTCACTTTTTAACTCCCTCAATAGCTTCTGATTATATGGAACATAGAAAGCGCCGTCAGCATGTGGTTTTACGCCGATTCTTTCGATAAGAGCTTTTTTTACCTTCTCTACTACATAGCTGTTTTCTTGTATTTTTACATATTCTTTGTCATAGGGATCATGATAAGAATCATAGTCAGTCTCACTTATGCCCAGTATAGGGAAAAGAACTCCACAGCCTATATATGCGTCCTTGCGTGGTTCTACCTTAAACCACGAGTGTTTCAAAAATACCTTTACAACATGATCTGCATAATATTCGAGTTTTTCTTTTGACACCCACCCAGCCTCTAATCTTATTGTATTTCCATCATCATTTGTGCTGGTAATAGAAGGTACCGGAGAGAAAGTTTTATTTAACCAATTGTTTAGGCGTCTCCTAAAAGTATTAGGATTTGAAATTACCTCACACAATGACACCTCAATAGATTGTCCTACAGGAAATTCCTTATTGATGAATATTTTTAAGACCTCAGCTCTGTCCTCTTGCTTCTTGAGAATTTTTATGACCCATTTATCAAGCCATTCTACACCTTCCATATCACATTTTTTGCAAGCATCTACATTCGTCAATCGGTCATTACAAGTCTGTAATGACGTTTTATCGCTATGGCAAGCAGGATTCTTTTGTTGTGATTCTAATTGATTCAGCAAAGTCTTAGCTGTGGAAAGTATAACTTCTGATTTTATATTAGGATCATTCAAGCAAATAACATCTTGATAACAAATGAATCCCTTAAATCTATATTTATCCGGTACGACTCCTCCTTTACAAACCGGTACAATATGGCTCAATCCAAAGTCCACATCGGGGGAATTTGAATCACAGCGATCATATGCCAAATCAAGAGTGCCGTTTATTGTTTGAAGAGTCTGTTGGCTGCTGTTTAAGAAAGTCAAGATGTTATCACAGAGTAAAGGCACAGCCAATCTAATTGGATTAGCTGGCTCAAAAGAACAATGAAAGTATCTGCCCCACTTCTCAAATCGATTAATCTTGAACTTAGAAAGAACTTCCGCATTAAATTCTATTTGACCCTTACTTATAGCATAAAAATAACGCTGAATAACTCTTACCTGTGCCTGAGGGGAAAGGAGTCTAATGATCTTTATCAAGGAAGAATAATCATCCAGAACATAATCATCATCTTTAAGCCACCTTCTAAGTTTAAGTAGAAAGTTGGTAATATCAGTGTCGATTAGACAATTATATGGAGAGGCTTGTTTACGATACTTTTCTTCAACAACTGCCAAATTGAAGAGCCACAGAATAGAAATATTGTCTTTCTCAATATTTATTGATGGGAAGCACTTGCTAATTGCCTCTACAAGTATTGAAGGACAATATATAGCTGTCTCCACTCCTTTTGAATGCAAGAAATGTTGTATAATTTTCTGTTTCGGAACAGATAAGCAAATTGAAAATTCTTTAAGTGCCTGTAAGAAGAATGGCTGAATTGATTTTACATCAAATTCAGCGACAACCTCCGATATTATATCTATGTTGATGGAATACCTGTTGAGCATCCATAAAAACTCCCTAAATGAATACTCATCTTTAGTATTAGACGCTTTGTTTAAGTATAGAAGAAAAACCGCCCTTACATGAGATTTGTCATTGGGATTGAATTCCACAAGATTCAGCTCGACATAATCAGCTCCGGGTATTAGTTCCCCAGCTAAATACCCATAACAGAAATAGGTTTTCCCGGTGGAAGAGTCATTCTTGTCCCAATGGAAGCGATTTTCCATTTTATCGTCAAAAAAAATTGCCTCTGGTTCCCAGTAATAGGATGTGTTTTGGGTGCTATAATCATACTCCTCTACAGCATTGAAAAAGAATAAGGGATATGGCTTCAATGCTTCGTAGGTTTTTCTTAATATACGTATACGTATCGTCTTCATCGCACTTGCCATAAGTTTAATGTTTTTAGATTGTAAATTTAAATTTTTTTTGATACTGTCACTGTATTCTTTAACATTACATACCACAAGCACATCAACGGTAAACAACAACTTTCAACATAGAGCCACATATGCATCTGCCGAGGCCTTTAATTCCAAGATGAAAATCTTAAGAGAAGCCTAAATCACGTAGGTGGTTGTGGAGCTATATGCATTGCGCGGATGGCGTTGAGCACGGCGAGAATCATCACGCCGACGTCGGCGAAGATGGCGAGCCACATGTTGACTATACCGAAGATTCCGAGCACCAGACAGATTCCCTTTATGCCAATGGCCATGAAGATGTTTTCCCACACTATCCGCAGGCATTTGCGCGATATGCGTATGGCTTTGCCGATTTTAAGGGGGTCGTCGTCCATCAGCACCACATCAGCGGCCACAATGGCCGCATCGCTACCCATAGCGCCCATCGCTATGCCTATGTCGGCACGCGATAGCACCGGCGCATCGTTGATGCCATCGCCTGCAAATGCCACTTTATCGCCGCTCTTCGCCTCGGCAATAATCCGCTCGATTTGGGCCACCTTGCCGGCTGGCAACAATTCACTGTATACGGTGTCTATCCCCAGCCGCGCGGCGGTCTGCTCAGCCACCTGGCGAGTGTCGCCGGTGAGCATCACGGTGCGCATGACGCCTGCCGCGTGCAGGTCGGCTATGGCCTGAGCCGATGTGGGTTTGACCACATCACCCAGCACAATATGCCCTGCGTAGCGGCCATCGATGGCGAGATGCACGATGGTGCCGGCCGTATGGCAATGGCAGGGTGTCAGGCCGAGATCGCCCATCAGCTTCTCATTGCCTGCGGCAACTCTCTTGCCGTCGATGAGGGCAGTGATACCCTTTCCGCTGATCTCGCGCAGATCACTGACACGGCTGCGGTCGACCGGTCGCCCGTAGGCCCGCTGCAATGACATCGCGATAGGATGCGACGATGCAGATTCGGCTAAGGCGGCATATTCAAGCAGCTGCGCCTTATGGGCCGATATATCCTGATCATGATCGCCATGATAGGCATTCACCTCAAACACACCCTTGGTGAGGGTGCCTGTCTTGTCGAAGACCACAGTCTTGACCTTCGACAAAGTCTCAAGAATATTGGCCCCCTTAACGAGCACACCCGCGCGGCTCGCGCCACCTATCCCGGCGAAGAACGACAGCGGTATGCTCACCACCAGCGCACACGGACAACTTATAACCAGAAACACCAGCGACCGATAAACCCAAGTCTCAAACGTAGCAAAACTTACCGGCGCACCCGCAAACAGGATGAGGTAGAGCGGCGGAAGCAGTGCGAGCGCCAATGCGCCGTAGCACACAGCCGGAGTGTAGACCCGTGCGAACTTCGCAATGAAATTCTCTGATTTAGATTTGCGTGATGCTGAGTCCTCCACGAGTTCAAGAATCTTCGAGACCGTAGAGTCGCCGAATCCTTTGGTGGTGCGCACTCTCAGCACACCCGACATGTTGATGCTGCCGCTGACCACCTCATCACCTTGACCAACCTCACGCGGCATTGACTCGCCAGTCAAGGCCGAAGTGTTGAGCGACGATTCCCCCGACAGCACTACCCCATCGATCGGCACCCGCTCGCCGGGCTGGATTACGATGGTCTCCCCTACCGCCACGTCATCAGGATCAACCTTCACAATCTCGCCATCCCTCTCGATATTGGCATAGTCGGGGCGGATATCCATCAAGGCGGCTATGTCGCGGCGGCTCTTCCCCACGGCATAGCTCTGGAAGAACTCACCAACCTGATAGAATAGCATCACGGCAATCGCTTCAAGATAGTCGCCGCTTCTCTCATAAATAGCCAGGGCAAAGGCTCCAATTGTGGCCACCGCCATAAGGAAATTCTCATCAAACACCCGGCCGCGGAATATCCCGAGCAATGCCTTTCGCAATATGTCGTAGCCAATGATAAGGTAGACCACAAGATAGAGCGCCAGACGCAGCACGCCGCTGACATCAATGCAGAGCAACACTATGGTCATCGCCACCGCAAGCAATATGCGGATCAGCATCTTACGTTGTTTTCTATTCATAATTCCAACTACTTAAAATTCCCTCAACTTAGTCAGTTCCCGGCTACTGGCAGACCTGCATCGCAGCGCTCACGCTTACAATCAGAGTATCTCGAAATCGGGCTCGATTCTACGTCCCGCTTTCCGCACATCCGCCATCACGGCATCCTCATCGGCCCCATCCTCAAAAGCGACTTTCATCTTCTGGGTCATGAACGATATCGAGAGGTCCTTGACACCGGCCACTTTACGTGCCGCCGCCTCCACAAGATTGGCGCAGTTAGCGCAATCTATCTCAACTTTAAATGTCTTGCTCATATTCATATTTTTTAGCAGGATGCAAGCTATCTGAACAGTAGAAGCAGTTTTAGCAGGTTGCAACCCTTAGTTACATTTTCACACCGCAAAGTTAGTGAAATTCGACTGCAACTTGATTGCAATGTTGCGGTATGAGGATTGTTGGCTAAATAATGTTAATTGCGCCCCAATCTATATGGATTGGATAACATAACTACGGTTTTATTTACTATCTTTGTAATATGGAATTCATCTATTCGCTTATCAACATGCTGGCCGAGATGGCCCCCTATCTGCTGCTCGGTTTCCTGGTGGCCGGAGTGCTTTATGCCTTCGTACCCGGGAGTGTCTATCGCCGGCATCTTGCGCGCCCCGGCGCATGGGCTGTGATAAAGGCGGCCTTGATCGGTGTGCCTTTGCCCTTATGCTCATGCGGTGTGCTCCCTACGGCTGTGTCGCTGCGCCGCAACGGCGCCTCACGCGGCGCTTCGACATCTTTCCTCATCGCCACCCCTCAGACAGGCATTGACTCCATAGCCGCCACCTACTCGCTGCTTGGTCCTGCATTTGCCATAATCCGCCCAGTCGCAGCCCTCGCCACAGCTTTTGTCGGCGGCATGCTTGCCAGCCGCGATGAGAAGGAAGCCGACCCGGCCTGCGACCTTGAAGTCGACACCATCGATGCGCCGGTCTCCGACAATCTCACCGGCAAAATCAAGGATGCGCTGCGCTATGGCTTCGTGGAGATGATTCAGAATATTGGCAAGTGGCTCATAATCGGATTGGTGATTGCGGCGGCAATCACAGTGTTTGTGCCCGATGGGTTCTTCACATTCTTTGCCGGATATCCGCTCCTTTCGATGATTGCCGTGGTGATTGTGGCTGTGCCGATGTATGTCTGCTCTACAGGCTCCATACCGATCGCACTATCGTTGATGCTCAAAGGGCTGAGTCCCGGAGCTGCATTCGTGCTGCTTATGGCGGGTCCGGCTGCCAACTTCGCTTCAATCATCATCGTGAGCAAGTCGCTGGGTAAGAGAGCTGCCGCCATCTATCTTGCCACGATAGTGCTCGGGGCCATCGCCATCGGATTATGTATTGATTATCTTATGCCGCGCGATTGGTTTACGATGCCGATGGTGGCCGGTCATGCTCATTGCCATCTTGATATCGGACTCTTTTCAGGCATATGCTCAATCCTGCTCATAGCCCTCCTCATCAACGCGCTTATCAGAAAATATAAACCCAATAAATCAGACAAAATGGAACATCTTCACACCATCACCGTAAAAGGGATGAGTTGCGGCCACTGCAAGGCCATGGTTGAGAAAAACATCGCCAAACTTCCCGGCGTAGAGTCAGTGGCAGTAGATCTGGCCACTGGCCAGACCACTATCCAGGGCAATCCCGATGCGGCTGCCGTCAAGGAGGTCATCGAAGACCTCGGCTTCACCGTCCAGCCCTGACCCTCGCCTCCCGGCCTTGCAACCGGGGCTTTACGGCCTGAAATATTGTGGTCAAGATTGGTTTTTGGGTAGATTCGGAGGCTGAAATATTGCATACACTTATGGAGTTTGATTAGATTTAGCTATTTTTGCGTTATCTATTCCGACGGGACGCATCCACCGCTTAGTGAAGAGAGCTACTTCCACCGTCGTAACTTCAAAAATACAATTTATCATGAACTGCAAACTAATCGGACAATACATACAGCATCTTGAGGTGACACTCTTGCCGGGCGAGAATTTCTTTACCGAAAAGGGTTCGATAATCTATCTTGAATCCGGCATCGAGAAGGAATTGAGCTTCAATGGCTCGGGGCTGGGCCGCATCCTGGGAGCAAAACTCTCGGGCGAATCCCTCTTCATACTGCGCCTCTATAATGTGACCAACATGCCGCGCAAGGTGGTCATCGGAAGCCACTTCGGACTGCTCCCCATCAAACTCAACGGTGAGACAATGATTTGCCACCGCGGAGTATACGTGGGCTCCAACAACCGCGTCAATGTGACCACAAAACTCTCGATTGCCGGACTCACCGGCGGCATGGGGCTGCTGCTGCAGAAAATCCAGGGCAACTCCACAGTGTTTCTCGACACAAAGGGGCAACCCATAGTCATCAACCTCCAGCCCTCAGAGACAATCGAAGTCGACGAAGACCACATCATAGCCCTCCTCAACTTTGCCGACCATCAGATTCAATCAAACTGGTCGCTCGGCAATCTGCTCAGCGGCGAGGGACTCAGCATGATGCGCATCACCGGGCCGGGCACCGTGTATCTATCCCCGAGCAAATTCTTCTCCCCCATCCCCTGACCAAGGGTCAGGCGAACGGCGGCACTGTGTAGCCCCCGGGAATGCTCCATTTACCGAAACCGTACATAAAACACCCCTATGAAACATCCCATCCAATATACCCGCCACGCTGCTTTGGCAGCCCTGATGGCCATAGCCGCCGGCGCCATGCCCATGCAGGCACAAAAGGTTTTCTCGGTCGATAATGAATCACGCGCGGATGTGAAAGTCTACGTGGTCGACAATCCATCGCGGGCCGACCTGGTGGTCTACAAGACCGACCGCAACTACAGGGCGAAAAAGAGCGAGAACAAAGGGATATGGTTCTTCACCGACAAAGACTACCGCGCCGACAAAAAGATATTCTTCACCGACAAGGCCTCGCGCGCTGACCTGACCATCTGCTTCACCGACACCGAATCGCGCGCAGGATGGCGAAGCAACCGCAAGAAGCATCTTATGTACTGATGAAGTTGTTTAAACTTTTTACGAAAAACATAAAATGAAGTAATTTTTTCTTCAAGCACAATCTTAATTAATATTTTGGCATCTTTCGGCTCTCTTCATCGGTCGCGATGCCCGCATCGCTCCCTCTTCGAGAGCCGAAACCTGCTCAAAATCTTAATTAACCTTGCACTTGAAAAAAGTTTAAACAACTTCGACGCCGCAAGTGATCATGCCAAAATTTAAAATACTGAAATCGCTGCTGCTCCCGCTGCTGATAGCCATATTCTGCACTTCATGGACTGTTGCGGCCTCGGCTGCCACGGCCACATTCCCTGATGAGACGCTGCATTATGTGGCCACATATAAGTGGGGACTGATTCATAAGGAGGCCGGCACCGCCACACTCTCACTGCGCAAGAATGGCTCGCAGTACAGGCTCACCCTCACCGGGCGCACCAAGCCCTGGGCTGATAAGTTCTTTGCCGTGCGCGACACTCTCACCTCAATCGTCGATGCCTCTACCCTGCGCCCCGCACGCTACACCAAGCGGGCTCACGAAGGAGGATATTTCAGCTACGATGATGTGCGCTTCACCCACTCGGGGCAGAACGTGAAGGGGGCCCTCACCCGCCGCCGCATCAACAAGAAGGGTGAGCATAGCGAGAACCATAAGACCCTAACAGCGCAAGGCGCCACCTTCGACATGCTCAGCGTATTCTACTACCTGCGCACCATCAACTATGCCGAACTCGCATCGAAGGGAGCCATCAAGGTCAATATCTTCTCTGGCGACGAGACAGAGACACTCACCATCCGCTCTCTCGGACGCCAGCGCATCAAGCTGCGCGATGACTCATACCGCGAGGCATGGCACATACGCTTCCGATTCACAAGCCATGGCGGACGCAAATCAAGCGATGACATCGATGCGTGGCTCTCGACATCGGCCCAGCATATACCCTATCAGATTATCGGCAAACTCAAGATAGGTGAGGTGCGGGTCTATTGGGAGCCGCCGAAATAAGCTATCTATTCTCCTACCTGACAACTGCAACAGATATGAATCTATCCTCCGACATCAAGCAGGCATTCGGCCGGGCAGCCCGATGGCTTGCCTCGCTATCATTCCGCACGGGCTGCATCGTGGCAGGCGTGGCGGGAGTCTGCTATGTTGTGTCATTCGCCCAGATGCTCCTGCCGATCTCGCTTGCCGCGAAGGGGACACTTTGGGTCGTATTCTTCGGCATGGCCAAAGCCGCACAGTACACCGCCCTGCTCATTCTGGGCAAAGAGGGATGGCGCCGCGTGCGCTCGGCATGGCGCCGACGTTCGGCGAGTGCCGACGCTGAATAGTCCGATAACTGATTATAATAATGGCTCCCTGCAAGCGACTATTAAAGGTCTTGCAGGGAGCCATCGTTATATCCGTGGCCAAGCGGCATCTCTCAAAGATGAGAGATACTCACGGCCGGAGCTGCCGGATTACTCGGCCGTAGTCTCAGTAGCTGCCGGACGCACATAGCCATCCTTCTGGCAACGCTTCGTCATGGCCTCGATGCGGGCCTTGGTCTCGGGGTGTGATGAGAACATCTTGTCGATATAGCTCGGAGTGGCGCCCGCGTCACCCTCGAGCGACTGCAGCTTCTCAAACGACATCACGATACCCCACGGATTCTTGCCGTTAGCCACCAGGAAGTCGTAGCCGCAGTTGTCGGCCTCCTTCTCCTGCTTCTGCGAGTACTTGGCATTGATGAGCGATGTGCCGAGCGCACCGAGCTGCGACTCAGTCAGGGCAGCCGCAACACCACCGGTAGAGGCCACGGCATCCTTCACGGCCCCCGTCAGCAACTCAGTCTTGAAGGCATTCTTCGAGTGATGCTTCAGCACGTGGCCTATCTCATGGCCGATCACACCCATAAGTTCATCATCATTCATGATATCCATCAGCGATGAGAATACGCGCACACTGCCGTCGGGGCAAGCGAATGCGTTGACATCAATCACATTGTAGACCTTGAAGTTCAAGGGTATGCCGTCGGCCTCGGTGATGCCGTCGGTCAGGCGGCGCAGACGCTGGGTGTAGGGGTCATCTTCGGGGAGTACCGGATTGTGGGTATCCATCCAATCTACCGACTCCTTCACATACGCAGCCATCTGCGCATCGGTGAGAGTGATGGCCTGCACGGCCTTAGTGGCACTGTTGACGGCCTTCTTGAGATTGAACTGAGCCGAAGCTGTGGCGGGAGCGCAGAGGGCTGCGAGTCCCATAAGAAGCATAATAGCTGTCTTTTTCATCTTTGATAGTAAATAGTAAGAATTTATAAGTAAAGTTTAGTTTGGATTCAGTTTTATGGATTTCAGTTTTCGGGCAACGGGGTCAGCACGCGGGTCAGCAGATTGCGTTCTGTGGCGGCATCGTCGCCAAATCTCACCTTTGCCCTGTCGCCATCGGCCGAGAGGTCGGTGATGACACCCTCTCCCAGAAATTTATGGCGCACACGCATCCCCACCTTGAAGAGTGGGACTGCACCGTCGGCCGGGTCAGCCGGCGCCACGCTATCGCCGGGCGTGATACCGGTCTCGATATCTATGGCTCGCACCAGTGAGCGTGCGGCATCAAGCAGAGTCGGGTCGATGCGTCCTTCGGTGGTGAGCTGCGAGGGTGGAATCTCGGTCAGGAACCGCGAGGGATACTTGTCGGCACGCGACTGGATATTATATCCCTCGGCCTCGGTGAGAAAGAGGCGGCGTTCGGCGCGGGTGACGGCCACATACATCAGTCGCCGCTCCTCTTCAAGTCCGGCGAGGCGCCGCTCGCGCATGGTGCGGTGGCTGGGGAAGAGACCCTCGGATAGACCGCACACCACCACTACCGGAAACTCCAACCCCTTCGACTGATGAATCGTCATCAGTTTCACCTTTCCGCCATCATCCTTATAGTCAGCGTTGGTGAACAACGCCACATCCTGCAGATAGCGGGCCAGTGTGATATCATCATTGCGGTGGGCATTCTCGTAACTGCGTATCGAGTGGATAAGCTCCTCCACATTCTCCAGGCGCTCCTCCTTCTGGTCATCGCGGTAAGATTCGGTCAGCCCTGTGTCTTTGAGAATGAAATTCAGGATCTCCGACACGGCCATATGCTCCTGTTCGCGTCGGCACTTCTCGATGAGATGTATGAAGGCGCAGAGATGCGGGTATGCTCGGGTCTTGCGCCAGAGATCGAGGTTGTCTTTGAGGACTTCGAAGAGGGGGCGCTGCTCATCGCGCTGCAACTGCTGCAGGCGCTGCATCGAGGTGTCGCCGAAATGTCGCGGCGGGGTGTTGACCACACGCCTGAAGGCGAGGTTATCGTTGACGGCCACAAGCCTCAGATATGCCAGCGCATCCTTTATCTCCTTGCGCTCGAAAAATCTTACCGATCCCCAGATTACATATGGAATCTTGCGCTTGATGAATTCCTGCTCCAGGGCTCGCGACATATAGGAGGCCCTGTAAAGCACCGCGCAATTGCCGGGGTCCTCACCCTCGGCCTGCAGCCGCTGCAGAGTGCGCGCTATCCAGGCCGCCTCTTTCTGGTCGTTGGGGGCATGGTAGTAGTGGGCCTTGACATGCGGCAGCCGCATCGTGACGAGATCTTTGTCGATGCGCATCCGGTTGTGGCGTATGATACTGTTGGCCACATCGAGTATTTCGGGGGTCGAGCGGTAGTTGCGGGCGAGTATCACCTCGGTGTC
Source organism: uncultured Muribaculaceae bacterium (assembly GCA_910577585.1). GTDB lineage: Bacteria > Bacteroidota > Bacteroidia > Bacteroidales > Muribaculaceae > Lepagella. The sequence continues at coordinate 40,256 of CAJTNN010000006.1, read as the reverse complement.
GGGCTGCCAGGCCACGAATGCCGCCGGGCGTGCTCCGCGCCATTCATATATGGCCTGGTCGGGGTCGCCCACGATGAAGAGATTGCCGTGCAGGGCGGTGATCACATCAAGTATCCTCCAGTCTGACGCATTGCAGTCCTGCACCTCATCGACCATCACATAATCGAGTGTCTCCTGCCAGTAACGGCGCACCTCGGCAAAGTTGTCGAATAGATATAGCGTGAAGGTGATTATATCATCAAACTCGAGGGCATAGTTGAGAGCCTGGTAGTGCAGGAATGACTCAACTTCGGTCATCCCCGACGTATCGGTGAAGCGCGGCGAAGTCTGCAGCATATAGCGGCCGATGTAGTCGGGGCACACCACCGACTTGAAGTGCGCCACGCGGTTGAGGAGCTCACGCACAGTCTTCTTCGTGCGGTCCATCCCGTGCAGCTGCAGCACCTGCTTGGCTATCGATTCATTGTCGGCATCGTCAAGGATGGTGAAGGTCTTCGGGAAGCCTATCCGATATATGTCGCGGCGCAGCACCTTGACACAGAAGCTGTGGATGGTGCTGACAAAATCATTGGCATCGCCACCCCCCACCAACCGCGCTATACGGCTGCGCATCTCGCGTGCCGCCTTGTTGGTGAAGGTCAGACAAAGTATGTGGGCCGGGTCAATGCCATAGTTGTTGACAAGATGGGCAAAGCGGTGGGCGAGCACACGGGTCTTGCCCGACCCGGCCCCGGCCACCACCTTCACGCGCCCCTCTGTAGCCTCTACGGCCTGACGCTGGCGTTCGTTGAGATTTGCGAATATATCGGTTGTCATTTCATTACGTTTTTTGGCCCCTTCTCGCGGGCGCTACATGCCTGACGCCGCATGGGGCAGATATCCCTGCGGATATCATGGCGCCTACATGCGCGCCGATGGTGGAATCGGATTCCGGCCATTGCCGAAGAAGCGGTCCACAATCTGCGAGATGGCACCGTCGCCGGTGACATTGCAGGCTGTGCCAAACGAGTCCATGGCGATATAGAGGGCAATCATCAGGGCCTGGTTGGCATCATTGAATCCGAGCATCGAGGCCAGCAAACCCAGGGCGGCCATGATTGAGCCACCCGGCACACCCGGCGAAGCCACCATCGAGATACCGATCATGCAGATGAAGCCCACAAACATCGGAGTCGAGTAAGGCAGACCCTCCATAATCATCAGAGCCACGGCACATGCCACGATTTTCAGGCAGCTGCCAGCCATGTGGATTGTGGCGCAGAGAGGCACCGTGAATCCGGCAATATCCTCGCTCACACCCATCTTCACACACTGCCGCAGTGTGACCGGGATCGTAGCGGCCGACGACTGTGTGCCAAGCGCTGTGAAGTATGCCGGGAGCATCGTGAGCAGCATCTTGAATGGATTGCGACGCACGAAAAGCGCGGCAATGAAGTATTGTGCCAGCAGCAGCACGATATGCATGGCGAAGATGATGAGTATAATCTTCGCGAAGGCGCCGAGCACTGTGCCGACCTGTCCGGTCATGGTCATATCGAGGAATATGCCGAATATATATAGCGGCAACAGCGGGATAATCACTCGCCCGATAGTCATCGACACTATGTTGCGGAACTCATCGAGCCCCTTCATCAGTCCCGGCGATTTGATGTAAGCCATGCTTATACCCAGCAGGAATGCCAGCACGAGTGCCGTCATCACATCCATCAACGGCGGGATGCCGATCGTGAAATATGGTCCGGCGGGATGCGTGGCCTCGCGCGCCACGTCAGTGGCGTCGGAAGGTGTGATAAGCGAGGGGAAGGTGGCATCGGCCACAAAGTATGAGAAGAGTCCGGCACATGTGGTGGAGAGGTATGCCAGCCCCACCGTCAGCAGCAGCACCTTGCCGGCCTTGTTGCCGACTTCGGCAATGGCCGGAGCCACAAATCCCACGATAAGCAGCGGAATCAGGAAACCGAGGAATTGGCTGAAGATTCCGTTGAAAGTGGCGAAGAACCTCGCAGCCCATATCGGCAGCACCTGGCCGCAGCCTATGCCCAGCAGTATCGCCAGCAGAATCTGCACAAGCAGATTCACTTTAATTTCACGATTGAATAGTTTCATTAAGCAGATGACAGATAATTAGGTTGAGTAGATAAGAGCCCACGTAACTTCGATTAATCACGATTAATCTCGAGTCATCCCGATTAATCCCGATTAATCCCGATTAATCCCGATTAATCCCGAGTCATCAGGATTAACTCCGATTAACCAAGTTCAATCAGCTCTATTTGCAGTTCGCTTTTACATACAAATATACACCTAATCCTCGACATATGCAAGTAGGAGAGTCCGCCGGCCACAGCATTCTGCGGTATGGCCGAAGGACTCCCCTATGATGGTTGGTTGGCAGAAGTTCGGTCAGACAGTCTTGTAGTTGTTGCCGCCGTAGTTGCCGCCACCGAAGTTGTTGCCGCCATTGTTGCCGTTGGCCACAGGCATCGGGCCGAAGCGGTTGTCGCCCTGCTGGCTATCGGTCAGACAGAGCACGATAAACCAGATTGTACCCACGATAGGAATAAGGCTGATGAAGATCCAGCCGCCACCCTTGCCGATATCATGCATGCGGCGCACCGAGATAGCGAGCGACGGCACCAGCACAGCCAGACTATACAGACCGCTGAGGATATCGCCAAAAGTGTCGCTGCTAAAAATCCAGCCAATCACCACACACGCGCATCCCACGATGAAATTAAACAACATCACCCACCAGTACATCGAGCGGCTCGCACGACCGGTGAAGTTGGCATAATTCTGAAAAAACAGCTTTACAGCATCTCCAAAACTTGTCATAATCAATTAATTTTTAAGAATTCGAATCAATCGATAAGATTTTCTTTCAAAAACGCATCTCACCGATATCTTTAATAACGCTAAAAATATCTAAATTGTTATAAATGCCTCTTTGGTTAATTTTAACCATCCCCCTCCTTCACTCGTAGCCGGGCCCTCCTGGGACCCGGGCAACTCCCCTACCGCGCCCCACCGAAACGCCTCATAAACTGAATCCCCATCCGCTCAACGATACCCTATATCTCCTCTATGCCGAGACTCTTGAAATACCGATAGGTGCCATCGTAAAATGAGGGCTGGCGCGTAGGATCTTCCAAAAATCCTTCATGCGTTTTGTTCCCATTCCCTTCAGGCACGCATATCACTATTCCTTGTCGGGCTCTGGTCAAAAGCACACGGTAGGCATTGAGCATATATTTTCTGGTTTCGATATTGTTTTCCGGAATCCATCTCGTTTTGCCATTAAATTTCCAGAAAGACCATCCGCCATCTTCATAACGCATATCGGCATCCCATAATACGCATGCAAAATCGACTTCGAGTCCCTGCACTTGAATCTCCGTGGCCGCCTCCTCAAGATAATTTGATGATCTGACATCAGTTTTATCCTCAAGAAACCAATGCGCGGCATCGTCATCATTCTGCGGCAATACATGCACGGCCAGAGGCTTAAACCGGGCTGACACTTTCGAGATAAGGATCCCGGTCTGTTGAGTACCTCTTGCCTGCTCTCTCAGCCACGCGCGAGCCCTATCCATGCTGCGCGTAAGCACGACTGGATAGCCATGCCCCACTACATCTTTATATAACTCCTCTGCATCCAGATTAAACGATAGAAGCGAATGCACAAATGCTGCCAACCGTTCAGCTCTGAACGATCGAAGACTCACACCCAGATGCAACTTATCGGAATATCTGACATTAGCGTTATGCTCAAGCAGCTCATTGACTCTACCTTCGGCATATTCCGGTTCAGTAAGCTTATCGGAGATATATACCTTCCAATGAGGGAAATGGTCATTAAGCGCTGCAATCCACTCAGAAATCCCAGCCTCTCCGGTATTTATTTCCTGACCTCCGCCTATGAGGCATACTATAGTAGCCCAATCCTCACGTTGGTCGAGAGACCAAATCAGAAATGCGGCCTCCGACATCGGGAAATTCGCAACTTTGAGTTTGTTGCCATATGTGCCACCACGCTTCAGATAATCAGCAATGCGCTTATGAGTCCATGCGCGTTGTGCCTCGTCAAATATTGCCACATGCTCAACCTCGCCATAGCCACTTTGTTGCAGCTTAACTGCCTTGTCAGGATCAATCTCAAGTTTGCCATCCACCACAGGGTTCTTAATCTTTGCAAGCATGTTATCTCGATAGCGGTGAATAATCTGGATAAATTTCTCCACTTCCCGGCGAGAGTCAGATAAATTTCTGCGTTCTCCACGCAGCCTGCATTTTTTGTAATTATCTCGGGCAAGCGCTTCTGTCAGCACCTTCACAAGTGGGCCGTTGCCTGAAAGATAGACTGCACCATCATCTTCGTTAAAGCTGCCATCATCCTGATATGACTGCTTGACCGCGACGTCAAGACCGACCAATGTCTTGCCCGCACCAGGCACACCTGTCACAAAGCAAATGCTCTTCTCTCCATTCTGCTTCGAGCGGTTTATTACCCCAAGGATATAAGCAATAGTTGTGTCAGTCATTACCGTGTCGGCCTCATGACGTGTGATATCCTCTACTGAATGATTCTCATATAGCGACCGGGCGGCCTCAATAATTGTGGGAGTCGGTGTATATGGACTGATTACCCAATCCTTTATCGCAGCTGGAGTTGAGGCATCGGCATGACGCAATACTTTCTCTATAAGCCCCTGCAAGCCGGAGCTTCCAGTGATAAGCGGATTAAATATTGAATCATTATAGACCGATGGCATAAACGATCGTGATGATGAAGCATAGTTAGTAGGGATGAGAATAGGCACAATTATACGGTCGTGACTATAACGATGGAAGTTTTTCAAATCGAGTGCATAGTCCATCACCTGTTCTACGTCAGCCTGCAAAGCATCTTTCTGCCCCACTTTGAATTCGAGGCAAAATATCAAGCCTCTGAGCAACAACACCACATCAATACGTTTCCCTAATCGAGGGATATCATATTCAAAGATAATCTCGCTCTCCTCCTCTCTCCATGGCAAAAGCACATTTTGCAATAGTTCTATTTCAGAGAGCCACGCCTCATCGGCCGTCGTAAGAATTTGCCCGTGAAAGGAATTATGAAGGTGGCCGAGAATCGAATAAGGATCTGTGGCGATAAATGTTTTAAAATCTGCCCTATACAAGCATCTTTCTGATTTAATATTAGCCATTCTACAGTATTTTTATAAAATTTCAATATTGAAGTCGTTTAAACTTTTTCGTAAAATTTTGAATCACTTCATTACAAAATTAACAAGAAATTACCACTATACAAAATAGATCTCATTTTCTTCGGACTACCTTCGCCGATAGCAAGGTTGCGAAGCAAACTGAGCGAACTAAAATGCGGTATGCGGGGTAAGGATTGGGCGTTGCGGTGTTAAACCGCCGATGCGGTTTAACACCGGGTTGCAGGGGGGATTGAGTACTTTTGCATCTGATTGGGCATTGACGGGTGCCGGACTATGCCTGATTGAGCGGTGTGGGCAACTACACTTCCTGATTGAGCGGTGTGGGCGACTACACTTGTATATAATTTTTCACCTTAACCTGACATGATCTTTAACCTGACATGACTCTTACCTACAGCAAATCATTCCTCACCTCCCTGCGCCGTATGTCGGCTCTTATCTGTACTATAGCTGCGTTGTGCGTGGCCACCTCTTCGTGTGGCAACCATTCCGAGGCCGACCATCAGCATGCAGCTCACGAGGCCGCAGGCATCGACGACCATGATGGCCATGACCATGAGGCTGAGGGCCACGACCATGAGGCTGAACTGGCCGGCCACGGCGATTCATCAGATGAAATAAGTTTCCCGGCGGCTCACGCAAAGGCTGCGGGGGTGGAGACCATGAAGGTAGCTCCCGGCGAGTTCACTGAAGTCATCGCCACAAGCGGACGCATCATCGCCGGAGCGGGTGCCGAGTCAACAGCCGTAGCCACACAAGCCGGTATCATACGCCTGGCCCATCCCTGGACCGAAGGGCAACCGGTGGCTAACGGCTCGACCGTGGCCTATGTGTCAAATTCCAGACTCCCGGAAGGCGACCTCGCTTCGCGCGCCAAGATTGAGTTTCAGAAGGCGCAGCAGGAATTCTCGCGCGCCGAGAAACTGATGGCCGACCATCTGATAACCGCCCAGGAGTTTGAAAATGCCAAGGCTGCCTACCAGAGTGCGAAGCTCTCGTATGAGGCCACAGGCAGCGGCAAAAGTAACGGTGCTGCTGTCATCGCCCCGAAAAGCGGCTATGTGCTGCAATGCCTCGTGAAGGATGGCGATTATGTAGAGGTCGGCGCCCCGGTGATGACCATCGTGCAGAACCGCCGGCTGCAGCTTCAAGCCGATCTGCCACTGCGCGAATCAGCACGTATCGGAGATATCACCTCGGCCAACTTCCGACTTTCAGGCAACCGTGAGGCCTACAATATGCGCAATCTCAACGGCCGCATCATCTCACGCGGCACCCAGTCAGCCCAGGGCACATCATTCATACCGGTCATCTTTGAGTTCGATGCCGCACCGGGCATCGCGGCCGGTGCGTTCGCCGAGGTCTATCTGCTCGGCGCGAAGCGACAAGGGGTAATCAGCGTGCCCTCATCGGCCCTGACTGAAGAGCAGGGGGTAAAGTGTGTCTATGTGCAACTCGACCCCGACTGCTATGAGCGACGCATCGTCAGCACCGGCGCCACTGATGGCTCGCGCGTAGAGATTCTCAGCGGCTTGCATGAGGGTGAGACCATCGTGAGCCGGGGCGCGATACACGTGAAACTCGCCTCAGCCTCAAAGGCGATCCCGGGCCACACACATAATCATTAATCCTCCTCATCACAATTCATAATAACTTGGCACGGCTCCCCTCCGAGACACGCCCCGCCAAGCTAATCAATCCCCTACGACTGACATGCTCGACAAGATAATAAGATTCTCACTCAACTACCGGCTGCTGATTATCGGCCTGTCATTGCTGATAATCACGGCAGGCATCTACGTGACCCATGAGGCGGAGATCGATGTCTTCCCCGACCTCAACGCCCCCACAGTGGCCATCATGACCGAAGCCAACGGCATGGCCGCCGAGGAGGTAGAGAAACTTGTGACATTTCCGGTAGAGACGGCCGTCAACGGCGCGGCCGGCGTGCGCCGTGTGCGCTCAAGCTCTTCGGCAGGATTCTCTGTGGTGTGGGTAGAGTTTGACTGGGATACCGACCCCTACCTCGCCCGCCAGATTGTCAGCGAGAAACTCACCACCGTAGCCGACCGCCTCCCGGCCGGAGTGTCGGCCCCCGTGATGGGTCCGCAGTCATCAATCTTGGGTGAGGTGCTGATCATCGGCCTGACCTCCACCAAGACCTCGATGCTCGACCTGCGCACGATTGCCGAATGGAATCTCCGCCCAAGGCTGCAGTCGGTCGAGGGGGTGGCTCAGGTGTCGGTAATCGGCGGCGACATGAAGGAGTATCAGGTGCGCCTTGACCCTGCGCGCATGCGCCACCACGGAGTGAGCCTCACTGAAGCCATGGGTGCGCTGAGAGGCATCAACCGCAACACATCCGGAGGGGTGCTATACGAGTATGGTAATGAATATCTGATCCGCGGCATAGCCGATGATGACGTGACAACGCGTCTGGAGTCGGCTATGGTGAAGATGCAGGGGGAATATCCGGTGACTCTGGCCGACATTGCCGACATCGGCATAGGTCCGGAGAGCCCGCGCCTCGGTCTGGCCTCGGTGCGCCAGAAGGAGGCTGTGCTCATCACCGTGTCCAAACAACCCCGCGTGGGCACCATCGAACTCACCTCGCAGCTTGAGCAGGTGCTAGCCGACGCAGCCAAATCACTTCCCGCCGACGTGACCCTCTCTACCGACATCTTCCGCCAGTCAGACTTCATAGATGCCTCGGTCAGCAACGTGCGCACTTCATTGATTGAGGGAGCGATATTTGTGGTCATTATCCTCTTCCTCTTCCTGGGGAATGTGCGCACCACTCTGATATCGCTCGTGACGATTCCGATAGCCTTCCTCGTGGCGCTGCTTGTGCTGCATTATCTCGGATTGAGCATCAACACGATGAGTCTGGGGGGCCTGGCAATCGCCATCGGCTCGCTCGTGGACGACGCCATTGTCGATGTCGAGAATGTTTGGCGCCACATGCGCGAGAATGCGAAGCTCCCTCCTCACATGCGGCGCCGTCAGACCGAGGTGGTGTTTGAGGCCTCGCGCGAGGTGCGTATGCCGATTCTCAACTCGACTCTGATCATCATCGTCAGCTTTGTGCCCCTCTTTTTCCTCAACGGCATGGAGGGACGCATGCTCATGCCACTGGGTGTGGCCTTCATCACAGCCCTGTTTGCATCTACGGTGGTGGCGCTGACGCTGACTCCTGTGCTATGCTCGTATCTGCGTCTGGCTCCGGCCCTGGATGAGGCAGCATCGAAAGAGTCATTCGTCACCCGACATCTCAAACGCATCTACGCCACTTCGCTCGAATGGGTGCTGGGGCATCGCCGGCCGGTGGTGTGGGGAGCGCTGGCGCTTTTCGTGGCCTCAATCGGCATATTCTTCACATTAGGCAGCAGCTTTCTGCCACCCTTCAACGAAGGGTCCTTCACCATCAATGTCAGCTCAATGCCGGGCATATCGCTCGAGGAGTCTGACGCCATAGGGCGGCGTGCGGAGAAGATTCTGCTGAGTGTGCCCGAAATCACGACCGTAGCACGCAAGACCGGACGCGCCGAACTCGATGAGCACGCACTCGGAGTGAATGTGTCGGAGATAGAGGCCCCCTTCCGCCTTGATGGGCGCAGCCATAAGGAGCTGCTCGAGGATGTGCGCTCGCGACTGAGCGTCATATCCGGGGCCAACATCGAGATAGGCCAACCTATCAGCCACCGCATTGATGCCATGCTGAGCGGCACACAGGCCGGAATAGCCATCAAGCTCTTCGGCGATGACCTGACGCGCCTATACGCCACGGCCACCGATATACGCGCGGCCATAGAGGATGTGCCGGGTGTGGCCGACCTCAATGTCGAGCAACAGATTGAGCGCCCCGAGCTGCGCATTGTGCCGCGCCCGAAAGTGTTAGCCCGTCTGGGCATCTCCGAACCGGAATTCAACGAATATATCGATGTCATGCTCGGGGGAGAGACCGTAGGCCAGGTCTACGAGGCCGACCGCAGTTTCAATCTCACAGTGCGCGCCGGCGAGGAACACCGCGCCACAGCCGATGCACTCGCACGCATGACCATCACATCGCCCGTGGCCGGCGACGTACCCCTATCTGAAGTGGCCGACATCATATCATCGGCCGGTCCCAACACTGTGAGCCGCGAGAATGTGAAGCGCAAAATAGTGATATCGGCCAATGCCTCGGGGCGCGACCTGGGCTCGGTGATGCAGGATATCCGCAGCCGCATCGATGAGCGCATCTCGCTACCGGAGGGGTATCATGTGGAGTATGGCGGACAGTTCGAAAGTCAGCAGTCGGCAAGCCGCACTCTGCTCGTGACCTCGATTCTGAGCATCCTCGTGATTTACCTGCTCCTTTATATGGAGTTCCGCAACGCACGCGAAAGCGGTGTGATTCTTCTCAACCTGCCGTTTGCCCTCATCGGTGGCGTGCTGGTGTTGCGATTCACCTCGGGTGAGGTGAGCATCCCGGCCATCATCGGTTTCATATCGCTCTTCGGCATTGCCACACGCAATGGCATGTTGCTCATAAGCCGGTATAATCTGCTGCGATCCGAGGGTGTAGGACTGGCCGAGAGTGTGCGCCGCGGTTCGGCCGACCGTATGAACCCGATACTTATGACCGCCCTCACATCGGCACTGGCCCTCATCCCGCTGGCCATGCGCGGCGACCTTCCGGGCAATGAGATACAGGCGCCCATGGCATGCGTGATTCTGGGTGGACTGATCACCTCGACGCTGCTTAACATCTATATCATCCCGATTGTGTATCTCTGGCTCAACCGCAAGGCAAAGTGATGTCCGACACTACCCTACCATCCCCATTCTAATAATCAATCCCGACAACAAATGAAGTTTCATCACATATTCGCCTCTCTCATAATCGGCGCAGCGTCGCTTACCCCTGTGCCTGCCTCTGCAGTCAGCATCTCTGAGGTGCTACACATCATCGAGTCCAACAATCTGCAACTGCGTGCCGCCTCGGCCGACAATGCAGCGGCCGAAGCGGGAATGCGCGCGGAGAACACGTTGCCGCCGCTGTCGGTGGAGTTCTCACCCTTCTTCCGCCCCGGTGTGGCGGGGATGGCGAGTTCCGAACTCGTGGTGAGCCAGGAGTTCGACTTCCCCACCCTATATGGCTCGCGCAATCGCCAGGCCTCGCTCGAACGCAACGCTCTCGATGGCGCCACAGCCGTAGAACGCCGCGACCTGCTGCTCGATGCAGAAACACAATGCATAACTCTGGTGCGGCTGCAACGCGAGGCCGAACTGACTGCCAACCGCCACGCCACATCGCAGACCCTGCTCGAAGCCTACGAGAAAAGTCTGGCCTTGGGACGCGCCACGGTGCTCGATGTCAACCGCATCCGGCTGGAACTCCAGGATCTTGAGCTTCAGCAGCTGCAATGCAGTGCCGACATGGCCGCCGCCGTCGGGGCTCTGCGCACTTTAAATGGCGGAGCCGAACTCGACCTGAGCGGACTCGACTATGAGCGCGATGCCATGGCGGTATTTAATGCCGAGGCGGCTGAGGGATTGCTGCAAAGCGATGCCTCACTGTCGGCCGCCCGCGCCGAGATTGAGGCTGCGCGCCATAATGTGAGTGTGGCCAAAAGTGGATGGTTGCCTTCGCTGAGCCTGGGCTACCGCCGCAATTCTGAAGGTGATGAGGCTGCCAATGGTTTTCTCGTCGGCGCCGCGCTGCCACTGGTCGGCAACTCATCGAAGACCCGCGCCGCGAAGGCGCGCCTGTCGGCCTCTGAGTTGCAACTGGAGGCGGCGCGGGCCGATGCCGAGAGCCGATTGAACAACACTCTTGTGGAAATCGGCCGCATGCAAGCGACTCTGCGGGCCACAGACCCGACACTTATCGAAGAGACTCTGACCCTCTATGCCAAAAGTCTCGAAGCGGGTCAGATCACCATCACCGAATATTATCAGGCCACCACCGGACTCTACGACCGACTGCAGACCCGCATCACCATCGAAGCGGCGCTGCAGCAAGCTTTGGCCACACTGCTAATCCCCACCCGCTGAAGTAGCGCAATCGGCAGCCTGACCCTAAGTCACGGCTGCCGATTACGCTTTAGCATAGCCACACGTCAAACATATAGCCACACTCCATCTACATAAGCTCTATCACCTCACAAGCACCTTGCGGTTGTTGATAATCCACACTCCGGGGGGCAACTGCTGAGCCGCGCCCACTCCGGCCGACGGGTCGAGCGGCACGACGGTGCCATCTATGCCATAGGCCACACTGCTGTTGTCGCGCACATCTATCACCGTGGGGCTGACGCGCACATTCTGTTCGACTGCACCCGTCATATCCTGGTAATAGTATACCTCATCGTTCCGCCCCACTATGTAATGCGGATAGATATCGCGTGTCCCCTCGAAGCCCTCTTTGTCGGGGCCAATCTGTATGCCTCGGTTGCAATAACCCACGGCTACCTTGTTGCCCATCTCGCGGTATCCCTCGCTGCTCGTCACATTCCACATTCCCTTGTCGCGCGCATATTTCAGCACCTCCCAGAGCATATACAGCCGCGTGCCCGGACACGGATGCCATTCGCTCCAGTCGCGGATGCCGAGCGCCGCCGGCGGAGCGGTCAGGTCAATATCTTCATCAAAGGGGGTCTCGCCGAGCGGAAAGACCCAGGCATCGGGATAATCGCCACCCTCCGACACGAGTTTGCCGGGAAGCCGGTTGACCCAGCATGGACGGTAGGCATGCAGCCCCATCACCACCCAGCCGCCGCAATCGGCAGCCTCGTCAATCTTCTCCTTGAAGTACTTGAGATGCGATTTGTTGTAGGTGTTGTCGGTGCCTCGCTCACCCTGATACCCCTGGATGGATTGACCCTCGAGCATCAGGCGGGTGCAGGTGGAGCGCAACGGCGGAAGATTATAGAATGTCTCGCCATCAGTCTCAAAACCGCATGGTGCAATCTCATTTATAAGGGGCACATTGGCATGCGATGACGACGGACCGTAGGTGACCCACGCATTTGAGCGGAATCCGAACTCGCGGGCCAGTCTGAACCACTCGCCCCATTGATAATCTACCGGGAAGGCCGGATTATACATCAATGTCGCGTGCGAATCGTAATCGAGCACATAGGGCTTTATAGCCTCGGGCTTCGACTCAATCCAGCGCTTGCCTTCGACATCGGCATAGTATTGCACTCCGGTCGAGGCGTCATATACGGTGGTGGTGAAGTTGTTGGTGCGACCTAAGAAGACACCCTCATCCATTATCCGCGAGGCCTGAGGGGTGTCGAGCGATTCGACCCACCAGTTGACATCGCCGGTGACGGCTCCCATCGAATGCGACTGCACCTCCCACCCCTTTTCGTTCTGCAGACGCAGGGCCAGCTGGCCATTGGTGTTGAGCACAGGTGGATTCTTCGTGAAGCCCACTCGCCGCCCCTCCATCGAGAGGCATCCGCGGAGTCCCAGACTCTCAAGCACCGGATATAGCAGCGACAGATAGCCGCCATTCATCCACTCCGAGGGGGTGGATGCTTCGATAAAGGTGTCGACTGTGTCGTCGTCATGTATCGAAAACATGCTGCGGCCGTTCCACTGGCTACCCTTCACATGCCATGCTCCACCCACCGACAGCGTGCGGAGCGCCTCCTCGTCGGCCGGAATCGCCGTCACCTCGCGCACCTCCGGCGCACCCGTCAGATAACCGTCGGGGATGAAGAGACGCCATACGCCGTCGGCAGGTAGCCTTACGGGACGGAACACAATCGCTTCATGGTCGAATGAATCGAAGGGGGTGAGTGGAATCTCCTCCTTGCCATTTGTGATGTAAGCCGAGAGATGCCGGCTGCTGATGAGTTCGGCATTCAGATATATCTTGCCGGGCATATCCTCGGGCATGCTGACCACAATATGGTTATAGGGATTCATCTCCTCAAGCGACGAAAGATAGCATCTGACCCTGAATGCCGTCGTCGGCTTATCAGATTCCGACTCACCAGAAGGGAGCCGATGAGAGCCCATGACGGCTGAATCTGACGCAACGGGCGCCATGCCCGAAGCGATTGACGCCGCGAGCATGGTCATCCCAAATAAAATATGAGGCCTCAGATATCGGCTGTAATCAATCATAAGTCAGCTCTATTCATCATAGCTTTATGCGGCGCACCCCATCCCAGTCTATCGAGGCTGAGGCGGTGGCCAGATCTGTAAATTTGAAGTCGGTGAGCATCCGGCGCAGTTTGGCTTCTGCTCCGGCAAGATTCACATAGCTCTTGAACTTGCGGTGCAGCGGCAACTCCTTTATCATAGGCTGCCCGGCATCGAGGTCGCGCGGATGAATGTAGCTCATCACATACTCCGGGCTCTGTCTCATCCAGCGGCGTATGAGCGGATAGGGAAAGAGGCGGAAGTATCCACCGCCGCTGTAGACGAGATGGCGTCCGCCCACTTCATGCGTGGATATAGGGAACTCTTTGATGAGATGACTGCCGGCCTCTATCAATGCCGGGGCTCCGGGCCCATAGTCGGGCATTCCGCCGTGGGCATGATGGGCCGGGAAAATAGATGAGTCATATTCTATGCCCAGTTCGGCGAGGGTCTCGAAGGCCCAGCGCTCTGACTTGCGTATCGAGAAACCGGGCGCGCGGAATGCCTTCACCGGACGCCCCGTGAGGTCCTGGAGCAGTTTGAGCGACGAGTCGATATCCTTGCGGAATTCGGCCGGACTCTGTTGCCACACGAGCTGATGATTCATCGTGTGGGAGCCAATCTCATAGCGGCTGGCGATTTTGCGCACCACCTCAGGGTAGGTACGCGCCACCCAGCCTATGATGAAGAAGGTGGCCCGGGTGCCGGTGTCGTCGAGTATGCGGAGTATGCGGTCGACATTCTCGTGTATCCTGACCTCATAGGTCTTCCATTGCTCTTCAGAGCGGGTGGAGTCGTTGTCGAGAAGATGAAACCACTCCTCTATATCAAATGTCAGAATATTCATTCCGTGTCTTTTCAGTGTGTGAGTATGTAGGTGAATAAGTCGGTCAGTAATTCAGTTCATGCCGGCTTTGCGGCGGCGGAACTCGGGCGAGAGCTGCTTGCGTATGCCGCTCCAGATGGAGTAGGCCATGGCGCGCAGGTCGTAGAGTCCACCATCCTGATAATGCAGGTGGCGACCGAAGAAGCGGAACCATGAGGGTGTGCTGCCGAAGCGGCGCGGCGAACTCGCGAACCATGCCATATCCAGTCCCAGGCAGCGCAGGGCCTCACCTGGCTTATACGCCATCCGAGACTCGGGCAATCGCAGCTCGTCGGATGCGATGATGGCGCCAAAATCCACCCCCGACACACGCGCTGCCTCCAGGCTCGCCGGCACACGCGGATTAATCTCTATGATGCGCCAGTCGGCGGGCGATTTCTCAAGCACGTCGAAGTCTGCGAATCCCCGCCAGTCGAGTGCATCGAGCAGACGCTTGCACATCGCCACAAGTTCGGGGGCCTCGATGGTGGTGCAATAGCTGCTGCTGCCACCCTTTATGGGATAGAAGCGGGTGATGCGGGTCACAACGGCCGGGGCATAATGACCATCAGCATACCGATAGAGCATCACATTATAGTAGTGCGAGTCATTGGCGATGAATTCCTGGAGCGAGGCACTGCCATATTCGGCTGTAAGGGCATCAAGACGGGCGCGGAGCTCGCCGAGGTCATTCACCAGCGTGATACCCCGCGAGCCGTTGGAGACATCGGGCTTCACCAATGCCGGAAATCCCACATGCGCGGCGCACTCATCGATATTGCCGTGGGTGAGCTTCATGGTGCGCGGATGCGGAATGCCATGTGTGCGACAATACTCCATCAGCTCCCCTTTGTTGATCACAAACTGCAGTTTCTCTTCATCTTCGCAAGCACATTTCACACCGTAGCGCGATTCAATCTCCGGCTTGTGATGGCTCAGCCATTCGGCATATTCATCCTCTGTGGGTATGACGAGCGTCACGCCGAGCTTCCCGAGCAATCGTCCGAAATCCTCCACTCCGAGAGCAGAGAGGTCTCTCTCTATGAATTGATCGACTCCGCGGGCATAGCGCCCCACAGAGTGCGCATCACCCATATTCACCACCTCATACCCATGACTCTTCAGTCCGCGTGAGAGCGATAGCGTCTGCAGTCCGGCGCCGAAAATCAGCACCCGGCGCCCGGAAAAGGTCTTGGAATCAGCTTTACTCATCGCTTGCCTCCCTTCGCTTTAGGGGCGCCTACCATTCTGCGGTAGGCCTGCTCGTAAAGATCCACTATATGGCGCCATGTGTAATGCTCGTAAGCCAGGCGCTTCAGAGCCTCACCTTGCGCAGCATCGGCGGGCTGCGATATCAGCTTCCGGAGTGAGTCGGCATCAGTGAAGTAGCTTGCGGAGCCGAAGGTGGTATAGCGGTTGTAATTCACATCGAATGCGGCAATAGGGCGTCCGAAGAACATTGCCTCCACCAGCGAGGGATTCGTGCCCCCTACGCTGTGGCCATGTATATACATCCCGGCATTGCCACGCAGCGCCGAGAGTGTCTTAAGATCATATTCCGGATCGTGAAGATTGAGATTCGTATAGCCTGAATACCTCCGGCGCAGTTCGCGGCCATATTCACTCTTCTCCCAGTTGCCGATATACACGAGCTTGCGTCCGCTGCGCGCATAGGCCTCAAGCACCATCTCAGGATTATTCTCCGGCTCGATGCGGCACACGGCGATGCCGTATTCACCCGGCTCGACACCGTAGGCCTCAAGGATGGCGCGCTCATCGGCGGGGCTCATCTCCATAAGGGCCTGGTCGCCGCCATAGGCAATCAGTTCGGAGGGCAACCCGTAGTTGTCGCTCACATATTCGCGAATACCCTCATTGTCGGCCACTATCAGGTCGGCGCGCAGTATCTCGTTGTTCTTTATATATGCCAGATATTTCTTCTGCCATTTGCCATACTTGTCACGCAGCTGGCTCAGACCGTCGATGTTGATTATCATCGGTGTCTTCGCCATACGCTTGTAGCTCTTCAGCACCGGCACCGCAGCGCCGAGATAAAGAATCACATCGAAGCCTTTTCTCACCATCCATAGCGAGATTGCATCGTAGAGCAGACTCTTCGCGCCGTTGGCGGGAACGCCGATATATTTCAGCCGGGCATTCTTATATCTCTCCATGCGTCCGGGCAGGTCAGCACTGCTGCATATCACCGTGTAGTCTATGTCGGCCGAGCAATGCTCGCCGATAAGATTCTCCACGAGTGTCTCAAAGCCGCCATATTGCGCGGGGACTCCCTGGGTGCCAATGATGGCCACCCTGATTCGGCGTCCTGTCTGAGAGTGGCTGTCGTGATTATTATTATGGTTGGTATCTTTCATTTGAAGCTGCTTGTGTTGGTCGGAATTGTTCCGGTCTGTTCTTCCTCATGCGCCCGGAGGGTGAGGAGGCTTTGGCTTGATGGCCCGCTTATACGTGGCGTAGCCAGTGTTCGAACTGCGATAAGAATTGAGGTATATCGTTGCCTGCCAGCTCTTCGGCAAGCGAAATCTCGCGATTCTCGAGCAGACGCAGATGCAACACCTCGCCATCAAATCCAAACTCCGAAAGCAAGGCGTCGGTGGCCGATGAATGCGAGATTACGGCCGACACGCGCTGCGAGTAGACTGTGGCGAAGTCGGCGACAAGCATCTCGTTGGCCTCCACCAGCTGCTCAAGCGGCACACGCACATCCATCACATGGCGCCGCGCGGTGGCGGCGATGCGCATGAAACTCACATCGATCGAGTTGCCATAGGCCTGGAAGATATAGACTGCCTCGGGTTCCTTCTCAATCCGGCTGGAGAGGCGGCCATAGTTCTTGTAGAGGGCGTAACCCTTGTGCCATATGCGGCCGGTGTACTGATTGAGGAAGAAGGGTTCACCCTCGCCATCGGCATAGTTAGAAAGGATTTCCACCTCTACGCCGTCGATGGTGCTGAGAATCATCTTCAGATTCCGCACATAGGGATTGCCGGATGCATGCGACCCGAGATAATCCACAATATAGACTTTCTGACCCATTGTCAAAATCCTTTCTGATTAATTATTACACTGACATTGATTCTGCCCGGGCTTACTTGCCACTCTGCCGGGCCGCTCTCACTGCGCTGGCAGAGTTTACTTGCTTCTCTGGCAGGTTTTGCTCACTGCGCGGGCAGGCCTTACTTGCCGCTCTTGTCGGTCGAGCTGAGCCATGAGGCGAACTCTTTTTTGAAATTCTCAATCTCCACGCGGTTCTCGTAGCGCGAGTATTCATCATCTTTGAAGAATCCCTGCGCGCCATGCCGGGGGATGTGGCGCAATGCCTTGGCATAACCCTCGGCCCCGCCATGGGCGAGCACCCCGAATGATGGAAACTCGGTGAGCATCTTCTTGAAGTAGTCTACATCTGAGGCGATGATGGGCTTCTTGAAGTAGAAGGCCATCTCGAGTATGCCGCTCTGCGAGGTCTTGCGATATGGCAGACACAGGAAGTCGGCCCCTGAGTATAGATAGCGCAATTCGTCGTCGGTGATATGCCGGGCGATAATGCTGACATTGCGTCCGGGCTTCGGAGTGACTTCGCGCACGCTGCCGTCGAAGTCCTTGCCGGCCACCACCAGATTGAAGCGCGAGGCCTCCTTGTCGGATAGCTCATTGAAGGCCCGGAGCAGTATGTCGACACCCTTGCTGCGGTTGAGATTGCCGAAGAAGAGCAGATTTATCTTATCGGCTGAGTTGGCTCGGGCCACATCATCGCCCACCCGGCTCATGTCGTAGTGCTTCGGGAAGACGTATTTGAAGTGCGGCACACTCAGTGTGCGCCCGCGATAGCCAAAGTCGCGCAGAAATTCCTCCGTGCGGGCCGAGTGCGAGATGACGGTCTTTATCTTGTCGGAATAGAGCGAGGCAAACGATTTGCGCAGCCCTGCCTCGGCATCTACATTCTGGGCAATACCCTCATGGATATCTATGATATGCCGCCGTGCCGAGGCCACTATCTTCATGAAGAGCAGGTCAATGCGGTTGCCATACGACAGATATATGAATATATCGTCGGGATGACGGCGTATGAAGCGCCTCATCCTGGCCAGATTGCGCAGCAGATTCAAACCCTTCTGCCACACCGCACCTTTGTATTGATTACGGAAGAATGGCTCGCTCCCCTCCCTGTCGGGAAAGTTAGAGAGTATCTCAACCCTGCATCCGGGAATATGGCTCAGTACATTGCGGAAGGCCTCGAGATAATAGTCCATGCCGCAATGCACACCTAAATAATCCAGCAGATATATAGTCCTCATGGTGTAAGTGATGCCTTCTTATAGCCCTCTATAGCATTCAGCAGAGGCGGAGATTCTGACCGCGTATATGATTGTCTTGGTCAAGAAGCCATAACCACCTTAAGATTTCTCGCCGCCACTTGCCGTAAAGGGGTGATATTTATCCTGTCGTCCGCCATAGGGGGCCAGCTGACCACCTTGCGGGGAGAGGAAGTTCAGTTGTTGCTCTACAAAAATAATACTTTTTGTTCAGCTCTGCAAACAAACCTTGGCAATTTTAGACTTTTCCACAATATTTAGCCAGTCAGCGGCCGCATCATGCAGTAAGGTTATCTGAAAGGTGCGGTAAGGTCAGCGACGCTACTTACTTGATTTTCGCGCTATTTCGGCATAGAATTCCATCACGCGGGCCACCGACACTTTGTCGAGATAAAGCTCGCGCACCGTATGCTGCGCGCGCTCTACATATCCTTTGTAGTCAGCCGGCCCCATATGCTCAGCCTCTTCGAAGCGCCGGGCCATCTCTTCGGTGGTGGTGAAGCGCAGGCCGATCTCGGCGCCCGTGAGGCGCAGGCCGTTGTCGAATTGCTCGTGGGTGCCTCCGGTGTCGCGGCCGATGAATAGCGCTCCGGCAGCCATGGATTCGGGGGCCACGCGGCCGAATCCCTCGAAGAGCGAGGGCACCACCACTGCCCTGGCCCGCATCATGAGCTGCTGCACATCGCGCACATCGCCGAGCCATTCCACACGCTGCCGCACTCCGGCCTGCTCAAGGCGCTCATTGCAGGCGGCAACTATAGCTTCGTAGCGTGCACCCTTATATGAGCCGGCAAGGCGCAGATTGAGTCCGTCGGGATTACGGCGGGCGTAGGCTATGAAGGCATCTATCAGTTCATACACTCCCTTGGTGACATTGATGCGTCCGGCATAGAGAAGATAGTCCTCTTTGTCGGGCTGCCATGTGAAGTCGGCTTCGCTTACGATGGGATTATATATCACGCGATTTGAATCGGCATCGAGCAGCTTATGGTATGAGGCTATGTCGCGGGTGATGCAGATGGTGTGGCAGTTGGGTGAATGCAGACGCCGCGATTGGCCGGGTATATGCATATGGTGGTCGGGGAGGCCATATTCCCTGACATGGGTGAGATGCGGAATCCCGGTGCGGCGTGAGGATAGATAGCCAATCTCGGTCACTGATGTGTTGGCGTGATAGAGGTCGGCCTTGAATTCGCGGGCTATCTTGTCGAGGCGGCGCGAGGCCAGATAGTTGAGCATCTTGAGGCGCACATATCGCAGGGGGAAGATGAGCTTGTCCTTGGTTGTGGTGAGGTAAGGGCGCATGTTGAAGATATATCTCAACACCTCGACACGCACCCCCATCGCGGTGAGTATCTCATACATCTCGCCGCGGTCGGGCACCACCACCAGCACATTGTGATGCCGGCGCGCCTCTTCAAGCAGATGCAGGAATGACTTGCTTGATCCGGCTGAGGCTGATGTGGTGTTGAGCAGATATATGATGTTCATACGCGTCTCTTCTTGAAGTTGCTTGAGTGGCTTGCCAATATAGTGCGCCACTGAATTTAATTATCTTAATGGCTCTTGCCGGCAGATGGCGCGGCTGCCGCCGGGGCATCGAAGAATCTGAATTGGGCAAGATGGGTGCGGCGACCCGATTCGGCGGGTATGCTCCCCCACTCACCATATTGTTTTCTGAGCACGGCGTCGGGGTCGGCTGGGCCATAGAATTCATGACCCTCAAACATTATGGGACGCAGCGGATAGACGTCGGCCGGATCGAGATCGAGCAGAAACATGCCGCCGAGTCCCATGCGCAGGTGGGCGGAGGTGTTGCGGCTGCAGCGGCGCATGAGGGGGAAGATGCAGCGGTCGAGCAGATTATGAATCGGGCGCAGCATGGGTCGGAGGAAGGCGGTGGAGTGCACATTCTCCGAGGGCCATAGTATGCCGGCTATCTGCATCAGGCGCGACACACGCGCCGCGCGCTCCCCGACACCATCTTCGGTCATGAAGATATCTACCTGCATGCCGCGGTATTTCAAGCGCCGGTGGGCCCAGGAATCCTGTATGTATTCTGAGTTGAGATCTCTGAGCGAGAACCAGGATGAGTGGGTGTAGGCGGGGTCGTTGTCGGGGGTCTGGAGCAGGATGTGGCCGTCAAACACCTTGTCGGCCATCAGCTCTTTAAGACGCAGCGCATCTTCGCGTGGCATGAAGACATCGATATCGTCGTCCCAGGGGATGAAGCCGCCATGGCGGGCGGCACCGAGCAGTGTGCCGTAAGGGAGCCAGTAGCGCAGGTTGTGCTCACGGCAGAAGCGGTCGAGAAACTTCAGTAGCTCAAGCATGCGCAGTTGCGCATCGCGCAGTGGCGAGCCGTCGGGATTATATTGGCGGCGCAGTTCGGATTGCAGTTCGTGGTCAATCATGATTGCTTTTGGTTGGGGGTCGCCTCGAGGCTCTTGAGTGTCGCTATGAGGCGCGAGTTGTCGTGACGGTCGCGGATGGCGAGTCTTACGTATTCACCTCTCCCCTCAAATCCTTTCTTGCCGCTGGCATCCTTGATTAGGATATCGGCATCGGTCAGGAGCCGCAGTGCGAGTTCATGGGCTGTGAAGGGGGGAAGTACCTCGCATAGGAAATAGTTGGCTTGCGAGGGGATGACACGCAGATAGGGTATCTCTTCGAGCTCGCTATGGAATATGGCGCGTTCGCGGCGGAATTCCTGGCATGAGCGCACATAGTCCCCCTCATATTTGCCGAATATCTGCATGTAGAATTCGGCAAATGAGTTGATATTCCATATGGCTACATCTTTTTTGAGGCGGCTTATACCATCGGTGTCGCCTGAGGCGAGCACGCCGAGGCGCAGCCCGGGCACACCGTATGATTTGGAGATGCTTTTCATCACCCACAGATGGGGGGAGGCTTCGAGAAGGTCGTTGCGCAGCAGGGTGGCGTGGTCCCCCTCATCGGCGAAGTCCACGAATGATTCATCCACAATGAGGCGCACACCCTTTGCGGCACTCCATGCGATGAGACGCTGCAGTCCGGCGGGGGAGATGAAGTTGCCGGTGGGATTGTCGGGGTTCACCACCAGCAGTGCCTCGATATCCTTGTCGGCGAAGAAGTCTATCAGGTCATCGGCAGTGTAGGCGAAGTCGGGCCCCTGCGGATGAAAGACCACACGGCGCTCGGCGGGCAGACGGTTGGGGTATTCTTCAAATGTGGGGTAGATGACTCCGAGTTTACCCGTCATACCCTCCATGAGGCTCTTGATGAGTTCGGCGGCACCATTCCCCACACAGGTGTATTCCTGACGGAGTCCGAAGTATTTGGCGGCCAGCAGTGAGTTGACACCCATCCCGGAGGGGTAGTTGCGCAGGAGTTCGTCGAAGTTTGCTTTCATCTCCTCGACCATGCGGGTGCGGGGGAAGTAGGGATTGACGAGATAGCAGTAATCGAGCACCCCGGGATAGCGCCAGTAGCCGCCGTAGGCCTGGCTCATCTTGGCGAGGCGCTGTTCGGGGCTTGCGAAGATTGTCTCGGCGATGCGCAGGTCCTGCACATCGTCGATCTCATACCATTTGAGGCCCTGCACATCCACGGCTTTTATGCCTGTGGAATCGATAAGGGTGAGCACCCTGAGCACCTGCTCGTAGTATTCATTCTCGCCCAAGGCGCGGATATATGCCTCGAGAAACGGCAGATAGTTGTTGACTATAAACCGGCGTGAGAATTTATAGATATTCACCGTCTTGTAGTATGAGGCGGTGTCGGCATAGTCGAATGCTTTCTTGGGGATGAAGTTGACGATATTGTCGTCGTGGTCGATGGTGACCATCGTTCCATCCATCCAGGGCTGATATTTCGACACGAGGGCGCAATCGGCATATCGGCTGTCGAGGGCGCGGGCTATGACGGCATCCTCCACGATGAGGTCTGACTCGAGCAGCAGGGTGTCGTCGCCGGCCATGTAGTCGCGGGCAAGCCAGAGGGAGTAGATGTTGTTGGTCTTGGCATAGACGGGATTCTCTACAAACACCACCGGAGCCTGCGGAAACGACTGCTGCACATGCCGGCGCAGACTCTCACCCTCATAGCCCACTACGATGACTATCCTTGACATCCCGGCGGCCATGAGCTGGCGCATCAGCCGGTCGATGAGTCGTACGCCATTGGCCTCGACCATGCATTTTGTGTTGTGGGCGGTAAACTCGCCGAGACGTCTGCCAAGTCCGGCCGCCAGAATTATTGCCTGCATATCTATATGTTGATTCTCTATGTCGGCTGGGGTGGCGGGGGTCAGTGCGACACCGCTGCCCCACCCTTTCTGTTTGATTTGCGTATGCTGTATGGCTGCCCGCAGATGCAAAGCCCACAGGCTATTGCTTGCCGAGCAGCTTGAGATAGACGGGGTCTTTTATCCCCATGAGGAGTATCGAGGGGGTATTGAGGAGAAGATAAAGGGGGCGGAAGAGTTTATAGCTCTTGCCGTGGTGCTTGCGCAGATAGGTCTTGAGCGAGGCATGCATGTTGGCCGACCTCCCTACCGACCACCGGCCTTTGCCACCGCCGCCGGCGCTGCCACCCTCGAGATGCACCACCTCCGGGCCGGGTATCACCACGCGGCGCAATCCGTGCTGCGACATGCGTAGCTGCCAGTCTACCTCTTCGCAGTACATGAAGAAGTCCGGGTCGAAGCCTCCGATGGATTCATACACCTTGCGCGGCACCATCATCATGGCACCGGTGATGTACTCCACATCTTTCGGTGCCTCCACCGGCGAGGGATGCAGCAGTTCGGGGTCTTTGAGAAAGCGCAGATACTTCGCCACCACATTCTTCAGCTCACGGCGCGGGGTGATGAAGCGGCCATATGAATGACAGGGCTGACCCTGCGCATCAAGCAGTATCGCACCGATTACGCCTGTGTCGGCACCCTCGGGTGATTCTGCATATTCCCACATGATCCGCAGGGCATTGTTGCGCAGTATGGTGTCGGAGTTCAGATAGAGCAGATACTTGCCGCGTGCAGCCTCGGAGCCAAGATTATTAGCGCGGCCGAAGCCGAGATTCCCTCCGCTCTCTATGAGCCGCACCCAGGGATAGTCGCGCCGCAGCATATCGGGGGTGCCGTCGTGCGAGTCGTTGTCGACGACTATCACCTCGTAGTCCACACCCGAGGTGCACCGGCGTATCGAATCGAGGCAGTCGCGGAGCAACCCCGAGGTGTTGTAGCTGACTATGATGACTGATATATCCATATCTTCACTACTGCTATTGTCGGGAGATCGCTTCGGTCTCGGCGTTATCATGTGATTGCGGAGCTCCTCCGCCTACAGGGATTCTCACTTCAGGAATCGAGCTGCGCCGCACCACGAACTTGCCCGAGAATGTGCGGTGGCGCATTATGCCTATGCCCAGCACGTATGGCAACAGCCACGAGTACCATCCGGGATATGCACGCTGAAGGAAGATTATGGCCATCAGCAGCAGGAAGGAGTAGCTGTAGCGCTTGTTGGATTGCGGGTTGATAAGCATGATGTAGATTGTGAGCACGAAGAGAGAGGCCACGATGCCGTAGCGGATAAGGAAAATCTTGTAGCCGGCACCGCGTATCTTGAGCTTATCGGCCTTCTGGGTGCGCACTCCGAGCCATATCGTGCCGTCGCGCACACATTCTTTGTAGAAATAGTCGGTCTGCTTGATGGTGCGGTTGTTGCCTTTGATGCCTTTGTTGTCGTCAAATTCCAGTCGCTCCACAATCAGGACATTGGCGATGTTGTTACCATCATTCCAGAAAACTGTGATGGTGAGCCAGGCTGTGATGAAGACCGCGGCGACACTGCCGATGGCATACACGTTGCGCAGCTTCACGAGCAGATAACCTACTGCCAGAATCAGATAGCCGGCCAGCGACAATGACACGAACACCGAGGCCAGAAGCACCCACATCAGGGGCTGCTCGCGAAATTTGAAACGGTTGGCAAACAACAGCAGCGAGCATATCATCGACTGGTGGCCGGGCTCAAGGAAGGGGCCGCTGAAGCGCACGATGTTGCCGAACTCGGTGCCGTACATCTTCGATTTCAGAAGGAAGAAGTAATTGTCGAAGGGGAGATAGTTCTCCAGTCCGCGCGGATAGAAGGTGGTGTGCGGCAGATCGACAACGTAGGTGATGAAGTATACACCCAGGCTGACAGCCATGATTATCGAGAGCCATTTGGTGACAAACCTCAGAAGGTCAGTCTGTTTCGGCACATCGAGCATGAATATCAGCACCGCCGGCAGATAGGAGAAGAAGGTGAGCGAGCCGAAGGAGGTGCCTAAGATGAAGAATCCGTAGAGTGAGTAGAGGATGATGACGCCCATCAACCCATACACCCGCGGAGTCATCTTGACATTGAAGTTACCGAAGGCGTAGCAGAGTATCATGAATCCGCTCACCAGCACCGGCACCAGATTGCCGGGCAGGAGGAAGGCGAACCATGCATAGCTCGACACCATCAGGTATAGCAGATTGACTACTTTAAACAGTGGCCACATTTTGAGTTTATATCGTGAATATTCGGCGGCGCGCCCCCTCTCAGCAGGGAGGGGCCACGCCGCGGGCGATGTCAGTCGCGACGGAAAAGGTCGCGGGTGTATACTTTCTCTTCTACGTCGTCAAGGCATGAATCGAAGCGATTGGCTATGATGGCGTCTGAACGGCGCTTGAATTCGTCGAGGTCATTGACCACGAGGCTGCCGAAGAATGTTGTGCCTGACTCAAGGGTGGGCTCGTAGATTATCACCTTGGCCCCCTTGGCCTTGATGCGCTTCATCACACCCTGTATCGACGACTGGCGGAAGTTGTCGCTGTTGCTCTTCATGGTGAGGCGGTAGACACCTATCACACATTCATTCTCCTTGCCATGGTCGTAGGCGTTGTCGGCAGCGTAAGCGTAGTAGCCGGCCTTCTTGAGCACGCGGTCGGCAATGAAGTCTTTGCGGGTGCGGTTGCTCTCTACGATGGCCGACATCATGTTCTGCGGCACATCGGCGTAGTTGGCGAGCAACTGCTTGGTGTCTTTGGGCAGGCAGTAGCCGCCGTAGCCAAACGAGGGATTGTTGTAGTGTGTGCCGATGCGGGGGTCAAGTCCAATACCCTCGATAATTGCCTGAGCGTCAAGACCCTTTACCTCGGCATAGGTGTCGAGCTCATTGAAGTAGCTGACGCGCAGGGCGAGATATGTGTTGGCGAAGAGCTTCACGGCCTCTGCCTCTTTCATGCCCATGAAGAGCACCGGGATATCCTTCTTCTCGGCTCCCTGCTGCAGAAGGTCGGCGAAGATGTGGGCCTGGTCGGTGAGATAGGGTATGTCGGCGATGCTCTCGATGGCGCGGTTCTCGGCATCGAATTCATCTGAACTGATTATCTTGGGCACACCCAATATGATGCGGCTCGGATAAAGATTGTCGTAGAGGGCTTTGCTCTCGCGCAGGAATTCGGGTGCGAAGAGAAGATTGAGGCGCTCCACACCCTGCGCGGCGTAACGGCGGTAGAGCGAGCGGCAATATCCTACGGGGATGGTAGACTTGATCACGATCGTGGCCTTCGGATTGACCGCGAGCACGAGGTCGATGACCTGCTCCACCTTCGATGTGTCGAAATAATTCTTCTCGGAATCATAGTTGGTAGGTGCGGCCACCACCACGAAATCGGCATCAGCGTATGCGGCTGCGCCATCAAGAGTGGCTGCGAGACTGAGCTCCTTCTCGGCAAGGTAACGCTCTATATAATCATCCTGTATGGGCGACACACGACGATTCACCATATCTACTTTCTCGGCCACAACATCCACAGCCACAACATCGTTGTGCTGCGCAAGCAGGGTGGCGAGGCTCATACCGACGTAGCCTGTGCCGGCTACGGCTATCTTGTATCTTTTCATAAGTTGCTGACTGATAGAAGAGTCTATTCTATATTATCGCAATTATACAACAATTTATCCCCCTCTTCCGAGGGGGCTCTAACTATATAACTATCTTTTCGCTTTTTTATTATTTGCGTCCTGCATTATACGCTTTGCGCCGAATCGGGCGTTATATCAGAGGTAATTTATGTCTAATCCAACATCAATGTCTTCCAACATACAGGTACAACCACGCAACATCGCTCTTGATGTCATCAAGGGTCTGTGCATTATCCTGATGGTGATAGGCCATTCCGGAGCGCCTCGCGGGCTTTGCCAGATGATCGGCACTTTCAATATGCCGGCTTTCTTCATCATATCGGGTTTCTTGCTCAAGACCCGCTATCTGAGTGATATCAAGACTTTCTGCTCCCGCAAACTCCTGACTATATGGTGGCCATTCTTCAAATGGACTCTCATCTATATCGTGCTGCATAATCTGATGCATGCACTGTCGCTCTATTCCGAGAGCTATTCGCTCAAGGAGGGGGCGATGCATGTGGTGAAGGGGTTCTTCATGATCTCTACCGAGCAGCTGCTGGGGGGATTCTGGTTTCTGACTTCGCTGTTGTTTGCCTCGATGGTGTCGATTCTCTATCTGCGGCTTACGGGTATCTCGCGCAAGAGTCTGCTGTGGGGCATCGGGGGGGCGCTGGCTATTGCCTGCCTGCTGGCTATCGACGGTGTGCCGTCTGTGCTATATTTCAATTCGCTCAATTTCCAGGCCACGGCCTTCTTCCTGACCGGCACATTAATTGCCACCGGGAATCTGCATATGCAGGCGCGACGCACGCCGGCTGTGATTGCGGCTCTGTGCGCCATCACCATCGGCACTTTCTGGGTGCGCGGGGCTATGACACGCAATGATATCTTCCAGATTATCCCCTATTATCTCACGGCTTCGATCATCACGTGGGGGTTGATCGTGGTCTTCTGGCCGGTGTCGCCGGCGGGGGGCTGGAAGTATATCGTGAAAATCGGCAACCGCACTCTCGACATACTTATATTCCATTTCCTGGCCTTCAAGCTGGTGACATGGATGAGGGTCGTATGGCATGACCTGCCTGTGGAGACCATGGCTGAGTTTCCGGTAATCGGATTCAAGGATAAGAGTATCCCGGCCACCGACCTGCACTGGATTCTATACACCATCGTGGGCATTATAATCCCGCTGGCGATATCCTACGGATTAGACTTCACCAAGCAGCGGCTCACACGTAAATAAAGAGAGGCAAAGGCATAGACATGGGCACCGACACATCATCTTCAGCCAATGGGAAGCGCATAGCCAAGAACACGGCTTTGCTGTATGTCAGGATGTTCCTGACCATGGCCATCACGTTCTATACGAGTCGTGTGGTACTGCTGCAACTTGGCGTCAATAATTATGGTATATATAGTGTGGTGGGGGGCATCGTGGCGATGTTCGCGATTCTTTCCGCTTCGCTCACTTCGGCTATCAGCCGATTTCTGACCTTCGAATTGGGCAAGGGGGGCGGTCCGAGGCTGCGCCTGGTGTTCTCGACTTCGGTGTGGATCCAGATGTTGCTTGCCATGGCTATCGTGCTGCTGGTGGAGACGGGGGGCATATGGTTTCTTAACAATAAGATGGTCATCGCCCCGGAGCGTCTTTCGGCAGCCCATTGGGTGCTGCAGTGCTCGCTGGCCACTTTTGTAATCAATATGCTGAGTGTGCCCTACAATGCTGCCATCATAGCGCATGAACGCATGCAGGCGTTTGCTTATGTGAGTCTGCTGGAGGTGACGCTCAAGCTGGGGGTGGCGCTGATGCTGTATTACCCCCCGTTTGATTCGCTTGTGTTTTATGCGGTGATGCTGCTTGTGGCGGCGGCCGCTATCCGCCTTACGTATGGCATTTATTGCAAGCGCCATTTCACCGAGTGCCATATGGAGGCCCGCTTCGAGAAGGGGCTGATGAAGGAGATGCTGAAGTTTTCAGGCTGGAATTTCATCGGGTCGGCTTCGGGTGTACTGCGCGACCAGGGTGTGAATATTGTCATCAACATGTTCTGCGGCACGGCGCTGAATGCGGCGCGCGCCATCGCGATGCAGGTCTATCAGGCTATCGGTGGATTCTCGCAGAATTTCATGCTGGCGGTCAATCCGCAGATCATCAAGTCGTATGCGGCGGGCGACAAGGACTACACGCTGCGCCTGGCCTTCCAGAGCGCGAAACTTTCGTATTTTCTGTTGCTCTGTCTTTCACTGCCGCTGCTGATGGAAATGCCTTTCGTGCTGAAACTCTGGTTGAGCGATGTGCCTGATTATGCTGATTCGTTTGCTTCGCTGATGCTGCTGTTCGGCCTGTCGGAGTCGCTTTCGATTCCGCTGCAGTTTGTAAACCAGGCCACCGGACGCATCAAGGTCTACCAGCTCATCGTGGGTGGAATGCAGATGCTGAATTTTCCGCTGGCCTATCTGCTGCTGCGCTTCGGCGCGAGTCCTGACTCGGTGTTTGTGCTGGCCATCGTCATCTCGCAATGCTGCCTGGGGGCGCGGTTGCTCATCCTGCGCCGCTCGGTGGGGCTGGATATTCTTAAGTTTCTGAAGCGTGTATATGCTCCGGCCATCGGGGTCACAATTTTAGGTGCTATGCTGCCGTTTATCCTTTCGAGATGCATCATCTGCGACAATTGGGGCAAACTGATAGGGAACTGCGCTTTGCAGTTCGCGCTGACAGTGGCCACGATCTATCTCGTGGGATGCAACCGCGCGGAGCGTGACTTTGTCAGGGAGAAGGCGCTGGCTCTATGGTCGAAGATCTGCCGCCGCGGCGCCTGAGGGTTGATTGGATTCACGTTTTTATCGGCCCTGCGCTTGTTTGCACCGCTCTCCTCTCCATCTATTTTATAATTCTTTTCCTCATTATTTTACCTATTGAATATGCCAAAACTAAAGACCGGTTCTGAATGCTGCGGATGCTCGGCATGCATGGCCATATGCGGCAAGGATGCCATCACGATGCAGCCCGATGCCATGGGATTCCGATATCCGGTGGTGGATACTGCCAAGTGTGTGGAGTGCGGCATGTGTGAGCGTGTCTGCTCTTTTTCGGATGCCTACGCCACTCCCGACAATTTTGATGAGCCGAAGCCTTTCGGAGTGCGCATGAAGAATCTCGATGAGGTGATGAAGAGCCGCAGCGGTGGCGCTTTCGCGGCTTTCTCCAACTGGGTGCTTGAGCGCGATGGAGTGGTCTACGGCGCGGGCTATGATGAGGAATTCAATGTGTGCCACCGCCGGGTGACCACCCGGGAGGGACGCGACACGTTGCGCGGCTCGAAATATGTGCAGAGCGACATGACCGACATGTTCCGCCGCGCGCGCAAGGACCTGCTCGAGGGCCGATGGGTGCTCTTCAGCGGCACCCCCTGCCAGCTTGCGGGGCTGCATTCTTTTGTGCCCAAGAGGTTGCATGAGCGGTTGCTGACGGTGGATATCGTGTGTCATGGTGTACCCTCGCCGGCTGTGTGGAGCGATTACAAGCGCTCGCTTCTTAAGCGGCCCGGCATGAAAATCACCGGCGTGGATTTCCGCAATAAGCGTGATTTCGGCTGGCGGGCTCATAAGGAGACGCTGACGCTCGAGGACACCAATACAGGGGTTCGCACTGAGCATACCTCTGACCTGTATACCCATCTCTTCTATCAGCACATCATGCTGCGGCCGTCGTGCGGCGAATGCCATTATTGCAATCTGAGACGCACGGGGGATCTCACCCTGGCCGATTTCTGGGGATGGGAGCGCACAGGTTCTGACCTGAATGCCGACGACCGCGGTCTGTCGCTCGTGCTGGTCAACACGCCTAAGGGTGAGCGCATATTTAATGATGTGGCCGGCGAGTTCAATCTCATACGTCCGCGCATGGAGGATTGCATGCAGGGGCATCTGAAGCATCCCACCACTCTCAATCCGCTCTCCGAGAAGTTCCGCAAGGAGTATGAGCGACATGGCTACCGCTACATAGCGCGCAAGTATGGCAATTTCACCCTTTCCTACAAGGTGCGCCGTCTGGCCGGGCGTGTGCTGCGCAAGGTGCGCCGTCTGGCCGGACAGTGAGTCATCCATCTCTATCCTACCCCTCTTCACCACCCTAAGAATCTCTTCAACTGCAATGAAAATCGGAATACTCACCTACCACCGCAGTCATAATTACGGCGCGCTGCTGCAGGCTGTGGCGCTGCGCCATGTGCTGGCTGAAATGGGCCATGAGGCTTTCTTTATCGATTATTGGCCGGAGTATCATAAGGATATCTACCGCGTCGTCAGCCGGCAGGCGCTGCGCGGGCTGTCGCTCCCTACGAAGCTGCGCCGCATCACTTCGACGCTGCTGCGCTACCGCTACGACGGGCCGCGCCGCAAGCGGTTCTTCGAGTTTATACGCCAGTATATCGAACCCCATTGCCGCCCGATGCATGAGCGCATGGATCTGGTGGTGTGCGGCAGCGACCAGATCTGGCGCAAGCAATCGCGTCTGGGTGGACATTTCAACCCGGTATATTTCGGCGAGGATATTCCCGCAGCGAAGTGCTTTGCAAGCTATGCGGCGAGCATGGGCATTATCGACATCAATGAGGCCGACCGAGCCGACCTGCGGCGCTGGCTCTCGAAGTTCTCGGATGTGTCGGTGCGTGAGAGCGACCTGGCTGAGGCACTGCGCGAGGCGGGAGTGGAGAATGTGCGGCAGGTGGTCGACCCTACGCTGCTGCTCGATGCCGATGGATGGCGCCGATTGATGCCTGTCGATGAGGGGCGCCCGGAGCGCAGGTATGCGCTTTTCTACGATCTCATGCCCGATTCTTTCGACCTGACAGCGATACGCCGATTCTGCGCAGCCCGCGGTCTGGAACTGAAAATCATGCCGGGGGTGATTCGCAATCTGAGTTATCCCAAGGAGTATCTCACTGCGTGCGGTCCGCTTGAGATGCTGCGCCTGATTGCGAATGCCGATTTGGTATTCACATCATCTTTCCACGGGCTGGTCTTCTCTATCATTTTCAACCGCCCCTTCATGACGGCTTTTGCCAAAAATGCCGGGCGTGCAGCTTCTCTGCTGCAGGCCACGGCACTTCAGGAGCGTCTGCTGACACCCATGGCGAATCAGTTGCCTGATTGCGCTGATATCAATTTCCCGGCAGTCAACGCGCGGCTGGAGGCGCTGCGCTCAGCGTCCTTTGACTTTCTCAAAACTACCCTTGACCACACCCGGGCCACCCTCGCGCAGACTGCGGCGCTTGAGGGCGATGCCGGCCACTGAGTCGCTCTTGGCAGGCGCCTGCTGCTGCGGAATCAGGGCATCGTGAAGCGTGCGCGCAAGGGTGTGCACGGAGTCGTCGGCATCGTAGTTCCAGTAATGTACCCCCGAGAAGCCCTGGTCCCGGAGCCACTGGCATTTGTTGAGTATCGAGCGGGGATTGTCGAATGTGGCTATCGGAGTGCCGTCGGCATCGGCGTAATATGGCACCTGCCCCTCTTCATCCCATATCTCGGTGAAACCGGGCAGATAGCGGTCAAACGAGGCACGCTCTACATAGGTATATCCATTCCATTTGCAGCGGGCGAAGAATGGTATGCCGAGCACTATCTTCTCGGGAGGCACCCCGGCATCGAGGTGGAGCTGGATACTGCGGGCTATGCACCAGTCGTCGAATCTCGAACTTGGATAGAGCAGGCTCTGGTGGCGCTTGGGAGGCATGCCGAGGTTGTAGGCGCCCACCATGGCGTAGTCTACATATTGCATCATACCGGGATAATCTACAAATTTGGCAAGGTTGCTTGAGTAGAAGGTCACCAGTTTGTCGGGACCGAGCTCCTGGCGCAGGTCGCGCACGAGCTTCACATAATTCTGTGTATCATCCTCTGATGCCGTGTGACCCAGACCCTCGAAACCGGGCCATTCCCAATCGAGCTCAATACCATCTATACCGTAGTAGTCGAGCTTCTCTTTGACATCGCGGGCAAAGGCGAGGCGCTTGAGCGAATCGGCTGCCATCTCGCTGTACCCCTGTCGCTTCTTGCCCCCGACTGAAATCGATATCTTGAGGTCGGGGTTGATTTTCTTGAGGTCGACAATCTGCTGGAATCGCGCGGGATTCTGTATGTCGAGCCCATCGAATGTGTCGTTGATCTCGCCGAAGTTGTAGTGTATGTGGTTCATCAGCCATGGGTCGGGAATCGTCTTGCGGAATGATTCCACACTGGCAGCCACTATATAATCCTGCCCGTCGGCACGCTGCGGCGCCTCGGCGAGGGCCGCTATCCCCGACGCACCCACGAGCGCCGCCAGGAGCCATATATTCAGTCTCTTCTTCATTATCTTCTAATTGTAATTGCAGCTGAAGTTGTAATACATTTACAAATATACACCCTTTAATCTGTTATTACAAGTTTTAATTTGCCGTACTCTCGATTTATTTATAATTTTGCATTGAAGTTGCGTGGAAGTTGCTTCAACAACCTCTATGCTTGATTCTGCAAAAGAGAAATACTACTATGCGATACATAACTTCTGAAGAGATTGCATCCCTCAATATCTCGCCGGCCACTTGTGTAGATTGGGTGCGCGAGGCTTTTATGATTAAACGTGAGTGCGTGTTGCCTCCGAAAATATCCATTCATCCTCAAGGCACAGACTTCATCAACACGATGCCCTGCCTGCTGCCCCCATCCTATCATCGCTTCGGATGCAAGGTTGTGTCGCGCATCAAGGGGGCACACCCGGCTCTGAAAAGCGACATGATGCTGCTCGATTCATCCACCGGCGCCACAATAGCTATTCTCAACAGCGATTGGATCACAGCCATGCGCACAGGCGCCGTGGCTGCTCTGGCCATCAATACATTCCGCCGCCCAGGGGCACGTATATACGCTTTTGTAGGTCTCGGAGCCATGGGTCATGCCACTCTCGACTGCTTCCTGGCCACGAATCCTGACTCACCGATTGTCATCCGCCTGAAGCGGTATAAGAACCATGCCGAGACTGTGGCACGTGAGTACGCTCACCATAAGAACGTGACTTTTGAGTTTGCCGACTCGATGCAGGAGCTGGTGAGGGATGCCGATGTGGTGGTGTCGTGCATCACTGATGCCGACGGATTGCTGGTCGACGACACGTCACTCTTCAAGCCGGGTGTGCTCGTGGTGCCGGTGCATACACGCGGATTCCAGAATTGCGACACTATCTTTGAGAAGGTCTTTGCCGATGATGAGGGTCATGTGAGCGGATTCAAGTATTTCAGCCAGTTCCGCAGCTTCGGCGAGATAGGCGATGTGCTGACCGGACACTTGGCGGGACGCACCAATGATACTGAACGCATCCTATCCTACAACATCGGCCTCGGCCTGCACGACGTATTCTTCGCCACCAAAATCATGCAGCTGATTGACCACGCCGATTAAAGACCGCCCCTCCCCTCTATCGTCACATTCCATATTGAACTATTCTTTTGAGCTATTCTTATGGCTGTAAAATCCATATTTCACAGTATGGCGACAGCTACCCTTGCCGTCATATTTCTTGCCTCGGCCACCCAGTTGGGCGCCGACCTCATAGCCGCCGACAATTTGCCGACTGGCGACACCACGACAGATGATAGCGTCATCCAGGACCCGATTCCGACCGATAGCATCTGCCCGGTTCTCTTTGACCGCTTTAACTGCATTGTGGTCTCTCCATCCGATTCAATGGTAATGCGGCCGGCAGAGAATGATGCGTTGACAGTCAGTCTTGACAATCAATTCAGCGGCACCCTCTCGCTTAATCTGCATCAGGTTTGGATGGCTGGTCTGCATCCTTTCATCACAAATGGTACAGATACGATTCTACTCACTCCGGAGTTGACCGAACTTCAGGATGGAATCCGGCTGCTCCCTGACTCTGAGCCATATGCCGGCGACTGGACACTTGAGATTCCTGAGGGCTATTTCTTGATTGACCCGGCCTTTGTCGAGACCGACTCCATACCGGCGTCTCACGATAGTCTGGTGGCGCTGCAGCAGCTCGGCGCATGGCATGTGGCGGGGTCTGAATGGGACGGGGCTCCGATGATGTCAATTCACGATGACGATGCGATCGACACCTCCATTGCATCATCCTCACCCTCGGCATGGATGCGGGGAGGCTACTTCACAACCCTTTACCCCGTTCTTGAGAGCCTGGGACTCACCGGCTGCATCTCGGCTGAGGGGCGGCGAATCGGATTCACGGATTATCCTCCGACACTTAATGCCAACGGCCGGCTGATACGCCGGCTGCAGGATGAGAAGGGGTGGGAGGTGCAGTCGCATTCGATGCTGGCTGTGACGAGCGACAATAATTGGTATGTCGATAGCCTCGCGGCTCCGGAGGCGGATGAGATTCTAAGCAGTGCACGATATTACGGCTCGGGCAATATCTCTACGACCACCATCTACGATGGCTCGACCGGCATACAGTATTCTGTCAATGCTGACCTCTCGGGATGGACACCTTCGCGCGAACTTATCATCAAGCCTTATGTGCGTCGCTATCCGTCGGGCGAGAGATTTATGTATAACCCGAATTTCTCTATCGACTATCAGTGGGGCCGATGGTTCAGCATGGCGGAAGCCTACGGGCTGCATGCCAATGCATGGGTCACCTACGAGTCATCATCTTCTCATGCCAATGTGCCTCTGATTAATCAGGTGTGCCCGAATGGCTTCGAGACCGATGGATATACTTTCCATAACCTGCCGCCATTGCGCTCCACAGCCACCCGCCTTATGATGGAGGGGCAATCTATTCATGGCTATCAGGGTCAGCTCGACACCATCAACACATTCAATGAGGCCCACTATGAATATTTCAAGCAGAAGATTGATGATGCCTTCCGCCACAATGGATGGCTCGTGATGGGAATGCACGCCTATCGCCCCTGCTGGGTCAACCGTCTGCCGGGAGCCCTGGTGTCGGAGGGTGGCGACTATCCCGATGAATGGGTGAATCCGATGGGCAATCTGGCCTCGGGTGAATATCCCGACAGCATCAGCTTCGATGTGCGCCCGGAATTGGGCATTTCGAGCTGGAGCGAATGGCATCCATGTCCGGGCACCCGACTATATATGCTCTGGCAACTGCTGAGATATGCCCGCGATATGGGCTTCTTGAATGTCAACAGTTCGCGTGGTTTCGAGGTGATGGGTAATCGCGTGGCAGTAGGTTACTGCCACCGGGGTATCCCGATCGGTCCCGACCTCATAGAACCACTCACGGACACAGCTCCGGTGTATCCGCACTATATCGTTGGCGCCAACGGCGAGCAATACTACTATAATAATGCCTTGTCGGGGGCGATATCCATGACGGTGCATGTAGCTGAGGATATCTCTACCGAAGTCAGTCAGCCTGCTCTGTCTGAGGAATGTCAGCAGGGACCATTTGAGGCTGTATCAATCGACGGTCTGCACATTCAAGCTGAAAGCATCCGGGCTCTCCCGAAGGGATTATGGATTGTCAACGGCCGGAAAATCCTGGTCAGCGGTCGCTGACGAGAAACTAAAAAATCATCCCGCTGCATGCCTTATGAGAGGCATGCAGCGGGATGATTGTATGACGTGCAGCGTACAGGCGCTTCAGCGCTCAGCGCGCATGGGATTGTGCAGGAAGTCGTCGTAGGCCAGGCGCAGGCCGTCGGCAAGCTCGGTGCGGTAGCGCCAGCCGAGTGCGGCGGCTTTGCTCACATCAAGCAGCTTGCGGGGTGTGCCGTTGGGTTTGGTGGTGTCCCAGACGATGCGCCCTTCGTAGCCTACGGTCGAGGCTACCATCTCGGCGAGTTGGCGGATTGTGAGTTCCTTGCCGCTGCCGGCGTTGACGGTCTCGTTGCCTGAATAGTTGTTCATCAGGAAGACGCAGAGATTGGCAAGGTCGTCGACATACAGGAACTCGCGCAGCGGCGAACCATCGCCCCAGCACACCACCTCTTCTGCCCCGTTCAGCTTGGCCTCATGAAAACGGCGTATCATGGCCGGGAGCACATGTGAGTGCGTGGGGTGGTAATTGTCGTTGGGGCCGTAGAGATTGGTGGGCATCACCGAGATATAGTCGGTGCCATACTGGCGGTTGAGAAACTCGCAGTATTTCAGACCCGATATCTTGGCCAGGGCATAGGCTTCGTTGGTCTTCTCAAGCTCTGAGGTCAGAAGACAGCTCTCGGGCATCGGCTGCGGCGCCATGCGCGGGTAGATGCACGATGAGCCCAGAAACTCCAGTTTGCGCACACCATTGCGCCAGGCGGCGTTGATGACATTCATCTCGAGCATCATGTTCTCATACATGAAGTCGGCCAAAGCCCCGGCGTTGGCGGCTATGCCACCAACCTTTGCTGCTGCCAGAAACACATATTCCGGTCGCTCCGCGGCAAAGAAGGCCTGCACGGCGCGCTGGTCGGTAAGGTCAAGTTCTGCATGGGTGCGCACCACCAGATTGTCATATCCCTGGCGCTTGAGCTCGCGCACAATGGCCGACCCCACCATGCCGCGGTGGCCGGCCACATATATCTTTGAATCCTTCTGCATCATTTCACTATACCCTTCTCAAGATATTCGGCCAGATTGGTGCGCACCTCCTCGCCGGCCCGCTCCACGGCCACCTTGGCCATGTCGGCATCTACCATGATATTGACAAGCTCTTCGAAACTGGTCTTCTTCGGGTCCCAGCCCAATTCGCGACGCGCCTTCGACGGGTCGCCCCAGAGATTCACCACATCTGTGGGCCGGTAGAAGTCGGGCGATACCTCCACAAGCACCCGTCCGGTCTTGACATCGATACCCTTCTCATTCTCACCCTCACCCTCAAACTTGAGCTCTATGCCGGCACGCTTGAAGGCATAAAGGCAGAATTCGCGCACTGAGTGCTGCTCGCCGGTGGCTATCACGTAGTCGTCGGGACGCTCCTGCTGCAATATGAGCCACATGCACTCTACATAATCCCGCGCATAGCCCCAGTCGCGCAACGAGCTGAGATTGCCAAGATACAGCTTATCCTGCTTACCCTGGGCAATGCGGGCGGCGGCCAGAGTGATCTTGCGCGTCACAAAGGTCTCGCCTCGACGCTCCGACTCATGATTGAAGAGTATCCCTGAACAGCAATACATGCCGTAGGCCTCGCGATATTCCTTCACAATCCAGAAGCCATATAACTTGGCCACAGCATACGGGCTGTAGGGATGGAAAGGTGTCTGCTCATTCTGCGGCACCTCCTCAACCTTGCCGTAAAGCTCGGAGGTGGAGGCCTGATAAATGCGGCAAATGTCGGTCAGCCCGCACAGGCGCACTGCCTCAAGTATGCGAAGCACACCCACGGCATCGACATTGGCCGTAAACTCCGGACAATCAAACGACACCTGCACATGACTCTGCGCCGCAAGATTATATATCTCGTCAGGACGCACCTTCGAGATGACCTGCATCATCGACATGCTGTCGCCCAGATCACTGTAGTGCAGATGAAAATGTGGCTGACCCTCAAGATGCGCAATCCGCTCGCGGAAGTCTACCGACGACCTGCGGATTGTGCCATGCACCTCATATCCTTTCTCAAGCAAGAACTCAGCCAGAAAACTGCCGTCCTGACCGGTGATGCCCGTAATCAAAGCTTTCTTCATAACATTCTCCTGAAAGGTATCTGATGCTCTCAGCCCCTTCATCAATGCAAAGTTATAAAATTTCACTCACCCATCAAAATTTTACACCCCTGTCCCCTTACCCCCCGCTCTTGCATGCCTCAACCTTTTTTAGTAATTTTGCAGCGAGGAAATGAACTAACAACCTCCCAATATCCAAAATCCAACCCAAATGGAAGCAACTCTGACTAATACTGACTTCAACTTCCCCGGTCAGAAATCAGTCTATCACGGCAAAGTCCGCGACGTCTATAACATCGACGACCGCCAGATGGTGATGGTGGCCACTGACCGTATCTCGGCATTCGACGTAGTCCTCCCGGAAGGTATCCCCTACAAGGGACAGGTGCTCAACCAGATTGCCGAATACTTCCTCGACGCCACCGCCGACATCGTGCCCAACTGGAAACTCGCCGTGCCCGACCCCATGGTGACTGTCGGCATCAAATGCGAACCCCTCAAAATCGAAATGATCGTGCGCGGTTACCTAACCGGTTCCGCTTGGCGCGAATATAAAGCAGGCGCTCGCGAAATCTGCGGCGTCAGCATCCCCGACGGCATGCGCGAGAATCAGAAGTTCCCCCACCCCATTCTGACTCCCACCACCAAAGCCGACGAGGGTCACGACGAAAACATCTCGCGCGATGAAATCATCGCCCGCGGCATAGTCGACGCCAATGTCTACGAGCAGGTAGAGCGCTACGCTCTCGCTCTCTTCGAGCGCGGCCAGAAGATGGCTGCCGAACGTGGCCTCATCCTCGTCGACACCAAATATGAGTTCGGCCTCCACGACGGCAAGGTTATCCTCATCGACGAAATCCACACCCCCGACTCATCACGCTACTTCTATGCCGACGGCTATGAAGAGCGCTTCGAAAAGGGTGAGGAACAGCGCCAGCTCTCAAAAGAATTCGTGCGCCAGTGGCTCATCGCCAACGGCTTCATGGGTAAAGCCGGCCAGAAAGTGCCCGAAATGACTCCAGAATACTGCCGCGAAGTGTCGCAGCGCTACATCGAACTCTACGAGCACATCACCGGCCGCAAGTTCCAGCCTGCCGACGAGGCCAACCTCGCCGCCCGAATCGAGCGCGACGTCACAGCCTGCCTCAAGACCCTCTGATAGAGAAGAGGGCCTGCGAATCTACCCTTGGCTGTAGATCAAAGTCTTTTTTAGCAATTCCATAATCCAATCAAATAGCGCGGGCAGCCCCGTGAGTCATCCGACTCCACAGGGCTGCCCGTAACCTATCTATATATCTGCCGTGCCGCTGCCCCCACTTCCGACTCAGCAATAGAAAAGGATATGGTCGGCATACTTCGGACACCCCTGCGGAAGCAGCTCATCAGTCGACAGACTCTTCAGCTCCTCTACATCCTCAATGCCGCGCATAGCAATCTCGCGGAGCAGATGGCCACGAAGTGTCTTCAGACGATTGGAATTCGGAGTGCGGGTGACGCCACCCTCCGTCACCTCCTCAAAATCCACCTTATACACCTTCGCAAACCGCTTCACCAATTTCCAATCCACACACCGTGCAGCATCCCCCGGCAACAGATTCAGCACCGTCCGCTCACCGCGCCGCTCAAGCTCACGCACAAGCTCCACCGTCACCCCCCTCTTCCAATAAGCCGCCATCGCCGTATCATCAGGCGACATCCTCACCCCGAAATCCAGCCTATACTCCTTGACCACATCCCCCGGCCGCAGCCACCCATAGAGCGACGACACAATCCTCACATTCCGATCCACCCACAAGCGAGCCTCCACCGGCAGCGACGCATAATCCAGCGCACGGAACACCACCCCCGTATAAGCCTCGACAGCCCTCTCACCCACTCCCTTGTTAGGAAACTCATAAGCCATCTCCAGAATCCCCCGAGCCAACTTAGCGCTAACCTTCACCTCCCGGGCCACCTCATCGACCCCCATCCCGGCCAGCCGCCGCATAACCCCATCAGCCGCCGCCTCCCCCACCGGCACCCCAGCCAGAGCCCCCTCCGCCCCGCCAGCAAAGCCCTCCGCCTCCCGCAAAGCCCCGCCAGCAAAGCCCGCCACCTCCGGCAAAGCCCCGTCAGCAAAGCCC
>CAJTNN010000005.1:2004-129354 GCA_910577585.1 uncultured Muribaculaceae bacterium | reverse complement strand
CCGCGGCGCAGTCGCGCAGCGACAAGCGAAGAGATCCGCGCCCTTAAATTCCTTCACCATCTTACCGATTATGAGATATTCAGGCCCTTCTTAACTTAACGGCGTTCTCCTCCCAGGAGGCTTACGCCGCATAGCTTACTTCCCGTCGACACCGTTCTCCCGTTAACAACTGTGCTCCCGTTTAGCGATGGTATTCCCGTCCCTACCCAACGCCGTTACTGCGGCTGACTTATTGAGCCGTGGGTTGTAAACACACGGTAACTGAGGTCTGAAAACGCGCTGCGGCTGGAATAAACTACGGGGATGTCATGCAATGGTGGTTGCTTGACATCCCCGTAGTTTTATTGCGGAGTATTGTGAGGAGCGTCTGACTGTAATGGTCAGCTAATGAACTGAATTTAGACTTTTTACGAAAACTAAAAGCTTAATCAGTTCAATCCATGTTTTTCCGAGGTTATAACACCTTCAGAGAATTGATTGCGGCTTCAGGATCCTTAGCACCGAAGACGTAGCTTCCGGCTACGAGAATATCGGCGCCAGCCTCTGCGAGCAGAGCTCCGGTCTGGGCATTGACTCCCCCATCGACATTAATCAATGCCTTTGAGCCAGTCTCATCGATGAGCTTGCGCAGCTTGCGCACTTTCTCTACAGCCTGCGGAATGAATGGTTGTCCGCCGAAGCCCGGATTGACCGACATGAGCAACACTTGGTCAAGATCGCCGATGATATCTTCAAGGGTATTGACCGGAGTGGCCGGGCACAGAGATATACCGGCCTTCATGCCGGCGGCATGTATGGCCTGCACCGTGCGGTGGATATGCGTACAGGCCTCCTGATGAAACACCATGTACTCGGCATTCAGGTCGCGCACCTGCGAGATCCAGTTCTGGGGTTCGACAATCATAAGATGCACATCAAGGGGCTTGGTGCACACTTTGGCCACGGCCTTCATTACAGGGAATCCGAATGAGATGTTAGGCACAAACACGCCATCCATCACATCAAGATGCAGCAGATCGCACTCTGAGCGATTGATCATTTCAAGATCAGGCGTAAGATTGGCGAAATCAGCTGACAGAAGCGAGGGTGAAACTTGCATTTTCAGGTATGGAATTTAGAGGGTTAAAATGACTTTGTGTATTTGAAGTTGTTTAAACTTCTTTATCAGACTGAGTCTTCTTGGGCTTGAACGCATTCCAAAGAATGTAGGCCACACAGATCAATGCCAATGCATATCCGGCCCATGTGAGATACTTGTTATACTCCTCAACCTTCTCGAAGAGATGGTCGGGAGTCACAGTCTTCGACAGCCAGTAGCCCAGCAGCGCCAGGATGGAATTCCAGACAAGAGCTCCAAGACTTGTGAAGATGGCGAAGGTGGCCACATTCATTCGGGAGATACCTGCGGGGATTGATATCAACTGGCGGATGGCCGGGATGAGGCGCCCTACGAAAGTCGACACCGCACCATGTTTGTCGAAATAAGCCTCAGCCTTCTCTACCTTCTCGCGATTGACCAGGCAGGCGTGTCCAAGCCGCGACTCCGCAAAGCGATACACCACCGGGCGTCCTATCCACAAAGCGAGATAATAGTTGATGAATGCGCCGACCAGAGCACCAAGAGTAGCCATTACGGCCACCATATAGATATTCATACCGGCTCCGGCACCGGTGTCGGTACATGCCAGGTAGGCAGCCGGAGGCACCACCACTTCCGATGGGAAGGGGATGAAAGAACTTTCGATGACCATGAAGACAAACACAAACCAATAGTTTGCATTCTCCACAAACCAGCTGAAAAACTGCGATGCATCGAATAATGATAATAGTATCATAAAATCTTAATTAACCTTACACTTGAAAAAGTTTATACAACTTTAAAGTGTAGATGACTTCAATCTATCTGAATTTACTTAAGCCCGCACTCTTGAATCATCTTATCGTAGAAGGCAGCTTTCTCAGCCAGAGGCAGCGGATAGGCACGCGACGACGAAGGCATACGCCAGTGGCGTATGTGGCGCAGATTACCAAGCGAGTCGGTAATCTCGCACTTCGCATATTCACCTATGGCCGGGAGAGCCGACGACGTCATCGCTGCGATTACTGAGGCGGCCTTCTCGCCGGTAGTGGCCACATCGGTGCAATCAGGCATCTCAGCCAATATAGCCGGCAGATCTATCTGCCGGCGTATGTCGAGATGCTTATCGGACGCATTGCCGGTGGTGCGCACTATTTCGCGGCCGGTGTCGCTCAAGGCTATCCCATGTTCGCTCAGACATTCCTTGAGAATATCAAGCCTGAAAGTCTTAGCGGCGGCATCTACAAAATAGTCCTTGTCCTGATGATATATGATTCCGAATATCCGCCACATGTCGTTGATGAAATTCGGGTAGTAGAAATTCATGCTCCAGCGGTGGCGTTGAGGCGGGAAGGTGCCGCACATCAGAAGCCGGGCCCCTTTCGGTATGAAGGGGCGCAGCGGATGAGTCTCTGAATTTGCGAGTGTGTTGGGATTGATGTCCTGCATGTGAAAGATGTATGGACGCTTACTTAAGCGTGAGAAGATTTACGAATTCCTTGGCCACACTGCGCACCTGCGCCTCGACTTCAGGAGTGATTGACTGTTTCATCGCCACCGTGCCGGCATCGGTGAGTTCGAGAGTGGCAAGCTGGGTAGAGATGCTTTTGGCAGCCATAGGGGCCCATGCGCAATTGCCGAATGATGCCACCACCTTATGCTTGATTTCGCGGGTCTTCATCGCATTCAGGAAAGCCTGCACCGGAGGGAAGACATCGTTGGAATAAGTAGGCGACCCCACGATAAGCCCCTCATAGCGGAACGCATCCGAGATCATGTCGCTCATCTCCGACTTGCCAGCGTTATGGATACGGATGTTGCGTATGCCAAGTTCATTGAGTGTGGTAGCGAAGCATTCTGCCACATCTGCAGTGTTGCCATACATCGAGCCGTAGATGATCGTCACACCCTTTTCAGGCTGATAATTGGCCAGACGGTGCACGATCGCGCCTACTTCATCAATGTGCGAGTGCCACACCGGGCCATGGGTAGAGCAGATATAGTCGATTTCCAGTCCTGTGATTTTCTGCAGAGCTGAATTGACGAATCGGCCATACTTGCCCACAATGTTGGAGTAGTAGCGATACATCTCCTCAATGTAGAGTCCGCAATCAAGGTCATCATCAATGATGCCGCCGTTGAGCGCACCGAAAGTGCCGAATGCATCGCCCGAGAAGATTACTCTCTCTTCGGGGCAATAAGTCATCATAGTCTCCGGCCAATGCACCATCGGCGTCATGATGAAGCGCAGGGTGCGGTCGCCGAGTTGCACTTCTGCCCCATCCTTGACCTCCATGAAATTATCCGGATTATCGATATGATAGAATCCCTGGATCATCTGGATAGTCTTGGCATTGCCGATGATTTTAATGTCAGGGAAGGCCTCGAGAAGGCGTGG
Organism: uncultured Muribaculaceae bacterium; assembly: GCA_910577585.1. GTDB lineage: Bacteria > Bacteroidota > Bacteroidia > Bacteroidales > Muribaculaceae > Lepagella. The sequence goes on along the minus strand of CAJTNN010000005.1, from coordinate 125,878 downwards.
AATGCCCCCCGAATGATCGGGCTCCATGTGGTTGACCACGAGATAGTCTATCTTCTCCACATCCAGCATCTCGTGGATGTTGTCCATAAATTCTCTGGAATGCCCGAGCTCGACAGAGTCGATAAGCGCGCAGGCAGAAGAACCCTTCACAAGATATGCGTTATAGCTGACTCCGTAAGGCAGAGGCCAGAGCCCCTCGAAGCGTACGGTGGCGCGGTCGTTGACACCGGTGTATGACACGCGGTCGGTGATTTTTCTGATTTTCATAAATTGATGCAAATCAAGATTAGATGGGAATCCATATTCCGGCGTGGCGACATGCATTGCATTGATGCCGCAGTCAGAGCCTCTGCAAGGCTCCCGACAGGGGGTGGAAAGATGAGATCTTCCCATCATTTAAGGGTATTTAACCCCGCCGGAGTTAAATTTATGTGCAAAGTTAATAAAAATGGGTGGTTTATGATGTAACTTTGCATTATGAAATACTTTTTTGCGCCCGTACAGGGTCATACAGATGCAGCCTACAGGCATTTTCACGCCGCCGCATATGATGAGGCGGGAGTAATAGAATACACCACCCCGTTCATACGTCTTGAGAAGGGTGAGATCCGACGCAAGGATGTCAAAGACACCGTGTCGCCCCTTAACGAGGGATTGAACGTCGTGCCGCAGGTGATATTCAAGAATTCTGATGAACTGACCGCTCTCATCGGCATATTGCGCGATGAAGGCTGCCGCAGAATTGATATTAACATGGGATGCCCATTCCCGCTTCAGACCTCGCGCGGACGTGGCGCCGCCACAGTCGGCAACCCTGAATGCATACAGGCTGTCAGGAAGGTGGTCGAGGATAATCCAGATGTGGATTTCAGTGTCAAACTGCGTCTCGGATTCCAGAATCCGGAGTGGAGGAATCTGATGGAGGTGCTGAATTCACTTAAGCTCAATCATATCTCGGTGCATCCCCGCACCGCACGCGACCAATACACCGGGCCAATCGATATGGCAGAATTCGATGCCATCTATGCAGCCTCGAAAAATCCGATCGTATACAACGGCGACATCCTGACACCCGAGGATGGCCGGGAGATATCCATGAAATATCCCGACCTCTATGGCGTTATGATAGGAAGGGGTGTGCTCGGGCGCCCGTCGCTCATCACAGAGCTCGCCACCGGTATAGAACTCAGTCATGAAGAGCGTCTGCATCGTATGCTCGAATTCCACCGCACATTGCTCGAGCATTACCGTCAGACCCTCATAGGGGGCGACCATCAGGTATTGTCGAAGATTCAGCCCTTCTGGGAATATGCTGAGGCTGAAATCGGGCGAAAAGCCTGGAAGGCATTGCGCAAGGCATCTTCAATGGCTAAATATCAGACTGCTTTGGCACTGATATGACTTAGACGAACACTATGAAAAATACTCCAAAGAATACTGAAAAATATATAGAAGTCAAAGGGGCAAGGGTCAACAATCTCAAGAATGTTGACGTCAAGGTGCCTTTGAATAAATTCACCGTCATGACCGGCGTGTCGGGTTCAGGCAAATCCAGTCTGGCATTCGACACTCTGTATGCCGAGGGTCAGCGGCGTTATGTGGAATCATTGTCGAGCTATGCGCGTCAGTTTTTGGGACGCATGGCGAAGCCCGAGTGCGACTTTATCAAAGGTCTGCCCCCGGCAATCGCAATCGAGCAGAAGGTCAACACCCGCAATCCACGTTCTACGGTGGGCACCGCCACAGAAATCTACGATTACCTGCGCATGCTTTTCGCACGTGTGGGCCACACCTTTTCGCCTGTGAGCGGACGCGAAGTGAAAAAGTATGGCATAGAGGATATCATACGTGCCATACTTGACTATCCTCAGGGATCGCGGCTTGCAGTGCTCGTCAAAGTCACCATGCCCCAGGGGCGCAGCTTGAAAGAGCAGCTCGATGTCTACCTCAAAGAGGGATTCAGCCGCGTGGAGCATGAGGGGGAGTTTATAGATATTGCCGACTATATCGCTGAACTTGGTGATGACGATAATCCGGAGGATATCTATCTTGTGGTCGACCGACTGAAGGTAGACTCTGATAAAGATGAGGTGTCGCGTCTTACTGACTCGCTTGAGACCGCCATGTTTGAGGGGCATAACGAATGCCGCGTGAAGATATGGACCGATTCAGATGTGGCCACACTTGATTTCACCACAGGTTTTGAGGCCGATGGCATAGAATTCCGTCAGCCTACGGATCTGATGTTTAATTTCAACAATCCCTATGGCGCATGTCCGGAATGCGAGGGATTCGGCAAGGTGCTCGGCATAAGCGAGGACCTGGTGATCCCTGACCGCACGCTGTCGGTATTCTCCGGCGCGGTGCAATGCTGGCGCGGTGAGAAGATGGGTGAATGGAAGAGTGATTTGATACGGCATGCGTCATCAATCGGCTTTCCGATCCATACACCATATGTGGATCTCACCCCCGAGCAGAAAGATATACTCTGGCATGGCAAGGGGAAATGGGAGGGAATCGATGGCTTCTTCAAGTGGGTCGATGCCAATCAATACAAGATTCAGTACAGGGTGCTCAAGGCCCGCTATCGCGGCAAGACCGAATGCCCCACTTGCCATGGGTCGAGACTGCGGCCTGACGCCGAATATGTAAAGGTCGGGGGCAAGAGCATCACCGATGTCGTCAGAATGTCAATCAGTGAGGTCAAGGCGTTTTTTGACACTCTTGAATTGTCGGCCGAAGACTCTCTTATAGCAGCCAGATTATTGACCGAGATACGCAACCGAATCGGGTTTCTTGAAGAGGTTGGCCTTGGGTATCTGACTCTTGACCGCTTGTCGTCGACTCTGTCAGGTGGTGAGAGCCAGCGCATCAATCTTGCCACATCGCTTGGATCATCGCTTGTGGGCTCACTCTATATTCTGGATGAGCCATCGATAGGGCTGCATTCGCGCGACACACAGCGGCTGATATCGGTGCTGAGGCGTCTGCAGCAGATAGGCAACACAGTAGTAGTGGTAGAGCATGACGAAGATATCATGCTCGCCGCCGACAATATCATAGACGTCGGACGCGATGCCGGACGCAACGGAGGCGAAATAGTGTTCAGCGGCAATATGCGCCAGGCTCTTGAAGATGGAGTGCAAAATGATTCGTATACTCTCGACTATCTGAGCGGACGACGCGAAATCCCCTATGACCCGCTTCGGGCTCCATGGAAGAAATTTGTGAAAGTCGAGGGGGCGTTGGCCAATAACCTGAAGAACATCGATGTGAAATTTCCACTCGGAGTGATGACTGTGGTGACAGGTGTCAGTGGTTCGGGTAAGTCTACTCTGGTACGCGAGGTGCTCTATAAAGCGCTTGTGCGTCACCTCGGAGAGCCCGGCGATGCTCCGGCCACCCACAAGCGGTTGAGCGGCGATATCAAGGATATAGGGGCTGTGGAATTCATTGACCAGAATCCCATAGGCACATCCTCACGCTCGAATCCGGCCACCTACCTCAAGGCATTCGACGAGCTGCGTAAACTCTTCGCAGAGCAGCAGCTTGCCAAACAGATGGGTTTTACACCCGGCTATTTCTCATTCAACTCCGATGGCGGACGCTGCGAGGAATGCAAGGGTGAGGGCACTGTCACTATCCCGATGCAATTCATGGCCGACATCACAATCCCATGCGAAGTGTGTCATGGGCGGCGCTTCAAACCTGAGATTCTTGAAGTGGAATATCGTGGAAAGTCAATCTATGATTTCCTTGAGATGACGGTTAATGAAGCCATAGAGTTTCTGCAGCAGGATTCATCGGCATCGGCTGCCAAAGTAGTCAAACGCTTGCTGCCGCTGCAGGAGGTAGGATTAGGCTACATTAAGCTCGGCCAGTCATCCTCAACCCTCTCAGGGGGTGAGAACCAGCGTGTGAAACTCGCCTACTACATAGCTCAGGACAAGCAGCCCCACACTATGTTTATCTTTGATGAACCCACCACCGGGCTGCATTTCCACGATATCTCTACGCTGATGAAATCGCTGCGGCGACTGATAGAGGCAGGCCACTCGGTGATTATCATCGAGCACAATATGGATGTGATAAAGTGTGCCGACTGGATTATCGACATAGGCCCGGAGGGTGGCGATGCCGGAGGCACAGTAGTAGTGGAGGGCACTCCCGAGACTGTGGCCCAGTGCGAGAAATCATATACCGGAAAATACTTAAAATCGAAACTGAAATGAGAAAACTAACCGGCGCTGTCGTTATGGCTATCCTCTTGATGTCGGCAGCCGCATGCAAACGCGAGAAACAGGACACGACTCATGAAGAGGCCTCCAGATTATATTCGGGCATCTGCAGTGCCACGCGTCTGTACACCGACAGTATTCTGGCGGCCTCCGACACCACACAGGTAAATCTTCTTATCGAACACTTCGAAGAGAGGCTTGAGGCCATCAATTATGATGCGTTGCCCGACACCGATTATAATCTTTCGGAGGGTCAGAATGACACGATATTCCAGCTGCTCTCAGCCTTGACTGAGGCACGCGTCAAGCGGCTCAAGGAGCTTGGAGTGCATAATCCCGCACCGCTCGACTCAATACTTGTAGCCGCAGACTCCGTCAGCAATCAGTGAGCAGGTGCATCTCGCATCGCTTGCAGTCGAAGTCAAGACGGAATACCGATTTGCCGGATGTGAGCGTCAGCGGCAGTTTGAAATCGCGTTCGGCTGCTGATGTGAATTTAAGGCACTTCCCCATCTCGCGCAATATGCAATGGCGTGTGGTCATCACTGACCGCATGCCATTATTCTTTTTGCGCATCTCGGCCGATGATTTTGCTGATGCCTCTCTCTCCATGGCCATGGATATTTCGGCTACACCATGTGAGTGATAGAACTTTCGAGCCAATTCATTGGCCACATTGTCTTGATAATCTAGTGTGTCGGCCGGATAGGTGCATGCAGGATTCTCAGGTCGCCTTTTGTCGAAATAGTATGTGGCGCGGGCTGCTGAGTCGAGGGTATCTATCAACCGGCGTCTCAGGTCGGCAAGCTGTGAGGCCGGGGCAAACATCCCTTCGAGCGATTCGGTCTTAAAATCGCGTAATTGATAGATTGTATTGCCAAATTTATCAAAAATGTCCCTTAGGGGGCGTGGTGTACGTGCGGGCTGGAATTCGATGCCTGTGGGTAAGCACACCTTTACACCCCTCTCATCTTCAGCCTCGACCCTATCGGCATACATTGTCACATCGAGCCAGATGCGTCGGCTCGCCGTGGGGCGGGCAAGCATCTTCTGCCATTGAGCATCGAGAGTGCGGTGGATACTGTGTCCCTTCGGGATGTGAAACGCGCGGTTGCCGATGATGCGACGCCCCTCTACCCCATTGACCATCACACCCTCATACTCATCGCGGTTATTGAAGAAGCTTATGCCATCGCCATTGTTGAGCTGGGAGGCATCGGTGATGACTTCTCCCATTGACTTAGGTGTCAACGGTGATGAGATTGATGCCGGGCGGCGTGAATCGAGGAAGTAATGGGTGAATCCGCGGTTGAAACTCTTGTCAAGCTGAGGCTTGAAGTCGATCACGCTGCATCCGTATGAACTGCGGCGATACTTTTCGGGGTTGGCGGCTATTATCGCATCCAGCCGGGCTCTGTAGTAAGCCACCACGTTCTTGACATAACTTATATCCTTCAGACGTCCCTCGATTTTAAGCGAGCTGACCCCTGCCTCAAGCATCTCGTCAAGCAGGTCTGAGGCATTGAAGTCTTTAAGCGACAGCAGATGGCGATTCTGCGCAAGAATGCGTCCCGACGCATCCTTCATAGTGAAAGGGAGTCGGCACACCTGCGAGCATTCGCCTCGGTTGGCACTGCGTCCTGTAGTGGCCTGGCTGGCATGACAACGCCCGGAATACGACACACACAATGCACCATGAATGAAGCATTCGACCGGCACACTGACTGCACTGCATATCTCCGAGATTTCCCGGAGTGTGAGTTCGCGCGCAAGCACAATCTGCGAAAACCCTACATCCTCAAGAAATTTCGCCTTTTCAAGTGTGCGGGTGTCGCATTGTGTAGATGCATGCAGGGCGATCGGAGGCAAGTCAAGACGCAGCAATGCCATGTCCTGCACAATGAGCGCATCCACACCTGCGCGATATAGCTCCCAGGCAAGATTCTCGGCCCCTTGAAGCTCATGGTCGTAGAGAATTGTATTCATCGTGGCATAAACTTTTGCCCCATAGGGGTGAGCGAAGTCTACCACTCTCTTGATATCTTCAAGCGAATTTGAGGCAGCCTTGCGGGCACCATGTGCCGACGGGCCGATATACACGGCGTCAGCTCCGTGAAGGATAGCCTGGATAGCAGTCTCGGCATTCGCTGCGGGCGCGAGCAATTCAATTTCTCTGGCCATGTGGTGAGGTGTGATTGGTTGTGTTGAGGGGGTTGAATATTATTTCTTCATTATGCGGTCAAGCATACGCTTGTCGTCACGCTCTTTGATTGACTGGCGTTTGTCGTATTGTTTCTTACCGCGTCCGATGCCTATCACCAGCTTGGCGAATCCACGCTCGGAAATAAACATTCTGATTGGCACGATTGTAAACCCCGGGTCTTCAGCAGCCTTGGTGATTTTTGCAATCTCCTTGCGGCTGAGCAGAAGTTTGCGGTCGCGGCGGGTGGCATGATTGTTGTAAGAACCGAAAAAGTACTCGGCTATGTGCATCCCCTTGACCCATATTTCACCATTCTCCACGATGCAATAAGAGTCAGCCAATGAGGCTTTGCTATCGCGTATGGATTTTATTTCGGTGCCGGTGAGCACTATGCCGGCAGTGTAAGTGTCGCCAATCTCGTAGTCGAAATTGGCGCGTTTGTTTTTAATATTTACCTGGCTTTGCTTCATACGATTTTGTTTTATGTGAAGTTTAAACAACTTCAGTAGAAGAACTGATTCGAAGGCAGAGAGGCCGTTGCACTCCAATCTCTCAGAGAAGGAGGTCCATAGCCCAGTATATGAAAATCGGAGCGCCGAGCATAATGATGCACAGCAGAGTCTTGAGCAGACTTCTCTTTTCATCGGGGAGCCGGAAGAATCTTGCACCGCGTATCACAAGATAGAGAGTCCATATAGGAAGAAACACCAACACAGGCCCAACCATCGGCAGCAGTTCATACAAGATATAGAACAATGCCAAGGTCGACATGTTATACATCACATACTTTTTAGCATAGTCCGACTCCGCGATCTCGGCATGTGATTTGGGCATGACGAGTTTCATAAGAATCAAGACGAGGTAGTAGCCGAAGAAGAAGGCCACAAAGACCTTGACAGCATCAATAGTGGCCGAGTTGAGCGACACCGCCGACTTCCAGATACACTCCATGAAGCATGATGCGGCTGCCAGTGCCGTTATAGGATAGAAACACTCGCGTGCCACATCTTCAGTCGAAGCCTCCGAACGCCTGATCTTCTTCCAGCCCTCTACGGGGTTGATCATCATCCCGAGCAATCGGAGCAGGCATCTCTTTCTCCCCTCCCCCTTGTCGTCTGAATTAGGGTTTGAGTCGTCGGCAGTGCCGGGAGTATCTTCAGTGTTGGTAATACCTATGCCGTCAGAGTCCTCATCATCTTCGATATTATAGTCCTCATCATAGTCGCCGTGCGACTCGAGGTCGTAGTCATCGTTGAGATGGTCATCCTCATCTATAGAGTAATTGTCAGATATCCGATTGTTGTCAGGTTTCATTTAGAAGATGATAGATATTTTGCGCATGAATCCGGGGCTGTGACATTCTTTCGAACGCACAGTCCCGGACTCATTAGAGTTATCGGTAATTATTTCTCAGTGGCTCATATGATTAATGTAATCATCATATGGCAGAAGCCACTATGATATCAAATGTCGTAGGAGGGGCGCTGAGATTATTCAGCTGCACGCTCCTCATTGAGCAGGCGGATCATCTCGATAGCCGAACGCGGGATGCGTGTGCCGGGACCGAAGATGGCTGCCACACCGGCCTTATAGAGGAAGTCATAGTCCTGAGCCGGAATAACACCGCCGGCAGTGACCAGGATATCCTCGCGGCCAAGTTTCTTGAGTTCCTCAATCACCTGCGGGATGAGGGTCTTGTGGCCGGCGGCCAATGAAGATACGCCGAGGATATGCACGTCGTTCTCCACAGCCTGACGCGCAGCTTCAGCCGGAGTCTGGAAGAGCGGACCCATGTCGACGTCATAACCGCAGTCAGCGTAACCGGTGGCTACGACCTTAGCACCGCGGTCGTGGCCGTCCTGGCCCATCTTGGCAATCATGATACGCGGCTGACGACCTTCACGTTTTGCAAAGTCGGCGACAACTCTGCGGGCCTCCTCAAATTCAGGATCACCCTTCTCTTCATTCGAATACACGCCTGAAATAGTTTTGATTACTGCTTTATAACGTCCTACCACAGCTTCGCAGGCATCAGAGATCTCACCCAGCGATGCGCGCAGACCGGCTGCTTTGACAGCGAGGTCGAGCAGATTGCCCTTCGAGGGGTCTTTCACAGCCTCTGTGATAGCCTCAAGTGCCTTCTTCACAGCCTCTTCATCGCGATCCTTGCGGAGCTCCTCAAGGCGTGCGCACTGTTCTTTGCGCACCTCAGTGTTGTCGACCTCAAGGATGTCGATCGGATCCTCGTGCTCAAGACGATACTTGTTGATGCCCACGATAGTCTGCTTGCCGGAGTCAATGTGAGCCTGTGTGCGGGCTGCAGCCTCCTCGATTTTCAGCTTCGGCAGACCAGTCTCGATAGCCTTGGCCATACCGCCAAGTTTCTCAATCTCCTCGATGTGAGCCCAAGCCTTGCGGGCGATTTCATCGGTCAGAGCCTCGACATAGTATGAACCAGCCCAGGGATCTACCTGCTTGGTGACATAAGTCTCCTCCTGGATGTAGATCTGAGTGTTACGCGCGATGCGGGCAGAGAAGTCAGTGGGCAGCGCGATTGCCTCGTCGAGTGCGTTGGTGTGCAGCGACTGGGTGTGGCCAAGAACTGCTCCCATGGCCTCGACGCATGTGCGGCCAACATTGTTGAAGGGATCCTGCTCTGTGAGACTCCAGCCAGAAGTCTGACAGTGTGTGCGCAGGGCGAGCGACTTCGGATTCTTCGGGTTGAACTGCTTCACGATGCGGGCCCAGAGCATACGCGCGGCGCGCATCTTTGCAATCTCCATGAAGTAATTCATCGAGATGCCCCAGAAGAATGACAGACGCGGAGCAAATGTGTCGATATCCATGCCTGCGTTCACACCGGCGCGGAGATACTCAAGACCATCGGCCAATGTGTAAGCCAGCTCGATGTCGGCGGTAGCGCCGGCCTCCTGCATGTGGTAGCCTGAGATAGAAATCGAGTTGAACTTAGGCATGTTCTTCGAAGTATATTCGAAGATATCGGCGATGATCTTCATTGAGAATGCCGGCGGATAGATGTAGGTGTTGCGCACCATGAACTCCTTCAGAATGTCGTTCTGGATTGTGCCAGCCATCTCATCGAGTTTAGCGCCCTGCTCAAGACCTGCGTTGATATAGAAAGCCAGTACCGGAAGCACCGCTCCGTTCATTGTCATTGACACAGACATCTTGTTCAACGGTATGCCGTCGAAGAGCACCTTCATATCCTCGAGCGAGCAGATAGACACACCGGCCTTACCCACGTCGCCCACTACACGCTCATGGTCGGCGTCATAGCCGCGGTGAGTCGGGAGGTCGAATGCCACCGACAGACCCTTCTGGCCTGAAGCGAGGTTTCTGCGATAGAATGCATTTGACTCAGCGGCGGTAGAGAAGCCTGCATACTGGCGGATTGTCCAGGGACGCATGGGATACATGCCGCTGTACGGGCCGCGCAGGAACGGAGGCAGACCGGCTGCATAGTCAAGATGCTGAAGACCCTCGAGGTCCTCTTTAGTGTATACGGATTTGACGGGAATCAATTCGGCCGTCATCCATTCATCCCCTTTTACTGCGCCATGCGCTGCGGGGGCTACTACTTTATTTATGTCGATTTCTTTGAAATTCGGTCTCATGATACTCTTGTTATTTGAGGAGTTTTGCGTTAAACCCAATCAGAGTGTCAAGCACATTGACACGCACGTGGATGAAGTCTTCGATGCCCTGGGCCTTGAGCTCGTCCATGCATGCCGGAGCGCCGGCTACCACAAACATTGCTCGGCCATTGAGCTCCTTGAAGGCTTCGGGAGCGAATGTGGAATATTCATCATCGCTTGAGCAGAGCACCACGATATCAGCGCCCTTCTCCATAGCGGCATCCACACCCTCTTTGACTGAGTTGAAACCGATATTGTCGATAATCTCGTAACCTGCGCATCCGAAGAAGTTGGCCGAGAACTGTGCGCGGGCCAGACGCATCGCGAGATTGCCTATTGTGAGCATGAACACTTTCGGACGTTTGCCTGAGCGCTCAGTGTCGAGACGCAGAGTCTCAAACTGGCTTGCAGCGCGGTCGAAGTTGAGGCTCTCGACGGCTCCATCTTCAGGCACAGCGCATCCGCAGCCACAACCGCATGCTGACTTCTGCAGTTTGTCGAGTGCAAACTCATTGAAGTTAGGATACTGGTTGGTGCCGAGCAGCACCTCTTTGCGGCGAGCCACATCGACATGGCGCTTAACGCCTGATTCATTTACCTTAGCCTGAATCTCACCCTTCTTCAGCATTGCCAGGAAGCCGCCGTTGTCTTCGACTTCGTTAAAGAGCTTCCATGCCTCGCGGGCGATAGATGTTGTGAGCACTTCGATGTAGTAGCTGCCGCCGGCCGGGTCAACCACCTTGTCGAGGTGAGACTCCTCGCGGAGCAGAAGCTGCTGATTGCGGGCGATACGCTCTGAGAACTCGTCGGGGTTCTTGAACTGAAGGTCAAACGGCAGAGTCTCTATAGAGTTTACGCCGGCCAGAGCCGCACTCATTGTCTCTGTCATCGAGCGCAGCAGATTGACGTGAGCGTCATAGATAGTCTGGTTGAACTGTGAGGTCACAGCGTGCACCCACATTTTGCAGCACTCCTCATCGGCGCCATATGCTTTCACGATTTCTGCCCAGAGCATTCTGCCGGCACGGAACTTGGCGAGCTCCATGAAGTAGTTGCTCGAGATGCCCATGTTGAACTTGATGCGTTCTGCAACCTCGCAGGGTGTAAGACCTGCCTCAGTCAGCAGAGTGAGCCATTCAGCGCCCCATGCCAGAGCGTAGCCCAATTCCTGGGTGATATATGCGCCGGCATTGTTGAAGAGATAGGTGTCGACAGCGAAGCAACGCAGATTCTTCACGTCCTTCACTGTGTTATAGAGTTTCAGAGATGTCTCTTTGAGATCTTCGGGGAATTCAAGGCCGCGTTTGAGAAGGCGCTTGAAGGGGTTGAAGTCGATTGAACCGCGGAAGTCAGCCGCAGCCTCCTGTTCGATGATGGCAGCCACCATAAGCTCAGCCACCTCGACAGCTTTACCCGGGCAGCAAGCTACATTGACCTCGACTTTCTTCAGGTCGAGACCTTTGAGAATTGCCGGAAGCTGATCGGGGGTCAGGTCGCCGCAGAGACAGATGCCGATAGCCTCGACACCACGGTCGATGGCATGACGCGCATTTGCAAGCACCTCTTCGGCAGTGGCACCCTGGATGTGCTGGCGGATAAGCCAGTCGTTGTTGTCGCGGGTGCCGCGCACGTAGGGGAATTCACCCGGAAGTGTGCCGAGTGTAGGCAGACCTTCCAGATCCTCTTTACGGTAGAAGGGCATCACGTTGAAGCCCTCGTTGGTGCGCCATATTAATTTCTTATTGAAATCGGCACCCTTGAGATCGACATTGATTTTCGCCATCCACTCTTCGGTAGAGATGGGAGGAAACATGTCAAACAGGTTCTCTTTTTTGTTTGCCATAATTAAATAGCTGATATAGAATGATGTTGTATAGTATTAGATTAGTAGTTAGGCAGCATGCTCAGGAATAAATTCCGTATTGCGCAGGTGTAATATCCATCAGGCTGCAAAAATCTACCGCAAAAATAAGTCAATTAGTTTGAATCCTAAAATTTTTTGTCATTAAAAATCGTCAAATATGTTAATAAACATAGTTTGCCGGGGCCAGGAACTGGTCAAATTAACGAATTTTATGTCATAGCGGTAATAGGTGGGTGTCCTAAACGAGATGCTTGTCGGAGCATCTGACCACTCGCGCAGGGAAGTCTTCGACGAGCTGAAGATTGTGGGTGGCCATCAGCACAGCGTGTCCGTCGGATGCAAGTTTGTGGAGGAGTCTCACAATCTGGTAGCCGGTCTGGGGGTCAAGGTTGCCGGTGGGCTCATCGGCAAGTATGAGGTCAGGGCGATTGAGAAGCGCGCGGGCGATGACGATGCGTTGCTGCTCGCCGCCGCTGAGTTCATGGGGCATCTTGTAGCTCTTGTTAGACATACCCACATCTTTCAGCACCTCTTCGATGCGTTCTTCGATTTCTGCTTTTTTCTTCCATCCTGTGGCCTCGAGCACAAATCGGAGGTTGGCTGCTACCGAGCGGTCCTGAAGCAGTTGGAAATCCTGAAACACAATCCCTATCTTGCGTCGGAGATATGGGATTTTCGACCTCTTCAATTTGAGCAGGTCGAAATCCATGACTCTCGCCTCTTTGGCATTGCTTACGGGCACATCGGCATACATCGTCTTCATCAGCGAAGATTTGCCGCTTCCTACCCTTCCGACGAGATAGCAGAATTCACCCTTGCGCAGAGTGAAGTCAACATCTTTGAGCACCTGGCGCTCGGCGCGCTCAATCTCTGCTCCTTTATATTCCACAAGCACTTCGCCGGTGGCCTCGGGTATATCTTTTCTTTTCAGAGCCTCGAAGTCGGCGTCGGTGGCCTCGTCGATGGCGTATGATGTGTTGTCTTGTCCGGTTGTCGACATTGGATTGCAGTGTTATTTGCGGCGTAATAGAACTGATTTTTAGTTTTCGAAAACATTTTAAAATACATTTTTAGTATTCGTGAAAAGTCTAAATCAATTCATATGCTGCGCCTGCATTGGTGATTAATCTGATACAAATTTACTCAATTCTTCTTGATTCTGCAACAACAGGTTTGACCGATTAATAAAAAAATGTCAAGGCGATGTCCCGAGGCCGGCAACGACCATCGGCAACACCGCCTTGAATTCTATGGAAGATTGAATTGGTGGCTGATTAATCTTCAGTCTGGGTGGCTGCGTATTCCTTTAGCAGCTTATCCTGTACGTCAGATGGCACGAGCTCGTAGGAATTGAACTCCATGCTGAAACTGCTGCGTCCACCTGTGATAGAGCTCAGCGATGTGCTGTAAGAGCTCATCTCCTTGAGGGGCACACGTGCGTTGAGTTTCTCGATGCCGTTTTCAGAGTTCATGCCCATTATGATGGCCCGGCGTCCCTGCAGGTCGCTCATGACATCGCCCATTGTGTCGGCCGGAGTGAGCACCTCGACATCATAGACTGGTTCGAGAATCTTCGGGTTGGCATTTCTGAATGCTTCAGAGAATGCGTTGCGACCGGCCAGGCGGAAGGATATTTCATTTGAGTCTACCGGGTGCATCTTGCCGTCATAGATCATGACGCGCACATCGCGTGCATAAGAGCCGGTGAGCGGTCCCTGCTCCATGCGGTCCATCAGACCCTTTACGATAGCCGGGATGAAGCGGGCATCGATTGCGCCGCCTACGATGCAGTTGTAGACCACCAGCTTGCCACCCCATTCGAGAGGAATCTCCTGCTTGTCGCGTACATTGAGCTTGAACTCCTGATTGCCGAATTTATATGTGTCGGGTTCGGGCATACCTTCGGTGTAGGGTTCCACAATGAGATGCACCTCGCCGAATTGGCCTGATCCGCCGCTCTGCTTCTTATGGCGATAGTCGGCGCGAGAGGCTTTGGTGATAGTTTCGCGGTATGGGATGCGGCATTCTACGAATTCGATGGGGAGTTTCTCATTGTTCTCGATGCGCCACTTAAGAGTGCGGAGGTGGAATTCACCCTGCCCCTTGATGATGGTCTGCTTCAACTCCTTGCTAAGTTCCACAACCCATGTGGGATCCTCCTCGTGCATGCGTGTGAGTATGCCTGCGAGCTTTTCAGCGTCAGCCTCGTTCTGCGGCTTTATGGCACGCTGATATTTGGGCTGAGGATATTTGATGAAGTCAAACTGATAGTCGCATCCCTTCTGGTCGAGAGTATTTCCGGTGCGCACATCCTTGAGTTTTACGGCAGCGCCAATGTCGCCCGCCTTGAGGGTGTCGATGCTGTTGCGGATTTGTCCGCATACGGTGTATATCTGAGCAAGACGTTCCTTGCCGCCTCGCGACACATTCTCCAGGTCGGCCCCTGCGTTAAGCGTGCCGCTCATTACTTTGAAGTATGACACCTCACCGATGTGTGGCTCAACACTTGTCTTGAAGAAGAATACTGATAGCGGTCCTTCGGCGTCGGGCTTGACCTCTTCGCCCGCGATAGTGGTGGGTGCGGGCATCTCATCTACGAATGGGCATACGTTGCCGAGGAATTCCATCAGTCGGCGCACACCCATGTCTTTGGCAGCGCTGAGCACCACTACCGGATATATGCTGCGGTCTACGAGACCTTTGCGGATGCCCTCGCGCATCTCATCTTCGGTGAGGACGCCCTGTTCGAAGAATTTCTCCATCAGAGTCTCGTCATTTTCAGCGGCTGCCTCGATGAGAGTCTTGTTCATCTCCTGTGCACGCTCGAGCTGGTCGGCGGGAATCTCTGAGATAGTAGGCGCACCCCCCTCGGGTTTCCACTCGAGTTTCTTCATGATGAGCACATCGATGATGCTGCGGAATCCGGGGCCGGATTCGAGCGGATACTGGATGGGCACGACTTTCTTGCCGAAATGCTCATACATCTGCTCCATCACATTATCGTAGTCAGCCTTTTCACCATCCATCTGGTTGAGAGCGAAGACCACGGGCTTTTTGAGTTGGGCTGTCGTGCGGAAGATATTCTCAGTGCCTACCTCCACACCATATTCTGAGTCTATGAGGATTAATCCGAGGTCAGTCACTCCCAGGGCTGTGTAGGCATTGCCGATGAAGTCGTCGGCCCCCGGGCAGTCGATGATATTAAGTTTCTTGTTGTTGAACTCAGCATTGAAGACTGTGGAGAAGACTGAGTAGCCATATTCCTTCTCAACCGGGAAATAGTCGGAGACTGTATTGCCGGCGTCGACAGTGCCGCGGCGTTTGATGACTCCACACTCGTAGATCATGGCCTCTGCGAGTGTGGTTTTTCCAGAGCCTTTTGATCCCAGGAGAGCAATGTTCTTGATCTCGTTTGAATTGTAAATCCTCATAATGATATAGATTTCTTGGTTAATAAGCATCTCTCTCTTGAGTGATACTTATATCGTTGTCTTTCATTTCGAAAGCATCGCGCATGATGTGATTTGCTTGCATCAATACGCCTGCTTTCTTTATTTTTGACCGCAATTTAATACATATTTTTGACATTAGCCAATAAAAATCATATGTTATGAAACATAAGTATATAACCATAGATTTGCATGCCGATGCATTCTATCCATTAGATGTCAAGTATGATTTCAAAATGATATATTATCTCTGGTGGTGCGCCGCCTGTGGTATTGCGGAAATGACGTTATGATATTTATGCCGCCATCCGCGACGTGCCTCCTTTGGTCTCTCTTAAGTCAGGTCTCTCTTGAAAGTGGTGGCGCAGGTTGTGTGCAGATAAATTTACAGGGTTTTAATTCGACCTGCGACCTGACTGATTTTGAGTGATGCTTAAACTAATTGCCTGACAGTAAACAATCATAATCAGCGGAATGTTATAATTCAAACATTCTTCAGCTCATCGGCAGTAATATTATGTAGATTATGGATAATATTATGTCAGAACAGAAATGTTGTGTAGTCATAAGCCGGATATATTCAGACATCGTATGATAGATGTCGGCCTTTTTCGATTCCAAGATGCTATGAATAACACCCCACGTTCACATTCCACCATTCGTGTGACCCGAATCTTTCAGGTGCTTCCCGCAGTCGCGTTGACTATGGGCTGCCTCTCTATGCAGGCGGAACCTGCTGACTCGTTATCGGGCGTGAGTCACGCGGCTTTAAGTTGCGATTCGATGCCAGCCAAGTATGCAGCTGCCACTGATGAACCGCAATCTTTTCCCGAGATCCCCATGCCCGACAGCGATTTGTGGTGGAGCAATTTCAATGATTCTTCGCTGACATCGCTTATACAGTCGGCCGTAGCTAACAACTATAATCTGAAGGGAGCCATAAAGCGTATCGAGGCCTCACGACAGATATTGCGTTCCACCTATTCTGGATATTATCCCACGATTGGGTTGACTGCCGGTTATGACGTGTCGAAAGAGTCAGGGCGCATAGAGAAACCTTATGGCTCAGTGCCCTCTACCTCCTCATTCAGCCTCGGGGCCACGATGAGTTGGGAGATAGATGTCTTCGGGCGTGTGGCTGAGAAAGCCAAGGGGAGTAAGGCATCCCTGTCGGCCTCACGTGTGGAGTATGAGGGAATGATGCTTACGATTGCCTCGGAGGTAGCCACTACTTACGGAAATCTGCGGATGTATGAGCAGCAATTGCAAGTGGCCCGGTCGCATATTGATTCGCAACAGGAGATGCTGCGCATCGTTGAATCGCGATATGCTTCGGGGCTCGTATCAAAGCTTGATGTGGCCCAGGCTCGCAACACCCTTAACTCTACCCTGCTGCTTGTGCCGCAGCTTGAGTCGGAGGTGCGCGATTCAAAATATGCCCTCGCCACTTTGTGCGGACTCGACATTGCTGCCATTGATGATATAATAGCAGAAGCCACGCACCCTGAGATACCGGCGCAGTTTGAGGTAGGCATCCCTGCGGACCTTATCCGTCGCCGCCCCGATATCGTCGAGGCAGAGCAGCAGATTGCGGTGCTTGCCTCGCAACTCGGCGTGGCCCGCAAGGATTGGCTGCCGACCCTGACGCTCAATGCCAGTGTGGCAACATCATCGCATGATGTGGATGGTCTTTTCGGCAAGCATAGCCTGCAGTATTCAGTCACTCCGCAATTGAGCTGGACTTTGTTTGATGGATTTGCACGTGATGCAGGAATCGCCGAGGCCAAAGCAGAGATGGAAGCGGAAATAGATACATATAATATGGATCTACTTACAGCCATCCAGGAAGTCAACACCGCCATCTCTGATTATGAGGCTGCGCAAAGTGAACTCAAGCTATATGCGGATGTATTGAAGGATAGCCAAGAGTTGCTCAGTTTGGCCATAGAGCGTTATGACCTCGGTCTGACAGACTTCTCAGATGTGACTTCGGCACAGATTTCTGTTCTCAGTCAACAGACATCATATGAGGCTGCCTCTGCCTCCTGCTTCACCAAGGCTATAGCTATCTATAAGGCATTGGGCGGAGGGTGGAATTATGCCGCACCCGATAAATAAGCAGGATTGTCGCGAGATGAGAGATACTCATATAAAACATTTCTAATTCAACATTAATTACTATGAATGACACAGCTGAGAAGGCCCGTGACATGGAAGCACCGGGCAGAATAAGACGTAATATATTGCTTATCGTATTGTTCTTGGGTTGTATGGCGCTTGGATTCTTTTGTACGGGTTGCCACAAAACAAAATCTGAAGCGACCGACGAGAAGCCCGACGTAGAGGTGGCAAATCCGCAAGAGCGTGATTCGCTTGTGTCGTACAGTCCATATTCGGCGGTACTTGAATCTTCGAGCAAAGCTGATGTCGTGGCCAGAGTCAACGGCCAGATTGTGGCAAAACATTTCCAGAGTGGCGCGCAGGTGAGGAAAGGACAAGTGTTGTTCACCATCGAGCCATCACTTTATACATCATCTGTGGCCGAGGCTAAGGCTCAGGTAGCATCGGCCAAGAGTCAGCTTGATTATGCGGCTAAACATCTTGCAGCCCTTGAGCAGGCTTATTCGCAGCATGCGGTCTCAGAGATGGAGGTGATTCAGGCACGCAGTGCCCATGCCGAGGCGGTGGCCGCGGTCAATCAGGCTCAGGCTACTTTGTCGGCGGCGAATACGAAGATGGGTTATTGCAGTGTGGTCGCACCCGTGTCCGGACGTATTACGGATGGCACCTACGATGTGGGGGCCTACGTCAGTGGCGAGGGGGCTCCGGTGATACTGGCTACAGTCTATGATGAGACAGATTTGTCGGTGACATTCCCGATTACGGATTCCGAGTATTCCTCAATCATATCATCGGGTGATGGATTCAGGAATCCGGTCTACCGACGTATCCCGGTGTATATCGGTCAGAATGTAGATGATGTAGATGATTCGGTGGCTTTCTATGCGGATGTCGACTATGAATCGCCGTCGGTGACTACAAGCTCCGGAAATATCTCCCTGAAGGCTAAACTGCTGGATTCGGGCAAAGTGCTTCGTCCGGGGATGTATGCGAAGGTCATGCTGCCGGTGGGGAGGTACAAAGATGCACTCCTTGTCAGAGATGCCTCGATATCTACCGATCAGCGGGGCAAATATCTGTATGTGGTGAATGATTCGGATGAGGTGGTCTACACCCCTATCGAGACAGGAAGTCTGTATGACGACACATTGCGACTGGTGACTAAGGGACTCAAGGCTACTGACCGCTATGTGACACGTGCCATGATATCGGTGCGCAACGGCGAGAAAGTGACACCGGTGAAGGTCGGTGCTTCCGGCAAATCGGTCAAGATGGCCACTTCAACCAAATAACACGCAAAGCCTATGTTTTCAAGATTCTTTATAAACAGGCCAATATTCGCCACCGTCATAGCTGTGCTGATGGTGCTGGCCGGGGCAATGACGGTGTTTACCATACCTATTGCCCAATATCCCGATATTACGCCCCCCACGGTGATGGTGAGCGCCAGTTATCCGGGAGCGGATGCTCAGACCGTGGCGCAAAGTATAGGTGTGCCTATTGAGGAGCAGGTCAATGGCATAGAGGGGATGCTTTACATGAGCAGCAACTCCGGTTCGGACGGAAGTTATGGATTGACCATCACTTTTGAAGATGGTACAGATCTTGACGAAGCTGCCGTAGAGGTTCAGAACCGTGTCTCTGAGGCTAATGCCCAGTTGCCTTCGATTGTGAAAGAGGAGGGTGTGAGTGTGTCGAAGAATTCTTCGAATCAGGTGCTCTTCATGGCGCTTGAGGCAGAGGAGGGCTCAGGATATGATGCTCTCTATCTCACAAATTATGCCCAGCTCAACCTGATTGATCCGCTATCGCGTATAAGTGGTGTAGGCGGCGTGTCGGCCTTTGGCGGCGGTGAGTACAGCATGCGTGTGTGGCTTGATCCGCAGCTGATGGCGGCCAGAGGCTTGACTCCGGCGGATGTCGAGGCTGCCATACAGGCACAGAATATGGAGGTTTCGGCAGGCAGCGTAGGTGATGCTCACTCCGGAAAGTCGGCTTTTGAGTATAGTCTGGTCAGTCATGGTCGTCTCTCAGAGGTTAGTCAGTTTGCCGATATAGTGCTGCGTTCGGATGCCTCAGGCATCGTGAGGCTTAAAGATGTGGCGAAGGTAGAACTTGGTAGCGAAAGTTACTCAGAGGTGGCTAAATTGAATGGCAAGGAGGTCTGTCTGATAGGTGTTCAGCAATATCCCGGAGCGAATGCCCTTGATGTGGCTGATGGAGTCATCAAAGAGATGGATGCGCTGAGTTCCTACTTCCCAGATGGCGTGAGCTACCAGGTGGTGCAGAATTCCACCGACTTTGTGCGTGAGTCATTATCAGATCTTCTCACAACATTCCTTCTCACCACATTGATTGTGATGGTGGTCATCATGTTCTTCCTCCAGAATTGGCGCGCCGTCATCATTCCGATGCTTACGATTCCGGTATCATTGATAGCCACATTCGCAGTGATGAAGCTGATGGGCTTCTCGCTGAATACACTCACTCTGTTTGGCCTGGTGCTTGCCATAGCCATTGTGGTAGATGATGCTATTGTGGTGGTTGAGGATTGTTCGCGTCTGGTGGATAAAGGCGTCTTAAATTCGAAGCAGGCTGCAATAAAGGCAATGCAGGAACTTACGGGCCCTGTGGTCGGTGAGGTGCTGGTGTTGATGTCGGTGTTTATACCTACGGCATTCATTTCAGGCATCACCGGAAAACTCTACAAGCAGTTCGCACTCACGATAGCCGTGTCGACAGCTTTTTCGGGCTTCAATGCCTTGACGCTTACCCCGGCGTTGTGTTCGTTGTTCCTTGTGCCACGTCGCCCTGCGCGGTTTATACTCTTCAAGTGGTTCAATAAGTTCTGGAGCCGGTGTGAATCAGGTTATCAGTCGGTTATTTCGAAGATGCTTGATTATCCATGGGCCACTATGGGTGTATTCGCTCTTCTGGCAGGTCTAGGCATATGGGGCTATATGGAGTGGCCATCAAGTTATGTGCCTTCGGAAGATATGGGATACTATATGACCAGTATCCAGCTCCCTGAAAATGCGTCGCTCGAGCGCACTGACCGGGTTGTAGATGGTCTGGCCGACGCCGTGCGCAAGCGGGTGCCCGGCGTGAAGGATGTGATGCAGATAAGTGGCTTCTCATTTCTTGCCGATGGAGCAGGTTCGAATCTTGCCATAATGATGGTAGAACTTGAGCCGTGGAGCAAGCGTGGGTCGAAGGAGAGTGTCGACAAGCTGATGGCTATGACCGATGAGATAGGTCGGAAAGAATTTCCGGAAGCAAGCGTGTTCTCAGTCAATCCACCCGCCATACCCGGGCTTGGCATATCCGGCGGGTTGCAGATGCAACTTCTCGACATCAATAATCTTGGTGCCGAAGAGATGAAGAAGGCTCTTGCCGATGTGGCCGAGGCAGCGCGTAAAGATAAGCGTATAGCCTCAGTGACGTCAATGTATCAGGGTGAGGTGCCGCAATATGAGCTTAAGGTCGACCGCGACCGTGTGGCTGCCCTCGGCATCAATCTTGAAGATGTATACTCCACAATATCATCATACCTTGGCAGTAGTTATGTAGATGACTTCCAGAAATTCGGCAGATCATTCCAGGTGATAATGGAGGGCAACGGCGAGACAACGCGCAACACATCTGATATCCGCAAGCTAAGTGTGCGTAATGCCGATGGCGAGATGGTGCCGCTTGATGCCTTTACCACAGTAACTCCCGTAATGGGCCAGAGCTCTGTGAGCCGCTACAATATGTACACCACCGCCTCACTAACTGCCAATGCTGCAAAAAACGTCAGCTCGTCAGAAGCTATCGAAGCAATGGAGGAGATAGTGAAATCTACACTCGGAAAGAACTACTCCTTTGCATGGACCGGCGAGGCATATCAGGAGACCCAGGCACAGACCACCATATCATTCGTGTTTGTCTTTGCCATCATAATGACACTTCTTGTGCTCGCCGCCCAGTATGAGAGCTGGACCGATCCGCTGGCTGTGGTCATGAGCATGCCGGTGGCGATAATGGGCACAGTGCTCGGATGCGTCTTCATGAATCAGAGTGTGAGCATCTACACCCAGATAGGATTGATTCTTCTTTTAGGCATGTCGGCTAAGAATGCAATCCTGATAGTCGAATACGCCATGGATTTCCGCAAAGCGGGCGTGCCGATACAGAAAGCGGCCCACGATGCCGGAGTGATTCGCTTCCGTCCGATTATCATGACGGCGTGTGCATTCGTATTCGGTGTGTTGCCCATGATGTTTGCCACCGGTGCAGGTGCCAACAGCCGCAAGGAATTGGGTACGGCCATAGTCTTTGGCATGACGCTTAATGCTCTCATCGGCACAACTTTTGTGCCTGTATTCTGGCAGATACTCCAGCGCTTTAATGAGAAATATCTTGCCAAGATATTCCCCCCGAAGTCTGGCAAATTACCGGCAGATTCCTCGCAAGCCTCCGGTAGCGCCTCGATATAGGGCGTATATATATAACTCTATCTCTCTCAAAAGAATAGCAGCTTCTTGTGCGTTATTTTTAGAGACAGTTATATCCAAATAAATAGAGAGTCCCCGCATCCGGAAAGGCCGGATGCGGGGACTTATAGTGTCACGCGGAGGGACTATCACTAATCAAGCGATTGAGAGCCTCCTATGGCGGATTAGAATTTAAGCGAAGTCAAATTCTTCGGCCGCATTAGATCCAACGCACATAAGCGAAGTCCATGCGGTGAGGCAGGTCGGCATTCTTCGGATACATGCGGAGTGCATAGCGGAACATGCCGGCTTCCTTGATCTTCATCTTCAGGGCGTAAGTGAAGACATCACCCTCCTTAGCCACAACCTTAAGGTCCTGAGTGCCGTCGAAGGTGCTTTCGCCATCGTGCTCACGATAGTACACGAGTTCCACGCCGATTGAGTCGCCGAGACCCTTGGTGTCGATACGGCAGTTCACCTCAAGGTCGGAGCCTGTAGAGAGAGCGTTGCTCATGGCATCGTTGTAGTCTACAGAGAGCACCTGGATGTCGTGCCACTTCGAAGCGACCTCCTCTTTCCATGCTACAATCTCGCGGGCCTTTGCAAAGTCGTGAGCCTCAAGCTTGGCAGCGCGTTTTGCTTCGGGAGTGTAGAAGCGTGAGATGTAGTCGTCGAGCTGACGCTTCATGGTGAAAATCGGAGCGATGTGGCCGATTGAACGCTTGATATACTGAATCCACTCGGGGCTGTAGCCCTTGTAGTTCTTGTTGAAGTAGAGCGGGATAATCTGGTTCTCGAGCATAGAGTAGATGGTGGCTGCGTCGAGCTGATCCTGCTGGGCGTTGTCAGTATAAGTGATTTTGTCGGTGAGAGCCCATCCGGCCTCCTCATCGAGCTTGTAGCCCTCATACCACCATCCGTCGAGGACAGAGAAGTTGAGCACACCGTTCATCTCGGCCTTCTCGCCAGATGTGCCGGAAGCCTCAAGCGGACGTGTCGGAGTGTTGAGCCAGATGTCGACGCCACTCACGAGACGCTTGGCCACAATCATGTTGTAGTCTTCGAGGAAGATAATCTTACCCTGGAACTGAGGCATCTTCGAAATCTCGACGATGCGCTGTATCAGGCCCTGGCCCGCACCATCAGCCGGGTGAGCTTTACCTGAGAAGATAAACTGCACCGGATACTGCTCATTGTTGACAATCTTGGCCAGACGGTCGAGGTCAGTAAAGAGAAGGTGGGCACGCTTGTAAGTAGCGAAGCGGCGTGCGAAGCCGATGATAAGAGCGTTGGGGTTGATGCGGTCAAGGATTTTGACTACTGCCGAGGGATCACCCTGGTTCTTCAGCCACTTCTCCTTGAAATCTTTCTTCACGAAGTTGATGAATTTATTCTTCATCGTCATTCGCATGTTCCAGATTTCGTCGTCGCCAACTTCGAAGATACCCTTCCATGCATCGGGGTTAGACTGGTCTTCGAAAACTTCCGGACCGAGTTTCTCAGCATAGAATGCCTTCCACTCGCTGGCAGCCCATGTGGGCATGTGCACACCGTTGGTGACATAGCCTACGTGAGACTCTTCGGGGCTATAGCCCTTCCAGATGCCGGCAAACATCTTCTTCGAAACTTCGCCGTGGAGCCAGCTTACGCCGTTGGCCTCCTGGCAGGTGTTGAGTGCGAATACACTCATCGAGAAGCGCTCGTTTGTATCGGGGTTCTCACGGCCCATATTGATGAGGTCATTCCATGAGATGCCGAGTTTGGCGGGATATTCGCCGAGGTATTTGCCGAAGAGGCTCTCCTCGAAGTAGTCGTGACCTGCGGGCACGGGAGTATGCACGGTGTAGAGCGATGTGGCGCGCACCATTTCGAGAGCCACATTGAAGGGGAGATGGTCGCCCTGCACGTAGTCTACCAGACGCTGCAGGTTGAGCAGAGCTGCGTGACCCTCGTTGCAGTGATAGAGGTCAGTCTTGATGCCGAGCTTGTTGAGCATCAGCACACCGCCGATGCCGAGCAGGTACTCCTGCTTGATACGGTTCTCCCAGTCGCCGCCATAGAGCTTGTGGGTGATCTGACGGTCGAACTCAGAGTTGCGGTCGAAGTCAGTGTCGAGCAGATAGAGTTTCATTCTGCCCACGTTGACACGCCATACGTGAGAATATACGATACGGCCGGGATAGGGCACTTCGAGAATCATCGGCTGACCATTCTCATCGAGCACCTGGTCGATGGGGAGCTGTTCGAAATTCTGAGCCTCATAGTTGGCTACCTGCTGGCCATTGATTGAGAGGCTCTGCGAGAAGTAGCCGAAGCGATAAAGGAAGCCTACGGCAGTCATGTTGACACGGCTGTCAGAAGCCTGCTTGATGTAGTCGCCGGCCAGCACGCCCAGACCGCCTGAGTAAATCTTCAGACAGTTGCAGAGGCCGTACTCCATTGAGAAGTATGCCACCGATGGGATGTCATTGCGCATCGGCTGCTTCATGTAGTCCTTGAAGGCGGCATAGACGAGCTTGATGCGGTCCATGAATGCCTTGTCATCGAGAATCTCTTTCAGGCGCTCGTAGCTGATCTGCTGGAGGAGCATCACGGGATTCTCCCCTACCTTGCGCCAGAGGTCGTGGTCAATGTCGCGGAAGAGGCTTTTCCCTTCGCTATTCCATACCCACCAGAGGTTCTTGCTCATCTCCTCGAGGGGCTTGAGCTGTTTGGGAAGCTCGGTCGACACAGTGAGATTGTGCCATGTGGGCTGATTGGAATTACTTACTTGGAGTTTCATAAAATATTGATTGATAAAATGTTCGATTATAATTACGCCGAAGTCAGCTTATTAGTGTGGCGTGATATGATTAATGTTTCTCTGAATTCTTGATTGCTATGTCGAAGGCCTCTTCGTAGTCTTTGATAAAGAATACCCAGTCGGCTTTCGAGGCTGTGGCCGAGGCAGCCTGACGTGCCTCTGTCCTGACGGTAGCCGAAGCATTCATATAGGCTCCGGCAGCCGATGCTATCTTTGAAGCATCCTCGAGATAGTTGCTGTCAGTGCGTGGCAGCACAAAGACTCCGCTCTGATCAAGCGAATTTGTGAAGTTCGAAAGCACCCATTGTCCGAATCCGGCTTTATCGGTAGTGATCGTAGGCACACCGAAAGCCACACTTTCGAGCGGGGTGTAACCCCATGGCTCATAATATGAGGCGAAGACTGTGAGGTCAAGGGCCGGAAGGAGGTCGTAGTATGCGATATTCACAATCCCGTCGTGGCCATCAAGATAGCAAGGCACGAAGATAATGTCCATCTTCCCGCCACGATTGGACTGCTTCAACTCGCGCAGGCGGCAGCAGATGCTGTCGTAAGCCTCATTGTTGAGTCGGTGGGTAAGATACGGAATCTCCGGATGATCGTTGCCATCGTGATACAGATTCATCAGCAACTCGCCCGCGGGCTCCTTGACCCATGCCGGCACCAGAATCAATGCGAGCATACGTCGGCCATCCTCCGGTTGAGACTCGCCGAGCTTCACCATCGAGTCGATGAAGAGGTCCAGCCCCTTGTTGCGGTATTCGTTGCGTCCGGAGGTGGCGATGATGAATGTATCATCTGCATATGTATTGCCGGTGAGATAAGAGGCTATCTTCAGAATTCTTTCGCGACCGGATTTACGCTGTATATTATATGTGCGCTTGGCCGGGAGGAAATCAGGCTCAAATCCGTTGGGAGTCACCACCTGCGGTGTCACTCCAAGGAGCTGGGTGCATTCGCGAGCTGTGACTTCGCTCACAGTGGTGAAGCAGTCGGCATTCTTGGCGGCCGCTTTTTCAAGCGAATGTTTCGACTCCATGTTGAGCTCGCGTGCCATCTGGTCGCCGTCGTAGTGCTCGAAATACTCATAGAGAGGTTTGCCGTTGCCGCAGATTGAACGGCCGATGCTTGTGGCGTGGGTGGTGAAGATGGTGGCGATCTGAGGCTGATGGCTCTTGAGATAGAGCAATCCCATGCCGGTGGTCCACTCGTCGAAGTGAGCCACAACATGGCCTGTGGGACGCAGATGAGCTGTGAGCTTCTCAATAACTATGGCAGAGGCCACTGCGAAAGCGCACGACTCCTCATAGTCGCCATAGGCGTGCAGAGAGTCTACACCATATTCCTGCCACATCTGGCCGTAGACCTCATTAAGATTGCCGATTAAGGATTGGAATTTCACAAGCACCACAATCGGAGAGCCGGGGATATCCCAGCGGCCGACACGGATGCTCAGATTTGATGGTAGGGAGAGTTTGGAAGCGGCGCTTTTCAGAAGCGTCTTTTTCTCGATAAATGTAGGCGAGGGATTATTGTCGGCCCATACATCCGGACCGATAAAAATCAGATTGTCGCCCAGCATCTTCTTAAGTTCGCGTGCTTTAGTGGAAAGCACTGTATATATGCCGCCGATTTTGTTGCATACCTCCCAAGAGGTTTCAAACAACATCTCCGGCTTTTGCAGTTCAGAGGACTTTTTCATCTTTTTTAGCTTATCGTTCTACCTGTGAAGAGTGCGCCATGATGCACTCTGAGTCTTTTGGGGCCGTATCAATCACCCGTCAACCTATGAATCGTCAGGGTATATTAGCCCGCGAGGCTCGCATAAGCCTTTATTGTTGCAAAATTAATAAAAATCTCTTGATTAACCAAATAGTCACTCCGTTATGTCGGAAAAGTATGCTTTTAAAGCATAAAAAAAGCGTGCGCGATTGTCAGTATCGCGCACGCTTGATGCTATATTTTGCGTAAAGATTAGCTCCTATTTGAGCAATACGGGGCTATTTACAGTCAGATTGACTTTTTTTCATTTATTTGCAATCCATCGGGCAACGGGGCTTGATTTGCTTGAAGAAGTCGTTGCCTTTGTTGTCTACAAGGATGAATGCGGGGAAGTTCTCAACCTCGATTTTCCAGATAGCCTCCATGCCGAGTTCGGGGTATTCCAGGAGCTCGACATTCTTGATGCTGTCTTTGGCCAGGATGGCGGCGGGGCCACCGATTGAGCCGAGATAGAATCCGCCATGCTTCTTGCAGGCATCGGTGACCTGCTGAGAGCGGTTGCCTTTCGCAATCATTATCATAGAGCCTCCGGCGGCCTGGAACTGGTCGACATAGCTGTCCATACGTCCGGCAGTTGTCGGGCCGAATGAACCTGAGGGCATGCCATCGGGTTTCTTGGCCGGTCCGGCGTAGTAGATGGGATGATTCTTGAGGTACTCGGGCATCGGCTCACCTGCATCAAGGCGCTCTTTAATCTTTGCGTGTGCGATGTCGCGGCCTACAATGATAGTGCCCTTGAGAGAGAGACGAGTCGATACGGGATATTTGTCGAGGTCGGCGAGCACCTCCTGCATCGGACGGTTGAGGTCGATTTCAATCACTTTGCCCTCGCTGGCCTGGCGATACTGCTCGGGTATGAGTTCGCCGGGGAATTCGTCGAGCTTCTCAATCCAGAGACCTTCGCGGTTGATTTTTGCCTTCACGTTGCGGTCTGCCGAGCAGCTTACGCCCATGCCTACAGGGCATGAGGCTCCGTGGCGGGGCAGACGGATCACACGCACATCATGTGCGAAGTATTTGCCGCCGAACTGGGCGCCGAGACCGAGATTCTGAGCAGCTTCGAGCAGCTCCTTCTCAAGCTCAACATCACGGAAAGCCTGGCCATATTCATTGCCCTCGGTGGGCAGAGAGTCGTAATATTTGGCTGAGGCCTTCTTGACTGTAGCGAGGTTGACTTCGGCTGAAGTGCCACCTATCACAAATGCAATGTGATACGGCGGGCAGGCAGCTGTGCCGAGAGATTTCATCTTCTCTACCAGGAAGGGCACGAGGGTCTTCTTGTTAAGGATAGCCTTGGTCTCTTGATAGAGGTATGTCTTGTTGGCCGAACCGCCACCCTTGGCGATGAAGAGGAACTTATAGTCATCCCCCTCTGTGGCATGGATCTCAATCTGAGCGGGGAGGTTGCAGCCGGTGTTGACTTCTTCATACATCGTCAGCGGTGCGTTCTGCGAGTAGCGGAGGTTATTCTCGGTGTAGGTCTTGTATACTCCGAGGGCAATCTTCTCCTCATCGTTGCATCCTGTCCAGACGTGCTGTCCTTTGTAGGCGGCGCAGATAGATGTGCCGGTATCCTGGCAGAACGGAAGCACACCCTTGCAGGCCACCTCTGCATTGCGCAGCATTGTCAGGGCCACGAACTTGTCGTTTTCAGAGGCCTCCGGGTCGTTGAGAATCTTGGCCACCATCTCATTGTGCTCTCTGCGAAGCATGAATGAGCAATCGTGGGATGCCACATTGGCTATGATTGTGAGAGCTTCAGGATCCACCACGAGCATCTCATGGCCATTCCAGTTCTCTACTTTTACGTAGTCTTTGGTGATGAGCTTATATTCAGTGGTGTCTTTTCCCAGCGGGAAAGGCTCCTGGTAATGGAAGGGTTTGGTAGGCATGATTAGATTTTTGATTAGATTTATTTGTTGCGAAGTTAATAAAAAAAGCGGGAATAATACACATTTTTAGGTATTATTTTCCATGGTTAGCGGTGGAGCCGTAGTTCCACGCATGTAGTGAAGTGGTATTTTCAAGGTTTCTTTACCTTATTTGATGAAAAAATAACCTAATTATAATGCCTGCACACGGAAATTTTGGTAATTTTGTAGTTTATAGAGTGTATCATTCAAGCTGAAGCATCGCTTTACGAGTCATGCTTCAGGCAATATTTGTAGAAAGAAACTATGAGATTCAGTAGATATGTTTGTTGTCTGATTGTGGGTATTCTGGCGTCGGTGGCGTTTTGCCCGGCTGATTCAGATGCTGCCACGCGCAAGCGCACTAAAGCCAAGACCACCCAGACTTCGAAGAAGAAAAAGACAACATCAAAAAAGAAGAAAAAGACCTCGACAAAAAAGAAGACTACTTCGCGCAGTCGTAAGGTGACGACTGCGAAGAAGACTACCACTCCCCCAGTAGAGAAGCCCTCTGATGACGAGCTTACGCTGCTTGTGAATGCGGCCGTAGTGGAGTCGGTGCCGAAAGATCAGAATCCCGGAGGATTGCGCGTCAATCGCGTCTCACCCAACAAGCGTCAGGGCACCGTAGGAGTGTCGCTGAATGAGAATTTCACCTACATGCCCGTCAATCGTGATCTCATCAATGATCTTACGCGCACAATCCGCAAGACTCTCCCCGACTCGATCGCCGACTATAACATCACCCTCAATGTGGGCTCGCGAAATCTGGCTTATTACATCAACAAGATTGATAAGCTACCCTCGCAGTATCGTACCAACATACCCTTTGTGACGGCTCTGAATCCGTATGTGAATCCGAAGAAGGGTATGGAGGGTGATATAATAGCTCTGTGGCATAGCCACGGCCGCTATTTTAAGAATGGAGGCTGGCAATGGCAGCGCACATTGCTCTTCCAATCTATCGAGGATACGTATACCATGGGCTATGTGCTGCCATTCCTTGTGCCGATGCTCGAGAATGCTGGGGCATATGTAATGCTTCCGCGCGAACGCGACTACAACCGGCATGAGGTCATCGTGGATAATGACACCAACGACGGTGGTATGCTCTTCTCCCAGACCACATACATGGAGCAGAATGGTTCGCAAAAATGGCGCACCGGTTCTGGCGAGGGCTTCATATATGATTTGCCCGATTTCCGCGACACCGAGAACCCCTTTGAGAATGGCACTTACCGCGAGGTGCAAACCATACGCAGCGGCAAGCCTTCGGTGGCGGGATGGTATGCCGATATACCTGAGGATGGTGAATATGCCGTATACGTCAGCTACAAGACTCTGCCTAATTCTACTGAAGATGCGCGCTATACCGTAAATTATTCAGGTGGAAGCCGCGAATTCAAGGTCAATCAGACCATGGGTGGTGGCACCTGGATATATCTGGGCACATTCCCACTCGAAGAGGGTTATAGCGCGTCAGTGCCGGTGGTGACCCTGACGAATCTGTCAGACAACGGTGGCGACAAGGTGGTGACAGCCGATGCCGTAAAAATCGGTGGCGGAATGGGCAATATAGCACGTTCAAGCAGCCGGTCGGATATCTATTATGACCCCTCTACCCCTCTGGCCTCACAGAGTTATGCTGATAATCAGCAGGCACAGACAGAGGATGATGAAGATGAGGTGGATGATGAAGATGAGGATGACACTGACATCGATGACGATGATGCATCTGACATTGACGGCGATGTGGATGCAGCTCCGGAGCCTGCGCCTTCGCGCGCACCGGCGCCCTCAGGGCGCGTGCCGACCTTCGTCACCTCCGGGATGCCCAGATATCTGGAGGGAGCGCGGTATTGGCTGCATTGGGCAGGCTTCCCTGAGAAGGTCTATTCTCCGTTTCATGGGGCCGATGACTACAAAGATGACTACACGTGCAGAGGACACTGGGTCAATTATCTCGCCGGAGGCTCTCGTGTGCTGCCGGGGCGCGAGGGACTTGGCATTCCGGTCGACATATCATTTGCCTTACACTCTGACGCCGGCAAGCGTGCCGACGACTCAACTGTAGGCACCCTCGGCATATACTACACCAACAACGGCGACCAGTATGTCGATGGCACGCCGCGCACCAACTCGCGCATGCTCACCGATATGCTCATGCGTCAGATATGCGGCGACATACGTCGCACATATGAGCCAAACTGGACACGTCGCTCCATGTGGGACAAATCATATCTTGAGGCCCGTGTGGCCGAGGTGCCCACTACCCTAATCGAGTTGCTGAGCCATCAGAACTTCCGTGATATGCAATATGGCCTTGATCCTAATTTTCGCTTCCTCGTGTCGCGCTCAATATATAAGGCCATGGCCCGATTTATCAGCGAGCGCAAGGATCGCGAGGTGGTCATTCAGCCATTACCCGTCAAGGACTTTGCCATACAGCAGACCAAGAAGCACCATTACCGTCTCAGCTGGCAGCCTACGTCCGATCCGCTCGAGCCTACTGCCACGGCGCATAAATACATCATCCTTGAGCGCACCGAGGGTGTGCTTGGATTCCATAAGGCTGGTGAGACCTCCTCGACTCATTTTGATGTCAAGGTGACAGATGATCTGATTCACTCCTATCGTGTGATAGCTGCCAACGATGGCGGCATGGCCTTCCCCTCCGAGACTCTCTCGCTGCGAGAGGGGGATGGCCGCGAAATGGTGTTGATCGTGAATGGTTTCGACCGTGTCTCTGCCCCCGGATTTTTCTCTGCCGACGGGCTTGCGGGCTTCAAGGCCGAAGATGATTTCGGAGTGCCCTACATCAACGATGCATCCTTCACGGGCTATCAGACGGAGTTCCGCCGAAATGCCGGCGAGAGCTTCGGCCGCAGTTCAAGCGGCTCTATCGGCACCGTGGTGGCGGGCAATACATTCGACTTCCCAGCCCTGCATGGCGATGCTATCGCCGATGCAGGATATGGATTCGTAAGCTGCTCGGCTGCCGCGATAGAGAACGGCACTGTCAAACTCAGCCAGTACCCGGTGGTGGATCTCATTCTTGGCAAGCAGAAACGTACTACTCTCGGCCGCGGCACAAGCGGCGTGCGCTATACAGCATTCCCTAAAGAGCTGCAGAGTGAAATTCGCCGGTATGTGGATGGCGGCGGCTCGCTGATTGTGAGTGGCGCCTATGTGGTGTCTGACCTGTTTGACGGCAGAGGTGACACCGCCGACCGGGCTTTTGCCGAAGAGGTGCTCGGAGTGCGCCCGGCAAGCGATGCCTCGCGCCCGCGCTCAGGTAAGATCAATACCTACGGTCTCTATCTTGGCAATGCCACTCTCCCATATTCATCAACTGTCAATTCCGATCAATATATAGTTGAGAATCCTGATGTGCTCGAACCTGTAAATCCTGACGGTGAGGTGCTCATCAATTTCTCAGACACAGCCGGAGCTGCCGGTGTGCACACAGTCGGATCCAAGGGCAAAGTCACTGTCATGTCGGTGCCCATAGAATCTATAAAGGATGCCGACCAGCGCACCCGTCTGGTGAAAGGATTGCTTGACCTCAGTAAATAACCACAGTAATGAAGATGTGTGATTTTTGCTCCGAAGTTATTTAAACTTTTTTCAAGTGCAAGGTTAATTAAGATTTTGATTTCGTAGCAAAGCATCATGCCGCTTCAATAAGATTCCGATTAATGAAGATACATAGATTCCGGAATATCAACGAACTTCGTGAAGAGATATTCCGCACCCCTCTCGAACAGTTTATACTGGTGAGTCTCACCGATCGTCAGATTGAATTTGAGCCCCATGCCATTCGCCGCATGCGTCAGGTGGCTGAGGACACTGATGTGTCGATGGTTTTTGCCTGGTATCGCGAAGTGAATGATGACGGCACGCTGCTGGATCATCCATTGATACAGTACACACCGGGTTCGGTGCGTGATGATTTCGACTTTGGTGGCGTTGTGCTGCTCAACGCTGCCGATGTGCTTGCTGCCAGCGAAGACTTCACTGATGATGACTCTGACTACATGGATGGCGGATGGTATGCCCTGCGCCTGCGCATGAGCCAGGGACACTTCTTCCAGATGGTGCCCGAATATCTTTATAGGGTGCAGCGGGTGGACTATCGCAAAAGTGGCGAGAAACAGCATGATTATGTCGACCCCCGCAATATCCACTATCAGGCCGAGATGGAGGATGCCCTTTACCAGCATCTTTTCGAGATTGACGCACTCGCGCCGCAGGAGAAGGCCTCGGTGATATATGCCGAGCCACTTGGCGAAGATGAGGTGACTGCTTCGGTAATCATACCGGTCAGGAATCGCGTGCGCACCATTCGCGACGCAGTAGAGTCGGCTCTGAGCCAGCGCGCTGATTTCGAGTTTAATGTGATTGTAGTGGATAATGCATCCACCGATGGCACACGCGAAGCGCTAACATCAATCACCGACCCCAGACTGAAACTTATCCTTCTTGACGGCTCTGAGCATCTCGGCATCGGCGGATGCTGGAATACTGCACTATTGTCAGAACACTGCGGACGCTACGCGGTGCAGCTCGATTCTGACGACATTTATGCCTCGGCCGACACTCTTGCCACAATCGTGGCAAAATTCTCTGAAGATGGCTACGCCGCTGTAATAGGCAGCTATTTCATGACTGACATCGATTTGCGTCCTATCCCGCCGGGGCTGATTGACCATCGTGAATGGACAGACGAGAATGGAGCTAACAATGCTCTTCGCATCAATGGCTTCGGCGCGCCGCGCGCCTATGTGCGCGATATCGCCCGCGAGATACTCTTCCCCAATGTCAGCTACGGCGAAGACTATGCAATGTGTCTGCGTCTGAGCCGCAATTACAAAATCGGTCGCATCTTCGACGGCTTATACTACTGTCGCCGCTGGGAGGGTAATTCTGACGCCGCCCTTCCTATTGAGAAGGTCAATGAGCATAATGCCTATAAAGACTTCCTCCGCACCAACGAGCTTGTGGCGCGCGTGCAGTATAATCGGCAGCATGCCACCGAAGAGGAACCCGCTGAGTAAGCCGTGTGCATGAGCCCTCAATCTATTTCATGAATTCTACTGAGAGACCATTAATCAGAAAATGTTGCAGACAATCATACCGCAGCTAATGGAGCTGCGCGACCATCAGCTTCAGCACTGGCCACTGGCACGCCAAAATTATGAGGCCCTCGGACACACCAGTCGGAAGACAGTCATGATAGGCCCTATGCAAGGAGCTATACAATATAATCCGTCCCGTAAAGTCTCTACCGGAGCTGCGGTAGATGCAGCTTCGGTGGCCGCGCGCCCCTGTTTCCTATGTCGGGCAAATCGTCCGGCCGAACAGCTCACCGAAGAGATTATACCCGGATGGGAGTTCCTTGTGAATCCCTATCCTATCTTTCCGCTGCATTTCACCATAGCCTCATCTGCCCATATCCCGCAGTCGCGCATACCGCTGGATATGGTGTTGCTGGCTGAACGTCTCCCGGGGATGACGGTATTCTTCAATGGTGCACGTGCCGGAGCCTCCGCTCCAGATCATCAACATTGCCAGGCTGTGATGACTTCAGAGCTTCCGCTAATGAACTACCTTGAAAAAGGTGGTGATCCGGATTCATTGCCATTCAAGGTAGACTACCGCATTATTGCCCCCGACATGCAAGGCATGGCTGATATCGCGGCTGTGGTGAGCCTTGCGGGGTGTGACGCTTCTACCGGAGAGGCAGACTACGGACTGTTGAATGCCTACATGTGGATAGGCGATGATGGATTGTTGCGCACTGCAGTGGTGCTTCGCAGCGCCCATCGTCCGGCCTGCTATAGCCGTGATGCTTCAGAGGGCTATATGGTCAGTCCCGGAGCAATAGATATGGCCGGCGTCTTCATCCTGCCGGTTGAGGAGAATTTCAATTCCATCACGCAGGCTGACATCGACAGTATATTGCATGAAGTGGCTATTAAGCCCGACAGTCAAAACTAAGTAAAGATATCATTCAATGACCACCCCAAAAAGAGGCAACGCTTCGTTGTGGAATTGGATTCCGACAGTGTATCTGGCCGAGGGACTCCCCTATTTTGCAGTCAACACCCTGACGGTGCTGATGTATACCAACATGGGCATGTCGAAGCGTCAGATGGCCTTCCTTACCGGCTGGCTATATCTGCCGTGGGTGATAAAGCCCTTCTGGAGCCCATTCGTGGATCTGTTTCGCACAAAGCGGTATTGGGTCCTTGCCATGCAGCTGGCCATAGCCGTAGCTGCAGCCGGTATAGCGTTGGCTCTGACCACACAGGTGTGGCTCGCGCTGACCCTCACATTCTTCTGGATTATGGCATTTGCCTCGGCCACCCATGACATATCGGCCGACGGCTTATATATCATCGCGCTCGATGAGCAGCAGCAGGCTGCCTATGTGGGTGTGCGTTCCACGTTCTATCGCATAGCGAGCGTGTTGGGGCAAGGGGGACTCGTGATGTTGGCCGGATGGCTTGAGACGAGTGTCGGCGATGTGCCGCAGGCATGGAGTCTGACCTTCGGACTCCTCTCACTATTTTTCTTCATGCTATTCTTCTGGCACATGCGTGTGTTGCCGCGCAGTGCGGCCGACCACGCTGTCGGAGGAGTTACCGCAAGAAGTATAGTGAGCAACTTCCTCCTGACCTTTGTGACCTTCTTCCGCAAACCGGGTATCGTGCAGGCTGTGCTCTTCATGTTGCTCTATCGCATGCCTGAGGCATTATGTGTCAAACTCGTGCAACCCTTCCTTAAGGATAGTCATGCCATGGGTGGATTGCAACTCACAACCTCGCAGATAGGCTTTGCCAACGGCACAGTCGGCGTGATAGCACTTCTGGCCGGCGGAGTACTCGGAGGTCTGGTTATAGCGCGCGGAGGTCTGCGCCGATGGATGTGGCCAATGGCCCTGTCGCTGACGCTGCCATGTGTGGTGTACTGCTATCTGGCAGCCATCCAGCCTGAATCATTCATCCTTACAGCCACACTTATTGGCATCGAGCAATTCGGTTATGGCTTCGGCTTCACATCGTTTATGCTCTATATGATGTATTTCAGCCGTGGTGAGAGTTCTACCTCACATTATGCCTTCTGCACCGCCTTCATGGCATTGGGTATGATGTTGCCGGGCATGCTGGCCGGTGTCATCTTCGAGTGGTTTGAAACATCTGAATGGATATCCTCAGCCGGCTCACTGATGTCCTGCATCGCACCTCAGGATGCAGCTGCATCAATGGGTTATGCCGGCTTCTTTATGTTTGTGATGCTCACCACTCTTGTCACATTCGCTGTCACCTTCAGTGTATGGCGCAATCTTGACAAGTCGGCACATTGATGCATTGAAGTTGTTTAAACTTTTGACGAAAACTAAAAAGTTTAAATCAGTTAGATATGTGAAGTTCGATGTGTGGCTGGGATAAAGATGTGTGGGAAATGAATTTTTTTTGTAATTTTGTAGTTGGGTACCCTATTGAGGTTAACGGCGTCTGAATTGAAGAACGCCATCCCGACGAAAAACCGAATTATCAATGTTTATAGCTTCAGAAAAAAAGAGAGACAACATAGCCGAATATCTCCTCTACATGTGGCAGATCGAGGATATGATCCGTGCATACGACCTTGACCTCGACCGCATAAATGCCGAGATAATCTCGAAATATACCAACCTTACCGACGAGCAACGCAAGCAGCTCTACGAATGGTATGAGTCACTGATTGACATGATGCGCAGGGAGGGAGTGGAGAAGCAAGGGCATCTCCAGCTCAACAAGAATGTCATCATAGCCCTCGATGACCTGCACCGTCGGCTCCTCGCAGATGAGAAATTCGCCAAATACTCAGCCGAGTTCTATCGCACGCTCCCCTACATAGTCGAGCTACGTGCCAAGGCGGGCGACCAGAAGACGGGCGAAATCGAGACATGCCTCAACGCCCTCTACGGCATTCTGATGTTGCGCCTTAAAGGTAAAGAGATTACCAAAGAGACTATGGACGCCATACGTCAGATCTCATCATTCATTGCTATGCTCTCCTATTATTATAAGAAAGATTATAATAACGAATTATTCAATCACGAAGACTGATGTCGGAAGAAATCAATAACGAGATTGCGCGGCGACGCACATTCGCCATCATATCGCACCCGGATGCCGGTAAGACCAC
This sequence comes from uncultured Muribaculaceae bacterium, assembly GCA_910577585.1. GTDB lineage: Bacteria > Bacteroidota > Bacteroidia > Bacteroidales > Muribaculaceae > Lepagella. The sequence continues at coordinate 89,181 of CAJTNN010000005.1, read as the reverse complement.
ACTGACCGAAAAGCTGCTCCTTTTCGGCGGAGCCATACATGTGGCCGGAGCCGTGAAGAGCAATAAAATCAAGAAGACCGCCACCTCAGACTGGATGGAGATCGAGAAGCAGCGTGGCATTTCGGTAGCCACCTCTGTCATGGGTTTCAACTATGGTGATTATAAAATCAACATCCTTGATACACCCGGCCACCAGGATTTCGCAGAGGATACATTCCGTACGCTGACCGCCGTGGATTCGGTAATCATTGTGGTCGATGTGGCCAAAGGTGTAGAGACTCAGACACGGCGTCTGATGGAGGTGTGCCGTATGCGCAAGACTCCGGTCATCGTGTTTGTCAATAAGCTCGACCGCGAGGGACGCGACCCGTTTGACATCCTCGATGAACTCGAATCAGAACTTAAAATCAGTGTGCGCCCGCTGTCATGGCCTATCAATATCGGAGCCAAATTCAAGGGAGTATACAATATTTATGAGCAGGGGCTCGATCTCTTCACACCCTCAAAGCAGACCATCTCGGAGCGTGTGGAAATATCAGATGTAGCCTCGCCTGAGGTCGACCGACTTGTGGGAGATGCCGACGCGGCAAAGCTCCGCGAGGACCTCGAGCTCATAGAGGGTGTATATCCCGATTTCGACCAGGAGGCATATCTGCGGGGTGAGGTGGCTCCGGTATTCTTCGGCTCGGCGCTCAATACCTTCGGAGTCAAGGAGCTTCTGGATTGCTTCGTGAAGATTGCCCCCTCGCCGCGCCCCATCCAGGCACTTGAGCGTGAGGTGCGCCCCGACGAAGATGCATTCAGCGGATTCGTATTCAAGATTCATGCCAACATGGATCCCAATCACCGGTCGTGTATCGCCTTCGTGAAGATATGCTCCGGCAAATTCGAGCGTAACGTCAATTACCTGCACGTGCGTCAGGGAAAACAGATGCGATTTGCTGCCCCCACAGCCTTCATGGCCCAGAAGAAGAATATCGTGGATGAGGCATTCCCGGGCGACATCGTGGGTATCCCCGACACCGGAAACTTTAAGATAGGCGACACTCTTACCGGAGGTGAGAACCTGCATTTCAAGGGACTCCCCTCATTCTCGCCTGAGATGTTCAAATATATCGAGAATGCCGACCCGATGAAGGCAAAACAGCTCGATAAAGGCATACGCCAGCTGATGGACGAAGGTGTGGCCCAGCTCTTCACCAATCAGTTCAACGGTCGTAAGATTATCGGCACCGTAGGTCAGCTGCAGTTTGAGGTCATTCAGTATCGTCTGCTGCATGAATATGGAGCCCAATGTCGCTGGGAACCCATAAGTCTCTACAAAGCCTGTTGGATTGAGAGCGATGATGAAGAGGCTCTCGCAGCATTCAAGAAACGCAAACATCAGTTTATGGCCACTGACAAGGATGGACGCGATGTATTCCTTGCCGATTCGAACTACGTCCTGCAGATGGCCCAGTCGGATTTCCCGAAAATCCGCTTCCATACGACAAGTGAATTCTGAGGCCGCCCCCGTGGTGGGGTGAGCATGTCGAGAAATATCTATACCTAAAAATATCCCTATGTTTGAGCTTACGTATATTCACCACGATTGCTTCTTGATGAGCACGCCCGAATGCGGAGTGGTATTTGATTACTGGTTTGACCCGGTGGCGATGGACTCGGAGTATCCCGAGTTCCTGACCGACTTCCCGGTCGAGAAACCATTGTATGTCCTTGTGAGCCATTTCCACAAAGATCACTTCAATAAGGTGATCTTCAAATGGGTGCGCCTGCATCGCAACATCCGCTTCATCGTGTCGCGCGATGTGGCGCGCCAGATCCGCTATCTGCTCAATCCTGATTCCACCTATGCCGGATCAAAGGTAGATCCGGAGATGGTGACAGTGCTCTCGAAACTCGAGTGCTTCAGCGACCCTCTGCTGACAGTGCAGGCTTTCGGCAGCACCGACATCGGCAATTCATATGCCGTGACTTTCAAGACCTCCGGTCTGAAGGTCTTTCATGCCGGCGACCTGAATTGCTGGACCTGGCGCGATGAGTCGACCCCTGAAGAGATCCGCAGTGCCGAGAAGGCTTTCAGCTCTGAATTGCGTCCGATAGCCGATGCTTATCCGCAATTTGATGTGGTAATGTTCCCTGTCGACTCGCGTCTTGGCACCGGCTATGCCGAGGGTGCACGCACATTTGTCAGCACCATCGACTGCAAGCGCTTCTTCCCGATGCATTTCACTTTGGGAGAATCGCACGCCGAGCTCGAGCAGCGTCGTCGCGATGCCATAAATTTCTCGACCTATGCCGCCCCTCATGGTGAATATATCGCATTGACGGAACCCTATGACACCTACTCGGATGAGAACCCCGTAGTGCATTCAGGCCATAAAGGGAAGTATAATCTCGAGCATACGGAAACTTACTTCCTTTCGGCAGGTGACACAGATGCCGAGCGTGAGCTCTCCTTGACACTGCTGATGTCAAAGATTATCGAGATATCGACCACTCATGCCAATAATATGGAGATTGGCAATCCGTTTATGCCCAATGACCATTGCGGCTGGGTGCTTTCGCGGGTATCTATCGAGATGAAGAAGTGCCCGATTGTCGACAGCACCTACCGCCTGACCACATGGGTCGAAGAATGGAACCGCCACTATTCTGTCAGAGCCTTCTGTGTGTCAGACGCCAGTGGCAATCCATTAGGTTACGCCCGCACTATCTGGATGGTGCTCGACACTGTCACGCATGCGAATGCCGGTCTCGACTCGCTCCCATTCCGCAAAGAGTATCTTTGCAAGCGCGAATGCCCGATTCCACGCCAGACCAAGCATCTGCAGATGAAGCTTGCCGAAGAGCTCACCCCTACCGACAGGCGCGTGGTGGTGGCTGACCCTGATCCGGCCCGCTACACATTCCTTTATTGCGATCTGGATGCCTACCGGCATGTGAATACGGTCAGATATGTGACGCTGCTCATGAATCAGTTTACCCTTGCGCAGCATGATGCATCGCGTGTGCGGCGCGTGGAATTCTCATTCCTCGATGAGGGCGCATATGGCATGACTGTAGAGATATTGCGCAGCAGACTCCCGTCATCATCGGCAGATGACGATGGCGAGCAAATCTCAAGTGATAAGGCCTACGACTCTGCCTTCCTGCTCCGCGATGCGGCGACCAAGAATCCGATATTCTTCGCCAAGGTCTTTTTTGAAGACAGGGAGGGGGGAATTCCCTCGTTATAGGAGCGACTGTCTCCTCTGGTCCTATCCTCTCTTCTCACTCTCCCATTGCTCTTCTCACCTCACCCAGGCCAGCCATTAGGTTGCTTACTCCCCTCTCTCCGGGAAAACTGACACATTGAACAATGAAACATAATTATCTCCTATATCTCCTCGCTCCTTCTGTGCTCACGCTTGCGGCGTGTAGCTCGACGCGACATGTGCCGGATGATAGTTATCTGTTGAATTCTGTAAAAATCAATGTCGATTCTACCGGAAAGACTCTTGATGATACTGAGCTGCTGACGTATCTGCGTCAGCAGCCCAACCACAAGATGCTTTGGAGTCTTAAACTTCGGCTCGGCATTTACAACATGTCCGGAAGTGACACCACGAAATGGTGGAACCGCTGGATACGTAAACTCGGAGAACCACCAGTCATCTATGACCCCACGCTGACCACCGCAGGGGTCAGTCAGCTCACGCAGGCTCTTGTCAACAAGGGCTATCTCTCAGCCCGTGTCGAGGCCGATACGTCATCGCCCAAGAGTAAGAAGATGAATGTGGAGTATAAGGTGCATGCCGGCACTCCACATGTGGTCAACTCAGTGAATTATGAGATAGCTGATTCGGTCATCTCATCGCTCGTGTTGCCTGACACAGCGCGTTGGGCAATGCGCAAAGGTGATATGCTTGACCGAAATGCACTTGATCTGCAGCGCCAGTTGATTACCCAGCGACTGCGTAACCATGGCTACTTCAATTTTGTAAAGGAGGATATTACCTTTGAGGCTGACACCACGGCAGGGTCCTATGATGTGGATCTGACCATGCGTATAGCCACATCCGATGGTGATGATGACGACGACGACGCCTCCCTCACCATTTCTGCGCAACAGATGGCGCAGAAATATGTGGTGCGCCGAGTGATTTGCGTCACAGATTATGAGGCCTCCTCCGGAGCTGACCTATATTCGATGAATGTAAAGGACACCGTCAATTATCGTAATCTGACTATCCTATATGGCGACCGCCGATATCTTCGTCCGGCAGTGATATATGAAAACAACTTCATCCGCCCCGGCGAAGAGTATTCCGAACGCGATATCGACCGCACATATAAAGCCTTCTCACGCCTTGAGATCCTGAAATTTATCAATGTCAGATTCGAACCCGTAGGCGAAATCGGTGGCCTTGGCATGCTTGATGCATATATCCTTCTCACTCCGGGCAAGAGCCAGTCGATGAGTGCCGAACTTGAGGGCACGAATTCAGAAGGTGATTTCGGTGTGGCTGTCGGTCTGGGATATTCGCATCGCAATATCGGGCGTGGCTCCGAGAGCTTCAATGCCAAGGTGAGGGGTGCGTATGAGGCTATATCAGGTAATCTTGATGGCTTGATTCATAACCGCTATATGGAGTATTCGGCCGATCTGTCGCTTCAGTTTCCCAAATTCAAGGCCCCATTCTTTTCCGATCAGTTCAAGCGCAGTGTCAATGCAAGCACCGAGCTGCATCTGTCAATGAACTATCAGGAGCGCCCTGAATACACACGCATTGTATCCACTGCCGGCTGGAGCTATAAATGGAGCGACCGCTTTACGCGCAATCGCCACACATTTACGCCCCTCGACATCAACTACGTCTATCTGCCGGAATCGACCAATGACTTCATAAATCAGATAGCCCCCGACAATCCGTTGCTGCGATACAGCTATGAGGACCACTTCATCATGCGCCTCGGGTATAGCTTCTATCACACCAACAAGCGTCCGGAGACCCCCTGGCAGCGCAGCATACAGAAAAATATCTACAATGTGCGCGTAAATGCTGAAGTTGCGGGTAACCTGTTGTTTGCCATAAGCAGCATCTTCACCCACCGCTCTAATTTCCATTCAGATCCCTATAAGATTTTCGGCATCCATTATTCGCAATATTTTAAAATCGACTCCGATTTCTCACTGACACATAGATTTGATACGCGCCAGTCAGTGGCCGCGCGCGTGGGTCTCGGTGTGGGTGTGCCTTACGGCAATTCAGCAATCCTGCCCTTTGAGAAACGCTTCTATGGCGGCGGAGCGAATGGAGTGCGTGGCTGGGCTGTCAGAACCCTCGGTCCGGGAGCATTCGCAAGTGTGAATAATGCCACCGATTTCATGGATCAGTGTGGCGACATCAGATTCATAATGAGTGCTGAATACAGAGCCCGCTTATTCTGGATTCTTGAACTTGCAGCCTTCGTAGATGTTGGAAATATATGGACTATCCGCAACTATGCCAATCAGCCCGACGGATTATTCCGCTTTTCGGAATTCTATAAGCAGCTGGCCGGCGCTTATGGACTTGGCATTCGCCTTGACTTCGACTATTTCCTCTTGCGATTTGATATGGGTATGAAGGCTCATAATCCCGCCAAGGGGGCCGAGCCATGGCCTCTGCTGCACCCACGCTGGGGGCGCGACCGGGCTTTCCATTTCTCAATCGGCTACCCGTTCTGATATTCCATGTATGGGTATCTCATGAATGTTTGATGCATCTGATTGAGAATATTTCAGATTGATTGCGGCCAAATTCAAAATCTCTAAAACCTATAAATCTCTCAATAAATGAAATCACTGGTAATCTTTGACCTTGACGGAACACTGCTTAATACTATTTCCGATCTTGGAAATGCTTGCAACTATGCTCTCGAAAAGATGGGCTATCAGCCGCATCCCCTTTCGGCTTACAACTTTATGGTGGGCAATGGCGTCAGGAAGCTACTTGAGCGCGCTGAGCCCGATGCATCGCCCGAAGTAATCGACAAGTTGCTCGTAGACTTCCGTGAATTCTATGACCAACACTGCACAGATACCACAGAGCCCTATCCCGGTATCCCGGAATTGCTTGCTGACCTTACTGCCAAAGGTGTGAAAGTGGCCGTGGCAACAAATAAATATCAATCAGCGGCTGAAAGGATAATACATCATTTTTTCCCGGATATCCCCTTTGCCGCAGTGTTGGGACAAGTCGACGACCGTCCAACAAAGCCTGACCCCTCGGTAGTGTTTGCTGTGCTCAATGCTTCGCCGACACCTAAGGCGGAGGTCGTGTTTGTCGGTGATAGCGGCGTGGATATGGAGACTGCCCGGCGTGCTTGCGTAAACTCAATTGGCGTGACATGGGGCTTCCGACCGGTCAGCGAACTGCGTCGCGCATATGCCGATCATATCGTCAGCAATCCGAATGAGATTCTGAAACTCGTCACGGCAACTGATACATTGCAGGCGTAGAGCGACGTAGATAAGCTTCAGTGATATGATTGATGCTCGTAAAGAATTCTCCGCATAACGCTGATTGTTGATGCAAACGAAGAATTCTCCGCATAACGCTGATGCCAATTGAAGTTCTCTCGACTTAATGCATGGTGAGTGGTTATAACACTTTGATTTGTAATCTGATAGTGGTATGGTGGCTTGATAAAGCTATGCGACTAATAAACTTTTATGGGTGCAGAGGGTCTATTTTATAGAAACATTTAACGGATTGAATTATGAAACTATACCATTCCCTCATATTGGTTGCAGCCATGGCTCTGGTTTCTCCGGGCGGAATTTATGCCGCAGAGAAACGCAACAACCATGGAGCGCCTGCATCAAGAGAGCGGTCATACAATTGCCGCATGCCGCGTCCTGACGGCACATCTGCAAGCCGTCCCGGGTCGAGTGTCAACATGCAGTATGATGCATTGATTGGCAATCTAAGCCTAAGCCCTTCGCAGCGTGCGAAGGCTGAGAAACTCCTTGTGCGTTATGATTCACGTGCACGCGATTGTGAGGCAAAACATCTATCGGGACGTAAACCCGACATGAATCGCTATCAGCGAGAGATTGCAAAGCTAAATAGCTCACTGCTCAAAGATATGCGCAAACTATTAGGTGCGCGTCAATATAGCTCATTCGAGCAAAGATTCCGTGGATATTCAGCGCGTTATCAGCGCAATTCCACAAGCGCCCCTAAACCCGGGAATCCTAATGGAGGTCTCGGGCCGGTTGTGCCGGGCCCTGTGCCCCCTCAGATGACCCGGAGATAACGAGGTTGAGTTTAATGTGATAATGAAGTTGCGTTCAACGAGGATAATGAAGTTGAGTTTAACTTTATCATCAACTTAACTGAGAGCCCGACCTGAAGGATTTTATCACTAAATTAGGGCTGTAATGTTAAGTAATGTTAAAATTCAATATTGAATGCAACTTTTTCGCTTTTAAAGCGTCTTACTTATAGAGAACGTTGTCGTAGACATGTTCGTAAGGCATATCGGTGACGATAGGCCAATAATAAAACAAGCTATCTTACGACAAAAACGGAGTTCAGGATGCGTCCCGGCTCCGTTTTTCTTTTATCCCTTTTCCACATAAGATTTAACAGCGCCAGGATCTTTTACGGAACAAGCCGTATTTTCGGTGTATATATCAATATGACTTCGACATAAAAGTAAGAAAGCACCGCGATGTCTTCCGATGTCGCGGTGCTTTATTTCGGGGTTGTCAAGGCTGCTTAGTGTTGGATGTCGTAACCCTGGTCTTTGAGGTACTGCAGAATGCGATAATGCATGGCGTGATCATAGTACTCTATGATGTGGCCTACCCAATCGTTATCGGTAGTGCCGCCCGAGCGAGTGGCATTGTAGTGCTTGACAATATCGTCGTATGCTTCCAGCTCTTCTACCATTTTTGCATCATCCTGACGGTAATGATTGCGGTGGAATACGAGCGACGATGGCTGCTTGGGCTTGAGGTCGGGTTGCTCGCGCGGCACACCTAATGCCAGTCCGCACACTACGAATACACCCTTAGGCAATTTCAGCATCTCAGCCAGGCGAGCCGGGTCGACGGTGCGCAGGTAGCCTACGCAGTTCGAGCCCAGTCCGGCAGCCTGCGCAGCCACCACAGCACTCATCATTGCGAGCGAGGCATCGATTATGCCGATTGTCACACCATCCATCGTATTGGTGAACTCAGGCATCTTCAAACCTTTCTTCTTTGCAAGAAGAGAGATTTTGTTGTAGTCTGAAAGGAAGATGAGGAGACGGTTGCAGGTCTTGAGCTGCTTCTGATTAGTCAGCTCATAGAGTTGCTCCTTCAGCTGCTGGTCATCGATATCGATGACTGAGAATTGCTGACCATTATAAGAAGTGGGAGTGTTTTCTACAGCCTTGTAGATAAACTGCATTGTCTCCTCCGGGATGGCCTCGCGCTCATATCGGCGCACGCTGGTGCGGTCCAATAGCGATTCTTTTACTGTTTTCATAAGTATAGATTTTGATTATTCAACTCCAGAACGAAATTAAGGCTCTTTAGAGTCCTTAAGGATTTAAGGGACTTTAGTGTCTTAAAGGACCTTAGAGACTTTAATGACTTTAAGGACTGACTTAAGGGACCATTGACACATCCGGGTCTTTAAGGCTCTCAAAGGTCTTCTGGTCTTTATGTGGTCCTAATTGTTTGGCTGACTGAAATTGACTGATTAAAAAAAGAGCCGGGGACGGAACGGAATTGCTTTCCGATCCGTCCCCGGATATAGGACCACATCAAAGGGTTGTGACGAAACTCCGAATGACAGGTTTTGAGTGCCTCATACTCTTTGTAATCCACCTTGTGTCAGACCGGAGTCTGACAACATCGTTGCCGATGCGGGGCCCGCCATCGGGTAATTGGCTTGTCTCGGTATTTCTAAAGATTTGATGAGTTTCCCAAGCTGCTTTGATGTGGGTTTTTCTGTTGGTATAACACGCCGTCAGACTGAATGGTTCATCAAGTCCACCATATCGTCGGGCGCATTAAAGATGAAGTTGATTTATTTCACCTTGTCGCAGATTGCCTTGAAGGCTGCGGGGTTGTTCATAGCCAGGTCGGCGAGCACCTTGCGGTTGATTTCGATGCCGGCCTTGTGGATGAGACCCATGAGCTTAGAGTAAGAGAGATCCTCCATGCGGGCGGCTGCGTTGATACGCTGAATCCAGAGGGCGCGGAAGTTGCGCTTTTTCTGCTTGCGGTCGCGATAGGCGTATGTCAGACCCTTTTCCCATGTGTTTTTGGCAACGGTCCATACGTTGCGACGGCTTCCGTAGTAGCCACGGGTGAGTTTGAGGATTTTCTTTCTCTTGGCGCGTGAAGCGACGTGATTGACTGATCTTGGCATTTTTTTTAAATTTTGAATGTGAGCGGCTTTGAAGCTCTTTTGGAGCTCTACACTCGGTTATTGAAAAATGTTATACGTGTCGGGAAGAGAGGGATAGGTTGTTGAGAGGAGATACGTTAATGTTATGAGCACACTGCGCTCTGAGATTAACGCATGTTAAGGAGTGAACGAACCTGCTTGATGTTGGCCGAATCCACCAGAGTTGTGTGGTCGAGGTTGCGTTTGCGCTTTTTCGACTTCTTGGTGAGGATGTGGCTGTGATAAGCGTGTTTTCTTTTCACTTTTCCTGTGCCGGTGAGCGCGAAGCGCTTCTTTGACGCGGCATTGGTCTTTACCTTAGGCATTGGTTGAAAAATTTTAGATTGTTAAATTTACCTCGGCACGTAGTGCCTACGGTCTCTATTCATTTTTATTCATTCGCAGGCGCGGCATCCTGAGTGGGTGCTTCACCTTCGGCTGCTGGGTTATCGGCCTTGGGAGCCTCTTTCTTGCCATCCTTTGCGGGAGCCTCTTTCTTGGGCTGTGTCTTGAGGGGCGAAATCATGATTATCATTCTTTTGCCCTCAAGCACCGGCATCTGCTCGACTTTGCCGAGATCTTCAAGGTCGTTGGCGAAACGCAGAAGCAACACTTCGCCCTGCTCCTTGAAGAGGATTGAGCGCCCACGGAAGAAGACGTAAGCCTTCACCTTCGATCCCTCTTTCAGGAATCCCTGGGCATGCTTAAGCTTGAAGTTATAGTCGTGGTCGTCGGTCTGAGGCCCGAATCGAATCTCCTTGACCACCACCTTCGTGGCTTTTGCTTTCTGCTCTTTCTGACGCTTTTTCTGCTGATATAGAAATTTCTGATAATCGAGAATACGACACACCGGCGGTTCGGCAGTAGGGGAAATCTCAATAAGGTCAAGCTCCATGTCGCGTGCTATGCGGCGGGCTTTCTCAATCGGATAGACTCCCTGCTCCACGTTGTCGCCCACGAGGCGAACTTCGCGTGCACGAATCTGCTCATTGGTGGCATACGGGTCTTTGTCGCTTCTACCTCCACGCTGGCCGGGACGCTGACCCGGGCGCGGACGCGGTCCTTGCGGACGACGCGGACCTGAAAAGTTCGGTTTTTTCTCCATTAATTGTCTTTTAATCCTTCGTGGCGATGGCTTAGCAGCATCACGCCTCGGCGGATTGGTTTGTCATTTTTTCTACTTCGGCATTCAATGCGTCTGCAAAGTTAATAATTTTCATCGTACCTTTATCACCTTCGGTGTGTTTTCTTACAGAAACTTCACCATTTTCTGCTTCTTTTTCACCTACAATAAGAAGATAGGGCACTTTTTTGAGTTCGTTGTCGCGGATTTTCTTTCCGATCTTCTCGTTTCGGTCGTCGACAACGGCGCGCACTCCGGCTGCGTCAAGCTGCTTGGCCACGTCGAAAGCGTAGTCGTTGAACTTCTCGCTGATGGGCAGAATTACGGCCTGCTCGGGCACGAGCCAAAGTGGCAGACGTCCGGCAGTGTGCTCGAGAAGCACGGCCACAAAACGCTCCATTGAGCCGAATGGTGCGCGGTGTATCATCACCGGACGGTGTTTCTGGTTGTCGGCTCCGGTATATTCCAGACCGAAACGCTCGGGCAGGTTGTAGTCTACCTGAATTGTGCCGAGCTGCCAACGGCGGCCGATGGCGTCTTTGACCATGAAGTCGAGCTTCGGGCCATAGAATGCTGCCTCACCCTCTACCTGGCGGGCTTTAAGTCCCTTTTCTGCGCAGGCTTCGATAATGGCGTTCTCTGCGAGGTGCCAGTTCTCATCGCTGCCGATATACTTCTCTTTGTTTTTCGGGTCGCGCAGTGAAATCTGTGCCTCGAAGTTCTGGAAGTCGAGAGCCTTGAAGATATAGAGGATGATATCCATTACCTTCAGGAACTCATCTTTAATCTGCTCAGGGGCGCAGAAGATGTGGGCGTCATCCTGAGTGAATCCGCGCACACGTGTCAGGCCATGGAGCTCGCCGCTCTGTTCGTAGCGGTATACGGTGCCGAATTCGGCGAGGCGCAGAGGCAGGTCGCGATAGCTGCGGGGGAATGCTTTGTAGATTTCGCAGTGGTGCGGGCAGTTCATGGGCTTGAGCAGATACTCTTCACCCTCTTCCGGAGTATGGATGGGCTGGAATGAGTCTTTGCCATATTTTGCCCAGTGGCCTGAGGTCACGTAGAGCAGCTTGTTGCCGATATGAGGGGTGATTACCTGCAGGTAACCATATTTCTTCTGGATTTTGCGCAGGAACTGCTCGAGACGGTCGCGCAGTGCGGCACCTTTAGGCAGCCAGAGCGGCAGACCTTTGCCCACTGTCTCGGAGAATGCGAAGAGTTCCATCTCCTTGCCCAGCTTGCGATGGTCGCGTTTCTTGGCCTCTTCGAGGAGAGCGAGATACTCATCGAGCATCTTCTTCTTGGGGAAGGTGATGCCGTAGACTCTGACGAGCTGATTGCGTTTCTCGTCGCCTCTCCAATATGCGCCGGCCAGCGAGAGTACTTTCACGGCCTTGATGGCTGAGGTCGACGGAAGATGCGGGCCTCGGCAGAGGTCGGTAAATGCGCCCTGCGTGTAAGTGGTGATATGTCCATCCTCAAGTTCGGAGATGAGCTCACATTTGTAGGTCTCGCCGCGGTCGCCAAACATCTTCAGAGCATCATTCTTCGAGATGTCGTTGCGCACGATAGCCTCCTTGCGGGCTACAAGTTCCTGCATCTTCTTTTCAATCTTTGGGAAGTCTTCGGCTGTGATTTTGTGTTCGCCCGGATCGATGTCATAGTAGAAACCATTTTCGATTGCCGGACCGATGCCGAATTTCACACCGGGGTAAAGCTCCTGGAGTGCCTCAGCCAGAAGGTGAGCCGAAGAGTGCCAGAAAGCATGTTTGCCTTCCGGGTCGTCCCACTTGAAAAGCTGGATTTCAGCGTCAGCGGCGATGGGGCGTGAGATATCCCATTCTTCGCCATTCACTTTGGCGGCAAGCACGTCAGCAGCGAAACGCGGGCTGATGCTTTCGGCCACCTGCAGCGGAGTCACGCCTGACTCAAATTGGCGCACACTGCCGTCGGGAAATTTTATATCTATCATTGCTGGGTTGTAGTAATTGTATTTCGGGTTGAGCAGGCAGTGTCAGGCGCCGCCTGCTGTTTACGATTTACAAAGTTAATGATTTTTCGTGTAAATAGCAAATTATTTTGAATTTGCATTATTCTTGTGGCGCGATGAGGTCTTGATGATGCCGGATGCGATTTATTTCATGCGCTTCAGCAGATTATATGATGGCAGCACACCGAGTTCGCCGGCTTTGGAGATGTCGGCAAAAGATTGCTGGCGGTTGCCTTGGCGCATGTAGGAGAGTCCGCGGTTGTAGTAGGCTTCCCCAAAGTCGGGGTCGATGCGCAATGCTTCGCTGAAGCATTGCACTGCCGATGTGAAGTCGCCCACATCGTAGTATATCAGTCCCTTGTTGAACCACGCATACACCATGCCCGGGTTGATGGCCAGGAGTGCATCGAGGTCGTTGATGGCAGCTTGATAATCTGCCGAGGTGGCAGATGCACCTGCGGCGGCCATAAGCTCGGTCTTGTCGGGGTTGTCGGCCGAAGTGATGTCGGTGCGTGGCGAACGTGCACGCGCATAGTAGGCGTAAGCTCTGGCGAATAGAGCTGTAGCGAAGTCATCAGCCGAGTCAATGGCCACAGTGAGGTCGGCAATTGCGTCGTCGTAATTGCGGAGCATCGTGCGGGCCACTCCCCTGCCGAGATAATCTACCGGGCGTGGCGATTGCGAGGCTGCGAGCGAGTTGCTGAATTCCTCCTCTATCTTGAAGGCCTCGGCCATGCGTGCTTCGTCAGATGGCGTGGGTGAGCCGGGGCTAAGATAGATCCGGCGTTGGATGTAGCGGCGTTGATTTAGATTCTCGAGGTCGCGGAAGTAATTGGCTGAATTGCGCAGAGTGACCTCGGGCTGGCTGAATGAGACGGCATAGGCCGGTTCAGCCTCTACATTTATGTTGCGGTCTTGCACGCGCCCCTTGATTTTGTCGTTGAAGGATAGCTGTTGTTCGGCCACATCCGATTGGGTCATGAGTCGGTTGAAGCGTTCCATGAATTCCTGTTCGGTCTCCGGTGCGCCATCTCCGTGGTCGCTGCGTCCGGGGGCGATTGTGGGTCGGTCAAGGGGGTTACGTGTGGGGTTGGCTATGTAGTTGGCCACAAGTTGGTCGCCATGTTTGATATTTTTCACCATCTCCTGCATCTGTCCTAACTCGCGGTAGCATTCAGCCATGGCATAATATGCAGGATGAAAACGTGGGTATTTGCGGGCGATGGCTTTGAAATCAGAAAGTGCACGGCTCGCATTCCCCATTTCAAGATTTACAAGACCGCGGTTATAGCGTGCGTAGAAGTTGGAGGGCTCCATCTCAAGCACAGCCGAGAAGTCGGCATCTGCATTCTGTAGCTCTTTGACCTCGGTGCGCAGCAGTGCGCGGTTGAAGAGAGCCGCCATATTGGAAGGGTCAAGATTGAGCGCGTAGTTATAATCGCTCATCGCGCCGAAGAAGTCCTCATTGTTATATCGCAGATATGCGCGGTTGACATAATAATCAGATATCTCAGGGCGTAGTTTTATGGCCTCGTCCATATTCACCAGAGCCTCCGGCCAGTCGCTGCGTCGGGCTGCCACATCGGCTTTGAGCAGATAAGCGTTGAGAAGGCTTTTCGAAAGCTGCAGGGCATGGTCAATGTCGGCCAGGGCGGTGATAGTGTCGCCACGTTCCAGATTAAGGCGTCCTCGGGCCACATAGCCATCCTCAAATTTAGGATTGCGCCTCAACAGCAGATTAAATGACGAATCGGCCTCTTCAAATCTTTTCAGTTCAGTCTCGGCCACACCTTTATAATAGAGGAAGTATTTATCAGTAGGATTATATTCGAGTCCTCGGCGATAATCTTCCACAGCCAGAGAGTCGCGTCCGAGATTCATGAGCGCGAAACCTCTCACCTTGTAGGCCTCGCTTTTGAATTTATTGCGCTCGAGGGCGAGCGTGCAGTCGGCCACAGCACCCTCATAGTCGTCAAGGCTGAGTTTGGCCAATCCTCTGAAGAAGTAGGCATCTGCCAGATAGGGTTTGGCTTTGATGGCGAGATTGAAATACTGTATGGCAAGCAGATAATCCTCCATCGACAAGACATTGCGCCCGATATTGAGCACCTGCTCGGCATTGACCTGTGCATGCGAGTGTAAGGGTAGCGTCAGGGCGAGGGCGCTCATGGCGAGCGCTCTCAGCGAATTGCGCATATATCGTGAGGGTATATTGATGTTGATGTTGATGGGGCGTCGGCGTTTCACGTTGTGGAGATGTAGTTAAGATATTCTCTTGTGGCCGGGACGCCATAAGAAAATGGATTGAAAAAAGTGCAGGGGGAAGAGTCTGGCTCCTCCCCCTGCACTTTAAACGTGGGTCTTTATAGTTTTGGTATAAGTATCTCTCAAAATTATAATTGCCCGATTGGCGGATGGCTATGCTCCGTTATGCCGGGGTTATTCTGCGGGTATGGCTTCATAGTTGGCCATGGCGGTTTCGAAGCGTTTGAGCAGGTCTTGCATGTCGTATAAGCCGTCGGCATTCTTTTCGAGACCTGAGATGCTGAGTTGATAGATTTTGGGAGGGTTGTCGAGATCGAGGAGCTGCTTTTCGCGCAGCTGGTCGACTGACTGGTATACGATATTCATGTCGGCATATTCGTTGCCGTCGGCATCCACAAATTTCTCAATCACGATTTTTGAGCCGATTGGTGTCTTTCGCTCTATGGCATCCGGGAGCTCATATTCCTCTACCCCGAGAGCGGCGGCGAGAGCGGCGAGATTGCTGTCATGCCCTACGAGGAATGTAAACTTGCGGTCGGGCGACATTAGCTCATCATACATATACCTCACCAGCGGATACGCCACATTGGTTGCCACTATGGGCGCGCTGAACAATACATTTTGGTATGTATCCTTGATGTTGGCGATCCGGGTCCAGTCATTGCGGTCGATGTCATGTCCGAATGCGGCGGCAAGGGTGTCGGGTTCCTCATAATATTGCAATATGAATGCATCGCTGGCAGAGTTCAGTTCCTTAAGGGCAGAGCCGGCTTTGAGTGAGGGCTCCTTGAATTTTTCAAACACTACTTCCGTGTCGTAGTTTGTGAATGCGGCGAGCTCCGGGTCGTTGTCTTTGGCCATGGGTGATTTGTCGACATCCATCACCTCCATTATCAGTTGGTAATTAGGCTCGATGTTCTTGTTGATGCCGCGCATGCCCTCTTTGCCACCCATTGCATTGATCTGGCGGTTAGCCTCTTCGATAAATGCCGGGCTGACCTTGGTGAGTTGTGGATTAAAGAGAGGGTCCATCTTGCTGGGGGTATAGCGGTGATTCACCACCACTCCCCCTACGGGCATGAATCCGGATGTGAAGTATTGCGCAGTGGCTATGCAGCGTTGCATGGAGTTGGCGATGACATTGAGATCATCGGCTGTAGGCACATAGTTTTCGGGAAAGAGCCCTGCGTCGACGGCCCATTTGCGGAAGTATTGGCCCATTTCGGTCTCGAGCACACCACCGCGCAGGGTTAGCTCGCTTTTCGCTGCACTCCAGTCATGCCATTTGTGCGGAGTCATTCTGCCCAGAGTGCTTTTGCTGTCGGAAAGCGGGGAGCGAATGTTGTGGCGGCTGAGCACCACAGCCTCTTTGAGTTGGTATTTCTGCTTGAAGGCGTCATCGCGCTGGGACTGGGCTTCTGCAATGGTGGGTGATAGCATCAATAATGCCAGGCTTAGGTTAATAAGGTGTCTCTTCATAAGGTCGGCAGAGTTTTAGATGGTGAAAATCTTAAGGTAGAAGTTGTTTAAACTTTTTACGAAAAACATAAAATGAAGGATTTTTTCTTCAAGCGCAATCTTAATTAATATTTTGGCATCTTTCGACCCTCTTCATCGGTCGCGATGCCCGCATCGCTCCCTCTTCGAGAGCCGAAACCTGCTCAAAATCTTAATTAACCTTGCACTTGAAAAAAGTTTAAACAACTTCGTATTGAACTGATTTGACTTTTACGGAGAATAAAAAGTTTAGATCAGTTCATTAGCACCTCTATTTTATCAAGAGGTCTTAATTGTCAAACACTCATGTGGAGGGCAAAGTTCTAAATAAATTAATGTTTGTTTGCGTTTATTTAGAAAATAATTGATTATCTTTGTTGAAGCTGGCTCAGCTGTGTATACTTCCGACCTCGGATGTGACTGCCAGCTCCGGTCGACCTCCATTATTGATATCGAGGTAGGGCTGGCGTAATAAGTCGGTAAAATTCATGGTTTATATCTAAATGACGAAACATACACTTCCAGAAAATATTGCCTCCACTCCAGTTGAACTACAGGCGTTGTCGAAGAGCAAGGCCCAGCTTGTGGCATCATTAGGGCAGTCAAAGCGCAGGCGCAAACTTGGCCTCTTTTTATGTGAGGGTCATAAATGTGTGAGTGACCTTTTGCAGTGGGGTCAGAGGTTTGAAGTTGAGTTTTTGGTTGCTACGTCTGATTATATCGGTGCTCATCGTGAGGCATTGGAGCGCTCGGGGTGTGAAGTGTATGTGGTGACAGCTTCGGAAATGTCGCGTATCAGTGCGTTGTCGACCCCCTCTGAGGTGCTCGCCGTGGTGAGGATGGACCGCAGTGCGGCCGTCCAGGATGCCGAGCAACCTCTTCCTAAGGGCTTATACCTTTTGCTTGATGGCGTGCAGGATCCGGGCAATCTCGGCACGATTATACGCACTGCCCATTGGTTTGGCATCAAGAAGATTTTCGCATCGCATGACACTGTCGACATCTATAATCCGAAGACAGTGCAATCCACCATGGGTTCCTTAGGGGCCGTGAGCGTCAGGTATACTGACCTGCAAACGTTGGTGGAACGCAATCCAGGTCTTCCGCTTGTGGGCTTGCAGCTCGATGGCCAGGATATCTTCCAAGCGCAGCTTCCGCGCGAGGGTGCATTAATCTGTATGGGGAGCGAGGGGCATGGATTATCTGAGCCCATTAAAACGCGTCTGAGTCTATCGCTGACCATACCTGCTGCTGATGCGGCAGATCATCCGGAGTCGCTGAATGTGGCGATAGCCACAGCCATCACCCTGGCGCAGTTTTGTAAATGAAATTTTGAAAGATACTTAATTATTGTCGGCATATATATGGCAATCAAGACAAAATCGGTCTATTTCTGCTCGAATTGTGGCGATGAATCGGCTAAATGGCTTGGAAAGTGTCCGGGCTGCGGCGAGTGGAATTCTTTTGTGGAGGAGAAGGTAAGCGCCGCGTCGAAAGGAAAGAAAAAGGGACTCGTGGCGAGCACACGCCCGATACGACTCTCTGAAATAGAGAGTCTCGATGAACCGCGCATACCTATGCCCTCGAAGGAACTCAACCGCGTGTTGGGAGGCGGTCTGGTAGCGGGAAGTCTGACCCTTATCGGTGGCGAGCCGGGCATCGGCAAATCCACACTGTTGTTGCAGAATATATTGTCGTTGCGCAACCGCACGATTCTCTATGTGTCAGGCGAAGAGAGCGCGACGCAGCTTAAGTTGCGTGCCGACCGGCTGGGGAAGGTGGCCGATAATACCTTCATACTCTGCGAGACCTCGCTCGAGGGGATTTTTACCCAGATTGAGAATGTGAAGCCTCAGCTACTGGTGGTGGATTCGATACAGACCATTGCATCGTCCGACATCGAGTCGGCCGCCGGCAGTGTCAGCCAGGTGCGCGAATGCGCAGCCTCGCTGTTGCGATATGCCAAGCAGAGCGGTGTGCCGGTGATTCTTGTGGGACATATCAACAAAGATGGTGCCATCGCCGGCCCGAAGGTGCTTGAGCATATTGTCGACACTGTGCTCCAGTTTGAAGGCGACCGTCAGTATCTTTACCGCATATTGCGTGCCATAAAGAATCGCTTCGGCTCTACAAATGAGATTGGAATTTATGAGATGATTGAGCGAGGTCTAAAAGAGGTCACCAATCCATCAGAGATGTTGCTTTCGGAGAATCGGGATGAGGAGATGAGCGGCATCACGATTGGAGTCACCACCGAAGGGGTGCGTCCGTTTCTGGTAGAGATACAGGCGCTCGTGTCAAGCGCGGCATATGGCACCCCGCAGCGCAGTGTGACCGGGTTTGACCAGCGCAGACTCAATATGCTGCTGGCTGTGCTCGAGAAGCGTGCACGCTTCAGACTTGCCCAGAAAGATGTGTTCTTGAATGTGGCAGGAGGCTTGAAGATCGCTGATCCGGCGATGGATCTGGCTGTGGTGGCCGCCATAATGTCGAGCAACTTCGATGTCTCTATTCCCCGCACCACGGCATTTGTAGGCGAAGTTGGTCTTTCAGGTGAGATACGCACCGTCACACGCGTCGACCAGCGTGTGGCAGAAGCCCAGAAACTCGGCTTCAGCCGAATCTTTGTGCCCAAAGGGAATCTCAAGGGGGTCAAAGATACATTTGAGATAGAGATTACAGAAGTGGGCAAGGTCGAGGAATGCTTCAGGCGCCTTTTTGAATAAATCATGAGCCTTGAATCCGAAGAAAAAATATTACGGCAAAGAGGTTAAAAATTCAATCAAAAGCGGCGAAATCTCTAAAATTTTGAGTAATTTTGCATTTGCATGGCTAACTGTGCTCTGATATGCTTTGGCATGGCTTCATTTGTTGACTAAATTCGGGCTTCGAGAGGTTTAAAAATGGAGATTTGTGTAGCCTGGGCATAGTGAAAACCATGTGCATACATTTCACTGAATTTAATCGAAAATTCTTACATGAAGTATATAGGTGCCCACGTCAGTGTGGAGGGCGGAGTGGCTAATGCCCCCGAGAATGCGCGTGCCATCGGGGCACGTGCGTTTGCTCTGTTCACCGGCAGCAGTTCGCGCTGGGTCTCAAAAAAGATAAGTGATGCCGAGGTGGAGCTCTTCAAGGAGCGTTGCGCGGCATATGGCTTTGCGCCTGAGGTGATTCTGCCCCATGATAATTTTCTTATCAACCTTGGTAGCCCTGACGCTGAGAAACTTGAGAAATCACGCAAGTCCTTTCTCGATGAGATGCGGCGTTGTGAGCAGCTGGGTCTGACATTACTTAATTTCCATCCGGGCAGCCATCTCAAAGCCATGGAGGTTGACGCATGTCTTGACCGCATCGCCGAGTCAATCAATATGACGCTTGACCAGACTCAGGGAGTGACTGCCGTAATAGAGACCACTGCAGGGCAGGGCACCAATCTCGGACATGACTTCGCTCATGTAGCGCATATCATCAGCAAAATCGAGGATAAGACCCGTGTCGGAGTATGTGTCGACACATGCCACACTTACTCTGCGGGCTATGACTTGCGCTCAGAAGAGGGTTACGCCGACACATGGCGCCAATTTGACGACATCATAGGCCGCGATTATCTGCGCGCTTTGCATCTCAACGACGACAAGCGTGAGTTAGGTTCGCGCATCGACCGGCATGAATCAATAGGGCGTGGCACACTCGGAGAGGATTTCTTCACCCGGCTGGTCAATGATCCGAGATTCGACAACATGCCTCTGATTCTTGAGACCCCCGACGACTCCTTATGGCCTGAAGAGATCAAGTGGCTATATTCTCGAATAGAGAAGTGACCCATCAGCGGATAGGCCGCTAGAGGCTCATTCCTCAACACTCCACTTCCGTCAGTCCACCTGTCTGTACGAGATGCTCCCCTCCTCGCAACCACATGAAGGAGCACATGTATAACCCTGTGTTAACCGACAATATCTAAAATAACATAACTCATGAAAACAAAACCCGATTTAAGCTTCTGGAAACTCTGGAATCTAAGTTTTGGATTCTTTGGCGTTCAGATTGCTTACGCGTTGCAGAGTGCCAACGTGTCGCGCATCTTCACCACTATTGGTGCTGACCCGCATGACTTATCCTATTTCTGGATTCTTCCCCCTCTGATGGGTCTGATAGTGCAGCCCCTCGTAGGTATGTTCTCCGACCGCACATGGAATCGATTTGGCCGACGTCTCCCCTATCTGATTTTCGGAGCTACTATTGCAGTGATTGTGATGTGTCTGCTTCCGAATGCCGGCAGCTTCCAGTTTACGGTGCAGAGTGCCATCATCTTCGGATTGATTGCCCTGATGCTGCTTGACACCTCTATCAATATGGCGATGCAGCCATTCAAGATGCTTGTGGGCGACATGGTCAATGAGAAGCAGAAGGGTCTGGCCTACAGTATTCAGTCATTCCTCTGCAATGCCGGATCGGTTGTGGGCTACATCTTCCCTCTTCTGCTCGGATGGATAGGTCTGCAGAATACTGCCCCGTCGGGCGTTGTGCCGCAGACGGTAATCTGGTCATTCTATCTTGGCGCGGCTATTCTGCTGATATGCGTCATCTATTCACTCATCAAAATCAAGGAGTGGCCTCCGAAGCAGTATAATGAGTATAACGGCGTGGCTGACACCAAGTCAGAGCCCTCGCCCAATCTTTTCAAACTTCTGGTGCATGCTCCCTCAGCATTCTGGACAGTGGGTGTCGTGCAGTTCTTCTGCTGGTTTGCCTTCCTCTTCCTTTGGACATATGCTACCAATACGGTGGCTCTCAAGGCTTTCGATACTCCGGTTGTGGAGAGTGTCACAGGCGTGGCTACTGCCGATAAGGAGATTGGAGGCAAGAATATTCTTTTCTCTAACGATGAGCATAAGAATGTGATTCTTGTCAATCATGGCTATGCTGCCGTGGCTGGTATAGAGGCCGGTGGAAGCTATTATCCGGGCTATGTGGTTGTTGCAAATGGCAATGACACAATTGTGAAGGACCACATGGTAGTGCTCGACAACGCTGGTGAGGCAAAAGCTAAATTTGATCGTCCGATTGCGGGTGTGAAGTCATTGATGGTGGATGGCATGCCTGTGGCTGACTGCAGCGATGTCAAGATTGTAGATTACCTCTCGCGCCTGCAGGGGCCTGTCACTATCACCGAGGCTGCAATCGTCAGCACCGATGCCGAGGGTAAAATCACTACCGAGGATGCCAACAACTACCAGATTGCGGATGCCTCAGAGCTTACCTACACCACAAAAGTTGTGCTTAATGCAGCTACTGATCAGTATAACGAGGCCGGCAACTGGGTTGGTCTGCTTTACGCAGTGCAGGCTTTGGCATCGGTGCTTTGGGCTGTAGTGCTGCCCAGATTCAGCAGCCGCAAGTTCTCTTACTCTCTCTCGCTGCTGCTTGGTGCGGTAGGTTTTGTAACATTAGGCATATTCTCGAATCCCTATCTGCTCTTCATCAGCTTCATCCTCATCGGATGCGCTTGGGCAGCAATGCTTGCTTGGCCGTTCACAATCCTGACCAATGCTCTGAAGGGTGGCAACATCGGTGCCTACCTCGGCCTCTTCAACTGCACAATCTGCATCCCGCAGATTATCGCGGCGCTGGCCGGCGGATGGATTCTCTCGCTCCTCTCTGTGCCCGGCGTAGTGGCTCCGGAGTATAATATGATGATTGTGGCAGGTGTGGCCATAGCACTTGGTGCAATATGTGTATTCTTCATCAAAGAGGGTAAGAAGGAAGATGAGGTCATGAAAGTTGAGGAGACCCCCGAAATCTCTGAGACACTCTGATCCGATAGGCCGCACTCTTGAAGTGCAGCCATAACACAGTTACGACAACACATACGATAAAGAGGGTGAGTCCGGCAGTCGGACTCACCCTCTTCAATCATATTAAGCGATGGCGTAATTTTGCAGCGGGCAAAACTAAAGCGTCGCTTATTTATTCTCTGTAGTTACGTCTCTTCAATAACCTTGTCACTTCTATAATGGGTGGGTTATGTAAGCAGGTACCTAAGGGGTATGTGTGGAGGAAGCTGCTTCAGTAGTTGATCACTACTTCAGAGGGTTTGGCATTAGTGGCATTATTCTTCACACCCCATTCTTCGGTCACATATTCTATGCCTTCGGTGGGCACATCATTGCAGTACTCCACGATGCATCGCGGGTCGGCGCTCCAGTACTCTTTCAGCGTCTTGCCATTGGCCACTTTCTCCGGTTTACTGTCATCGGGATTGATCATGATTTTCAAGCCTACCGAGGTATTCATCATCTCAAGGTCGCCACGGGAGTTGCCACCTACGAAGAGGGGGTCAGTCTTGATGAATGTGCGCACTACATCAGCCTTACCCTCATCTTGGGATACAGGATACACAAGCTGGTCGCTGACGATGTTGCCTTCGCCAACCGTGGATTTCACTCCCAGGATGCGATCCTCGGGCAGCCCTAATTGCTCGGCGCAGAATTTCTGGTATAACAGCTCAGGCGATGCTGAGAGAATCCACACTTCAAATCCATAGTTCTCCAGATTTGAAATCAGTGCTTTCATCTCGGGATACATCTTGTTCTGATACTTCTGATGAAACATCTGGTCGCCTATTTCCTGAATCTGGTCGGCCGTCAGACCGCTCAGGAATCGCACACGATTCTGCACGAAATCTACGCCTACATTATCGCCATGCAACAATTGGTCGACGATTTTCATCTTCGCTACGGATAGCGAGTCGGTCTTCCCCTCATAGTTGCGTTTGGCGAAGTCATACAGAGCCTCATCGGCCAGATAATATGGAGCCTGGCCGAAGAGAGTGCCGTCGCAGTCGAAGACAGCCACTTTGCGTGTCTTCATCGGCACGGTAGACTCGAGGAATGCCTCGAGGCGTTCGTTGGTTGAGTCCTGAAACCCCTTGATGGGTTTGTAGTCATAGCTCTGGGCAAAAGCACCCGAGATAGCCAGCATCGACATGGCGATGCCCAATAGATGTTTTGTCATAGTGGTAAGAGTTTTTAAGGTTGTGAGCGGGCATAAAGATTTTGTCATGCGCCGCTCTGACTTTTAAGAATAATTATGTCTTAAGCACCGCACATGCAGCAAGCCCAGTACACGAGCGCTGCGAACAACGCTCCGACAATGGGGCCGAAGAAAGGCACCCAGGCATACCGCCATCCGCTTGAGCCCTTCCCTTTTATGGGCAAGAGCTGATGGGCAAGCCGCGGACCGAAGTCGCGGGCCGGATTGATGGCATATCCGGTAGTGCCTCCGAGCGACATGCCGATGACCATTACAAGAAGCGACACAGGCAATGCGCCGATAGAGCCGAGCCCCACTTCAGCCGTATTCCCCTCTTCAGCCATAAACAGAATCACGAGCACCAGCACAAATGTGCCTATCACCTCCGAAAGGAAATTGCGCTTGAGATTCTTGATGGCGGGAATAGTGGCAAATACTCCGAGCTTTGTCTGCGGGTCTTCAGTCAGGTCGAAGTGGTCTTTATAGAAGTAATAGATTGTCACTGCCGCCAGGATAGCACCCAATATCTGAGAGACTATATATGGCGCCACAAGACTCCAGCTGAATTTGCCTGCCGCCGCAAGCCCTATGCTGACAGCCGGGTTAAGATGAGCCCCTGTGTATGGCCCGGCTATCAGTACACCGCACATTACTGCCAGACCCCAGGCGAGAGTGACGACAATCCAACCTCCACCCTTTCCTTTCGAACCGGTCAATGAGGTGCAGGCGCATACACCGGCACCCAGCAGAATCATCACGTATGTGCCTAAGAATTCAAAGAGGCACTTTAAAAAAATTGAGTTTTCCATAATGGTGTGGATTGAGGTGGTTAGTAGACGAGTCATGTGACATAGGGTTGTACATGGCTCGATTGAAGTCTGTGATTGACTTCAGGAGGCGGATTGTCAGCTCGGGCGCGTACAGGCATCCGGAGTCAGCACTCTGCGCACCGCGTCGTGCCAGCCATCAAGCGCCTTGGCCACCTTCTGCTTGTCGGCAAGCGGAAGGAACTGACGGTCGACCCTCCATTGTGCCTGCAGTTCGGCCACATCCTTCCAGTAGCCTACGGCGAGTCCGGCCATATAGGCAGCTCCAAGAGCTGTGGTCTCGGTAATTGAGGGACGCAGCACCTCAGTGTCGAGGATATCGCTTTGGAATTGCATCAGCAGATTGTTGCGGGCGGCGCCACCATCGACCTTCAGGTTAGTGAGCGGTATCTCGGCGTCGCGCTCCATGGCTTTGACAATATCATAGGTCTGGTAGGCGATGCCTTCAAGCGCTGCGCGGGCGATGTGGGCAAGTTTTGAACCGCGCGACAATCCCGAGATTGCGCCGCGAGCATACTGGTCCCAATAGGGTGCGCCGAGTCCGGTGAAGGCCGGCACGAAGTATACTCCGTCGGTGTCGGGCACAGAGCTTGCCAGTTTCTCAACTTCCGATGATGACCGAATGCACTTTAGATTATCGCGCAGCCACTGCACTACCGAGCCAGCCACGAATATCGATCCCTCGAGCGCATACGTCACTTTGCCGTCAAGTTTCCAGGCGATGGTGGTGAGAAGATGATTCTTTGATTTTATTGGCTTATTGCCAGAATTCATCAGCAGGAAGCAACCGGTGCCGTAGGTGTTCTTGACAGAGCCGGGTTCGATGCACATCTGGCCGAAGAGAGCTGCCTGCTGGTCGCCGACAATTCCGGCGATTGGCACTTCGTGGGCGAAGAGCGTGGTGGTGGTGTTGCCGTACACTTCGCTGCAAGACTTCACTTCGGGCATCATCGAGCGGGGAATGCCGAAAAGATCAAGCAACTCCTGGTCCCACTCCAGAGTGTGGATATTGAATAACATTGTGCGCGAGGCGTTGGTGACATCTGTGATGTGCACCCGATGACGTGTCAGACACGACACAAGCCAGCTGTCGACTGTGCCGAAACGAAGTTTGCCGGCTTCAGCCTTCTCCCGGGCCCCCTCCACATTCTCAAGAATCCAGTGGATTTTTGTCGCACTGAAGTAGGCATCGAGTATCAGCCCCGTTTTGTCGCGTATCATCTCGGCCACACCCTCTTCGCGCAGGCGGTCGCAGTATTCCGATGTGCGCCGGTCCTGCCATACGATGGCGTTATAGATTGGCTCGCCGGTGTCGGCATCCCATACGATGGTAGTCTCGCGCTGATTGGTGATGCCGATTGCAGCGATATTCAATCCATTGATTCCGATTTGCGAAATAGCTTCAGCTATCACCGAGGCTTGCGAGCCCCATATCTGGTGGGGATCATGTTCGACCCAACCGGAATG
Organism: uncultured Muribaculaceae bacterium; assembly: GCA_910577585.1. Lineage (GTDB taxonomy): Bacteria > Bacteroidota > Bacteroidia > Bacteroidales > Muribaculaceae > Lepagella. The sequence continues at coordinate 63,564 of CAJTNN010000005.1, read as the reverse complement.
CGGAAAAATCTGAGGAAATTCATGCTGCGCCACTGAGCAGATGTTGCCTTCGTGGTCGAATACGATTGCCCTTGAGCTACTTGTGCCCTGATCAAGAGCCAGTATATACTTCGGGCGGTTGTCTGAGGTATTCATAGTATGATAAGGTTAAAAGGTTTCTAATCTTCAGGAGGAGCCACACTGACTCCGTTGGCCTTCATCGTGGCCTCCACGTCGAGTGCCTGGGCTATCAATGAGATTGGATTCTCTACGGGAAGGCCGGTCGACATCTCAATCTGCCACTTGCAAGTCTCGCAATCTGTGGCCACCGAATCGAGATGGCTGTCGAGAATCTGCTTGAAGAGCGGGGCGCCGATGCCTTGCGAATAATTGTAGTATTCTTTTTTGAAGCCGTAAGTGCCGGCAATTCCGCAGCAATGCGGGTCGAGTCTTACGAAATCCAGCCCTGGAATCATCTTCATCAAAGTCGTAGAGTAGATGCCCCAGCCGAGTTTCTCCATGTGGCATGGCACGTGATAGGCCACTCTCTTATGGAAGTCTTTACGAAACACGAGTTTCACACCCTCCTCCTCAATAAGTCTGTATAGAGTCCTGACAGCAAGCGATATATGATCGCGCACATCGCTATTGTCAATCTTCAGCACATGAGGATACTCATCGCGCAGTGTGAAGCAGCATGTAGATGAGGTGAGCATCACATCCATGCCGTTGCCCACTGCCTCACGGATTGACTCAAGGTTAAGTTTTGCGTCGCGTGTGGCCTCGTTGATGCATAGATTGGCAATCTTGGCCACACCGCAGCACTTCTCTTTCTTCAGCAGATGCACACCGATGCCTATCGCGTTGAATACCTTTATGAAATCCTTGCCAAGCTGAGGATAATTGTAATTCACATAGCATCCGTGGAAATAGGCCACATGTCGGTCGTAGGCATCTTGCGTGGCAGCCGCTTTGCGGCGATACCATGTCTCGAAGCGTGTGGAGGTGTATTTGGGGAATGTGCGGTGTTCGTCGACTCCGAGAGTCACATCCATCAGAAGCTTCACTGGTTTCAGACCAAGAGTGAAGTTCACAAGCGGAGCAAACGTAGAGGCCAAAGTGCCCATAAAGTCAGTGTTGGCCAAAATCGAATCACGCAGTGAGGGACGATGGTCAGAATATTTTATGCGGGCCGATTGTATGATATCGCCTATTCTGACATCGTTCGGACATGCCACCTCACAACGTTTGCAATTAAGGCAATACTTCAGTGCCTCATCATAGAAAAGTGGTTTTTTCAAGCGGTAGCGCTCTCCATCGGGACCCGCCTGTTTCGGCCCCGGATAATCCGGATTGACCGTAGTCACGGGGCAGTAGACGGTGCAGATGGTGCATTTGATGCATGATTCAAAATTATTGTCGCTTCGGTTTTGTTGCTGTAGTGTCATCATGGCTCATAGGTTTTAGATAGTGCCACATCCGTTGATATTCTCTGCAGCGCTCAGGGCTGTGGCAAGCGTTATGCCGGCTCCTGAACCCTCTTTCAACGCATTGAATCCCGAAAGGAGTGCTCCGGTAGCGTAGAGATTGTCGATGGTCTCACCTTTGCGCGACGGGCGGAATTTATCATCCGTAATCACACCGAATCCCATATAGGGCTGAGCATCGTAAAGCTCTTTGCGATACCATTCCGTGCGTCCGCCACTTACATTGAGGTCCAGCCCGAAGACAGGCTCGTAGATACGTTCCATGTCGGCAATAAGGCCGTGGCCGAAGAAGCTGCCTGTAGAAATCACGAAGTTTTCGGCCTCAAGAGGCATATCCCCAAGATTCTCGGTGTAGATTCTTTCGAGTCGGTGATTACTGATAACGCCGTGTTTCACTGTGTCGCCGGGCAGGTATTGGCCACCGAGCCGGATAAAGTAATCACGCAGACTGAGTTGGCATCTTACCCCTGGCACCGAGGCCGGAGTCGTGGGCACAAACCATACAGGGCACTTCACCTGACTGCGGAACCGATTGACAGGCTCATCGCTGAATATCCCCAATACGGCCGGCATGATTACAGCTTCGGCATCACCTGCAACGGCATTCACCTTCTCAGCAAGCGCATCGACAGCGTCATCGGTCAGAAACCGGGATATGTTGGTGGCACGCATCTCAGTCGTGCTCTTGCGCAGAGTGTTGAGTTGCGGAATATTGACTGATGCCATGCTGCATTGCACTCCATGGTTTCTTAATCCGAATTCCAGAAATCTCGGATAAAAATCGAGATAGGAATATATGTTGACAAGAGCCACTTTCTTCCAAGGGAGCACTGTGTCGGAGTCAAATGCCACATAATCATCCAGAGTAAGCCAAGCAGGCTTGATAAATCCCAGTGGGGTGAGTCTGAAATGATTGCGCTGCAATGATCCTGTCGACTTCATCCCGGCCTCCTTCAGCAGCTCCGGCACTCTTGCCAACATACGCTGCAGGCCCTCGGTGCCGATTTTGCGGTATGGATGATTCTCCTCGAGTCGGGAGATATAACCTAACGGATTATCTATTATTGTCTCTCCGTGGCAATTGCCTAAAAGTTCAAATGACCCTGACCAGAAGTGCAGCGCGCTCTGGCCGGCTGATACGATGGCCGTGGCTCGCCCTGCCCTTGCAGATTCAATTGCACTCACGAGGCCACTCAGGCCTCCTCCTATTATAATGGTGTCGAATTTCATGGTGGATGAGGATTGTAAGGATTACTGTTGAGGAGCAGTTGATGAGGCGTCGGCCGTGGATGGATCGAGTCCGCAGACTCCTTCATAAAGCCATGCTGTAAATTGGCTCTCCACGAGCGATTCACCCCAGCATACGGGATACATGCCATGCCAGCGTTCATTCATGAACGATGCAAGATCCTGAAGCGAACGCCGTGTGCATTTGTCATGCCGCTCGAGCAAGCCCGCCCCGCGGCATGCGCAAAGCTCACCCTGACATGTGCCCATGCCCAGACGGGTGCGTCGGCGCAGATTGACGAGATTATGCACATGCAGCTCTTCGATGGCATAATTCACTTCACCTACAGTCACTTGCTCGCACTCACACACCAGCGCGTCGTCGGCATCATCGTCAGTGCGGATGCGGCCTGCGAGGCTGCCATGGCGCTCTTCGATGGCTTTCTGCTCGGTGCTAAGTTCTATGATATGCGATCTGCGGCATTCATCTTCTGCTGTCACTTCAGAGCCGGGCAGCGGCACTTCGGCCGTGCGGCATTTGCGGTCGACGCCCAGCTTGCGGCATGCCATGTCGGTGGCAATCTCGGCCATGAGGCGATAAGTCATCAGTTTGCCGCCGGTAATGGTGATGAATCCATCAAGGCCATCGCGTGTGGAATGGTCAAGGCAGACTATGCCTCGGCTTATGCTACGCCCCGACGGGTCGTGGTCGGCAGCCACGAGCGGACGCACACCGGCATATGCTCTCAGGATGCGTGTCCATGCCATGGCCGGCGAGAGCTTGGTGCCTTCGCGAAGCAGCAGATCGACCTCATCGGGGGTGACCTCCATATTGTCAATCTGGTCGAATGGTATGCGGCTCGATGTGGTGCCTATCACACAGATTGTGTCGCCGGGCACGAGGATGTCGGCATCTCCAGGCTTGCGGCAGCGGTTGAGCACCATCTTGTTGATGCGATGACCGAAAATCAGCAATGAACCTTTGGCCGGATACATGTTGACCGTCACCCCGGCCAGTTCGGCGATATGATGCCCCCATATGCCAGCGGCATTGATGATGACGCGGCCGCGAATTTCACTCTCTTGATGGGTCTTGTGGTCAAGCACACGCACGCCGGTGAGGCGTGTCTGGTCGCGTGTGAATCCGATTACCTCATGATATGTGATGATATCTGCTCCATTCTGGCGTGCAGCCATGACATTGGCTGTGGTGAGCCGGAAAGGGTCGACCGAACCATCGGGCACCTTTACAGCCCCGATGATGTCAGGATTGACAGCCGGTTCAATCCGGCAGGCCTCGGCCGGGTCAATCTCTGTGGCCGGTATGCCGGCGCGTATGCAGTCGGCGATAAAGGCCTCGTGATAGTCAAGGCCATCTTCGGGCAATGACACAAACAGTCCCCCCGTCTCTTCGATACAGTGTCGGGCTATGCGTTTGAGAATAATGTTCTCCTTTATACATTCCGCCGCCGATTCGGGGTCAGTGTGAGCGTAGCGTGCACCGCTATGCAGCAATCCATGATTGCGCCCGGTGGCTCCTGCCGTGAAGTCGAAACGCTCTATAAGGATAGTTTTGAGACCACGCATCGCACAGTCGCGGGCTGTGCCGGCGCCGGTGGCACCGCCGCCGATGATAATGACGTCGTAGTCTTTACTGGTGTCTTTCATGGGAGGGTGTTATTTCATAGTTTGTAGATAATTCTCATCTTTGACGCTTTAGGCCTTGCGATGAGTTTTGCGACTTCAGTGGAACGTCTTGCTTAATTATGATGCTGAGGGAGAATTAAGTAAATGGGTTCCATGGTTATATTTATAACATTATAGGTGGTGCAAGGTTCAAGAATATTTGACAATATGTTGCATAACATCAAATTTGTGGATGTAGCTGGTAAGCTGGTGATTGCTTTGCATTAAGCTTGGCGTGAATCACTGTCTTATGTAGTTCAGAAGATGGCGCGAGGAAATGGTTAAGTCAGAAAAAAATGTTAACTTTGCAGTGTGATTCACAAAGAGTCACCCTATATGACCAACATAATATCTACCCCGGGCCATCTGTGCCCCACAGTGCATAGTTACGCTTATAAGGAGAACTGGAAGAGTACCCAGTAATCTCTTTGACGTCTGCATTTTCGCTTTTTCCCCTACGACTTTTCAACTAACTTAACTTCCCCCCTTATGAACAATCTACGATTGCTCACAGGGTTGCTATCTGCAATCCTGTTGAGCGGTGGGGTGTGTGCATCCGGCCAGCAGGCCACTGTCGTGACTCTTGATGAGATTTTCAGCAGTGCCGAAGCCGGAAGTGCGCAGCTCCGCCCATCATTTACCGCTGAGGAGGAGGCCAGACGCGAAATCAGCGTTGCGCGCAGTCAGCGGCTTCCGGATGTAGACGCCTCGCTGAGTCTGAGCTTCATCGGCGATGGCTTCACCACAAAGCGTGACTTCTCGGATTATCAGAAAGCTCCGATTCCACATTTCGGCAACGGAGTGGGTGTCAATGTCACGCAGCCATTGTATGCAGGAGGCGCAATCACTGCCGGCATCGAGATGGCTGAATTGAAATCTACGGCTGCCAGATATGCCACCGAGCTTCAGCGTGACAACATCCGATTTCAGCTTACCGGCTTCTATCTCGACATCTACAAATATACCAATCTGCGCAAGGTGGTCAGTCAGAATATCGCCCAGGCCCGCAAGGTGCTGACCGACATGCAGACGCGCTATGAGAATGGCACAGCATTGCGCAACGACATCACCCGTTACGAACTGCTGGTGTCCAATCTTGAGCTGCAGCTTATCAAGATTGACAACATGCTTGAAATTCTGAATGACAATCTTGTGACCGTGGCCGCACTGCCTCAGGGGATGCGCGTGGCTCCCGACACTACCATTCTCAATCGTGCCCTCCCCTGCGCCGGCGAGGCATGGTGGCAGACCGAGGCATTGGCTAATTCTCCGGCGTTGAGCCTGGCTCGCAGCGGAGTTGAGATTACCCGCAAGAGCGAGACACTGGTTAAGTCTGAACGCCTGCCTAAAATCGGACTTAAAGCCAGATGGACCTTCGACGGACCGATACTTGTGGAGATTCCTCCGCTCAACCGCAATCTCAGTTACTGGTGGATTGGTGTGGGCGTGAGCTACAATCTGTCGTCGCTATGGAAGTCTAACAAGGCGTTGGCACGCACGCAGGTGGCAGTGCGCAAGTCGGTCGAGGAGCTTGAGGCGGCGTCTGAGAATGTAGAGCTGGCTGTGCGTGGCGACTACATACGCTATCTTGAGGCCTATGAGCAGCTCAAGACCCAGCAGAAAAGTGTCGAACTGGCTGATCGCAATTATGCCACTACCTCCACGCGCTATTCAGCCGATATGGCTCTCATCACCGATATGCTTGACGCAGCCAACTCCAAACTCGAGGCCGAGCAGCAGCTTGTGAATGCTAAAATCAACATCATTTATTACTATTATAAACTCCAATTCATCTCAGGAACAATATGAATCACCGCAACAAGAAAATCCTCTCTTACATAGTCTCTCTAATTGTAATCGTGGCCGCTGTGGTGTGGGTGGGCTCGAAATTTGTGCATCTGGGCGATGTGGAATTCACGGATAATGCTCAGGTAGAGCAGCAGATAGTGCCAGTCAACACGCGAGTGCAGGGTTACATAAAAGAGATCCGATTCGAAGAGTTCAAGCCGGTTAGGAAGGGTGACACGCTCGTCATCATAGATGATGCCGACATGCGGCTGCGTGTGGCGCAGGCGCGGGCTGATTATGAGAATGCTCTTGCCGGACGTGGCGTGGCTGACCGCAGTGTCAATGTGGCTTCATCTAATCTTGCAGTGAGCGAGGCATCTATAAAGGAGGCCAAGGTGCTTATGGAGCATGCAGCCACAGAGCTGGCACGTTATGCCAAACTACTCGAGAAAGAAGCTGTCACCCAGCAGCAATATGATGGAGTGGCTACAGATTACGCGGCTAAGAAAGCGCGTTATGATATGCTCATGCAGCAGCGTGCGGCCACCTCAACCGTTGTGACTGAGACCCGCGACCGCATAGCTCAGAATGATGCCGGCGTCGAATTGGCAAAGGCTCTGCTTGCGGCAGCCGAGCTGAATCTCTCCTACACCGTCATTACGGCGCCGTGCGATGGATATGCCTCGCGTCTCGACATCCAGGTAGGCCAGCTTGTACAGCCCGGCCAGACTCTGCTCGATATTGTGGATTCATCCGACATATGGGTCACAGCCAACTATAAGGAGACGCAGCTGCCGCACGTGGCAGTAGGCCAGGAGGTGGATATCCGTGTCGATGCTGTTCCGGATGTGGTGTTTCACGGTAAAGTGGCGGCTCTCTCTAAAGCCACCGGCGCACGCCTCTCGCTTATGCCGCAGGATAATTCAGCAGGCAATTTTGTCAAGGTGCGCCAGCGTGTGCCGGTGAGAATCGAATTCACAGCCGATAATAATCCCGAGGATATGCAGCGTCTGCGTGCCGGTATGAATGTGGAATGTGAAGTGAAATATTGATATGTCGGATTTCCATGGGCCGCAGGGACCCTTTGATATCCCTGATGTGCCGAATTACATTCCCCGCAGGCTTAAGCCATGGCTCTTCATCCTCTTTGTGCTGATTGTGCAGTTCTCAGGGGGAGTCTATCTTGCGGCAGCCTCTGATATGGTGGGCACCACCGGACTGATGCAGGAGGATATCCTGATGGCGGGGTATGCCATGCTGGTGGGCATGTCGATCAACTTTGCCGTCATGTTCAGACTGAAGTTCAGATTCTCCAATCGTGTGGGTCTGCTGATATGTGGTGCGGCTTTGATTGCGGCCAATTTCATATGCGCCACGACTTCATCTGTGGTGGTGCTGGTCATCACATGTTTCTTCGCAGGATGGTTCAGAATGTGGGCTACTTTCGTGTGCAATTCCACAATTCAACTGTGGCTGACTCCGGTGCGTGATATGGCCATATTTTTCTGCTATGTCTATCTGGTGGTGGATAGTGCTATTCAGCTTAGTGGCATATTCACCGTCTATACGGCATTCTTCTGGCAGTGGGAATATATGCAGTGGATCATGATCGGATTGCTTGCGCTCATGATGATTATGGTGATGATCTTTGTGCGTCCGGTAAAGGGGCCTCTTCAGATTCCGCTCCTTGGCATCGACTGGATTGGTGCAGGGCTATGGAGTGTGTTTATGTTATGCTTCACCTTCATCTGTGTCTACGGCAATTATTTCGATTGGTGGGAGGCGCGTGAGATAAGGGGAGCGGTGCTTCTGGGTCTGGTGTGTGTGGGCATCAATCTCTGGCGTGCGCGGTTTCTGCATCATCCCTATATCTCATTCACAGCTCTGACCAACAGAAATGTAGTCAGAGCCAGCATCATCTATCTGGTCTTCTTCACGCTTCTTGGCACTGAGCATGTATTTGAGCATTCATATGCCGAGGCCGTGCTTGGCTTTGACGAGACAAATATGATTGATCTCAACTGGTATGTCTTCGCAGGGATTCTCGCCGGCACCGCCTTCACCTACTTCACATTTGCACTGCATCGTTGGCGCTATCGCACAATGACGTCAATAGGATTCTTCCTGGCAGCCATCTATCTGGCATATTTCTATTTCATGATAGACTATGGCGTAGAGAAGGAGATGTTGTTTATCCCCCTCTTTGCGCGTGGAGCCGCATCGGTGATTATCTCTATTGTCTATCTCACCTCAATCCTGCAGGGGGGCATGCACTTCTTTGTATTTCCGCAGGCGCTTACGATAAACGGGTTTACCGGAGCAGTGCTTGGCGCGACGTTCGGGCCGGCTGTAATCGGTGAGTTGTTGCGTCACTGCATGGCTAAAAATGCCGCCTTCATAGGTTCGGCCGTCACTGATACTTCCGGTTTGCTGTCCACCCACACGCTGCCCGAACTTTATGGTATGGTGCAGGTGCAGGCGTTGGTGGTGTCGATGAAGGAGATATACGGCTGGCTGCTGGTGGCATCAATCATTGCGTTGCTGATTATTCTATTGGGCTATGGCCCCGTCAGACCGAATGTAATCTTCCCCAAATGGCGCACTATCCGCAAGCTTGTGCGCAGCAGTGTGCGTCCGCTTATGACCCTCAGAGGTATGCGACAGGCTCAGAATTAATCGTTTTTCATTTGGCATAAACTTATGTATAAAAAGACTCCGCCGTCGGGTAACATAGTCCCGACGGCGGAGTCTTTTGGGTATATAGCGTGAGCAATCAGCCCACACGCGTGGTCAGCGGACACATGAAGGCATCCTCGATATATTCGAACGTATAATCATCATATGTGCCGGTGATGAGGGCCACATCGAATTGATATTCAAACTTACCCTTCAGGCGTTTCAGATATATATCGGCGCCGTGGCAAAGCTCACGTATCTTCTGTGGCGTTATAGCCGACCACGGATCGGAGTGCTTGCCGCTGCGTGCCTTGACCTCGATAAAGATGATGCGGTTGCCGCGTTGCGATATAAGATCAATCTCGCCATGGCGGCTATTGCCGCTTGTGCCCGGCCGCCATTCCCATTCTCTGATAGGCAACCCCTTGAGTAGAAGATACCGGGCTGTTATGGCCTCGGCATAGTCGCCCCATTCCTTGGCCTCGATGTGCTTGGCTCTCTTTTGCTTACGCACGTTGTCGGCGTGGGTGGCACCCATCGACTCGAATGTCTCAGTCATGCCTGCCGGATCATCATAGTTGAAGTTTTTATTTCCTGCAGGGAGGTCAGGCGGCGTCGAGAGAATGCGCTTCAGACGGTCGCGGAATTGTTCGGGGCAGAGTGCCAGAAGCTCGTAGTCGCTCTTCATCTGAGATTGGGTAATGATGGTTGGGGTATCAAACTAAGCAGTTGTTTAACCAACTTCGATGTCAGCTCAATATGCCTTGAACGACATGTCGAGTCCCTTCACGCTATGGGTGAGCGCGCCGACTGAGATAAAGTCGACTCCAGTCTCGCCATACTCGCGCAGGTTCTCGATGGTGATGCCGCCCGATGATTCGGTTTCATATTTGCCCCCTACCATAGCCACAGCCTCGCGAGTGAGCTCGGGGGTGAAGTTGTCAAACATTATGCGGTCGACTCCGCCATGTTCCATTACGCGGCGTATGTCGTCGAGGCTTCTTACCTCAACCTCAATCTTCAGATTCTTGCCATTTGCCTTGCAGTAGTCATTGGCCCGCTGGATGGCTTTCTCAATCCCGCCGGCGAAGTCGATGTGATTATCTTTGATGAGAATCATGTCGAAGAGACCGATGCGGTGATTTGTGCCTCCGCCGCATGCCACAGCCTCCTTCTCGAGCATTCGCATTCCGGGAGTGGTCTTGCGGGTATCAAGCACACGGGTGTGAAGCCCTTCGAGGCGTTGCTGATAGCGTGCTGTCATTGTGGCCACACCACTCATGCGCTGCATGATGTTGAGCATCGTGCGCTCAGCGATGAGCAGAGAGCGCACCGGACCCTCGGCGGTGAATGCGATGTCGCCGGGTTTCACCTTGGCGCCATCCTGTATCATGACCTCCATCTTTATCGAGGGGTCAACTTTGGCAAGCACTTTGCGGGCCACTTCTACCCCGGAGAGTATTCCCTCCTCCTTTATTATCAGTCGGCTGCGCCCCATGGCATCAGCCGGAATTGTGGAGAGCGTGGTGTGGTCGCCATCGCCGAGGTCTTCGGCAAATGCCAGATCAAGAAGTGAGTCGATAAGTTCCTCTTTTGTTTTCATATTTTGATATGTAGCTTAATATTGTTAATTTTGCTGATGAATCATCCGCACCGGGCCACTCTCAGGCATATATTGTCCGGCGATGCCCAATGAAGTTTGAGTAACTTCAACGGCAGGATTCCAAGTGCAAAGATAATAAAAACAAATGGAAATTACTCTTCTTACAATAGGCAAAACAGGCATCTCATATATCCAGGAGGGGATTGCGGAATACTGCAAGCGTCTGCGCCGCTATATACCCTATTCAATTCTTGAGCTCCCCGACCCAAGGCGCGGCAAACTCTCCGAACAGGAGCAGAAGGAGGCGGAGGCCGATCTTCTGCTGCGCCAGATTACAGATGGCGACTACGTGGTGCTTCTTGACGAAAAGGGCCGCGAATACACATCACGTGAATTCGCGGCTTGGCTTGAGCGCCTTATGGGGTCCGGACGTAAGCGCACCCTCTTCATCGTGGGTGGGCCTTATGGATTCTCAGAGCGTATCTATGCTCGGGGGGATGCGCAGATGTCGCTCTCGAAGATGACCTTCAATCATGAGATGGTGAGACTCTTCTTTACTGAGCAGGTGTATCGTGGGGTGTCGATTCTGAACGGACTCCCCTATCACCACGACTGACCCATTTGTCGGGAAACATCCTGACAATCTTAGGAATGTAAGAGAGTCCCACGAGGGCTGCCATGACAATCACGTATAGCAGGCTGACATTGTAGAGCAATGCATGGTCATTGCGTGCATACGATGCCGGATCGCGTCGGCGGGCTTCGTCAGACAGAAAGTCTTCGGTGTCGAGTGCGCGGAGGGTAGTCTTCCAGATTACCTCGCCATTTTCGAGATACACCACAGCCGGGTTGCCTCTCACCACCATCTTGATTTCAGTATCCTCTGCGGTATAGATTGGGTATGCTGCGAGTGAGATGTCGCGCCATTCGGTGATATCCTGCAGAGTGCCGCTCACGATACCGATCATGTCTATGTCGTTGGCCTGGGCCCATGAGTAGAGCGAATTTATCTGCCAGGTCGTTGCCACCGACACATTCTTCAGGTCGGGCATGAAGATTAGCAGTTGGCGCCCTTCAGACAGCATCACATTGTCGGTCACATCCTCTTCGCCGTCGTCACTCCATATGCGGAATGTCTTTTCGGCCGAATGCTCACTGCGGTCTGCATCGGCAGTGGTGACGGGTGAAGGTTTCACTTCGCGTCTTACGAAGGTCCATCCGTCATCTTCCGACGGCAGTTCGTCATCGATTGAGAAACTTTGCTCCTTGCCGTCACGACTGTAAATCAGAGTTATCTCCTCATTCTCCTCTGCGTTATCTGAATCGCTATCTACAAGCGTGCTCCCTTTGGGATAAGGTCGAAAATCGATGAGCGGCTGATATGTGTATCCTCCCAGCCCGATAAGGGTCACGTAGGCCGCTGAGGCGAGCAACCCCATCCATTGAAGGTGTGGCCGGATAATCCATCTCACTTTGGCGTTATAACGAATCAGCCATACAAAGGCCAGCGTGAGCACCACGTTTTTCCAGAATGTGGCCCAGTTCGACAATACCACTGCATCACCGAAGCATCCGCAGTCGGCCACAGGGTCCGATATGGCAATCCAAAGTGTCAATGGCAGCATGACTGCCATCAGCACAGCGCCTCCTATTGGCGCCGAGCGACGGAACGACCCCGAAATCAGGAAGATGCCGATACAGAACTCGTAGGCGCACAACAGAAATGCGGCCACAAGCAGCAGATTGGTATAGACCGGCAGATGCAACGCTCCCATATAGTCTTCAAACTTATAGAGCGTGCCCCAAGGGTCGATAGCCTTCACGAAGCCCGAGAATATGAAGGTGGCTCCGGTCAGAAGCCTCATGAGCCAAGTGAGCCAGATAAGAGATCTCTTCATAGGCTATCAGGGATTTAACGGGGCGGCAGATGCCTGGTTGCCATCGGCAAACGACACTACCGGCACCTCATACTTGGCCCTTTCTTTCCCCTCTGAAAGTTTTATGAGAGCAAAAAGGGCATAGTTGATCATATCCATATAGTTTGCCTCTACGCCCTCTGAGATGAGTGTGCGTCCGGCATGTGATTCAATCTCTTTGGTGCGCAACAGTTTCTGAAGAATGATGTCGGTGAAGCTGCTTACACGCATGCCGCGCCATGCCTCATCGTAGTCATGATTCTTGTTGAGCATCAGTTGGGTGGCATCGGCGATTGACTTATCATAGAGTTTGAGGGCCTCTGCGTGGTCAAGGCTCTCGCCCGGACCGAGTTCAACCTGAATCAATGCCATCGCGCAATAGTTGACTATACCGATAAACTCCGGTTCAATCCCCTCGTCTACGGCGCCCTGTCCACCCTTCTCTTCGAGCGAACGTATGCGGCATGCCTTGATGTAGATCTGGTCAGTCAGCGACATCGGGCGCATGATGCGCCATGATGTGCCGTAGTCAGCCATTTTCTTTTTGAAAATATCGCGGCATCTCGCTATCTCGGCCGCAAATTCTTCAGCAGTATTACTCATTTTAAAGTCTGATTTTTTTCGGTTGCGGCCAGCTGCCTGATTCTCACACGGAGTGGGCGGTGACCTTCAGTATGCAAAATTAGTGAAAAAATACTTTTATTAATCACCGGAATTTATTATTTTTGAAGATTTAATAGCCATACCGAATCGGCCAAAGCCCCGGCAAATGGCTTAACGTATTAAGAGATAAATAGATGAATAATACTGATACGCGCATGTTGGCTGAATGGGAGTCGCCGTGTGCAATTCTGATGGCTCTGCCGCATCAGGCCACCGACTGGGCCTATATGATGCCCGATATCCGCAGGTGTTATGCCGATATGATCGCTGCTTTCACCTCGCATGGACTCGAGGTGGTGCTGCTCTGCAGCTCGCGCCAGGAGGGTGAGGATTTTGTGGCTCAGCTTCCGCACCCGCGCAAGGTGATAATCGTGGAGGCGGATTTCAACGACACCTGGACACGCGACTATGGACCGATAGCTGTTGAGCGTGGCGAACGCCCCAGAGCGCTCGATTTCGGATTCAATGGCTGGGGACTCAAATTCGCCGCCGATAAGGATAATCTGATTAATCTGCATCTGCGCGATCGCTATATCATCCTCCCCGAGCAATATCGCAATGAGCGTGATTTTGTGCTTGAGGGGGGCTCTGTTGAGAGTGATGGCGAGGGGACAATCATGACCACCACCCGGTGCCTCACATCGCCAAACCGAAATGGCGGGAAATCGAAGGCTGAGCTGAATGAGATTCTGGCTGAGCGACTGGGTGCGCATCATGTGTTGTGGCTTGATTACGGCGCTTTGGCCGGCGACGATACGGATTCGCATATCGACACTTTGGCTCGTCTTGCCCCCAACAACACCATCATCTTCACCGGATGCCGCAATGTGGATGATGAGCATTTTGAGCCACTGCTGCGCATGCGTGCCCAGCTCACACTTTTCCGCACTCCGGAGGGTGAAAGTTATAACCTGGTGGAATTGCCAATGCCTGACCCGATATTTGACGAGGATGGCGATAGATTGCCGGCCACTTACGCCAATTATCTGGTGACTGATTCGGCAATCTTCATGCCGGTATATGGGCAGCCGGAGAATGACCGTCTTGCTTGCCAGACGATGCGTATAGCCTTCCCGGAACATGAAGTGGTGGGGGTTGACTGCCGCGCGCTCATACGTCAGCATGGTTCGCTGCATTGTGCCACGATGCAGCTCTACAGAGGATACTTCAATGACGCTATTGTCAAGAACTGAGCCTTATCTGTCGGATGCCTGCCATTAAGTGCGTCGCATCTGACTTCAATAAGTGCATAAAGCAGCAATTGTGATTAATTCATGGCAATTACATAGCGTCAAACTATTTACATGATTTAAAAAATACGACATAAAATGGATAGAACTACATCTCGCTCTCCGCATCTGAAGGTAGGAATCGTGCAGCATTTCTTTTCGGATGATGTCGATTCAAATCGCAGCCGTAATCTTGCGGCAATTCAGAATCTGGCCGATGAGGGGGCACAACTGATTGTGCTCTCGGAGCTTCATGATTCGCTCTATTTCTGTCAGACTGAGAATGTGGACAATTTTAATCTGGCAGTCGACCTGCCGGGTGAGTTTACAGATTTCTATGCCGAGGCGGCACGCCAGAATGGTGTGGTGCTTGTGACGAGCGCTTTCGAGCGTCGCGCGCCGGGACTGTACCACAACACGGCAATTGTGTTTGAAAAGGATGGTTCGATTGCCGGACAATACCGTAAGATGCATATTCCGGATGATCCGGGATTTTATGAGAAGTTCTACTTTGCGCCCGGCGACATGGGTTTCGAACCGATTGACACCTCTGTGGGACGGCTGGGAGTGCTCGTGTGCTGGGACCAGTGGTATCCTGAAGCAGCCCGGCTTATGGCATTGCGTGGTGCGGAACTTCTGATTTACCCCACGGCAATCGGCTGGAATCCGGATGATGATGAAGATGAGAAGCAGCGTCAGCGCAATGCGTGGATCACGGTGCAGCGCGGTCATGCGGTGGCTAATGGTCTGCCGGTGGTGAGCGTCAACCGCGTGGGTTACGAGGAGGACCCGACAGGTGATACATCCGGAATAGATTTCTGGGGCTCAAGTTTCGTGGCCGGCCCGCAAGGGGAGTTCCTGTGTGAGTGTGGCGAGGCTACTGCCGAAGAGCGCCTTGTCGACATTGACCTCGAGCGTTCTGAGAATGTGCGTCGCTGGTGGCCCTTCCTGCGCGATCGCCGCATTGAGAATTATAGCGGTCTCACCAGCCGATTCCTCGACTGAGTGTGGCGTGGCTGTGGATACCGCCGCCGTATCGGCGATTTTCGCAGTAGTTAGTCAACAAAAATAAGATTTATAATATGTCAGACTACACTGAAAATAAGGAGTTTGAATACAAGGGATTGTGCATCAACGGATTTGCGATGCTCTTCTGGACTTTTATCCTGGTACCTGCGCTTATAGTGACCTGCATCGTGGTTGGGGGCGAGGATAATCTGTGGCTTTCGGCCGGTGCATCGGGTGTGTTGCTCGTCGTCTTCTTCCTGGGACTCGTGGGCTATTTCATCCAGGAACCTAACGAGGCACGAGTGATGATATTTTTCGGTAAGTACCGGGGCACATGCCATAAGATAGGTTACTATTGGGTCAATCCCTTCATGTCGCGCAAGAAGATATCTCTGCGCATACGCAACATGGATATAGATCCCATCAAGGTCAATGATAAGGTGGGTAATCCCGTGATGATAGGCATGGTGCTGGTGTGGAAGGTGAAAGACACATACCGCGTGATTTTCGATCTTGATGCCTCTTCACTCTCAGCCGCCCAGGGTGGCGCTCTGAGCAATGCAGCGCTCAACAACTTCGTGAGAATCCAGAGCGATGCCGCTCTGCGTGAGGTGACAAGCCATTTCGCTTACGATCCGCAGCCGGAGCATCCTGATGAACTCACACTGCGTGATGGCGGCGAAGCCATCAATGACTTGCTCGAACGCAAAATCAATGAGCGTCTGGCTATGGCCGGTATCGAAGTTGTGGAGGCTCGCCTCAATTATTTGGCTTATGCCCCTGAGATTGCGGCTGTGATGCTTCGCCGTCAGCAGGCTTCGGCCATTATCACGGCGCGTGAGAAGATTGTGGAGGGAGCCGTGTCGATGGTGGAGATGGCCCTCAACCGGCTCGAGGATGGCAAGGTGGTGGAGCTCACCCCCGCGGCCAAGGCCTCAATGGTGAGCAATCTGCTTGTGGTGCTTTGTGGCGATGAACCTGTGACGCCGATGGTCAACACCGGTCAAAATTGATGACCTCTCTACGAATTCTACTTTTAGACTTCCTTTAAAATTGGATAAATATATTGACATAGATGGAGTGAAACTCCATTATACCGACACCGGACGCCAGGATGGCCCGACTGTGGTGCTGATGCATGGCTGGGGATGCGAGGTGAAGACGGTGGCCTCTATCGCAGCTGTGCTTGAACCTGGCATGCGGGTTCTTAGCCTTGACCTTCCGGGGCATGGCCAGACTCCAGAACCCCCTGAAATCTGGGGTGTGGAGAAGTATACTCAGTTCGTAGAGAAGTTCATCAGCCGCCTGGCTTTACGCGATGTGACGCTTATAGGCCATAGTTTCGGTGGCCGCATAGGCATACTTCTCTCCTCACGCAATGATTATGTCAGGAAACTGGTGCTTGTGGATGCCGCCGGTGTCAAGCCGCGCCATGGCTTGAAATGGTATGCGAAGGTTTACACCTATAAGGCGCTCAAGCATACCCTGCCGGTGATATTAGGCAAAAGCCTCGGCACGAAGATGCTTGAGCGCTACCGGGGGAAGGCCGGGTCGGCCGATTATCGCAATTCCACCCCTGTGATGCGAGGCATACTCAGCAAGTGTGTCAACGAGGATCTCTGCCATGTAATGCCCTCCATCAAGGCTCCGACGCTGCTTGTGTGGGGTGAACTCGATACTGCCACCCCTCTAAATGATGCCAAAATCATGAATCGTCTTATTCCGGATTCAGGTATAGCGAGTTTCAAAGGATGCGGCCACTATAGCTTCCTTGACAATCCTGCCGGTTTCAGAGCCGTGATGCGGGAGTTCTTTAAAAAGGAGCTTGCAGGCAGTTAGCTGACGCGTATGTCTTATCCTGACTCACGAAAATCATAAGTTATCACTATAAAATGAGTATTTTCTTAATATCAATATATGTGGTGTGCGGCATATACATGCTTCTTAATCTTAAGTCCGACATCCACATGTTGCAGCAGAACAGCTATCGCATTTCGCGCTATTGGCGCTGGCTCGAGCAGGGAAATTTTCTTCCGGCCCGCAGATTGGTGAATGTGGCGCTTATATTTCTTCTGCTATCCACACTTCTCACCCCGGCGCTCTGCCTTCTGCTCACTGCTCTGGTGGCACTTTGTCAGTGCTGGCCCATACTGAAGGCAAAGCATAAGAAGCCGCTTGTGTTCACTCCGCGTGTAAAACGCATCTACACGGTGGCGGCCATACTCACACTTATCCCCTATCTGCTGCTCATCTTCTTCAAAGGTGGCCGTGAGGATATGGTGGAGTTCTATAATGGTCCGGAGTTTGTAGTGTCGGTGATGCTGCTGTGCTGCGTTCTATCCTGGGCTTTTGTGATGGCTGCCGTGTGGCTTCTCAAGCCGGTGGAGGCACGCATCAACCACCACTACTGGATGGAGGCCCGCAATATTCTCAAATCAATGCCTGACCTTAAGGTCATAGGCATCACAGGGAGTTATGGCAAGACGAGCACTAAGCATTACCTTCACACCATACTCTCCGAGCAGTTTGAGACTCTCATGACACCGGGAAGCTACAACACGCCGATGGGTGTCATTCGCACCGTGCGCGAGATGATGAAGCCATACACCGAAGTCTTCATTTGCGAGATGGGGGCCAAGCAGCGTGGTGATATCAAGGAGATTTGCGATTTGGTCGACCCCCAGTGCGGCATAATCACTGCCGTAGGTCCGATGCATCTCGAGACGTTCGGCTCGATCGATGCCGTGCGTGACACTAAATTCGAACTTGCTGATGCTCTGCCCCGCGATGGATTTATTGTGGTCAATAATGATTTCGCACCGGCTGCCGCCAGAAAGGTCGACAACACCGGCTGCATCCGCTATGCTGTCAGCGCTCCTGAGAAGGCTCACTATAAGGCTGAGGATATCGAGTATTCTGCCGAGGGCACTGCCTTCAGTGTGGTGACACCCGATGGCGAGCGTCTGGCTTTCCGTACACGCCTCGTGGGCGAATGCAATATATCGAATCTGCTCGCCGCAATTATTGTGGCGCTCAAACTCGGCATGCCTGTCGATAAGATTCAGCAGGGTGTTGGGCGCATTGAGCAAGTTGAGCATCGCCTCAGCATGAAGCGCACACCCGGCGGTGTGACAATCATCGATGATGCGTTCAACAGCAATCCGGTAGGTTCGCGCATGGCATTGGAGGTGCTTGGCCGATTCAAGGACCAGGGGCGCCGCATTTGCGTGACTCCGGGAATGATTGAACTTGCCGACCGCAGCTATGAGCTTAATCAGGAGCTCGGCCACCACATAGGCCGCAACGCCGACATCGCCATCGTGGTCAACGATATCAATCATGAGGCTCTCACAAAGGGAATACTTGCCGAAGGCTTCGACAGCAAGAATCTCTATTCAGCTGCCAGCTTCAATGAGGCGCAGCAGATCCTTTCGCGCATACTCAGGCCTGGCGACACAATCCTTTATGAGAATGACCTCCCGGATACCTTCAAGTAAGAATCAATATCGCGCATTATGACAGAGGCTCCGCCGTCATCACGCCCGGCAGAGCCTCTGTCATATTTATGGGTTTGGATTGAGGAATGCTATCTTCACGCCATCGCGTGTGGCTCAATGAATCGAATTTGACGGCCCCGATGAGGTGGCGGTCGATGAGATGTCGGCTTCTGATTGTGATGAGGTGCCCGAACTTGTATCGGATACATCAGTAGCGCCCGAGGCCGCCTCAGGCACTGATGATGAAGTGTCAGATTTCGCAGCTGAGTCTGCCGGCGCCGATGCGATAGCGGGTTGAGCCGTGTGGTCGGTATCCTCGCTTTGAGCCTCATTATCAAAGTTGCCCTGCCCTATTATCCATCCACGCTGGTTGCGGCTCTGAATCAAGTTGGTGATATAGACTGTGAATATCGGGAAGAGCATCATACCCAATGCAGCCAACAATACCGATAGAATCTTACCGATTGGAGTGACGGCGATGATGTTGGAGCCTACGGTAGTCATATCCATCGCAGCCCACCATAGCGCGTCGCTGTAGGTCTTGACCAGCGGATTGGTGTCCTGTTCAAAAACGAAGAATACCACACTGGCAAAATATAGAGTGGCAATCAACGATATGGTATATGCCAGGAACAGACCTGTGGCACGATTCGAGGTCAGCCAGTTGACAACCATAGCCAGCGCATAACCACCGCGTACGAGCGGTATGTAGCGAATCAGATAAGCTACCTTCGGCTCGAAAGTCCAGCCATAGTACTGGATAATCGCGCTATAAGGAATCGACACGAGCAGAAATAGGAAGTGGGTCGACAGATAGCGCCATTTGCGTTCAGAAATAGCCCACTCTACAAAGAAGTCAAGCAGGAAGAGGATACAGATCCAGAAATCTATCTCCATGAATTGAGGCTCACGATAGAAGGCCACGTTCTTGAACGTGTCAACCGATATCGTGACAATCAGAAACAACGACAACAAGAGCACAAACATGTGCATGCAGAAATAGATAATCTTGCGCCGATGGGTCTCTTGGGCCGTATAGTAATGCTGAATCATATAGTATATAGTTTAGAGATTTAGAGAAAAAGAGTGTGGCGCATGGGTTGTGCCGGATGGCTGGTCATGCGCCGTTCTGATATTAAAACTCTATTTGCCCTTCTTAAGTTCGATAATCTTCTATGATTAGGATTGAGAGCGTCTGCAGATCTCGCATCAGACTGGACCAATCTCCCTCTCCACCTCATCCTGCAGCCCAAGCACGGCGCAAACGTCAGGGTCGGCCACCAACTCTTCGGTAGGGCCGTCGGCCACTACACGACCATCGTCGATGACTATGCTGCGCGGACATAACTCGCGCGCCATGGCGAGGTCGTGGGTGGCAATGAGCTGCGTGTGGGTAAACTCTTTAAGTACCTTTATAAGGTCGCGGCGTGCCGCGAAGTCAAGGTTTGAGGTGGGTTCATCGAGCACAAGTATCGAGGGCTCCATAGATAGAACCGTGGCGATAGCCACACTCCTTTTCTGTCCGCCGGATAGCTGCATGGGCGAGCGGTGGCGCAGCTCATAGGTGCCGGTGGCTTTTAGGGCGCTCTCTACACGGCGCCTTACCTCCTGCGTGGGAAGTTGCATATTGAGTGGCCCGAAAGCCACATCTTCCTCTACAGTGGGCATGAAGAGTTGGTCGTCGGGGTTCTGGAACACCATCCCCACTGTCTGGCGTATCAGAGGCAGTGTGCGCTTCTCTACCGGCACATCGCCTATGTTGACTTCACCATGCGATGCCGTGAGCAAACCGTCGGTGAGGAGTATAAGGGTAGACTTACCGGCGCCGTTACGCCCTAAAAGAGCCACACGCTCGCCATGGGTAATCAGCAGCGACACCCCCTTCAGCGCCTCATGTCCATCAGGATAGGCATAATGCACATCTGTGAATTTTATGAAATGATGACTCATAACCGATATTTCTGATTTCTTAGATTGATTACTTATCCGACCCAGTTGAAGAGAGCCGCAGTGTCCATAAATCGCAATGCCACGCTCCCGCCGCCAAGAAGCAGGATATAGAAAATTGTGGAGGGCGAGGTCAGCAGGGATTTTTCTGCATCGGCGGCAAAGCGAGGCAATGTGCCGTCAAACCCCCGGGCCATCATGGCACGGTTGATGCGTTCAGATCGGTCGATTGCACGCAGAAATAACTGACCTATCATCACTCCCCAAAGCTTAAGTGGAAAACTTTTGCGTCCGAATCCGCGTGCCTCGCGCGCGCGGCGCATCGAAAGCGCCTCAAGAAGAAGCACCGATATGTAACGGTATACGAATTGCAACTGGTCAGTCAGAAATGCCGGCACATGCATCTGACGCAGTCCGCGGCAGATGCCGATAAATCCGCATGAAGAGATCAGAATCAGAATGCACTGCATGGCAAGCAATCCGCGTATGATGACCGAAGTGAAGGTCAGCCAGCCTACGCTCACAGTCAACCCTCCCACTTTGAAGGCTGCCGTATGGTCAAGAATCGGATTGAAAATGCCAATCAGCACCACCACCGGTAGCACGTAGAGTGAATTAAGAAATACTCTTCCGAATCTCACTCCAAGCCAGGCCGAACTCACAATCGGATAAAGAGCAAACCATATCAGAGTCGACACCCTCCCCATCGGCACACTCAGCATCATGCAGAGATCTAGCAGACTCACGATGATGTTGGCTCGCGGGTCTACTATATCGTCGCATGCGGCTGCGCGCATCTCCATGCGTTGCAAGGCATAATATGCTTTTTCAAGTTTGCTCATTTTATCTTTATGGCCTGTGTCGAACCCCGGCTACTCTTTAGAATATGTCAACCTTCTGAGCTCAGTCGGCGGCGTCGGCCGGCTGTCAGAAGAGAAGTGATGCTCCACACCAGAATTATCACCATCAGTGCACCCAGTATGCCGGAGAATGAACTGTCGTAATCTGGCATGACAGAGGTGGCTTTCTGCACACTCTCGAGGCTCGTGGTGATGCTGTCGGCGTGAGTGGCGGCAAGCTCGGTCGAGCCGGTAAGCTTCTGGATGCTCCACTCAAGGCCATCGGGATATTCAGAGGCGAAGAATGCCAGACCTCCACCCAATGCAATGGTGGCGATGCCGAATCCGATGAGCACATTTTTCATGCTTCTGCGTCCGGAGGATGTGCTTCGGATGCGGTCGGTGGCCAGCAGGTCGGGACGCGTGCGGAGTACAAAGCATAGAATTGCCCCGGTGGCAAGACCTTCGCCAAGTCCGATGGCGAGGTGTATGCCGGTCATCACAGCTAAGAAGGTAGATGTCGGCAATGCTGTGATGCCTGAGAGCTCGGTTTCAAGAGTCACACAGCATGCGCCAAGCTCTATACCCACAAGGCAAGCGAGTACGGAGGCGATCATGAGCCGCAGGGCGCCTGGAGCCTTATGACTTGTGAGCGGGCGGAAAATCAGCGGATAAGCCACAAGCGTTGACATCGCTCCCATATTGAGGATATTGCATCCCAATGCCAGCAGACCGCCGTCGGCAAACACGAGACATTGTATAATCAGGACTGATGAGAGGGTCAGAAATGCGGCCCATGGTCCAAGGAATGCAGCAAGAAGCACACCTCCGATGATATGACCCGATGAACCTGTGCCGGGAATCGTGAAATTAATCATCTGAGCTGCGAAGATAAAGGCTCCTAATACACCCATCAGTGGCACTATTCTGGAGTTCTCACCTTTCTGTTTGTTGACTTTATAGCCGGCGATGCCGAGAAGTGTTGTCGCTGCAGCACCGGCCGCAAGGGCCACCGGGGTGCTGATCAAAGCGTCTGCCATGTGCATAAGCGGTAAGATTTTAGGCTCTGATGCCGGGCAGTAAGGTAATGTAGCCCTATTCTGCCGACAGAATCAGAGGTGTTGATTTCATATTTTTTAACGCCATGAATACGATTATTGTTCGTGACAGCTTTGGCCTCAGCTCTTGATGAGTGTGCTGACAGCCGATATTTTGGATTGTGCGTATGCTCGTGGGTGAGTTATAAGGTATTTATAAATGTAAATCAACCTTTCAGCATGTGAAAGGGTTATAAAAATATAAGACTCTCGCGCATAGGGATAGCTTTGTCATTCGTTATGCCGCGGGAGATCATTTCGGAAAATATTCGATTCCATTTATCAAAACCAAGAAAATAAGTAATTATGAGTGATTCTTCGGTAGCAGCGCCTGTATGGCGTGATTTCCCGCGCACAGTGTTGCGTGGTGTGGGCCAGGTGATGTTTCAGGACAGTATGTGGACCGGCCTGTTGTTCATGATCGGGATATTCTGGGGTGCTTATGCCGAGGGCCTTGGTGTCGTGGCATGGGGTGCGCTTGTGGGTGTGGTGGTCTCTACACTTGCAGGATATTTCCTCAAACTTCCGGACGATCATGGAGCGCAGGGTCTATGGGGATTTAATGGTGTGCTGGTAGGGTGTGCCTTTCCTACCTTCATGGGCAATACGGTGTGGATGTGGCTTGCCCTGATACTGTGTGCTGCTATGACCACTTGGGTGCGCACTGCACTCAATCGTGTGATGTCGGCATGGGGAGTGAGCTCATTCACTTTCCCCTTCGTGCTCTCGACTTGGTTCTTTTTGCTCGCTGCGCGTGATATGCACGGCATGCCTCCTGCCATGGAGTCAGTGCCCGCGTTTGCCGCCGAGAGCATGGGTAGCCTTGACATGAGTTTCGGTTCGCTGGTAGTGTATTGGTTGAAGGGTATTTCTCAAGTGTTCCTGATTAATAATTGGGTCACCGGCATATGTTTTCTGGTAGGTCTGGCATTGTGTTCGCGCGCGGCTGCCCTCTGGGCCGCTATCTCTTCGGCTGTGGCATTACTGACCATAATTCTTTGGCAGGGTCCGGCGGCCGATATCGCTGAGGGACTCTACGGATTCTCAGCTGTGCTGACAGGCATAGCGCTTGGCGCCACATTCTGCAACACCGGTAACTGGCGCACATGGGTGTGGGCTTTGCTTGGAGTCGTGGCCACAGTGTTTATCCAGGCCGGCATGAACGCAGCATTCGCACCGCTCGGACTCGCAACATTGACCGGCCCCTTCTGTATCGGCACATGGCTCTTCCTGATTCCGGGCTACAAGATGTTTCAGCCTGCCGGCTCTAAATAAATGCAGTCCGTAAGGGCAGTGATGTCAGCCCGTTATAAAGGGCATGGCAAATGTTGAAGTTTAAACAACTTCGTTTTAGACAACTTCATTAAATTTGAAATAAAGTCATGAACAGTACCGCATCAACATCGACATCGATGGCGCGTCCAAAATATACCATAGCCGATGCGCCGCTCTCGTGGCGCCACTGGTGGATAGTGGCGGTCACAGGTCTCGGTCAGCTTGTGGGCACCGGTGTTGCCACAGTTGCCGGCGTAATCATCCCGCTGATGATGATTACCACTACATATGCCCATCTATCATCGCCGCTGCAGGGGCTTATCGGAGCCTCAGATCTGATTGGTATAATGCTCGGGTCGGTTGTTTTCGGAAAGCTGAGCGACCGATATGGCTATCTTATATTTTTCCGACTTTGCCCGCTGCTGATTGTGGTGGCTTCGCTCGTGGCTATCTTTGTGCCTGATGTCTGGGTGCTGATAGTGGCTCTGTTTGTAGTGGGCTTCGGCATCGGGGGTGAATATAGCCTTGATTCTGATTATACCTCGGTGCTCATGCCTGACCGCTACAAACTCCTGATGCTTGGTATGGTGAAGACTGGGGCGGCCTTCGGCAATATCATCGCCGCGGCGTTAAGCTTTATGCTGATAATGGTGTGGCAGTCGGCCATGAGGTGGCCCGACCTGATGTGGATTGTGGCAGGCATCGGCATGGTGATGGTGTTGTCAAGAATCTACTTCTTTGAGAGCCCGAAATGGCTTTATGATAATGGCGAGCCGCAGAAAGCGGAGATGGCGGTGAGGAAATTCCTTGGTAAGGATGTCGGCCTTGGGCCGCAGCCTGATGTCAATGCCTCATCTGCAGCTGAGGCTGAGAAATTATCGTTTGTGAAGTTCTGCCGCAAATATTGGGATAAGGTCGTGCTAAGCGGCATACCTTGGAGCTGCGAGGGCCTGGGAGTATATGGCATCGGCGTGTTTATCCCCCTTCTGGTGATGGCTCTTGGCATCGAGCATGAATCTAAATTCTCTACGCCGCTTGAGAATGTAGAGGCATCGGTGAAGACCACACTCTGGATTTCATGCATCATTCTTCCGGGCTTCCTTATCGGCATCTGGCTTGCATGCCGAAAGGTGAAGGAGGTGCGGCTGCAGACGGCAAGTTTCTGGGCATGTGCAGTGTCATTGATTGTGTTGCTCTTCTCGTATCATCTGCAGTGGCCCGTGTGGATTTCGCTTGTGGCATTCATGTCGTTTGAGCTATTCTTGAATATCGGACCTCATCTGGTGACCTATCTTCTGCCACCTAAAATCTATCCCGTCGAAGTGCGCGGACAGGGCACCGGAATCGCGGCTGCCATCGGCAAAGCCGGTGCGGTGGCGGGGGTGTTTATCGTACCTGTGCTTCTGAAGCTCGGTGGCGGAGTACTCGTGTTGGGAGTCTCGGCGTTGATAATGGCATTGGGTGCGGTAGTGACATCAGTATATGGCCGACGCGTGGAGCATTCCGAAAACACAAAGATATAGCCTCGGACATAGATAACATCTAATTCTTCATACTTGCCCGCCGGGAGTCAAATTGACCTCGGCGGGCAATTTGTAATATTATGAAGCGTTACATAAATGGATGCTGCGATGAGGGGATAAAGAGACTATCCTGACTTATGAAGAAAAAAGTAATACGCACAATTCTATGTGGATTTCTGGGCGCGCTCGCCATATTCTGTTATGCCGGGTCGGCAGTGATGCAGGATTATACGCTGGCACAGTGGTGGGTGCTACCGGGAGTGGCGTTTCTTATCTCAGCTGTCAGTGCCTGCTGGGGCTGGCAGATGTGGCGCTGGTTGTCAGAAATTAATAATGTGGTTGTGAATGTTATAATCCACATCGTATTCTTTACCGGATTTCTTTCGGCCATGTTCTACGGCTCCAACATGTTGTGGGCTGATAGTGCGGCAGCGTATGATGCAGATGCGGTGGTGGTGGAGAAGTACACAAAGATGCGCCAGCCGGTGCAGCGCAGCGGTAGGCGCACGTATACTCATGGGCGCCCTTACAGAGTGTATTTCATCACTCTCCGTCTTTCGGATGGCAGGGTCAAAGATCGTGAACTGTCCCGCAAAAAGTATTCGCGCGTGCATGCCGGCGACACCCTGACCCTGCGCCTTGAGAAGGGGCTGTGGGGAATCCCCGTAGTGGCCGACACACATAAGAAATGAGTCGCTTATGTCGGCGAGAATCATGTTGAATGTCTAACATCTTGAATATTACATAACTCAATAACATGGATATAAGATATCTTTTCAGAGGTATTCTGGCCGGGTGCTGCATCAGCATCGGCGGCACAATCTTTCTCAAAGTAGGTGGTGTGGCCGGTGCGGTGCTCTTTGCAATCGGACTTATTGCCGTGGTGAGCCTGAAGTTGAATCTCTTCACGGGGAAGGCGCAGTTTGTGTGGCGTCCGCATTTTCAGAATGCGTTGAGTGAGGGGGGCTATGCCTGGCTTGCCGGTATTCTGCTGGCAAATATTATAGGGTGCGCAGCCATGGCCCTACTGGTGTCCACTCCTGAGATGCAGGCTTCTGCCGAGGCTGTCATAACCAAGCGTCTTGCCAATTCGGCGTGGATGAATGGTCTGCTTTCGATAGGTTGCGGATTCCTGATGACGCTGGCGGTGCAGGGTTACGCCCGCAACACCTGGGTGCCGCTGCTTTTTGCGGTGCCTGCCTTCATATTATGCGGATTCCCGCATTGTGTGGCCGACGCGTTCTATATCTGTTCTACGTCGTGCGGCTACCTTGCCGCCCATTTGGCAGAAGTACTTACATTCTATGCGGCTATAGTGGTCGGTAATTTCCTGGGGTGCAATGCCTATAGGCTTGTCAACCCGGCCGCTGTAATACCTGGAGCCAACCCCCTGCCGGCAGAAGATGAAGATGCGGTGGCCAGCTGATTAGGGCAGCCTTTGCAGCATGCAAAATTCCCCGCCAAATCTCTTTATGTGGAGATTTGGCGGGGAATTGCCTTTCCTGACTCGGCGTGGGGCGGAATCTTCAGCGCCATGGGAATTCCTCCGGCACCTCGCGCCCCTTGACCTCGCGGCGGAATTTCGAGAGAAACTCGCGTACCACGGCTTTTACCGGCCCGGGCTCCATGCCTAAGACCTTGAAGAGCAGTCCGGCATCGTTGGGCAGATGCGTTATGCCGCATGCCAGAGAGTGCTCACGGTCGATAAATGGAGTTGTGGCTTCGTAGATTTTATCGGCGTGAGCCTTTGATGTGAGCACAATCACATTGGCAAACACATCATATTTGCCCATTATGCCGAGTTGGCGCGGATTTACCATCTTCGGGTCGATGATAAATTTCTCGCGGAAGAGTGGAGTGCCGTCAGGACGCCTGGCATGGCTGCACACCGAGAGGATGTCGTATTCAAACAGTTCTCCCCCATTATAGTATTTGCGCCCGCCCATGAAAATCTCTGAATAGAAGAGAGAGGCCGAAGGGTCTATGATAATGTCGGTGTCAGAGATAAAACGGGTGTGGCGGCAGGGATACACCGGTTCGGGCATGAATTCGAGGTATGAATCCTCCTTGAGCACGATATGTTGCGACAGTCCGGAATAGTTGTGGGTCATCTCTGCCAGCTTGGTGGCCGCGCCGGTGGTGACAAAGGCGAATGACCCGCG
Source organism: uncultured Muribaculaceae bacterium (assembly GCA_910577585.1). Lineage (GTDB taxonomy): Bacteria > Bacteroidota > Bacteroidia > Bacteroidales > Muribaculaceae > Lepagella. The sequence goes on along the minus strand of CAJTNN010000005.1, from coordinate 35,962 downwards.
ATTCATGGTGATATCCTGCTGATAACGGTCACCCTCTACATTCGGGCCTCCTGACGACAGAATATACACACAGGGCATCTCGGGCATACCTTTGTCGAAGTACAGAGCCTGCTGCACTATGAGCGGTGCGCGGCGGTCGAGGTCGCGGAGTATGCTTTTGCCATCGGGGTCAATCTCGAACCCGAGGCGCAGATAGCCATGTTTGCCCGGCGCTCCAACATACATTGCCTGCGGCAGATCGAGGTATGGAGCCATCTCGCGGCGGTCGGAGAAGTCCACCTCCGGCACTCCGCTTGATGATGTTGTCTGATGTAATTGATAATCGAAGGCCATTGTGCGATAGGGTTAGGTGGGTTATTTTTTGTCGAATAGAGCCATCTTGAAGATGAGGTCAACAAGCTCGTCGATCCCTTCGCCGGTCATGCAGTTGGTGAACACGAACGGCTTGCCGGGTCGCATGAGTTTCGAGTCGTGGTCCATCACTCCGAGGTCGGCATGCACATAGGGGGCGAGGTCAGTCTTGTTGATGACCAGGATATCACTCTGCGATATGCCTGGGCCATCTTTGCGGGGTATCTTGTCGCCGGCGGCCACATCAATGACGTAGATAAAGAAATCCACCAGTGCCGGGCTGAAAGTCAGCGTAAGATTGTCGCCTCCCGATTCAATCAGCACAATGTCGGTCTCCGGAAATTTCTCCTCCATCTCTTCGACTGCGGCAATGTTCATCGAAGGATCTTCGCGCACCGCTGTGTGGGGGCAGGCTCCGGTCTCGACGCCGATAATCTTGTCTTCCACAAGTACCCCCTTCAGGGTTTTGCGCACATGTTTGGCATCTTCAGTGGTGACGATGTCGTTGGTGATGATCAGCACATTCTGCCCCATCTCGAGCAGGCGGGGTGTAATGGCTTCTATAAGGGCGGTCTTACCGGAGCCTACGGGGCCTCCGATTCCGATTCTGCATGTACTCATTTTATAATATGTATTTACTGTTACTTTTTTGATTGATGTTGTGATTTCGGCGCGATGCTGTGCCCACGTAAAATGGCGCTGCGCTGACACACTTGACTGGGAAAGTCATCTCGGGCGTGTGATGTCTGGCCTCAGTTCATGAACATTCGCATGTTGCCTTTCTCATGGAGCGAGGCCAGGATGTCGAGTTCAGGGAAGAATGCGTGCATCTCGCCTATTTCAAGCGGCTTGACCTGCTCATAGAGATCCATCACCTCCGAACTCATCTCATATAGAATCTCCTGGGTGTCATAGTGCGACACGCGCACACATCTGAGAGCGGCAGAAAGCACCATGTTGACTACTCCATATTGGTGTGAGCAGAAGAGGTCGGCCTCCGAAATGCCGGCGGCGGCGAATGCTATGCCTTGAGCCACAGGATATGTGCCGGGTGTCGTGTCCTGACGGATATCTGCAAGCCATTGGCGGGCGATGGAGTCATCGAATAGCTTCACTGCAAGCTCTCCAAGTTTTTTTCCCATGCGGCGCAGCATCTGGCGGGCCTCGTCGTTCATCTTGCAGAGGATGAGGGTCCGGTCGGCCTCCACAATCGCCGGATAGTCTTCTCGCTTGAAGGCGCGGTGGGCCGCCAAGGCGGCGATGCCGTCGGTGAAGGCAGCCTGAAGAGCCTGCGATTTTACGAAATCTCGCAGTGTGGCCTTGTCGGTGACTATATTCTCAAATCCTGCAGTCTCCAGACCATTCGAGAATGAGAAAGTGCCTACAGGGAATGTAGAATCAGTAAACTGCAGCAGGCGCATTATATTTGTGAGCTGTGGGTCCATATCGGTAGTGATGGGTTGTGAGGGACTGGTATCACAGCGACGTGATACGTAGGGTGGAAATCAGTGGATAGAGTCGCTCTCTTCATGACAATGACACTCATGATCATGCGAGTGGTCGTGATAGTGCGGATGTCCATCGCCATGGTCGTGATAGTGCACGATATGTCCGTGGTCATGCTCGTGGCTGTGGCTCTCATGTCCGGCTCCGCCAAATAGGCGGCGTGTCTCGTGGGGGGCGAGATATGGAATGACGTCCATACCTTTCTCAAACTCAAATGTGATGCCCGGGATATGGTGAGTCTCCAGCACACTCAACATCACCTTCTTGTCGACCGTGAGTGGCACATACACCTTTGTCCCCTTCACCACTGCCGGCCAGTGCTGATTGCCGATGGCGTGACCAAGCTCGAGGGCTATGCGGATGATGGTGTCGTGGTCTTTGTCGGCTATCCCTTCGAGGTCTACAACCAGCACCGGACTGAGCTCGAGACGAAGCACTACGGCATGTCCGGTGGCCGGATCATAATCAATGATGTCGCCGTCGGCGATATGCGTGTGGCGAGCCAGTGCCACTGGGTATTCTGTACCGCTCAGTCCTTTGGCGAGAAATCGCGATTTCTGGGCTGTCCACTGGTCGAGGTATATCTCATCGATTTCCGCTTCTGCAAGTCTATCTTTCCATTCTTGCGATGTGCGGATGTTGCCTAAAACTTCTGAGTAGATTTTCATATAATTTATAGCTTGTGTTTTTCGTTACCGGGGGTGGATTGATCGCCTGTGGAATCCGGTAGGTGATCCCTCTCCCCTCTTGACGATGCGCTCACTTGGTGAGCCGTCATATTTTTAACAATTGAAGCCACATAGGGTTTGCTCAGTCGGAGGCGAATTGTTAAAAAACGACGATTTCTCGCTTAGAAGTCCTTCAAACGACTTCATAAGTCACTGAGGCTCCTCTTCGACACTCGATTTATAGAAGTCATATAAGTAGTTGCGAAGAATTAAACATCATAAGTGATTCTTTTTCAAAGAATGATTTGAACAATAATTTCACTTTCTCTTCGGCGCTTTTTGCCGTCATCGTCAGTCGCTTAGCTCGCTAAGCTCCTTCCTCCCCCGACAAAAATCACTCGAAGATAAAGCAAAATTATTTGTTCATTAATTCTTCGCAACTACTTACATAAAAAAGTGCCGGGATAACCTGGGTCCAATTGCCCCGGCATCCCGGCAGATATCATGTGATTTTCAGTAATTGTGATTCGGTGTGTGATTTAAGAGAAATTTCTATGGTTCGATTTCTTGAGTGGAAGCTTAAAAAACTTCATTTAATCAGCTGAACCAGTAGAGCTGCGAGAGCGGCAGTGATTTTGCCGGCGGCACATAGGCCAGAACGCCATCGACAGTCACATAGAATGTCTCAGGGTTGACCTCAATCTTAGGCATGGCGGTATTGCGCACCATGTCGGCTTTGCCAATCTGGCGGCAGCGGCTTACAGGATAGATGATGGATTTCAGACCATACTTGCTCTTCACATCTTCATCATATGCAGCCTGCGACACAAATGTCATGCGGGTCTTCTGCAGCGCTTCGCCAAACGCGCCGAACATCGGACGCATAATCTTAGGCTGCGGTGTGGGCAGCGAGGCATTGGGGTCGCCCATGTTGGCCCAGTTGATTACGCCACCTTTGATCACGAGGTTAGGCTTGGTGCCGAAGAATGCCGGCTCCCAGAGCACGAGGTCAGCCATCTTGCCCTTCTCTATTGATCCGAGCACATCGCTGATACCATAGGTGATGGCGGGGTTGAGTGTAATCTGGGCAAGATAACGCAGCACACGGAAGTTGTCGTTCGAATCGGAATCCTCCGGGAGTTTGCCACGCACTGATTTCATGTATGATGCCATCTGGAATGTGCGCATGAATGATTCGCCCACACGTCCCATGGCCTGGGAGTCTGACGACACCATCGAGAGTATGCCGAGGTCATGGAAGATATTCTCGGCCGACTGGGTCTCAGGGCGCACGCGGCTCTCTGCAAAGGCTACATCCGACGGGATGTTGGGGTTCAGGTTATGACACACCATAATCATGTCGAAGAGCTCAGCCTCAGAGTTGATGCCATACGGCAGCGTCGGGTTGGTCGACGACGGAAGCACGTTAGGCATGGATGCCACTTTCAGAAGGTCGGGGGCGTGACCGCCACCTGCACCCTCGGTGTGGTATGTGTGGATTGTGCGGCCATCGATGGCGGCGATTGTATCCTCCACATAACCCGACTCATTGAGTGTATCGGTGTGGATGCAGACCTGCATGTCGAGGTTGTCGGCAGCCTCAAGACATGTGCGGATCACAGCCGGGGTTGCACCCCAGTCCTCATGAATCTTGAAACCCATAGCGCCTGCGGCTGCCTGCACATAGAGTTCCTCCTTGCGTGAGCAGTTGCCCTTGCCGAGCAGACCGATATTGATAGGCAGTCCATCGATTGATTGCATGATGCGCTCCAGATTCCAGGGGCCGGAGGTGATGGTGGTGCCGTTGGTGCCGTCAGTCGGGCCTACGCCGCCACCAATCAGAGTGGTGATACCGTTGGAGAGGCAGTTGTAAGCCTGCTGCGGCGACACGAAATGCACGTGGCCATCGATGCCGGCGGCCGTAAGAATCAGGTGCTCGCCTGAGATGGCGTCGGTCGACGGACCTGTGGCCAGGCCGGGGGTCACACCATCCATGATGTTGGGGTTGCCCGCCTTACCGATTCCGGCAATCTTGCCATCCTTGACGCCTACGTCGGCCTTTACGACACCCAGCACAGGGTCGATGATCGTAACATTCGTTATCACTATGTCGAGCGAACCCTGCTGCGAGGAACATTCATTAGCCAGACCCATGCCGTCGCGAAGGGTCTTGCCACCTCCATACACTACCTCGTCGCCATACGTGCGGAGGTCTTTCTCTATCTCTACATACAGGTCGGTGTTGCCCAGACGAATCTTATCGCCTACGGTCGGGCCGAAGAGCATGTTGTTGTCTTTACGTGATATTACAGCCATGGGAATCAGTCTTTTTTGTTAACTTCATTTTCGTCATACTCTCCGTCGGCCTCAGCCTCACTCACCGATTTGTAGCCATACTCCTTCATGCGGCGCAGCGACTCGGTGTATTTCGGATAGTATGTGGGTGTATCCTCGAGGCCGGTGTAGCCATTCACGAGGTCGTCGAATCCGATGACTCTGTGTTTGCCACCGTAGCTCACGAGCTCTACCTCTTTCTCCTCGCCCGGCTCGAAACGCACGGCAGTGGTGGCCGGGATATTGAGATGGTAGCCGAATGCTTTCGGACGGTCGAACTCCATGTAGCGGTTTACCTCGAAGAAGTGGAAGTGTGAGCCAACCTGCACAGGACGGTCGCCCGTGTTGCGCACCTTAAGCTTCACAGTGCGGCGGTTGACATTATATTCAATCGGTGTATCTTTCAGTATTACGCCTCCTACGGGCACATATTCTGCCGGTTCGAACCCCGGTGTATTCGGATAAGCAATGTCTGGAGCACCTTCATAGACTCCCATCGGCGTCTGATAGCCATCTTTGGCAAAATCAGGTGTGGGAATGTTGGGTATGGGAGGCATTGCATCGGCTCCGCTCTTCTGAGTGGCGCCGGCTTGTTGATTTGTCTGAGCCATAAGTAAATTGGTTTTGATAGTTGTCCGCCGGCAGTATCAGCGGATGGGATTGTGAATAGACACAAGGCGGCTGCCGTCGGTAAACACAGCCTCTACCTGAAGAAGAGTAATCATATCGGCTACTCCCTCCATCACTTGGTCTTTGGTGAGAACCTGTGTGGCGTCGTGCATGACTTCCTCCACAGTCTTGCCCTCTCTGGCTCCCTCAAGGGCGCAGCTGGTGATGTAGGCCACTGACTCAGGATAGTTAAGCTTCAATCCTTTCTTGAGTCGGCGTTCTGCTATCATTCCTACGCAGAGTAGAGTCAGTTTATCCTGCTCTTTGGGTGTAAAATGCATGGCATTCTGGTTTAGGGGTGAAACATACGTTTTTTCATATATTATAACATTTCAACATCGCAACGGTTCACCACTTCGTTTACCCATGCACGGCTCTTTCATTTAAAATTTATTGGCCAGGTTATACTAAGCCCTATTTTATCGGGTCGGTACAGTATTGGCGGCGCCCGCATTTCTTGCAGTGTTCGCCACGCCATACGCTGTCGAACTGCTCCATGGCAGATTCTACGAGATGAGGGTCATTGGTCAGGATGCCGGTCTCGAAATTGCGGTGGTTCGCGCTTTTCATACCCATCCCGGCGCCGGTTAGGTTGGCAGAGCCTATATAGGTCCATTGGCCATCAATGATGATGATTTTGAAATGTACGCGAGGACATAGCATTCGTTCGAGTGAAGTTGAGAGATTTTTATATCGGTCGAAATCTTCACGGAATGCCGGTCCCGGTTCTTTAGCATGGATTAGACGAATCTCCACTCCAGCCTTTAGGAGTCGGGACAATAGCCCAAGAAACGGTTCCGATTCTTTCCCTTTGGCTATGTGCAAATCCTTTATATCCGCAGTCCCTATCCAAAGAATGGATTTTGTACCACGGATTCTCTCAATGACTTTCTCGTAATGCTCTCTGTCTGCTATGTATTCCGTTGTCATAATCAATCTTTGAAGGAATCTTCAATATCATCCATGAGTGGTTTGTTGGCATCGTACATTTCTTTCAGAGCTATTGGCAAACGTTTTCCAAGAAGCATACAACCTATTACTATGCCAATCATTGCCTTGATGAGTCCATGTTGAGGTGGGCCTACAAATGAGGTTATTCCTCCAATACTGCCGATGAATGCGCCGTACTTCATCAACTTAAGTTGGGCTTTGGCTATCCTCGACATCATGGTCTCAACTCCTTTCCGGAGAGGATAGTTGTTAATCGGACTTCATCCAGAGGCATTTTGTTGTCATGGAATACTCCCCATATTGCATTGACTTCTTCAGGAAGGTTTGAAAGAAAATCAGAGATAGCCTTCATCTCGCACATATTTACTTGCGGCTGAATATCGCGGTTGAAAGATATTGAAATTATAAAATTCTCTATGGCATTCATTTCTTTAGGTGGTACGATATTCTTAATTTTGGAAATGGCATCTGCCACCCGTTGTTCGCCACCTTTGCCGGTCGTCTCAACAACTTTGAAGAATCCGGCATCATGTATAGAAGATTGAATGTCATTGAAGTCAAGGGCAATGAGTCCATTATTGAATATCATGTCAAGAATCGCCTTGACAGACTGATACATGGCGTCGGTATCAGCCTCTAATTGCGCATCACAAAATTTGGATTGGCTTTCGAGCCGCTTATGTGAAACTATGAGAGTCAAGACTCCTGCTTGATAGAAACTTTTTGCTGCATCGGTCACCGAATCGTAGCCCTCATCAGTCAATATAATGACCATTCTGTCTTCCTCAGTTGGTGAAGGCAATAGCTCCGGTCTTATGGTCTTAGCCGAAACACCATCATACCCCAAAGCAACGATTTTGTCTATAATCGGTTTGAAACCCTCGCCAATCCCGAATACGTGAAAACTAACAGGAAAAGTGTCGGTGTAGTCGTTTGATAAATCCTTCATATATACGAATTATAGGTTGAACAGGATAACGGCCAACAATGATGTTGACCGCTATCCAAGTGAGTGATTGGGTTAGAGTTTCTCAATGCTGAGATTGTTGCCATTGATGTAGCCATCGGGGAAATCGACGTTATACTTCATCTTCAACTGACGCTTAAACTCAGCCTTTGTTGCTGTGCACCAAGGGAGGGTGCTTGCGTTGTACGATACCTCGGCGGTCATCCCGGCTTCGAGACGTTTGCCATTGCTGACCAACAGCTTTTTAGTAGTTACTTTGAATAGTGCCATATATGATTTATTTAATGGTTATGCAGCAAAGTTATACAACCACGATGCCAACTGCGCAAACACTTGAACTCCGGCCATTGGCCGTTTCAAAGTCTATTGCTAAGTATCTCTCAAAAATATTTTCAAATATAAACTAATTTTTGAGAGATACTTACAAATTCCTGCATCGTCAGTCGTTTTTATAGAGGTCATACATATCTGAAATCCAACCTTTCATAGCCTTGCGCAATGATGACGGTGAAATAACCTCTACCATTCCTCCGACGTGAAGGAGCTGCATGATGAAGTCGTAGGTAGGTGCGAGATAAAGGCTGAAGTCTGCATATTCTCCGTTATCTTCAATCAACTCCTGACTATGGTGCAAAGGCAGAGATTTGAGATATGGTGTATGGTCTTTGTTGGCACGAATCACTATCCGTTCCGGCTTAACTCTGTCATCGGTGACGATGCCGAAATAGTTTGAAAAGTATTCGGCCGCAGAGAAGTCTTTTGGCAATTTATACACCTGATCGGTAACCTCAACAGATTCTATGCGGTCAAGACCATACAGACGGATGGTGTCTTTGCTGAGATTGTGGCCGAGCATATACCAGCGGTTCTCAAACAGTTTCACGCAGTAAGGCTCAACAGGAATTTCAAATGGGCTGGAATACCAGAATGGTTTATATATAATATTCACCACACGGTTTTCTTTCATCGCTTCCAAAATGGTGGTCAGATGGTAACGTCCTGATGGGATTTGGTCAACAAGTATTCGACCTTTCAGAGACAAATTCTCACCAATCAGGTTGCCTACCGCGAACGAGTCGAGCATCCACTTCTTCAGCTCATCTTCGTCAATATCCTCCGGATTCTCGATATAATAGAGGTATCCTCCTACACGCTGGCAGGAAATGATGATTCCGAACTGGGAGAAGATATTGTCCCGCCAGCGGTTGAAGGTGGCTCGATGAAGTGGTTTGCAGTTACTTAGGTCTTTGCAACGTTCCCATTTGTCGGACAAATCCCTATGCGAGATTTTCCCGGCACTTCTGATAGTTTCTATCAGCCAAGTGTATTTCTGTAGTTGTGTCATGGGCTTAAAATACCGATTATCTAATTTCTGATGCAAAGCTAATCAAAACTTGTCAAATTATGCAATACACGTTGGAGCTTATACTGAAAATCCCATACGATTACCGGAAGATTTACTGAGTTTCTCTTCCGAACAGAGTTTTTCTATCTCAGCGATTGAAGGAGTTTTGCCTTCAAGAACCTCCGACATAAGGACTTTCCTGACAATGTTTTCAATTTCACCACCACTGAAATCAAACCGGGCGGCCAAGGAATGAGCCTGTTCTACAGTGAGGACAGGAAGTTTGTCTTTCCAGATGCTGGCTTTTGATTGAACTGACGGCTTATTGAAACGAATCTTGAATAGGAAACGACGCTCAAATGCTTTGTCAAGATTGTCGGCAAGGTTGGTTGTTGCAATCAGGATTCCATCAAGCCGTTCCATTTCTTCAAGGATGATGTTTTGTATTGCGTTCTCAGTCTGGTCGATACTACTGTTGTTGCCGGTTTTACGGGAGGCGAAAATGGCGTCAGCCTCATTAAAAAGAAGTATCGGCTTCAGTTTGGAACGTTTGCACTGACGCTTATACTTTGTGAATATCTCCTTGATGATTTTTTCGGATTCACCATACCACATACTTTTTGAGGCAGAAATATCCACATGGATTATGTCTCGCCCGGTGGAGCGAGCCCATTGCATCACTGACTCGGTCTTGCCAGTGCCTGGCTCACCGTATAGGAGTACGGCTATGCCTTTGGGCAACCCTTTCTCTTCAAGACGGGAGACCATATTATTATAGTTGACATCCTGAAGTGATTTACCTACAATATTCAACTGCGTTTGTTCCTTTTCAGAGAAGAAAAGATGTTTCTCTTTGATGTCTGAAGTGCGGATGAGGTCTTTCTTTTCCGGTTTCTCGATATAGAGCGATGCATCTTCACCGAAATACAATTCTTTTCCCTTATCGGTAAGCTGGAGAACGGTATATTCGCCGAATAGAGACGATTGGGTCACCATTTCCATAAGGTCGAGCCGCTGCAATTTATGCGTCTCCTCCTTGAACTCCATAATATATTTGTTGCGCTCCTTGACAGGATACATTTCACCCATCTCGCGCGAAACACTGAGCGTGTCGCCGTTGGCGCAAGCATCGCAGGCGATGTAAAACAAGGCCCGCAAATCCTCCTCGTTTATTATCTCCTTTATTTTCGGGAGACATTCGAGCGAACGGTTTGATTCCTCGATGATGCAAATCTTCTCTGCAAGTTTTTTCATTGCACCCTGTTTCTCAGCATCGTGATCCTTACTGTGAACGTATTCCTTAATCTGACGTGCGAATGAATACAGATTGAGCCCAGTGTATTGCTGACCAAATGCTCCAAAATCTTCGCCCAAGAAAAGTCTCTGACCATTTGTAGTCAATGTCATACCATCCTTATCGCTTGATAGTTCGATAAGGTCGGATACTATAAGTGGGTTTGTGCCGTCAATCAGCGACTTCCGCACCTTGAATCGTATGCCGTAAGCCGGATACATGTCCCTCAACGTTGATGTCACATTTGATTGTCCGTTTCCATCCTGTTCCACAAAATCGTTGCACATTTCGTAAAACAGTGTTCTGTCGGGCAATGAAGGCAGTATCTCTTTCAGATCCTTAACAAGCGGCATTGAGGCGTAGTCGCGCTCAGTGCTCTCTACAAATTGGAATAGGGCCTCTGTTGTGACGTTGTCGTCCTCGACCTGAGAGCTGACTAATTTGCACAGGTCATACTTGTCAAACTCTTTTTCAAGAATTTTTGCTTTGCAATTGTCTGGCTTCCGGTTTTCAAGAATACAGCCAATCACATAGTTGGTCACCATGAAATTCTGGCGGCCGAGACGACATTCGCTGGTGTCGGTCTGGACAATGAAACCCTTGTTTTCAAGGCTTCGGAGAGCCGGCACATATTCCATCACATCAAGTTGCGATGCTCCGAAATATGAAGCTATATCATCAAGGTCGGAACAGCGGCCGCCACAGCTTCTGTCAAACAGAGCGGAAAAGATGATTGCCTCATCCTTGGATTCTAAGCCAAGAGACAACATTATCCCCCTTAGAGCCTCGGAGACTTCCTTTCCTCCAAGACGTTTGAGTTTGCCGTCTCTTAATTTGCTTGCCGCTGCTTTGATATGCTGTATAGATTTCATTTCCATATCCGTTGGAATTTACATGGTGATTGAATTACATCGGCAAAATTAGAGGTATCCTGTATCATTTGGTGATACATCATCGCGAAATTTTTCCAATTTAGTTCTTTCAAGGATTTATCAATCCAATTTTCACGCACCATCATCCCTGACGGAACATTGGCGCGAAGATGCTCATTGAAAGCGTGAAAATCCACACCGACTATATTGGCAATCACCTTATCCCCAAGGTCACCGGTGAATCCAATGACGCATCCGGCTCTGGCGTGAACGTCGGGCATGATTCTGCGTAGCATCGGCAAAATTAGCCCACACGTGGTGCATTTTACGGTACAGCAAAAAATAGTCCAATAAATTCATTTTATTCCAAAGTTGTCTCGAATATTGAGACACCGATACTTTAATTTTGCAACATAATCATCCGGAAAGCCTATGAAGATAATAACTCCAAGAGGAAACAAGGACTACTATGACTATCTCGTCGGCCTATTTGGTGAGGACGAGAAGGTCGTGTATGACCGCCGACAATACCACGTGTTGTGCGCCAGTGAGTCTATAGCTTTCAATACAAACAAATTGTCACAAGACAAAAAGAAACAGAAGATGATGGTCTATGAGTGGCAGTCACGACATTGCCGCAGGGTAGAACGAATTGTCGGCCGTCGTTTTTGCTGTTTACTGGAAGTGGGAACGGTTCACTACTACCTCTTGTTTGAAAGGTACCTTTCAGATAAAGATGTTGTGATGCTTGACTGGACATTGCTTGAAAAACGAGACAATCAGAATCACTATGGGGCAACCCCAATGTCTTTCTTCGTGGGAGAGGAAGTTGGGTATTACCATAGTCATTCACCACGAGACAGATTCAATTTCAAGAATGCTGATGTGATATCCAACCCAATATTAAAGGGGACTTTTATGGCTTCGTCAATACCGGGCGAAGAAATCTTCAAAGCCCTCTATGCGTACCTGTCCTCACTCAATGACAAAGACATTGTGGATAACCGCACAGATGTTCAAAAGGCTGAATCCGCAGGGTTCGACCGAAAAACCTCATTCCGCAATGTCAAATAACGTTAACAGCGTTTGCAGCTATGACAATGACAACTTAATATCGGTTCAAGGTGATGGTGAACGGCAAATTCGATATGTTATAAAGCATAACAGCCAATACGTTAGCTAAAATTTTGTAAATTTGTAATCTAACAAACGATATCATGGATATTGTCACTCAGAGAGATTCCATGTGGGGAAAGTCGAGCCTCTACAAGTATGGCAAGTATGAGCCCAAAACCCTTCAGCGGGACGGCGACGATTTCCGCATCATCCCGGAATTTGGGAAGTTCCTTGAAGAGCAGGGCTATGTATTGATTGCACGCGCTTCAAAACGATTTGATGACCTTATCGCCAAAATGCCTGGTGAGCCTAAAAAGCTTTATCTGTCATCATGGAAAGGTTGTCTGAATCCGAATAGTGAGGCATACAACCCTGCTTTGGCTGCTTCTTTGAATGATGGATACGAGTATATGCACACGAGCGGTCACTGTGACATGGAAAGTCTGGAGTCACTTATTGAAATGCTCTCTCCGAAAGCGGTTATTCCAATCCACACTGATAGCGCCGAGGCTTTTGCAAAACATTTATCCAACCGCAGGCCTGTTATTCTTCTAAAAGACGGAGAATCCATCAACCCAATTGGTGGGCAAATACACCGATGGTACATACGCTGAAATTATTGCAGTTGACAAACCTACTGATGAATACAAAATAATTTCCAATGATGGAGGCTGCAAATGGTGGTCTCTTGACAATCGCTATGTCGGTTATTTCGGCAAATGGAATGACGCAACGAATATGCTTCAAGCAATTTCCTATGCTCCCACACGACTGCTTGGATATAATATTGAGGTCGAGGAGGACATGTCGCCGTTTTATGTAGTTACATATGACCATAATTTCAAACGGATAACTGAATATGAATGTGAGAGCCACGCACCCGGAGTAGGCAACTTCCAAGAAATGGGCTGGCTGAAACCGGGCGATAAAGTTCTGGCTGTCATCAGAGATTTTGATGCTGTGATTCCATGTGAAATTATTGGGCCCATATCCGAGGAATTTATGAAAGCGGAAAAGGAGGCAGACGAGATGTGTCCGTTTACTTACGAAGAAATCAAGGAGGATATGTGGGACTGGGATTGGGATAAGGTTATTGTCCGACCTCTCGTTAGATTGGCTGATGAATATAAATCAATACCAGAACAAATGCTTGTACAACGAGTTGATATATTCCCATACAGAGAATTTGACTTATGATAATACTTCATCTTTCCGATACCCATGGATGCCATCATCTGCTTCGGAATCTTCCCGAAGCAGATGTGGTGGTGCATTCCGGTGACTTCACCATGACAGGGTCAGAACAGGAAGCACTTGACTTCCTGAACTGGTTCTGCGACCTTCCGTATGCACATAAGATTTTCATCTGCGGTAATCATGATGACTGCCTTTATGGGGCAAACATCGACGGTCTTGACTCAAACGTGCATTATCTATGCAATTCAAGTGTTGAGATTGAAGGAGTGAAATTTTATGGTGTACCAATGTTTATGGGCGACTGCGTCACCGATAGGCAAGCGAAAAATATTGCCAAAATCCCGGGCGATACCGATGTGCTGGTGACTCATTGCCCGGCATACGGTCTCCTCGACCTCGATGACAACATAAACTACGGTGATGAACAACTTCTCTCCAAACTAATGCAAGTCAAGCCTCGCATCCACCTATTTGGACATATCCACTCCCAGCATGGTATCATGACAGAGCACGGTATAACCTTCTCCAACGGAGCGATAATGAATGCCGGTTATACAACTCTCAACTTGCCCAATGTATTGGAAATTTAATTTTTAATCGGCATGAATATTGCTGATGATTGTGGTAGCATTTTATTTTCTCCCGATAATTTTGTAACTTTGAGTTTATGGGAATAAAGCCGTATATAATATGTGGCTATTTATCCATCTATTATGACTGTGATGATTGAAACTGAGAGATTAGTTCTGAGACTGTGGCGCGAGGATGATGCTGCCGACCTATTCCGCTACGCCTCCGATATACGCGTCAGTGCTCCGGCGCTCTGGCCGCGTCATGAATCTATTGAGATGAGCCGGATGGTAATCAGAGATTACTTCATGGCCGCCGATCTCTGTTTGGCCATGAGGCTTAAGGATAGCGGTGAAGTTGTGGGTTGCATCGGGCTTGTGCCTGCAGGCGATGAGCACTATCCTACTCTCCCGGCTGAGAGAGAAGTAGGCTATTGGATAGGCCATCCCTATTGGCATAAAGGTCTGACCACCGAAGCCCTGCAAGCGCTGATTGACTACTGCCGCCGCCAATTGGCTCTACAATCGCTACTTCTCACCACAGCGGAATCCAACATAGGCTCACAACGAGTAGCCGAAAAGTGTGGCTTCACCCTGATTACCCGCTACCGACACGAAGATATCCCCAGCCGCGCCTACCGCCTATCCCTATGCTGTCGTTAATGCCGGTACTCATTCTTTATTTCTTGCGGTCTTCCGTTTCCAATTTCTTCAAATCCCGGTCAAGCTCTTTTCACTCGGTAACCTACCGATATTGCCACATCAAGCCTATGGTAATTTGTGGGATGCTTTGCAAATTCGGAATTTCCGAATTTCTTAACAGTCTGAGCTTCCATAGGTTCTGGCTCTGAGAATACATTTTGGATATTCTCATTTATGGTCGAAAACTCTTTTGCTACAAATTAGACATTTGTTACTGTTAATCCGGATAATCAAAGTTGACAAAAATAGGGGCGCCCTAAAGTGTAGGACGCCCCTGAAGTTGACAAATTTAAACCAATAAAGCTATGAAATTTGTGCTTATTTTCAAATTCGGACGCTTTAGGATCTTTACGATCACTGTGAAGCTATTCTAAACGCGTGGGGATGCTTTACAGCCGCAAGAGGTTTGCCCTGCCCCCCTCTTTATTGGTTTACTTTGCAAAGGTAATTAAAAGTTTGCAAAGTAGCAAATATTACTCCCCTGCACTGTTCCCAGACAGCGACAGCCCGCGCCTGAGCAGGGGAGCCAAATTATTAACAATCAAAAACCTATACAACTATGGCAACAAAAGCTAACAACAAGAGCAACGAAACAAAGGTAACTAACAACGCAGCTGTCATTTCTTGAAAGAGGTTGACTCTGTTATACGTTATATCTGAGTTTAGTTGACCTCGTTTCTGGAAGTGGTTAGCTTCCGAGGGTAGGAATATTCCGGACTTTGGGGGATTTGACGGCCAGCAGAAGACCATCGAGAGAGCCTTCCCAGTCGAATGCCACTTTCTCATACTTCTGACGAAAGTTCATCAGAAAATCGTTGTTCTCCTCACTGAAAGGGGCACTGGGGATGAAGCGCTGTTTCTTGGGATTCCAGTGATGCTTTTTTAAATCTCCCTTAAGAAACTTGGAAATTGTTATGTACTTGATTTCTCCATTCTGATAGAGTCTCAGACGTAGGTGAAACCCGCTCTGACCATAGGTTTGATAGTTGATGGTGATCATGAAATTGAGTTTAATCAGTTGCTTCGAGCTGACGTAAAAAATCATAAACATCGAATACGCTGATTTTGACCAGAACTACTCAATCATGAGCTTTTGGTGTACAGTGTTCCACACTTATCAAGAGTGGTCTAACATCTTGATTATCAAAATAAAACAAAAAATCCATGATTGCCTTTGGTGTACAGGTAATCGTGGACTTTTGCATAGGTGGAGCATACCAGACTCGAACTGGTCACCTCTTGACTGCCAGTCAAACGCTCTAGCCAGATGAGCTAATGCCCCAGAAGGTGAATCGCTTTCGGAAGACTTATGTTGTCGCAATTTCTTGCTCGACCTCTGTCGATTGTCTGTCTCCTTCAACGACGATGCAAAGTTAGAACTTATTTTTGAATTATCAAAATCTTTTTACAAAAAAATGTTGATTGTTGCGTTTCGTTGATTCTGTTTTTGTAGTTGTTTAATATGATGCATCTATCGTATGATGTGACCGTGGGTCGGCTATACCAAATGTGATTAGTACGCCATGCACCTTATAAATTACGCCATGCACCTTATAAATTATGTATAGTCGATTATTGGGTTAGGGTTGATTATGAGGGGTGTTGCGGGCGTCAAGGGTGGGGTGGTTTGCATGGGTGCAATTTTTTTTGTAAATTTGTAACTTGAGAGCAGAAGTGCCTCATCGGGCGTATGTGTGCGCCCCCTCCCATCCCTCGGCCGTCTCCCCCCCCCTTCTCCCCTCGCGTAGAGAATTACAGATATTTGAAATCAAGCCATGACAACTAATTGGAATTATCAGCCCCTTACCCTTCAGCAGCGTCAGCTCGTTGATGATATACTGCCACAGTGCGGCAATAATGCTACTGTGGCTGAAATACTGGTGCGACGCGGTGTGAGCACACCCGTCGAAGCCTCAACTTTTTTTGCCCCATCGATCGATGACCTGCATGATCCGTTTCTGATGCCCGATATGGATAAGGCTGTCAACCGGCTTAATAAGGCAATGGGTGCAAAGGAGAGGATTATGGTGTATGGCGACTATGATGTGGATGGCACCACGGCTGTGGCTCTGGTATATAAATATCTGCAGAACTATTACTCTAATATAGAGTATTACATTCCTACGCGTTATGAAGAGGGTTATGGCATTTCACGCAAAAGCATCGATTATGCGGCTGAGAATGATGTGAAACTTGTCATCGTGCTTGATTGCGGCATTAAGGCGATTGAGGAGATAGCTTATGCTAAGGAGAAGGGTATCGATTTCATTATCTGTGACCATCATGTGCCGGATGACACGCTGCCGGATGCTGTGGCTATTCTTAATCCGAAGATGCCGGGGTCGACTTATCCATGCAGCCATCTGTCGGGTTGCGGTGTGGGCTTCAAGTTTATGCAGGCTTTCGCACGAAGCAATGGCCTGACAAATCATAATGAGCTTGAGTCGCTGCTCGATCTGTGTGCGGTGAGCATCGCGGCCGACATTGTGCCGATTGTAGATGAAAACCGTGTCATGGCCTATCACGGTCTGAAGCGGCTGAACTCGAATCCCAACCTCGGTCTGCGCAGCATCATACGCCTCTGTAAGCTCACAAATAAGGATATCACTATCAGCGATGTCATCTTCAAGATCGGTCCGCGCATCAACGCCTCGGGGCGTATGCAGAGCGGACGTGAGGCAGTGGATCTTCTGGTGAGCCGCGACCTTCATGATGCTTATGAGCGCGGCAAGGATATCGACCAGTATAATAAAGACCGCAAGGAACTCGACAAGCGTATCACCGAAGAGGCAAATGCCCTGCTGGACAATGATATCAGCATCATGCAGGACAAGCGATCAATCGTAATCTACAACAAGAACTGGCATAAGGGCATAATTGGCATTGTGGCCTCGCGCCTGACTGAGCTGTATTATAAGCCTGCGGTGGTGCTGACATTCTCCAACGGTATGGCAACCGGTAGCTCGCGGTCGGTGCAGGGGTTTGATATCTATTCGGCCGTCAACAGCACACGCGATCTGCTTGAGAATTTCGGCGGACATACCTATGCTGTAGGACTGTCGTTGAAGGAGGAGAATATCCCCGAGTTCAGACGCAGATTTGAGAAATATGTGGCTGAGAATATCCAGCCCAATCAGCTTCAGCCTCAGCTTGACATAGATGCCACGATTGAGTTTGCCGATATCACGCCGGAACTTGTGTCGGCTTTGCGCAAGCTGAATCCTTATGGGCCGGGTAATCAGAAGCCTGTGTTCTGCACTCAGAATGTGTTTGATTTCGGCACAAGCAAGCTTGTGGGTAAAAATCTCGAGCATATCAAACTCGAACTTGAAGACAATAGCACAAGTCGGGTGCTGAATGCCATTGCCTTCAATATGGCTCCCTACTTCGAGCATATCCATGCGCATCGTCCGGTGGATATCTGCTATACCATCGAGCCGGGCAAGCATAACAACAGCGGCGAGTCTATTCAGCTGATGATCCGCGACATCCGCCCCTCGCGCCAGCAATGACGCCTGAGCTGCATCTCCTCTGACCGATGACCACTGATATTCATAAAATTCTCAAGCGCTACTGGGGCTACGATTCTTTTCGTCCGCTCCAGGAGGATATAATCCGCTCGGTGCTTGACGGCCACGACACTCTGGGGCTCATGCCTACTGGTGGCGGCAAATCAATCGTGTTTCAGGTTGCAGGGCTGGCTATGGATACTTTGACTCTGGTCATATCGCCGCTGGTCTCGCTGATGAAAGACCAGGTCGACAATCTTGCCCGCCATGGCATCAAGGCTGTGTATCTGCATGGCGGCATGACTCCGGCTGAGAATCGTGTGGCGTGGGAACGCCTTGTCAATGCCCGCGCAAAATTCCTTTATATTGCTCCTGAACGTCTGAAAAATGAGAGGTTCATGACTGAGCTCCGTGCTTTGAAGCCGGGGTTGGTGGTAGTTGATGAGGCTCACTGCATATCGCAGTGGGGCTATGACTTCCGTCCGTCGTTCATGAATATCCGCGAGTTGCGTAAGTTGTTTCCGAAGGTGAGCGTGCTGGCGCTGACTGCCACGGCTACTCCGCAAGTGGCAGCCGACATACGCCGGCAGCTTGAATTCCGGCCAGGCAACAATACCTTCCAGATGAGTTTCGCGCGTAACAATCTGAGCTATGTGGTGAGGGAGTCGCAGGTCAAGATTGCCGATGTGGGCAAGATATTACAGCGCACCCAAGGGTGTGGCATAGTGTATGTGCGCAATCGCAGGCGCACACGCGAAGTGGCTGAGTATCTTGAATCAATCGGCGTGTCGGCTACGTTCTATCACGCCGGACTTGATTTTGACACCAAAGAGGAGCGGCAGAATGCCTGGAAGCAGGGTGAAATCAGAGTCATGGTGGCCACAAATGCCTTCGGCATGGGTATCGACAAGCCGGATGTAAGAATCGTAGTGCATCATGATATGCCTCCGTCGCTCGAGGAGTATTATCAGGAGGCCGGTCGCGCCGGCCGCGATGGCTTGCCATCGTTTGCAGTGCTGCTCTATGCGCGCCATGATAAAGCCACCATGCGGCGCCATCTCACCACTGAATTCCCCGATCGCCGGATGATTCTGAAGGTCTATGAGCGTGTGGCGAATTATCTGGGTGTGGCGCTTGGCGAGGGTTACGACCGTATCTACGAGTTTAATCTCGATATATTCCTCACCACCTTCCGCATGCAGCGCGATATGGTGCTCGCATCGCTGCGCCTGCTCGGGCGGGCAGGATATATGGACTATATCGATGAGCGTGAGAATGCGGCCCGCGTGAAGGTGTTGCCTACACGCGAG
This sequence comes from uncultured Muribaculaceae bacterium, assembly GCA_910577585.1. Taxonomy (GTDB): domain Bacteria; phylum Bacteroidota; class Bacteroidia; order Bacteroidales; family Muribaculaceae; genus Lepagella. The sequence goes on along the minus strand of CAJTNN010000005.1, from coordinate 16,602 downwards.
GAACTATACCATGTAGGGGGACTGTCGGCTACGGCTGAAAGTGTGCTCTCGATGATGCTGCGTCTATATCCCGGTCTTTTTGCCGATTATGTGTATATAAATGAAATGCGCATAGCGCGTGATCTGAGCATCGATGAGCGCGAGATCTATATGGCGCTTCTTGAGCTGGCGCGGATGAAGGTGATATCGTTTGTGCCAAGGGTGCGCACTCCTTATATATACTTCGCCACATCGCGCGAGGAGACTAAATATGTGCAGATAGGCCGCTCGATTTATGAAGACCGCATGCGCATCCAGGAACAACGCGTGGAGGCTATGATTGATTATGCTTCTGACACAGGCTCATGCCGTGTGGCACGTATGCTGAAGTATTTCGGCGAGCCGAAGGTGTGTGAGTGTGGAAAGTGTGATGTGTGTCGCGAGCGCAATGCGCGACGCCATCGGTTGTCTGACCGTCAGTTTACAGCTCGTCTGCTCGAATATCTCGATGCGCATCCGCGCGGGGTGAGATATGAGGCGCTGATAGCCGACTTCGAACCTGAGACTGAGCGTGTGGCCAAACTTGTGGCGGCTATGACCTCCGAGGGGTTGCTACGTATTGACGGGGCTTTTGTAGAGCGTGTGAAAAAGTAAAGTGCGTGAAAAAAAGTAAAGCGTATGCCAAAGCGAGGCGCGTGAAAATGAACTGATTTAAACTTTTTTCAAGGTCAAGCTTTATTAAGATTTTGAGCAGATTTTGACTCTCGAAGAGGGAGCGATGCGGGCATCGCGACCGATGAAGAGGGTCGAAAGATGCCAAAATATTAATGAAGATTGGCCTTGAAGAAAACATTTTTAAATACATTTTTAGTTTTCGTAAAAAGTTTAAATCAGTTCAATGTAAGGTATAACTGTCTGACGATATGATTGGTCTTGCCGATTGCAATAATTTCTTCGTGTCCTGCGAGCGCAGCGTCAACCGTGAGCTCGAAGGGAAGCCGGTGGTGGTGCTCAGCAACAACGACGGGTGTGTCGTTGCGCGCAGCAATGAGTCAAAGCGCATGGGGGTGCGCATGGGTCAGCCGGCTTTTGAATTGCGTGATGCCATCCAGTCGGGACGTCTGATAGCTCTGTCGGGCAATCACCTGCTCTATCGTGAGATTAGTCTGAGGGTGCATGATATATTCCGCAGCTTTGTGCCTGCCACGATTGATTATTCGGTGGATGAGGCGTTTCTGGATGTGAAAGGTATACCGGTGGCGCACCTGGCGGCCATCGGCGAGGGTATCTATGTAGCCTGCTGGAAGCGTGAGCATATACCGGTCACCATAGGCTTCGCACCGTCCAAGACCCTGGCCAAAGTGGCCACCGAACTTGCTAAAAAACGCGGCCACAGGGTCTCGGTGATTAGAGATGAGGCGGAGGCTTTATCGATAATAGATAAGTTGCCGATATCCGATCTCTGGGGTATCGGTCGACGATTGACGCGCCGACTCTATCAGATGGGCATCTATACGATGGGGGATTTTGCCCGCCGTCCGCAGGCCTGGGTGCGCAAGACGCTGGGCATCAATGGTGAGCGGTCATGGCTTGAGCTGCACTGCCAGCCTTGCATAGAGTTGGCACATGTAGACCGTGAGTTGCAGGATTCAATCAGCGAGAGCCGCACATTCCCGGAGGATGTGGATGACTACGACTATATCAGGGCGCGCGTGGTGATATATGCCTCTGACTGCGCCAAGAAATTGCGGGCCATGCATGGAGAGTGCCGCAGTGTGGGGGTCTTTCTGCGCACAAATCCGTTTCATCCTGAGCGGGCTTGCTGCCGTCCGGAAGGTGTGGTGCAGCTCTCAAGGTATGTGTCTGACACCACCTCCATCACTTCGGCCGCACTCCAGATTCTTGACTCGATCTTTGTTGAAGATGTCCCCTTCAAGCGTGCAGGCGTGTGGATTTCTGACATTATCCCATCTGCAGCGCATACCCCCTCATTGTTTGACCTTGATGATCCAAAGCATGAGGCTTTGGATAAGTTTATGCGCGCCGTCGACAAAATCAATGGCGACGTTGGACATGGCTCGCTCTCGCTTGCCTCGCAGATCGTAAAAGTTCATCGCGGACACAATGATGGCTATTCCTCATCATTCCAGGCTCCTAAGCGCGGCAAAAATTAATTTATCTTGAGGTTCTCTATGCCTATCAGCTGTGATTTTTTACGGTAGGTATGCAGATTTTGAGGAATTTTCGCAAATTTTTGTTAACTTTGAATCTCAAACGCAATCATCATCGTCCGGACAGGGAATGAGTGAGTGATTCTGAATCGCATTGCGGACAGCTCCCCCATATCTGGTCGATGGGCGTATGATATAAATCCTGACATATGAAAAAACGTTATATGACCGCTGCTGTGGCAGCCGCATTGATTTGCTCGATTTCATTCTCAAGCTGCATTGGCAGCTTCAGACTCACCAACTCTGTGCTGAAATGGAATAACCAGGTTGGCTCGAAATTCCTCAATGAGGTGGTGTTTTTCGCCTTCTGGGTTCTGCCGGTATATGAGGTGACATCGGTGGCCGACCTGCTTGTGCTTAACTCAATAGAGTTCTGGAGCGGGCGCAATCCGCTTAGCGCCTCTACAAAGGTCGTGGACACTCACGATGCAAGCTATCTCATAGCATCCGACGATAATGGATACACAGTGACCAACCGCGCAACAGGCGCATCTTTCCGCCTCGATTATCTTAAGGATTCCGCTACGTGGGCCCTCAATGTAGATGGTGAGGTTCATCCGTTCCTGACATTTGTGGATGACACCCATGTGGCAGTGCCGGGCATCGATGGCGATTTCCGCACAGTTGAGCTCACAGAGGCTGCAGTGGCTGAATATAAGGCCGAGATGCTGCAACTGAATCCTGAAATGGCTTCTGATGCGATTTTTTACACTTCGCGGTGAACTTTAGCCCGATAAAATGCGTTACATGAATGAGAGCCTTCTGTGTGGGCGGTCAGCAACATGACGCCTCGCCTTAAGCTCCAGACTCAGGTGATGGCCACACAACGCTCCTATGCAGTGATGGCGCATCAAGGGTTGACCCAAGCAGCCAGCCATATTCACCTGAGAATAAAGTTTTAAACCAATAAATCTATTAATATCAATCGTATTATGAAACCACTTCATGTAATATGCGCAGTAATCGGTGGTGCCATCGCAGGTGCCGCAGTAGGTCTTCTTCTTGCTCCCGAAAAGGGTGAGGATACCCGCAAGCAGATCGCCAAGATTCTCAAAGACAAGGGAATCTGTCTGAAAAAAAGCCAGATGGAGGAACTCGTGGATGAGATTGAGGACCAGATTGAGCAGCATATCTGATTCGTCTCGTGAACGCCGGCCTTATCTGATTGCGGCCTAATGGCGGCGGTTGTCATGATAATATGCCCGGTTATGTAATCCTGCCGAACTACGGGATTCAATCCCCTTCCGGTGCGGCTAAATTATTAACATCGAAAAATCAATAAAATATATGAAATCACTCACATTGCTTTCAGCATTCCTCGGAGGTGCTATCGTAGGCGCTGCAGGCGCTCTTCTCTTCGCTCCCGAAAAGGGTGAGGAGCTGCGCAGCCGCATCGTGAAGATTCTTCGCAAGAAGGGCATCAAGATCAGCGACGATGAGGTGGATGCTCTCGTAGCCGAACTCACAGGCGCCGAGGCTTAAATCTCCTTGAATAAAATATTTTCAGGAGGGCATGGATAACGCTAATGTGACACATTAACGCACCCCGTGCCCTCCTTCCGTATTATCTGCCAAGCTTATGAAAGAAACAATACCCGATCAAATAAAAGGCCTCTACGAAAATGGGCGGCAGTGGATCAGGCTTCAGATTGAATATGCCAAACTCACAGCCACCGAGAAACTGACGGTCCTACTCTCGACGCTCATAATCGGTGCGGTGTGTATGCTGCTGGGAATGGTGATACTTATCCTGTTGTCATTCTCGCTCGTAGATCTCTTCAAGACATTCATGGCGCCGGCGCTGGCTTGTCTTTCGGTCAGCGGCATACTTATTCTGCTTATTTTGCTGATTCTGTTGCTGCGGCGTCCGCTGCTTGAGAATCCTATTGCAAGACTGCTGAGCAAACTGATTCTTGATATTAAGTCAAACGAAAATGATTGAGCCTATGTCTACCTCTACCATATCACCCGAGTCAAATGAAAATATCCAGCAGGTGGCTCAGAACCAACCCGAAAAGAAAGCACGTGGCAAAGGGATGACAATTCGTGAAATCCGCTATCAGCGTGCTTTGGTGAGCCTGCAGAAGGAGTTCTGCCGCGAAAAAATGGCTTATGGAGTCATCAAGCTCAAGAATTCATCTCCCTTCAGCAAAAATTATAAACCCTCTGGAGGCGGCAGCAAGTCTTTCGCCCGTGCTTCAGGAATATTGAGCAAAATCGCTGGTGGCATGAACTACCTGGATTATGCCGTAATCGGATTCTCGATATTCTCGAATGTCAGAAAGGTTGCCAAAATCTTTAAGAAGCATAAATAAGCTGATGAGCCCGCCTCTATGAAGTTGTTTAAACAACTTCTAAGTGCAGGCTCATCTCTCGAATAATGAACTTCTATAAACGACTTCGTCTCTAACCAATTGAAATGAACGATTACATCTCACTTCGTATCGATGTCGATCCATGTTCGGAAGATGCCTGCGACTTGCTCGCCGCCTTCCTGGCCGACATGGGTTATGAATCTTTTGTATCTGACCACACCGGACTGACGGCATATATAAAGGCCGAAGACTTCTCACAGCCCGAAATCGAGGCTATGATTGCCGACTTCCCTTTTGAGGCGTGTTTGAAAGCAAGTCATGAGGTGGTCGAGGGTAAGGACTGGAATGAAGAGTGGGAGAAAAATTATTTTCAGCCCATAGTGATCGATGACCAGTGTGTGGTGCACAGTACATTCCACCACGATTTTCCGGCTGCCCGCTATGAGATAGTGATTGACCCTAAGATGGCCTTCGGCACCGGACATCATGCCACAACCTCCATGATGCTGCGACATCTGCTCAGCATGGACCTCCAGGGCAGGGATGTCATCGATATGGGCACAGGTACCGGTATTCTTGCCATTCTTGCATCGAAGCGCGGAGCTCATAGGGTCACCGGCATCGAGATAGATCCCGGTGCGCATGAGAATGCCCTTGAAAATGTAGGCTTGAATAATGTGGATGTGACGATGTTGCTGGGTGACTCAGCGCGACTCTCTGACGCGGGTAAAGCGCAGATATTCATCGCCAACATCAACCGCAACGTCATTCTTGCCGACCTGCGACTGTATGCCGAAGCATTGCAGCCTGATGGAGTGATGATACTCAGTGGCTTTTACGAAGAGGATATCCCTCTTATAGAGCGGGCAGCCGCGCTCTACGGATTGCAGCGCGAAGCCACTATGACCATGCAGGATCCGAATCTTACGTCTGATGATCCTGCCCTGAGTCATGGTCCTTGGGCCTCGGTGAGATTGCGCAAAGCCCGAGAATCCTAATTTCCCCGAAATACTCTTCACAGGATGTGTTTTTAACAAATTTTATGTGCTTCCAAACACAATAAATTTGGAAAAGCCTGATATTTTTTATATCTTTGCATTCCAATGAGGGGGTCTATACCCTCCCATTGGAATATTTTTATTAACCCTAAGCATCTCTCATAAATTAGCTATGCATTATTTTTGAGAGATACGTATAAAACCCAGTTGCCTATAGATACTCTTCTACTCTAACTTTAACACCACAGAATAGATGGCAAATTATCTTAGCATGGCCGATGAGCAATTAGTCAAAGCTTATGCGAGTGGCAATAACGATGCTTTCGATGCGCTGCTTAAGCGTCATCAGGACCGCGTCTTCAACTATATCCTTAGAATAATCAAAAATGAGGATATTGCCAATGATATCTTTCAGGAGACCTTCGTGAAAGCAATCCTGACCATCAAGCAGGGACGATACACCGAAAATGGTAAGTTCCCGGCATGGATATCCAGAATCGCGCATAATCTTATCATCGACTACTATCGCCAGGAGAAATCTGAAAATCTCCAGTCGGCCGACATTGAGGATGTCGATATCCTCAATCGTAAGGACTTGTGTGAGGCTACGGTAGAAGACAATATTATTGCCACGCAGATTCTCGACGATGTCAAATATCTCATTCAGGAACTTCCGGAATTGCAGAAGGAGGTGCTCAATATGAGATATTATCAGAATCTATCGTTCAAGGAGATCGCGGAGAAAACCGGAGTCAGCATCAATACGGCCCTTGGCAGAATGCGATACGCAATCATCAACCTGCGACGCATAGCCGCCGAAAAGGATATCATTCTCACCCTCTGACAAGATGGTGGGAATGATTTTTTTAGTGAAGTCACCTCTATTTTATTTATAACGACAGGCGAATCGTGGCTAAAGACATAAAAAGCGTCATTTTAAACTTTTTCGTAAAAAGTTTAAACGACTTCATAAAATATACGTTCCCGGAGGGCGTTATTATTGATGAAGGCCCACGTAAAGGGGCGACTGCAATCATAGGTGGTCGATGAGTTATCTCCACCCCTCCCCCTCCCAGCTCTCTCCTGCCAAGGTCGTGGTTCTTCAAAAGTAATTTTTAATTAATCCTTTAACCTCGCTGAGTCTATGAGTGGGTTTGACAATATCCTGGTTGATGTGCTGCATCTTACTTGTCAGACTCTTCCTATCCTCTCACTATCATCACCGATTGCCTATGACTGAAGATTCTACTGCAAACTATTCAATCCAAGAAATTCATCCATCAATGAAAAGTCCAAGAATTTCTTCAATCAATTTCATCCGCCAATTCTCAAGAGCCTATGTAGCTGTGGCTGGCGTAGCGCTCAATGGCATGATTTGCAATTGATTGATTTCAACTGATGCCTTGAAGCGGCGTCTTCCCTCTTCCTTCCTCCTCTCCTTCCATGGCTCTCCATGCGTAGCTCTCTTTCGCTCGGCTATGGGGTCACGTTATCTGACTCCTTTCAATAATCAAGGCTCCGTCTCATCTCTTATCATTCTGAGATTTGACGGAGCCTTGATTATATATGAAGCGTGTGGCGCTTACACTGTTTAGCTGAGGTATAGTGAAGAGGGTGTTTCTCTTCTGTAGCAGACTGAGTAGCTTAAGGTATCATGATTTTCCTGGCTTGATTCCCAATCTTTACAATATAGAGTCCGCCGGCAAGCATCACATCTTTATCGCCGTAGACTATGCCGCAGTCGCTGCATCGGCCATCAAGTGTTGATACCACTACCCTCTCGCCCGCTGCCGCGATGCTGATGCCACCCTCGATTAATCTGATGGCTATCCCGGAGTCGGCCACATTGTCCACACTCAGCGGGAACTTGTCGGTGGCGGCTATATTCGCAAATCGGTTCCAATAGGCAGCCATGCTGTAGCGCTCCACTGCATCCTCTTTCACAAACAATTCCGCTTCAAGTTCAGTAGTGCTGTCAAACGTATTGACTGTAATCTTGGCCGGCCAATCTGCATGTGCGTAAACCTTTGAAAGTTTCGGGCAATTGCTGAACGCGCGGCTGCCAATCTCTTCCACACCATCCTCTATCTCAATCCATTCAAGCGATGTGCAATTGGCAAAGCTGCTGTCGCCAATCTCTGAGATGCCCATGATAAACGCATATGGCAGCGAGCTCAGATTCTCGAATGCACCGTCGCCAATGCTTAAAGCTGACGTATTGAACTCAAGTCGCTTCACACTGTTGCACCCTGAAAAGCCGCGCTCTTCAATAAGCTTTACGCTGGCCGGAATCTGAATCTCTTCCAATCCGATGCATCCCGAAAAGGCATGATGCCCTATGCTGTTGAGCAAAGCTGGAAGTGTAAGCGTACTCAAGCTCTGACAATCAGAAAATGTGTATGCCGGAATCTCCGTCATGTCGTCATTAAGTTTGAGAGTCGAGAGACCTGAGCAATTGCTGAAGACACGCTCACCAAGCAGCCCGGTGTAGGCCGAAAGATCCAGTTCGGCAATTGAGGTGCAATATGCAAACGCTCCATCGCCAAGCATCCCCCCAAGTGGCATTGATGCCAGTTCGGTCAGGCTTGAGCAGTAAGCAAAGGCGCTTTCGCCGATTGATGTCAGGCTGGCCGGAAAATCTACACTCTCAAGCGCTCTGCAATGCGCGAATGCGCGGTCGCCAATGCTCTCAAGTGAGACCGGTAGTGTGATTTGGCGCAAGCCATCGCAACCATAACAGGCATAGTCGGCTATGCTCTGCAACCCCGAAGGAAACTCTATGCTCTCGACATCGCTGCAATTCGCAAAGGCATGAGAGCCGACTGATATGACCTTGAACTGGCGTCCGGCATAATCTACCAATGAGGGAATCACCACATTGCCCGAATATGCGGCAGCGCTGCTTTCAGGCGCCACGACTTCCACCATGCCGGTGTCAAGTGTATCATATGAAATGCCGCCTACGCTGAAGATTATGGCCTGGCTGCTTAGCCATAGCGTCAGTGCGCCTGCGGTCAGGATGGTTCGCTTCATAACATGATTTTCAAGTGTACTCGATTTGCAAAGATAGTGAAATTTTATTAAAAATCCTCATCCGCTTATTATATTTTCAAAACTATCGAAGTTTTTGACCCATCTCTACCGTAAACTGATGTTTTTTAGCTATCTTTGCAATCAGGTAGGCAAAGGGCTGATGGCGCCCATGGCAGGTGAAATCGGCTGACATTGCCGGATGCTCTAAGAGTGCGGTTGTATTCTACCCCACTCTAAGTTTTGGCACATGCGTGGCCTGCCTGTATTACCGGCTCTTCACGAGGGTGCGTCGCTGGCATGGCCACTGATGAAGGAACGGAAATGCTTACAATGGCAAGTAGTTAGTATTCAATATACTACATAAAATATTTAAATACAGTGGCGGTTTGATTCAGACAGCCACTCAAAATTTTTAAGATCTACTTATGAGCGAGATATTGGATGAGGCCGTAGTGAATGAAAGCGGTCTTAACTTTATTGAACAGGAGATTCAGCAGGACCTTGCTGATGGCAAAAACGGCGGCCGTCTTAATACCCGCTTCCCGCCTGAACCCAACGGATACCTCCACATAGGTCATGCCAAGGCCTTTATCATGGATTTCGGAGCTGCCGAGAAATTCGGTGGCACATGCAATCTGCGCTTCGACGACACTAATCCTCAGAAGGAGGACAACGAATATGTAGAGGCAATCAAGCGCGACATCCATTGGCTCGGCTATGACTGGGAAGACCGTCTCTATTATGCAAGCGACTATTTTCCGAAACTCTATGATCTTGCCATCCGCATGATCCGCGAGGGTAAGGCTTATGTAGATGAGCAGACCTCTGAGCAGATCGCAGCCCAGAAGGGCACCCCCACTCAGCCGGGCCAGAACTCACCATTCCGTGACCGCCCGATTGAGGAAAATCTCGACCTCTTCGAGCGCATGAACCGCGGTGAATTCCCCGATGGCGCTATGGTGCTCCGTGCTAAAATCGACATGGCAAGCGACAACATGCACTTCCGCGACCCCATCATGTATCGCATCATCCATACACCCCACTGGCGCACCGGCGACACCTGGAAGGTCTATCCCATGTATGACTTCGCACATGGCCAAAGCGACTACTTCGAGGGTGTCACCCACTCTATCTGCACACTCGAATTTGTGCCTCACCGCCCGCTCTACGAATGGTTCGTAAAAGAACTGGCCGATGAGTCATATTGTCCGCGTCAGATTGAATTCAACCGCCTCAATCTCACTTACACCGTGATGAGCAAGCGCAAGCTGCTGCAGCTTGTAAAGGAGGGACTGGTCAATGGCTGGGATGATCCGCGAATGCCCACAATCTGTGGCCTGCGCCGACGCGGCTATACACCATCATCTATCAAGAACTTCGTCAGCCGTATCGGCTACACCCGCTATGAGGCTCTCAATCATATCGAACTCCTCGAGCACTCTATCCGCGAAGACCTCAATCAGACGGCTACGCGTGTAAGTGTGGTCAAGAACCCCGTCAAACTCGTCATTACCAATTATCCAGCCGATCTCACCGAAGAGATGTATATGGATAACAATCCCGAGAATCCCGCCGAGGGACAGCACGCTATGCCCTTCACTCGCGAACTCTGGATCGAACGTGATGACTTCATGGAGAATCCCCCCAAGAAGTTCTTCCGCCTCTCGCCCGATAAAGAGGTGCGTCTTAAAGGCGCCTACATCATCAAATGCACAGGTCTCAAAAAGAACGACAATGGCGAAATTGAGGAAATCTACGCCGAGTATGACCCCGACACGCTCAGCGGACGCCCCGGAGCCGACCGAAAGGTGAAGGGTACGCTGCATTGGGTGTCTGTGCCTAACGCAGTGCGCGCCGAGGTGCGCGACTACGACCGACTCTTTGCCGTAGAGAATCCTTCGGCCGAAGAGGGTGACTTCCGCGAACTCCTGAATCCCGACTCGCTCAAGGTGCTCGACAATGTCATGATGGAACCCTGGCTCGCAGAACGTGCCAAAGCCGGCGACCACTATCAGTTCCAGCGACTCGGATACTACACCGTTGACCCAGACACTACCCCGGACCACATCGTCTTCAATCAGACAATCGGCCTGAAAGACACCTGGGCAAAGATTCAGAAGAAATAAGACAGGTTAGCTTAAACTTTTTGCAAAAAAAGTTCAAGCTGACTTCCATATCTTCACATTTAAAAACCAAGCGTAGCTTAAGGATTATTAATGTAATCCTTAAGCTATTTTAATTTATACACATGATCACTCATGATAACTTCTTAAAAATTTGCATAATGGTCAAGAATTGACTAAATTTGCAAATCAAGCACAAGAGAGTGCTCACTTCTACATGGGGATGACTGGCTTTGACAGCATGTAGAGGCGGTAGGTAAGCATGCAGAGTTTTGGTGTTGAAACTCTATAATCGCAACAGCATCGACCTATAATTGGCGAAAATAACAACTACGCTCTCGCTGCGTAAGCCGAAGTATAGTAAGCTTCCTTAATTTGCCTCCAAAGGATGAGGCAAACGAGACATCAGCCCATTGCCCCGTTCCGAGACGTTTGGATCAGCTGGTGCTAAGAAATTCGGAAATAGGAGACGTCGAGCCTCGAGGCTTCTCCGAAATTCAGAGGATAAGGATATGATTGGTAGTCGTGAGCCTGTCATATCTCGAAAACCAAGTCAATGACTAAGCATGTAGAAAGCTTATTGACTCCATGTTTGGACGAGGGTTCGACCCCCTCCATCTCCACTTGCGATACCCGACCAAAATCGGAAAGTATCAGACAAACCTCAGACTGTCAAGCAGTTCTGAGGTTTTTTAATGTCTAATCCTTTCCGGTTCAGGACGGAAATAAGACCGAAATCAGACCTCTCCAGACATAGTTCAGGCACTAAACAGGCACTAAGAATTCAGAGTATCGTTTTAGTGCCTAAATAGTGCCTAAATTGCTTCCAATATTCTATTACCCAAAAAGTTACTGCGACGCAACTCGGACGCAACTCGGAAAATAAGCGACATTTTAAGACTCCGTAAATAGTGTGTTAAAGTAGATGTCCGACACTGTTCCCGAATTTATGACCTAAACAGCCGAAATAATGGTTTGATAAAGGTTGTCCGGTTTACGTCCGCCATGTTAAAAATCCGCTAAGTCGTTGATTTGTCTATAGTTTGACTTCATTTCGTCCAATCCATCTTTAAGCTAAACTCGTTATCATTGCAGCCACGAGCAAAGCGGCTCGATGGTAACACTAAATCCAACGTAAAGATGAAAAAGAACACATTTAAGGTATTGTTCTTAATTCGTCGAAATCAGGTGAACAAAGAAGGCAAGTGTGCCATAATGATTCGCATAACTGTGGACGGCGAATATGAACGTATCAACTCCACTCTTACAATAGAGCCGGAGTTATGGGATTCAGCTGCATCAAAGGCAATCGGCAGATCGTCCAAAATAGCTGAATTTAACAAGCGGATTGAAGACATTAGGCATGTCATCAAAGAACACTACTATGACATTCTCAATCGTCACGGTTATGTGACAGCCGAGATGGTTAAGAACGCCTTTACAGGTGTCACAGCCAAAGAAGAGTCGCTCGTACCGTTGTATCTCCAGCATCTGGAAGATACCAAGAAACTCATCGGGTTGAGCAAAGCAGATCCCACCTATAAAAAATACGAGCGAATGTATCGCCGTGTGGTGGACTTCATGAAGAAGAAATACAACATCACTGACATTCCTCTCCGTGAGATCAAGCTCAGTTTCATTACTGACCTTGAATTCTTCCTCCGCACAGAGTACAAATACTCTCAAAACACTACCTACAAGTGTATGAAATTCTTCAAGCAGGTAATCAATAAAGGTATTCGTGCCGGGCTGATATTCGTTGACCCCTTCAACGGATACAAGATAAGCTGTGAGAGAGTTGACCGAGGTTTTCTGTCTGAAGATGAACTTGCCAAGATGATGGCAAAGACATTCGGGTCTAAAAGACTTGAACAAGTACGCGACATCTTCATATTTGCTTGCTTCACGGGATTGGCATACATTGATCTTGCCAATCTTCGTGTTGACAACATCCAAAAGATGTTTGATGGTCGTCTATGGATAGTCACACATCGGCAGAAAACAAACACAAAGGTCACAGTGCCCTTGCTTCCACCGGCACTCAAAATCCTCAACAAGTATGAAGGCCAGTTCCTTGATGGGCAGTTATTGCCCATCATAACCAACCAGAAACTCAACTGCTATCTCAAAGAGATTGCGGAAATATGTGAGATAAATAAGAACCTCACATTTCATCTGGCGCGGCACACTTTCGCAACGACGATGACACTCGGTAAGGGTGTGCCTATCGAGTCGGTCAGCAAGATGTTGGGCCATACCAATATCCAGACGACCCAAATCTACGCCAGAATCACAAACGACAAAATCAGCAAGGACATGGAAAACCTCGCACAAAATCTCGGTTCTCTCAATTTTTAGTTGATATACCGCTAATTCACTGATAAAGTGTCGGCTATATATCAATGGCCGGCACTTTGTCTTTTATTGAAATGCTTAACGAAAGTTAAAATATCAGGGTAGTACCTCGGGAACTACCTTATGCACCTTTTGCTGATTTCCGAACTTTGCCAGCGTAACACTAAATCCAAGAAACAATTTATGGAAACAATTACACTGGAAACCCTCTACCAAAGAACGGTCACGCTTGAAGAAACGCTGACCCTGATTCTGGAGCTTCTCACAAAAGAGGAACGAAAGAAAAAAGAGTTGAAGAACGAGTGTGATGAAATATCATCCATTCCGCCTATCCCAAACTCTATCGCCGCAAGACTATTGAAGATGTCAACCAGACAACTGCAACGTGTCCGCCGCAAATACCGGCTCACATGGGAGGAACGCGGACGCGAGGTTTACTATCATCTTGCGCCGATTCTCAAAGCAATAGCCCGTCTTCAATTAAAGTGGAGCGAGGCGGTGCTGGAAGAAATCAAGAAGTCCAACCGTAAAATCCCGACAGTACGATGAACTCCGTAGAATACCGCCAGCTATGCCAGCTGATAAAGTCGATGGAAACTTCATTGTCGGGAAAGATTGACCGCTTTGCGAAAAATATGTTTGACGCTCTCAAAGGGCTCGGCATCATAGACCCGGACAAAGATACCATGTCAACCGCCGAGGTTTGCAGACATTATGGCATTTCCGAAAGGCAACTATATGAGTATCGGGCCAGCGGAGAATTACCGTTTATCAAGACCGGCAACGCCAAAAATTCCAAAATCAAGTACCGCATCATAGATGTGATTGAGTTTTTCGCATTGCGCAACGCATAGACAATCCATACACACAATAATAATTATCGCGTCGGAAACGGCGCAAGTTTCTAACCCAAAATTCTTTTAATTATGGCAAAAGACCAGAATGAAGAAGTGCTGATTGCCCGAAACAACGAAACCGGGCAGGTAGGCGCAGTGACCGGACTCAACGAGGACGGCACACCCAAAATCTCCAATCCGATGTTCGTCACACTGGAGGATCTCGTAAAATTTAAGAAAGGACAAAATCCGCTCGAAGCGTTCTTGTCAAATTTTGTCAGACAATGCAAGAACCCTACTATGTTTGGTTTCTTCAAAGTTCCTGCTGACCGTTACGATAGTGTTGGCATGGCTATGTGTGACTTTATCAAGGATCCCGAAACAAACGCTGAAATTCTCAAAGACTTCAAGGTCGATGTCCCTCAGCAGACGCAGACGAACGTCAAGGAACAGGCTCAGGAGAATAAGACAACCGAAACTCAGGCGCAGAAGCCGACGGAGGAACAGGCAGCACAAACTGAACAGCCAAAGTATCACGCCATCGACGAAAGCAAAATCGACTGGACAATGCTCAAGGAGAAATGGGGCATAGACCGCGACCAGCTTGAAAAGTCGGGCGACCTCCGCGAGATGCTCTACAACCGCAAGTCGCAAATCGTGACCGTCACGCCCAATTTCGGCGGGGAGAAATTCCCGATTGACGCACGACTCTCTTTCAGAACCGATGC